>JACKLG010000001.1 GCA_024236035.1 Candidatus Paracaedibacteraceae bacterium
GGTCGGACCATCCTCTCCCAATCCAATGGAATCGTGCGTCATGACATACACAACCGGTTGCTTCATCAATGCAGACAGCCGTATAGCTGGACGCGCATAATCCGCAAAGCATAAAAATGTGCCTCCATAAGGTTTTAAGCCTTTATGTAAAGAAATCCCATTCATTACACCTGCCATGGCATGTTCTCTAATCCCATAATGTATATAATTTCCTGAAAAATTATCAGGGTGAATAGAAACCATACCTTTGGCTCGCGTATTATTAGACGGTGTTAAATCAGCCGATCCACCTAATAAATTCGGCACAAATATATTTAAAGCGTCCAAACAACGCTCCGATGATTTTCGCGTGGCCTCAAAAGAAGATCGTTTTAATATATCTTCTTTTACCGTTTTCATACAATTTTTCACATCCTCATTAAATTTATGATGATGCCAGGTATCAAATTTTTCTTTTAAGGAAGATTTTTCATATCTCTGCATCCATTGCGCATACTCTTTTTGGGAACGCTTACCACATTCACGCCAATGTTGCATTGTAACCCCCGTTGGTTGCATTGTAGAACACGTCCAACCTAATGTGTCACGCAATGCCTGAATTTCTTCCGCTCCCAGCGCAGAGCCGTGTATTTCTGCGGTTCCCTGCTTGTTTGGGGCCCCAAAACCAATAATTGTTTTACAGGCAATCAATGTTGGTCGGTCACTCTGTTTAGCCTTAATAATCGCCGCATTTATTTGTTCATAATCATGCCCATCAATCTCTATTGTATGCCATCCAGATGCTTGAAACCTTTGAATTTGCTGGTCAGAAGTGGATAAGCTTGTTGGCCCATCAATGGTAATACTGTTATTATCCCAAAAACATACTAATTTACTCAACTTTAAATGGCCTGCTAAAGATATCGCTTCCTGCGAAACCCCTTCCATTAAGCATCCATCTCCTACTATACAATAGGTATAATGGTCTACCAAATCTGCTCCAAAACACGCTGCTAATTTGCGTTCAGCCAATGCCATACCCACAGCATTAGCAAGACCCTGACCTAATGGTCCTGTCGTCGTTTCAATCCCTGGCAATGCACCATATTCTGGGTGTCCCGCTGTCCCTGAATGCAATTGTCTAAAGCTTTGAATTTGCTGTAAAGTTACACCGTCCCCCCCAGCTAAGTATAACAATGCATATAATAATGATGAGCCATGACCCGCTGACAAAACAAAGCGATCTCGGTCATACCAATCGGTTTTTAATGGATTAAATTTTAAATGATTCCGCCACAAAACTGTTGCAACATCAGCCATACCTAGCGGCATACCTGGGTGACCCGACTTAGCCGACTCCACCATATCTGCACATAAAACCCTTAGGGAAGCAGCTAACTGTT
Organism: Candidatus Paracaedibacteraceae bacterium; assembly: GCA_024236035.1. Classification (GTDB taxonomy): domain Bacteria; phylum Pseudomonadota; class Alphaproteobacteria; order UBA6184; family UBA6184; genus Bodonicaedibacter. The sequence goes on from JACKLG010000001.1 coordinate 1,383, forward strand.
GATACCCTATTTCCATACTCACCTTAATTATTTTTAACTATCTGCAAGAAAAAAGGGAGCAAATGCCCCTTTTTACATGATACGTTCCATTTCTTCAAAGGCAAGTTTTGCTAATTTTCTAAACTCCCCAGTAATTATGGTCATTTTACCAGGTGCCGTTTTTATTTCAAACTGCATAACCGTACTTACTTCTGAAATTGAAGAAGACGTTGTTTGAAAATCACTAACCCCAACAAAACGAGGAGGAGAGATTATAAAATCTTTTATTTCCGGGTCTAACAACAATTGTTGCCCGACATCTTCCAAAATGCTTATCGTACGTTTTAAATGAAACGCCGATGGCAAGGGAATATTTACTTTATCTGCATTAAAGTCACGTGAATGATTAGTAATAGCCCCTATAGTACTAAACGGGATAAAATTCATAGCCCCTTGAGCATCTCTTATATGGACTTTCCGTAAAGTTATATTGTCAATAACCCCTTTAAATCCACCGATTGTTACATTATCACCTATACTAAAATCATTTTCTTGCAAAATAAATAAACCATTAATAAAATCTTCAATGATTGTCTTGCTTGCTAAACCAATACCAAGCCCTAACACACTAAAACTTGCAATTAGTGGCATTACATTTACATTTAACTCTATTAATAATAGTAATGCGGCAATTACCATTACAAAAAGCTTACTTAATTTATCTATAATAGGCAGAAACGTTTTTAAATGTTTATTCTCTCCGGCTCTTATTACTGAACTATTGAATAAACGATTAAGCCCATGAATAATTAAAATCGCCAAAGCAAGAATAATGAATATCCCCAATAACTTATCTGAAATTTTTGAGGTATTAATACCTCTCATCTCCATTAAAGGTGCGCACCAACGATACAAAATATAACATATAGCTACAAATGCAGACATATCTACTAAACGATATGACACTATATTAGACGCAGAAAAAGCTTTCTCAGTAGAATCCAACATAAGATGATTTGGAGATGAAATTAACAACCTAGAAATTACACTTAACGCAAACAATACAGATATAGTAATTAATATTTGATTGCGAAAATACACAAACGTATCTTGATGTTTAATAAACCATGCACAGTAAGTTAAGATAACCCCCGCACCAACTAAATGGTGTAAATTACCCGAAATTAACTGCTGAACACCCTTCAACATTCTATTTTCAGTAAAAGGTATCTTTCTAAATAACATTCCTTCTATTACGTTTCGGTAACGATATACAAACCACACTGCAAGACAAGTCACCAAACTCCAGAATAATTGAGCCACCGGTCGACTAACTAAATTTCCTGCAATAGTTGGCAACGCAATACTCTTTCCATAGTATGTATAAACACCCCACAAGAACATAAAAAATATTAAAAAGCCATATAAAGAACGTTGTTGGTTTGATTCTACAGGTATGACACCTAAAGAAATACTTAAGCGAACTAGCATAAGCACTATTTGAATCATTAGTATATTAACAAGTATATCATCGCTGTAAACTTGTGTTTCAGCTGAACCTATAAAATATGCTTTCGCAAAATGAGCCACTAAGAAGAAAACAAACATTGGCACTACCGTGCGCATGACGATTTGGATAGAAGCTTCTCTATTAAAGCGGCTAAAGAAGGGGGGTATAGCCCCTCCCATAAAGAAGGCTAAAGTCCCCTGCACTACAAGAGCACCTATAATAATATAAAATAATATAGTTGAGTTTTGATTATAAAAAGCTTGAAAAACAGATTTATTTAAATTGATGGTCCACGTATTTTTTTGGGTTAAAGCCTTACTAAAAACTTTAACCTCTGAAACCAGAGATTTAAGAAAGTTTTTGATATTTAAAAAACTGTTGACAAATATGAACTGTTGTTGAGCATTAATAGGTTGAGTTAACGCCTTTAATGTGGTGACAAGCTCTTTTCGATTTGCGTCATCTTCTAATATGTTAATAACCTGCTGCAAAGTCGGATCTTGTGGGTTAACTTGGATAGTGGCATCATCAGAAGATTGTGTTTGCACCACCTCTTCACTTTCTTGAGATAAATCCCCATAATCTTCATCAATGACATCACTTTGTTGAGCAGGCAAGGTACCTTCTAACATCTCTGGAGTAACATCCTCTACCTCAACTCCGTCATCTGCATCACCTTCTGCTTCACCCGGATCACCGTCACCTGACGGTAACGTGCTTTCTAACATTTCTTGTGTTACGTCTTCTACATCTACTCCATCATCTGCACCAAATGTTAAGCTATCCAAAGAACTGGCAAATAAAAGTAATGCAAAAATTAACCGTAAAATCATAAAAAACCACCATTTTTTAAAAATTATACCCACATATTTTTCAATATGACAACTTATTTTTTTCCTTCTAAAACTTGATATTTAAAATGAAATACACTATGATGCCTAGGTTAAAAACTAATGATAAGCAATTTTGCTGAAAGTAAGGATATTTAAATGACTAGAACTATAGAACTTAATACAGAAGTTAGAAAAACTTCCGGGACTTCAAGCGCTCGTGCCGAAAGAGCAAAGAACCGAATCCCTGCTATTCTTTACGGTTTAAAAAAAGAGAATGAATCTTTTTCTATCGCTCAAAACGATGTATTGCGAGAATTATCAAAACCAGGTTTCAGAACTCATTTATTTGATTTAAAAATAGGTTCAAAAACTCAGAAAGCTTTAATTAAAGCAATTCAGTTCCACTCTGTAACTGATCTACCTATTCACATAGACTTCCAACGCGTAGATAAAACATCTAAGTTTGAAATATTGGTACCAATAAAGTTTATTAACCATGAAAAATCTCCTGGCATTAAACGCGGAGGTACACTCAATACAGTAACCCACAAAATAAACGTAATGTGTACTATAGACAACATTCCAGAATATATTTATATAGATTTAGCTGGATTAAAAGGTGGTGACCGCGTATCTATGTCAAGTTTAAAATTACCAGAAGGTGTGATGTTAGCGCGTAATAGTCAGCCCACTGTCTGCACACTTATTAAAGGACGTGGAAAAGGTGCATCCGCTGAAGACACTGAGGAATAGGTTTTTTATCGTACTTTTGTTATTTGCAGGGGGATGTTTATCCCCCTTTTTATTTTATAAATATAAGCAAGGTAATTATATGTATTTAATTGTTGGCTTGGGTAACCCTGGAACAGAATATCGCTTTCATCGTCATAATGCAGGCTTTTTAATGGTTGATATTTTACATCAAGCATATGGCAGTTCTGATTTTCAAAAAAATAAATGGCAGGGGCTAATGGCTGAAGGCAACATTAAAGACACAAAAGTTTTATTTATAAAGCCTCAAACCTATATGAACCTTTCAGGGCCTGCCGTGAGTGGGCCTGCAAACTTTTACAAAATCCCCCTTGATCGTATAATTGTAATCCATGATGATTTAGATCTCCCCCCCGCAAACACACGAATAAAAAAAGGTGGCGGACATGGGGGACATAACGGATTAAAATCAATTGATGCTCACTTAGGAAAAGATTATTGGAGACTTCGAATTGGGATTGGCCATCCGGGGATAAAAGATCTGGTTTCAGGGTATGTTTTAAATAATATTCCACAGAAAGAATTACATTTATATGATGAAACTTTCTTTCAGATACGTGAAAACTTCAGCCTCTTATTACAAAACGGAACGGTTACATCTGAACCTTTTTTAAAATCTATCAACAATAATACCTCTTAGCTTACATACCTTTTACGCAAAACTAATAACAACATAAGGAGCAACAAAATGTGTGTGTGTCTTTATTTACACCTTAAAAGAGTATGTAAAACTAGACAAATTGATACTAATTATATATATTGATACCAATTTAAACAGAAAGGAAATAACCATGACTGCAGTATTAATTACTCTGCATATTATTTTGGCTGTTTCGTTGATTGGTATTATTTTGTTACAACGATCAGAAGGTGGAGGGTTTGGATCATCTCAATCTACCGGGTCATTTTTTTCAGTAAGAGGAAAAACAGATTTTTTAACGCGCACAACCGCGATCTTAGCCACAGCCTTTATTGTTAACTGTTTTATTTTGGCTTTACTCGCAAGTCAACCCAAGAGCCCTTTAGAAGCAGCAGAAAACTCTCCTAAGAACACAAAAGCCATCGACAGTCCTGCTTTACCTTCAGCTCCAAAACAATAAACGGCTGCTTAGCGGCACTTCCTGTGTCGCTTTTTATATAAATATTTTAACCTTCATATATAAATTTGAATAAAAAAGGATACATTATGCAATATCTTATGATCGCCGACTATTCCCTACGTCAAATTTTGGATTCAAGAGGAAATCCCACGGTAGAAGCAGAAATTATTTTAGAAGACGATACTAAGGCTCGTGCAGCTGTACCAAGTGGAGCCTCTACAGGAGCACATGAAGCCATGGAGAAACGCGATCAAGAAAGCTCTCGTTTTTTAGGAAAAGGCGTAGAATCAGTTATTGAAAATGCAAATGAATTAATGACAGATAAAATCCTTGGCTTTAATGTTTTTGACCAAAGAGGCTTAGACCATACGTTAATTAACTTAGATAGCACTGACCAAAAATCAAACTTAGGGGCCAATATAATGCTTGCGATTAGTTTGGCAGCAGCAAAAGCAGCAGCAAAAGCTGTAAACCTTCCCTTATATCGTTATTTAGGCGGCACAAATACAAATGTTCTTCCTGTTCCTTTGATGAATATTTTAAATGGCGGAGCGCACGCTGACAATGGCTTAGATATTCAAGAATTTATGGTTATGCCTGTGGGAGCGTCTTCATTTTATGAAGGGTTAAGGTGTGGCACAGAAATATATCACCACCTAAAAACCGTACTAAAAACTAAAAAGCTTTCTACAAATGTAGGAGATGAAGGTGGGTTTGCCCCAAATATTCAAACCAGTACTGAAGCATTAGATTTGATTTCTTTAGCAGTTGAAAAAGCCGGATATACACCAGGAAAAGATGTGGTTTATGCCTTAGATGTGGCAGCAACTGAACTATATAAAGATGGTATTTATTATTTAGAAGGCTGTCAAATGGATGGAAATCAACTTGTTTCATTCTATGCAGACTTGTGTAAACAATACCCTATTGCTTCAATTGAAGATGGTGCAAGCGAAGATGATTGGGATACTTGGAAAAAACTAACAGCCACATTAGGAAATAAAATTCAAATTGTTGGTGATGATTTGTTTGTTACAAATTCAAAGCGCTTACAAAAAGGAATCGATCAAAATGCTGCAAACGCTTTATTGGTAAAACCGAATCAAATTGGCACCCTAAGTGAAACAATTGATGCTATTACATTGGCGCAAACAAATGGGTTTAAGACAATTATTTCTCATCGTTCTGGTGAAACAGAAGACACAACCATCGCGGATTTATCTGTAGCGTTTAATATGGGACAAATAAAAACTGGCGCTCCTTGCCGTACTGATAGAGTGGCCAAATATAACCAGCTATTACGGATCGAAGAAATGCTGGGGGATACAGCAACATATAAAAGTCCATTTAAACTTTAATTTTTATTAGAGAGGCACAACGCTTCTCTCTTATTTATGAACATTAAAATCCAGGTAAAAATAAAAGCCTCCGAGGAAAGAGGCTTTTATTCAGTGTACGTAAAGAATATTTGTTTATCTATTTAACGTGATATTCAACCCAGCATTCGAACCTGATGCTGTATCTAAGTTAAGGTTGGTGGTAAAGGACACACCACTGTTTAAATTAAGCGATGCAGACCATGCAACAGATCCTGTAACACCACGGGTTGCACCTAAGTCTTTCTCTGTATCCTTCCAGTGTTTTTCACCGTATCCTACTTTTGTGGTTAAACGGGTGGTTAACACATACGTATCTGCCGTTAAGGATGCGATATCCATATCCAACCCAAGATACGCAGTTGTATCATTCAGATGATATGCACTATCTTTATCTAACTGACGATGAGATATCTGGATAAAGGGGGATACATAGGCTGTATCTAATCCCAACGTTAGTTGAGACCTTAACCCAGACCACGTACTGGTATGTACATTATCTGCAGAGACCATACCTAACTGACCTTCAATAAAGAAAGATCCTAAGTTATGCGACATCACAACAGACGTTTCTAATTGGTTAGACTCTGTTTCAAATCCAGCCCCACTGTTGGCATACGCTTGGATGGCACCAATGACCGTGTTTCCTAAACGATAGGCCACAGATCCAGTCAGTTTGTCGGTGGTTTTATTTCCACTGACATTCCCATTTAATTGTACGAATACCGGTAAGCCTAAGTCCACAACTTGTCCATTGATTCCATTTGCAGTCAGTGATGTTAAATCCACACTACCCACACCTGCACGACGTGCCTTAACGGATAATCCTGTATCTAAATCCACGGGCACACCTGCGGATAATGCCAACGCTGTAGGGGAATCTAAAAAGTCAAACAATCCAGCAAAGAAATTTGTTTTAAGCTTTTTTCTTACTAGCATACCTGAATCAGCATCCGTTTCAGTTTTTTCATATTCAACTTCTCTATCCAATCCTTTTACAAAGGCTTTGTACAGCTGTGCTTGTAATGCTTTGTATTGGTCAGATGTTAATGTTGCGATTGATTGTCTAGCTTCAACTTCTGTGGGCGCTCTAAAGATACTGCCATCCCATATTCTTGTATATACGTTATACTTTCCACCCAAATCAGCAGCTATTTGATAAATGCCATCGCTTACGGTTACACCTGCTGCTTTTAATGATAATTGTGTGACATAAAAATTTGATGAAGGGTACAAAGTATCCGTTAGTTTCATATCTCCGCTATTTGATATATCATCTAATGCATTGAAAACAATTTTTACGAAAGTTGAGTTTAGATTGTCTACAGTAGATTCCGTGGCTTGTGATGTTTTTTTATAGGAGGTATCGTTTAATACAAAACCAGATTCAGTGGCAGAGGATAACACAGATGACACCACTGCAATTCCAGATGTTGAATTTGCTGTGTCAAGGATTGCAGCAATTTTTTGTTTCCAAGCAGCATTAAATGTATATATAAGATTATATAAATTTTCATGGACTACTGAACCAACACTACTTGCATCATCTGCTTCTTCTTCCACAGCAGGTTCTTGTGCTAGAAGATCGCTATATTCGTCTAACTGCTTTTGATATAAGCTTCTTTTCTCACTTAAAGCATGATCTAATGCTAAGCTAAAAGCTGTAAGTCTATGTTGATCTACGCCAGGTGCTTTTGCAGCTAGAAACTTTTCTGTTTCATCTAAACGAAAATATTGGATATTTGCAGCAACACGTTTTAAATCTTTCCAAGGGTTATTCGCATCAGACGCTAGTGTTAGATCTCCCTGCACGTCAAAATCTCTATATTCTTTTGAGCGGGATGCAAATAATTCTGTGCCTAATTCTAAATATAATGTTTCTACTTCTACCATAAGGCTTGTAACTATTGGAGTTAGTTCGCGACGATCAGCAGCGACATCATATTCTTTTAATTTAGCTTGTAGTTCTGCGTATTTTTGTTGATACGTTTTCATTTTAGAGCTATCTAACCATGCTCTGTCAGATGCTGAAAGTTTTTCAGTGGGTGCGATTAACCCTCCTGTTGTTGGGTTAACATCACCTCGAATAACAGGAGTTTCACCTTTTTTACCGTCAGAGGTAACACCCTCAGCAGCTTTATCGGCAGCAATATCGGCTTTAGAATCGCCACATCCTGTTAATAATAATGCTGAAAAAGCAGTAGACGCCAATAAGACATGTCCATATGATCTCATTCTTTTTTTCCTTATTTGAGTAGTTTATTAGTGGTAGAGTATCAATAAAACGTTAATAAAAATTAAACATCCATAGAGGGATGGGATAAAAACAAGAATAATTTAGGGGCATTACAAGAAGACACACAGGTCTGATAACGAAGTATTATCAGACCTGTGATGAGGAATAGATTAAAAAGATATTATCTATTTAACGTGATATTCAACCCAGCATTCGAACCTGATGCTGTATCTAAGTTAAGGTTGGTGGTAAAGGACACACCACTGTTTAAATTAAGCGATGCAGACCATGCAACAGATCCTGTAACACCACGGGTTGCACCTAAGTCTTTCTCTGTATTATTCCAGTGTTTTTCACCGTATCCTACTTTTGTGGTTAAACGGGTGGTTAACGCATACGTATCTGCCGTTAAGGATGCGATATCCATATCCAACCCAAGATACGCAGTTGTATCATTCAGATGATATGCACTATCTTTATCTAACTGACGATGAGAGACCTGAATAAAGGGGGATACATATTCTGTATCTAATCCCAACGTTAGTTGAGACCTTAACCCAGACCACGTACTGGTATGTACATTATCTGCAGAGACCATACCTAACTGACCTTCAATAAAGAAAGATCCTAAGTTATGCGACATCACAACAGACGTTTCTAATTGGTTAGACTCTGTTTCAAATCCAGCCCCACTGTTGGCATACGCTTGGATGGCACCAATCACAGTATTTCCTAAACGATACGCTACAGATCCTGTCAGTTTATCCGTGGTTTTATTCCCACTGACATTCCCATTTAATTGTACGAATACCGGTAAGCCTAAGTCCACAACTTGACCATTGACTCCATTTGCAGTCAGTGATGTTAAATCCACACTACCCACACCCGCACGACGTGCCGTTGCGGATAATCCTGTATCTAAGCTTACCGGCATTTCCGCTGATAATGCAACGTTAGGGTTTAATATTCTGCGCAATTGAGCTTCGCTGAAAATGTCTTTAAACTCTTCCGTATTTGCTAAAACATATTGAATTGCTTCTCTAAGCTTTTTATTAAGATTTGCAATTTCTTCAGGTGTAATGTCATAAGTTTCCACATTGCTCCAAAGCAATTGGACTCTTCTATCAGCTGCCGCAATACTAGATATATTACCACGCTCATTTATTGTTATTTTAAGGGGGTTTTTAGAAAGGACTTTACTCGCGTTTATCCTGTAATGTTTAAACCCATCAACAACTACGCAATGATTTTGAATTAGTCGATAAAGCTCAGGAAGTGGGTCAGTTAATAACGTATCTGCAACTGTCTGTTTTATAGCCTGCAAAAAATCATGGAACAACGCCGGAGAAAATCCTAAATATTCTACATCATGCGGATTAAACTCTGTTCCTTTTTCATAAACATACAACCCTTTATCTTGCATTAGTTTATAAATACTACTAACAATTTCTACACCCTTTGTGGACCAAATAAGTCCATCATCACCCTTTAAATCAGTAGTTAAAACTTTCTCTGTTTTAATACTTGATGCTCCTTCAAACGTACTTAGCAAAATCGTAAACGTATACTTTCCTTCTTCCTCCTTAGATAGGGCTGCATTATATTCAGCATCTAATTCACGAGCCCTTTCTGGTATTGTTAGTTCAAATTCTGTCCTTGTATCAGCTGATTCTTCTTGGAAAGCAGTTACATAGCGGTTGGTTTGTAAATGGTCTTCAAGGTATGCATCTATTTTTCTGGGCATGTGATAATAAATTTGGTCTCCTAATGTACGCAGAGCTTTAAATGATGCTCCACTAAAATCTCCCTCTGCATTAAACTGTGCATAAGTTCGTGCGCGTTCATCATAAAATTCTTTTCGCAAGTTAGCATCGCGCTGCTGTAAAGAAAGCAATGAGTCATCCAATTCTGCTTTTACAGTTTCCATGGCGTATTGAGCCCGCTTTACGGCATCTACTAAATACAATTGTTTTTTATCTGTAGTGCCCCTACGCTTTAACCACTCTTGATATCCTTGTTTTACTAAATCTTGAAGTTGAAGGGCTTTGGCACCTGCAGCATTCAACAACGGTTCAAAAACTGTTCCGGTGCTTGCATCTGCAGGATCATATACATCCCATATATGAAACAACCCCGCCTGAGTTATGGCCTGTTCTGTTGGTAAGTACTCATTAATTTTTCTTGTGTAATCAGAAAGCTCTACAGCATCTGCAATATGAGGGGTAGTTAAACCCATTCTTTCAAGTAAAGCTTTAGCTCTCCGCTGTTGTTGAACAGCCAATACGTAATCATTTAATTTAAACAATGAATATTCCCGAAGACTTTCAAGTTTTTCGGCCTTTTTTAACCACGCTTGATCAAATGTTAACTTTTCAGGATCAGATGCGGATGGGAACATATCTTCAGCATGTAAACCCGATGTATCTGAAGGTGCATGTATACTTAAAGGGTCTCCTGCTTTAGCACCAGGAGTAATACCTTGATCCACATTTGTGGGGGTTTGGTTCGAAGAGCCACATCCTGTTAATACGGTGGTAGCTAATAATAAACAAATGGTATTTATTTTCATGTCAAGCATCCAATTTTTTTATTTAAGGTTACACCCCAAAAATTAATAATCACTTAAAGAAAGAAAAGGTAAATATAATAAAGAAAGAAGAATTAAAGTCAGTTAATTTGCATTTGCAATTGATAAATAACCTCTTTCCCTTACAAAAGAGAAAGAGGTGACTAAGGATATTATCTATTTAACGTGATATTCAACCCAGCATTCGAACCTGATGCTGTATCTAAGTTAAGGTTGGTGGTAAAGGACACACCACTGTTTAAATTAAGCGATGCAGACCATGCAACAGATCCTGTAACACCACGGGTTGCACCTAAGTCTGTGTCTGTATCATTCCAGTGTTTTTCACCGTATCCTACTTTTGTAGTTAAACGGGTAGTTAACGCATACGTATCTGCCGTTAAGGATGCGATATCCATATCCAACCCAAGATACGCAGTTGTATCATTCAGATGATATGCACTATCTTTATCTAACTGACGATGAGATATCTGGATAAAGGGGGATACATAGGCTGTATCTAATCCCAACGTTAGTTGAGACCTTAATCCAGACCACGCACTGGTATGTACATTATCTGCAGATACCATCCCTAACTGACCTTCAATAAAGAAAGATCCTAAGTTATGCGACATCACCACAGAGGTTTCTAATTGGTTAGACTCTGTTTCAAATCCAGCCCCACTGTTGGCATACGCTTGGATGGCACCAATCACGGTATTTCCTAAACGATACGCCACAGATCCTGTCAGCTTATCCGTGGTTTTATTCCCACTGATATTGCCGTTTAATTGTACGAATACCGGTAAGCCTACCTCTATCGACTTTCCCTGAACACCATTCATATAAAATGTGCGTGTATCTAATTGTCCTGTATTAGACGTGCGCGCTGCACGATATGACACATCAGCGGTGTGATCTATCGGCGAAGAATGAGAAAGTTCTTCCACCCGCGGATTTGGTCTTAAATTTTCTAATGCAATCAATTCGTTAGTCTTTCTTGCCATTTTTTGCAAAAAGATTTGAATCTTATCAGAAAGCATAGCCTTTAGAATCTTAAAATTTTGCGCATTGGCAGATTTAAGCGCCGAAAAATCCCTTAAAGTTCCTCTAGCAACGGTTCTATACTTCAGTTGTTCAATAAGGCTGTGCCCATAACTTCCAACCTTTTGTTCTAAAACTAAATCTGCAAGTGCACTTAAAACATCAGGAGTATGTGTATAAAGCAGGCCAACTTGTTCATTTTTTAATTGAAAAAATTTATATAAATTTTCAATGTTTAAGTTATAAACTATAGAATATTGTGGTCCACTGCTACCTCTAGGTTCATATTTAAATCCTTGTATGTCTGTCAACCATTCACCCATATAACGCTGATAATCTGTGTTATAAAAACCAGATTCTTTCTGCGTAATTTCTTGGTAACGTTCAGCAAACACGCGCCTGGGGTCCACATGAGGTACATCAGGAGCTGCAGCAGAAGCTAAGTGGCTTTCTGGACGAATAAGGGAAGTAGAACCACCGTCTTCTAAAGAACCTGCAGTTCCAAACGCTAAAGCAGAAAGTCCAGTATATTCTGACAATTGTGGAGAACCCAACATCCTCATTACGGCATCTTGCATTGCAATTAAGAGGTTCACTCGAGCTAGCGGGGGTAATAGTTGTGCTGCTTCTGCTAAAGTAGGGTTTTCACCTGTGGAAACTAATTCTCCTGCAAAAACTGAGCTTACTAGTGCCCCACCTGACGCATCATCGGTTGGCAAACCGGCTGATCTTCTTATTGCTAAAGCTTCTGAATTAGCTTGGGCAACAGCATCCGTTAATCGTCTAAATTCTTCATCACCGATTCTTGCTCTTGATGAAGAACTTTCAGGCACAAGTTCTGTAGCATGCAGTGCTAAGTGCATCATTCCAGTAGCAAGATCTCGGGTTCCTCCTCCTAACAACATATGTGCAATATCAACACGATGCGTATCTACCGTTCCTGCAAAAGTAGGTAAAACTCTAAAATTCATACGTACTGATGAAGATAACACACTTAATTCCGCACCGCCAGCTACGGTTAATCTATCTGGAACCGGGACTACCATTGAAAAACCTCTTCCCACCATTGCTTCAGCTACGCTAACAAGCCTAGTAGGCGCTGCACCAAGCAATCTTTCTTGTCTAACTTGTAAAGCTGCAGCTGCTTCTTCTAGACTTAGCATCATTTCAGTGCGCTCAAAAATAGCTAATTCTAGTTGATCCGAAGCTACGGCCACAGGATTTCCAAGTCTATCTAAAGGACTTAAGCCTACTAAATAACTTTGCATTATGCGCGCTTGATCCTCTAACACACTGATAAAGGTTCTTAAAGCTTCTCTCCGCGTTTCTATTTCACTCCTTCGTGCTGCTATTTGTGATACGCTGGTTGGGCTAACCGTTAGAGAAGTTAGAGCTGTAGCACTTGCAGCATCGGCGGTAAGCACACGACGTGCTGCCTGCAATGCTACCACTACATCTTCTGGCACCGCTATAAACTCTGAAGCTCCAGGAAGTTCTCCTTCTCCATCTTGTGGCGCTATTGTGCCATCTAAATCAAAGACAAAAACTTGATCTTGATTAGAGAATCTAACTCTTTTTATTTTTTTAGGGGCGCTTCCTCCCGATCCAGAGGGGGCAGGCTCGTCTAACTCGCCTAAAATACTCTCAACCGAAGATAAGGCGCTTTGATCAGCTTCTCGGGCCTGTTGAATATCTTGTAATAATTCAGCATTTGTACCGGCTACAAATGGATTTTTTGAAGCTGTTGTTTCTTTATCATCAAAACATCCACTTATTAATGCCGCCAAAGCCAAACTTGAAACCGTATTAAATAATTTTTTTTTCATTGGTCATATACCTTTTTTTCTATTTTATTTGCAATGTATTGCCAAATATTTAATTGATGGTTTTTACTTTCAACTTGACCAATTTGAGCAGGGGTTTATAATTCGGTACAACTATGAATGGAAACGCGAATGCACTTTCAACAAATTGTTTTTAAACTGCAAGAATTTTGGGGAAACCATGGGTGTGCAATTGTTACCCCATACGATATGGAAGTTGGGGCGGGTACATTTCACCCAGATACTACATTAAAATCATTGGGCCCAATTCCTTTAAATGTGGCACATGTTCAAGTATCACGACGCCCCAGTGATGGGCGCTATGGCGAAAATCCAAACCGCTTGCAGCGTTTTCATCAATTTCAAGTTTTGTTAAAACCAAGCCCTGCTAATATTCAGGAACTATATTTAGATAGCTTGCGCATGTTGGGTATGGATCCGTTAAAACATGATATTCGCTTTGTGGAAGATGACTGGGAAAGCCCCACTTTAGGTGCTGCTGGCCTGGGATGGGAGGTTTGGTGCGATGGTATGGAAATCACCCAATTTACTTATTTTCAACAAGTTGGCGGTATTGAATGTGAATTAGTATCAGGTGAAATTGCATATGGTATTGAACGAATTGCCTGTATTTTACAAGATGTAGAAAACATTTTTGAAATTAACTGGAATGGCAAAGAAGGTTCTGAAAAAATTACGTTAGGTGATTTGTTTCAACAAAATGAATATGAATTTTCACATTTTAATTTTGAATTGGCTGATACTGACATGTTATCCCGACATTTTGATGATGTAGAAAAACAATGTATCAAATTAATTGAACATAATTTTGCGCTGCCCGCTTATGACATGTGCATTAAAGCCAGCCATTTATTCAATTTATTAAATGCCCGCGGCGTTATCAGCGTATTAGAACGCGCAAGTTATATTGGTCGTGTGCGATCGATGGCGAAAGCTTGCTGCCAAACTTATTTAGAATCAACTAAAGCCCGCATTAAAGGATAAATTATGGATGTTTTAATTGAACTTCAAATGGAAGAAGTCCCTGCCCGCATGCAAAATATGGCAGAAGATACTTTTAAAAAGATGTTTGAAGCTTTTTGCTTAGAACACGAATTAAAATATGCTTCCTTACGTATTTTATCTACACCACGGCGTTTAGCATTAATTGCAACCAAATTACCCGAAAAGCAACCAGATCAGATGATCGAACGCAAAGGTCCGCGAACAGATGCACCTCAACAGGCTTTGGATGGATTTTTTCAATCCATTAATTTAACTCCGGCTGAGTGCCAACAAATAGACACCCATAAAGGAACATTCTGGTTTGCAAAACTGGAAAAAAAAGGCCAAAAATTATCAGACTTAATTAAAGCATTTATTGAAAGTGTTTTAACAGATTTTCCCTGGCCAAAAACTATGCGTTGGGGCAATGTGCCCTTTAAGTGGGTCCGCCCTTTACACCGCATATTAGCATTAATCAATACTACTGCGTTAGAAGGTGAAGTTTTAACAATTCCTTTGGTGGATTTTACAGCTGGCCATCGTTTTTTAGGCAAGGCGGAATCTTCCCAATTAACATCTATTGCAGAATACGAAGCCTTCTTAAATGATAATTATGTGATGGCCAACCGCGCTGAACGCAAGCAATTTATCCTTGACCAAGTGCGTGAACAAGCTAAAAAACTGAATTTATTATGGAACGAAGATTTTGGCTTGCTGGATGAAGTAACAGGTTTGGTTGAATACCCCGTTGTATTAACAGGAAAAATTGATGACGTATTTATGGGATTGCCTAAGGAATTAATGATTTCTGTTATGCGCACTCATCAACGTTATTTTACTTTTTCTAAGGCTGATGGAACTTTGGCACCCTATTTTGCTGTTAGCGCCAACAATTTAACTGCAGAAAAAGATGGTGATATCGTTCGTCATGGTAACGAGAAAGTTTTACGAGCACGTTTGTCCGACGGACAATTCTATTGGGAAACTGACAAAAACACCCCATTAGAAACCTTTGCCGAAAAATTAGAGACTATTGTGTTTCATCAGCGTTTAGGTACATTAAAAGATAAACGCAAACGCATTACTCATATTACCCGGTTCTTAAACCAATGGTTTGGATTACCTCAAGATAGCCTAAGAGATGCAGCAGAATTATGTAAGGCAGACTTAGTAAGCGGAGTTGTTGGAGAGTTTCCAGAATTACAGGGTATAATGGGTAGTTATTATGCCTTGCACCAGGGAAAAGCATCGATTGCACAGGCAATCGCAGACCATTATAAACCTTTAGGGCCCAACGATTCTGTACCAAGAGATTTAATGGGAATTGTAGTAGCTTTAGCCGACAAATTAGATACTTTAGTAGGATTTTTTGCCATCAATGAGAAACCCACGGGATCAAAAGATCCGTTTGCTTTACGTCGTGCTGCTTTAGGTATATTAAGGTTATTATTTGCCGCACATGAAGAGTTTGGGAAAGAATTAAATGTATCATTAGATACCATCATTCGGCATTTATTAAACGAATATCAGCAAGTTAACGGCTTAGTCTGTGATATTGAAACTGTAGTTTCAGATGTAACTGTTTTCTTTATGGAGCGTTTAAAAGTAACATTAAAGGAAACTGGTTATAGATATGATGTAATCGAGGCTATATTAGGATCTGCCCAAGGGTGTACTTTTATACAGATAAAGCGTCGCCTGGATACGTTAACTGAATTTTTGACGATGCATAAATCTGGTGACTTACTTGCAGGATACAATCGTTTGTGGAATATTTTAAAAGCACAGAAATTAGCACCGACAGATCTGGATGTAAACCCCTCCTTATTACAAGAAGAGGCTGAACAAATTTTATATAAAGAATGGCAGAAAAGGTCTGTTGAAAATTTAGTTTTAACCCAGAAATATGAGGCGGCTTTAGTTTCTTTTGCTGAGATAAGGCCGTTTATAGACGATTTTTTTGATAATGTAATGGTAAATGTACAGGACGATAATATTAGACAAAATCGACTGGCTTTAATTGTGCTTTTATTGCAATCGATCAAAGCGTTTGCATCATTAGAAGAAATTGTTTGCGAAACAAAAAAATAGCTTGATTTTTAAACCAAATTGGATATTATGCATTCAGTTGTTAACACTAAAAACAACGTTTCAAAAAGCGGGTGTAGCTCAGGGGTAGAGCACAACCTTGCCAAGGTTGGGGTCGAGGGTTCGAATCCCTTCACCCGCTCCAGTTTGGTCCTTTACTTTAATTCATTTTTTCAACTAGGAGCCTCTCGGTGAATTCAGACGCAAAAAAACCTTACCTTCAAAAGGTATTAAAAAGTATTTCTATTCAACATACTGGGTTTCGCCATTTTGCAGAACGATACTTACAAAATTTATCGATTATAGATCTTGAACGCTTAAAACCTGCTCGTATTAAAGAGTTACTTGATGACGGTTGGTCTTTTTTACAAACAAGGGAGCAAGAAGCACCTAAGGTTTCTATTCGCAATTTATCTATGCTTCAGTCTAGCCCTGAAAGGGGTACAATCATTCAACTATTAATCAAAAATATTCCGTTTGTTGCAGATTCTATAATTACCGAAATGCGCCGCAAAGAATATGATGTTAGCTTTGTATTAAAAGGGGCATTTTATATTACGCGAGAAAATGCAATTTTAGAAAATCTGCATACAGACAACAGCCTGACACCCAATGAATTATTATTACATATCGAATTAATGCAACAGCTAGACTTAGAAGCATTAGAAAGTTTAGAGGCAGACCTTTTAAGCATTGTTAATGATATAGAATTAGCCGTAGCTGATTTTATACCTATGAAAGGAATTTTAGAAGAAACCCAAGCGCTGCTATTAGTCAATTCAAAACAAGAAGAAACTTCTTTTATCGAATGGGTTATTAAGGAAAATTTTATTTTCCTGGGGGGGGCGGAAATCAACCACGGGGTTATTAAAAATACTAAAGGTATACTAAAACAATCTGAAACATATGCGCACATATTAAAAGAATTGTCAGATACATCCAACAAGCGTTCTGATTGTCTTTGGTTTCACAAACCTTCTTTTACCACCAAAATTGATCGTTATGAACCCTTGGATGTTTTACGCATTAATACTTCTGGAGGTAAAGAGGTTGTTTTAATTGGAATTTTAACCTATGCTGCAAAAACAATTCCATTTATTCAAATTCCATATATATCACACAAAATAAATATGGTGATAGAACACCTTAATGAGTCTGGCGGATATTATAATCCCAAAGAAATAAGTATTATTGTTAATCAGCTGCCGTTTATTGAAATTATGAATTTAACGGTAGAAGAACTTTCTGAAGTTTGTAAAGGTATTCTTACCCACCAGTCGAAGTATGTAGTGTTAGTTCGACATAGGTTTGACCCTAATTTACAACAACTTTCAGTCATGATGTTTATCCATCAAGAAAAATTAACTGATACCAGCAAAGACGCCATAAAAGAACTTTTAACGAATACGATAGGTGCAGATATTTTACACTATGAAGCAGATTATATTGATAATGATTTAATCTGTTTATATGCAATCGTAACATCTTCCAAAGACCTGCCTGAAGACATTGCAAGTTTACCTGAAAAAATTACTGCGGTTACCTTATCTTGGACAGATCGTTTAAGAGCGGCGCTAATTGACACCTGCGGAGTAGTTGAGGGAGAGCTTTTAAGTAGAAAATACTTAAAAATATTTAATGCAGATTATAAAGCAAAATATACACCCGAGATTGCGGCGTTAGATACAATAAAAATTGATACATTATTCACAAACAATGAAGATATATCTTTAGAAATATACGGAGCAAAAAATACACACGATGGCCAAACGTTCCATTTAAAGTTTTTAAAGCCATATGCACCAATCGCCTTATACGAATTATTTACAGTATTAGATAGTTTTGGACTAAAATTAATAAGCGAAACTTCTTTCACCATAGAAGCTCCTACCTTAGAAAATCAATACTGGATTCATGATTTAGTCGTTCAAGCGAATGAAGCGTTTGATTTAGAGGGCGTTTCAGAAACTTTTAAACAGTTATGCTATAAAGTTTTAGGTGATGAAGTTACTAATGATGATTTAAATTCTTTAGCCTTAAAAATCGGTTTAAATTATCGACAAATTACCCTTGTTAAAGCCTTTTTAAGTTACTTAAAACAAATCCAATTCCCATTTGGAGGTAAATATAATCGTGACATTTTATTACGCACTCCTACCTTAACTAAAGTACTGATTGAGATATATGAAGCCAAATTCTCTCCAACTCTTTCAGAAGAAAATCGATTAAATATCATTGAAAATTTAAATACAAAATTTGAAGAGCTGCTAAGTTTACTAACGACAGAGGATGAAGATAAACTTTTTCGTCACTTGTATAATCTAATTACATACATTCTGAGAACTAACTATTTCATTTTAGATAATTACGGCCAGCACAAACCATATATTTCATTTAAGATTGCAAGCCAAAATATTATTGACATACCCTTACCTGCACCTATGGCTGAAATTTTTGTGTATTCTAAAGATTTTGAAGCTATTCATTTGCGAAGTGGAAAAGTATCCAGAGGAGGTATTCGCTGGTCAGATAGAGGAGAGGATTATCGCATAGAAGTTTTAGGATTAGTAAAAGCCCAAATTACAAAAAACGCTGTTATTGTGCCCATGGGTTCTAAAGGTGGGTTTTACATTAAACACCCATCACCCACCCAAGAAGATGTTGTTGAATGTTATAAAAACATGATGCGCGCCATGTTAGATATTACCGATAACATGGTCGATGGACAGATTATAGGTCCAAATAATGTAATAAGTTATGATGAGCACGATCCTTATTTAGTTGTTGCGGCCGATAAGGGGACAGCCAGCTTTTCTGATATCGCAAACGAAATATCTGCTGAATACAATTTTTGGTTAAAGGATGCGTTTGCTTCAGGCGGATCCGCTGGTTATGATCACAAAAAAATGGCTATTACATCTAAAGGAGCATGGGAATCTGTAAAGCAACATTTCAAAGAAGCTTTAAATATAAACCCTGAAATAGATCCATTTACTGCTGTAGGTGTGGGGGATATGTCTGGTGACGTATTTGGTAATGGGTTGTTACGATCCAAAACTATTCAGTTAAAAGCAGCGTTTAACCATCGTCACATCTTTATAGACCCAAATCCAGATCCTGAAGTGAGCTTTGACGAACGCGAACGTTTGTTTAATTTACCACGTTCGACTTGGTCAGACTACTCCTTAGAAGCTTTGTCTGAAGGTGGTATGATAATTGAACGGTCAACTAAAACTGTTAAGTTAAGTGCCCAAGCAAAAACGTTTTTAGAAATAACTGAGGATGTTGTTCGTCCTAATGAAATTATAAAAGCTATCCTAAGGTCTAATGTTGATCTTATTTGGTTAGGCGGCATTGGCACTTACATAAAATCATCCAATGAAACGAATGAAATAGTATCCGACCGGGCCAATGATTTGATCCGCGTAGAAGGGCAAGATATAAGAGCAAAAGTTATTGCAGAAGGTGCCAACTTAGGCTGCACACAAAAAGGAAGAATTGAATACACTTTAACTAACGGTGGTCGAATAAATACAGACTTTATTGATAATTCTGGCGGGGTAGACTGTTCTGACCATGAAGTAAACATAAAAATTCTTCTAAACAAAGTAATAGATCACGGAAAATTATCTTTAGACGAACGCAACAATCTATTAAAAACAATGACAGATGATATAGGAAGATCTGTTATAAGTGAAAACGTATTACAAAATCTTGCTTTAACGTATGCTAATCATTTTTCTGCTACTCGCTTAGATGAGTATTCTGCCTTAATGCGGTACTTAAGTTTGAATGCTGGATTAAACCCTAAAATAGAATTTTTACCCTCTTCCTCTGATTTGCATGAAAGGCAGAAATTAAATCACGGCCTAACTCGACCAGAGCTGGCGGTATTAATGGCATATACCAAAAACTACTTAAAATTGGAAATATTAAAATTAGATTTTTTAAATAGTCCTTCTTTTAATACTTATCTTGAAGAATACTTTCCTACAGCGTTAAAAATGTTCTTTGATCAAATGCAGGATCACCCCTTAAAACGAGAGATCATAGCGACAAAACTTACCAGCGAAATAGTTGATCGTTTAGGTATTCATTTTGTCCATCGCTTATTGCATCAAACTGGAAAAACTACTGAAGACATATTAAAAGCTTATGCGGTTATTAGAAAATTCTTTAACCTTGCTTCTGTATGGTATCATTTTGATAATATGTTACCTAATTTAACATATGAAGATCGCATTGATTTTATGCATTCATTAAGCGAAACTGTTTATAACGGTTGTGCTTGGCTGTTAATGTTTTCTGCTACTGCCATTGAGTTTGATATTCATATCAAACAGTTAGAGCTTATATTTAATTCTGTAGTTACCGCAAATTTATTATTATCCAGTTCCACAGAATGTGCAATTCCATCTGATAAAAGCATTAATTTAAAAGCCAACATCTATGAGTTACATCAACGTCTTACCGCATTACATTTAAGTATTTTTGAAGATACGGTAGATATAGAGAAACTGCAGTTAATTGAATTATTATTTAACCGCGTACAAACAGCCTTTAATTTTGATCACTTGAATCAAATATTAAAGAGCTTACCTAACGATAATTTCTGGCATCAACTATTTATTTTAAGCACCCAGCTAGAGTTAGAATATCTGCATGTTTACTTGACTAAGAGCATAAGTGTCTCTATATTAGCCAACAAAACTACGTATGAAGGTATTATAACTACGAACGCGGATGCTATTGAGTGGTTATCCAGCATAATTCAACAATCGATGGCAAATGCTGTTTATGATCCGGCAGCTATAACTGTAATTATGCGGCACTTAGAAAGTTTAACGAAAACAATTATACAAAATATAAATCAGAGTAATTGCTAATGAGCTTAAAAATTAGAGACATTGAATTAAAAAGCAATGTAATTTTAGCCCCTATGACAGGAGTAACTGATTTACCTTTTCGGAATCTAGTTAAACGTTTGGGCGTTGGTATGGTTGTATCAGAAATGATTGCGAGTCAGTCTATGATTAGACAAACCCGCAGATCTATGCAGATGTGTCAAATCAGCCCTGAAGAATATCCTATGGCAGTTCAGCTTGCAGGGTGCGATCCTGATGTTATGGCTGAAGCAGCAAAATTAAATGAAGATCTAGGTGCTCATATTATTGACATAAATATGGGGTGCCCTGTTAAAAAAGTAGCAGAAAAAAGCTATGCGGGTTCTGCTTTAATGAAAGATGAGCTTCATGCTGCGAAGATTATTGAAGCCACAGTAAAGGCAGTAAAAATTCCCGTTACCTTAAAAATGCGCACAGGTTGGGATGACACTAACCGCAATGCCCCACGATTAGCTAAAATAGCTGAAGATTTAGGTATACAGATGATTACCGTCCATGGGCGCACACGCATGCAAATGTATACAGGGAAATCTGATTGGTCATTTATCCGCCAAGTAAAAGAAGCTGTTAAATTACCTGTTATTGGGAATGGTGACATTGTAACAGAAGAAGATGCAAGAACGTTAATAGAGGTTGCTGGTGTTGATGGCGTGATGATCGGCAGAGGCACCTATGGTCGTCCTTGGTTTCCAAATCAGGTACAACATTTTTTAAAAACAAAAACAAAACTAGCCTCACCTACTTTGCAAGAACGCAAAGATATAATCATGAAACATTTAAATCACATGATAGAATATCATGGTGAACAAACAGGAATGATGCTGTCTAAAAAACATGTAGGATGGTATAGTAAAGGATTACCTGATTCTGCAGGTTTTCGTTTAGCAGCGATGCAGACTACAAAATATAATGATTTAAAGCAGTTATTAGAAGATTTTTTTTCACAATGTATTGAAGGCTCTCAACAGGATTAACACGATGGCACCAAAAACGTTAGAGGCATTAAGCCTATCTAAAATTATATCAGAACGTTTAGATGTATACTTCAACTCTCATGCAAATTCTCTACCTGTAAATTTGTATGAGGTAATATTAGCACAGGTTGAGGAACCTTTAATAAAGCATACTTTACGCGTTACTAATGGGAATCAAATTAAAGCTGCCGATATTTTAGGTTTAAATCGTAATACGCTTCGAAAAAAAATAAAACTTTTCAAGATTGATCCTTCCCATTATAAATAGATAATGCAATTTAAAATTTTTAATAGTCGCAACTTTCAGCGCTTGGAATTATGGCTTCACAAGGCTTCCTTTTCCCGGAAGCTTTTTTATGTTTTAGTTTTATTAGCGGTCTTGTCAGGTTTTTCAACCTACATTAGCTTTATAAAAGAGAGTAGTTCTGATTCAATATTAAATTTAATTATTTTAAATCTTATAATATTATTTTTATTAATTCTAACCATTGCTTCACAACTTATAAAAATATTCGTTAGACGACGCCATGGTGATGCGGGAGCACGTTTTCATTCTAGATTAGTCATGGTATTTAGTTTTCTATCTATCGCCCCGACTTTAGTGATTTACTTTATGTCTTCGACTCTATTCGAACGTGGCGTTCAAGCCTTAGTAGGCCACTTTACGCATGATACAGTTCAAAAAACTTTGTTGTTTTCTAATAACATTCGCGACAGCTTAAAAGAAAACATGGAGATTCTGGCCCAACAAATAACGTTAGAAATAAAACAAGCCAACGCAGATAATTTAGAAGCCATACCTGATTCTGAAACTTTATTGGAAAATATTCATCAGAAATATAATTTAAAAGAGCTATTTATTCTAAATAATACTAAAACCCTTATTTTTCCTAAAAGTATTATCGGTGATGTTCCGTCTTATTTATTAGAAGAAACTATTTGGGATAATTTAGAAAAAGGTTTTTTTAGTGTCTATTTTGCTTCTGACGGAAATTCTATCATCGCAGGGTACCCTTTAGATTTGGATAAAGGATTGTTTTTATTTATTACCCAGCCTATTAACCCCTTTATTCCAAAACATTTTAAAGAAGTTAACACTATTGTAAAAAAGTATCAGGAAATTGAACAGAACCGTTGGCAAATACGTTTTATGTTTATGGCCATTTATGGGCTGTTTGTGTTGCTCAGCTTACTTATTGCTATCGGTATTGGCATTTTATTAGCTGATCACATTTCAAAACCAATCAGTCAACTGGTAGACGCTGCTCAAAAAATTCGACAAGGGCATTTAGATACCCGCGTGCGAATGGAGCCAAACATTATAGAGTTTCTGGGGCTTGCAAAAGCATTTAACCTAATGGTTAATGAACTTCAAAAGCAAAAAGACAAATTAGAAACTGCCAATGCTGATATTGAAAAACGCCGAAATTTTATTGAAACCACATTAAAAGGTTTAACTTCGGGCGTGGTTGGATTAGACGATACCAATCATATTCAAGTCATCAACGATTCAGCGGCAACTATTTTAGGCTTATCCTCGCAAAATAGTTTAGACAAACTACATATTTTAGATATTCTTCCAGAATTAAACGACTTATTATATGAACATTCTAAGATGCCTTTAAATGATGAGCTTTTATCCAAAAGATCTCAAAAATTAATTGTTACTGAAAGAGATGGAAATTTATTCTATCTTAGCATTCATATTGCGAATACTACTGCCTCTAGCGATATAAGGAAGGTTTTGACAATTGATGATATAACAGAACTTCACCTGGCTCAGAAAAAAGCTGCCTGGGGAGATGTCGCCCGGAGGGTAGCACATGAAATAAAAAATCCACTAACTCCCATACAATTATCGGCAGAACGTTTAAAACGTAAACTAAACAATTTATTACCCGATACTGAAAAAGAAACGTTTAATATCAATATTGAAACTATTATTCGTCAAGTAGGAGAAATAGAAAGAATTGTAAAAGAGTTTTCTCAACTTTCTAGAATGCCGCAACCTTTATTACATGAACACGATATTGTATATATTTTAAGGCAATGTGTTATCCTGCAAAAAAATGCCTATGAAGGTATTACTTTCAAGGAAAATTACCCTAAAGAAGCTGTCATTATCTTATGTGATGATCAATTAATTGGGCAGGCTATTACTAATATTTTAAAGAATTCCATAGAGTCCTTACTTGAAATTTTACCAAAAAATAAGCAGTCGCCAAAAATTTCTATTTTATTGACGGTAGAAGACAAAAATGTCACTATAAAGATATTAGATAATGGCAGGGGCTTCCCCACTAATATGATTGATAAGTTCATAGAGCCTTATGTGACAACAAAACAAAAAGGAACTGGATTAGGTCTTGCTATTACTAAGAAAATTATTGATGATCACAATGGAATATTAGAATTAAAAAACCAAGATCATCAAGGAGCAGAAGTAATTGTAAAGCTTCCTTTACATCAATAATATTATGGAATGACACATGAAACAAGATATCTTAGTTGTTGACGATGAGTCAGACATAAGGCGTTTAATTACGGACATCTTAACTGATGAAGGATATAATGTAAATCAAGCAGCTTCTGGAGAGCAGACCATTGACATTATAAATTCTGCCTGCCCTCCCCATCTTATATTGTTAGATGTATGGTTAAATGACCACAAATATGATGGGCTTCAATTATTAGAACTGATATTAAAGCGTTTTCCAGATATTCCGGTAATTATGATCAGCGGCCACAGTACAATTGAAACGGCTGTCGCAGCCTTGAGTAAAGGAGCTGTAGACTTCCTTGAAAAACCTTTTAAAACTGATCGCTTATTAATAGCAGTAGAGCGAAATTTAGAGAATTATCAATTAAAACGTGAAAATGCTGCTTTAAAAGAAAGATTATTAATTCACGATGAAATCTTTGGTGAATCCCAAATCACGCAACGTTTAAAACTGTTGGTTTCCAAAGTAGCCCCTACTAATAGTCGGGTATTAATATCCGGCGGACATGGTGTAGGTAAAGAGGTAGTAGCCAGGGCTATTCATAAGCAATCCAGACGCGCAAATGGTCCCTTTGTTTCGTACAACTGCGCGACAAATCGTAAAGAAGATATAGAGCGTGATTTATTTGGCAGTGAAGATGGAACAAGCAGATATCAAGGATTATTAGAAAAAGCAAACAAAGGAACCTTATTTTTAGATGAGATTTCGACTCTTCCTATTTCGGTCCAAAAAAGACTTGCAAATGTTCTGCAGGAACAACGTTTTTCTCCTTTAAACTCTTCTCGAAAAATTAATTTTGATGCTCGAATTTTAACGGCATCTGCGTTTGACTTAAAACGCTTGATAGAGCATGGAAAATTTTTAGAGGATTTATTTGTTCGTATAAATTTAGTTTCAATTCGGGTACCTTTTTTGCGGGAACGCCGCGAAGAAATTGTGAAGATGTTTGAATTTTTTATGAAAGATTTGTGTCAGATTTATGGAAAAGCACCCAAAAAGTTAGCTTTAGAAACTATATCTGCTTTAGAAAATTATCATTGGCCGGGAAATGTTCGCCAACTTAAAAATTTGGTTGAGTGGCTTATTATTATGGAAAAGCATAATACTCCTGAATCACCAACGTATATTACTTTAAAAGATCTACCCCCAGAAATTTCAGGGGCTACGCCGATTCAAGTAAATTGGATGAAAGGGTTGGATATAATGTCCCTTCCCTTACGTGAAGCACGGGAACTGTTTGAACGTCATTATTTAAGTTCACAAATTAATCGCTTTTCAGGCAATATTTCCCAAACAGCAAGCTTTGTTGGAATGGAACGTTCAGCCTTGCACCGCAAGTTAAAAAGCTTACAACTTACGGATAACAACAAAAACGCTGAAGTTATCTGATGAAAGTTATTGTATGCGGAGCCGGACAAGTAGGGGCCAATGTGGCCCGATATTTAAGTGAAGAAAATATTTCTGTTTCTATTATTGACCCCTCTATTGAAGCACTTCACGAATTTAATAACATTGATATCCTAACAGTTCATGGTTCTGCTACGTATATAAAGACCTTAGAAGCATCTGGAATAAAAGAAGCGGATGCTATTCTGGCGGTTACTCGTTCTGATGAAGTGAATATGCTAATCTGTCAATTAGCAGCCTCTTTATATAATATCCCTTTAAAAGTTGCACGAATCCGCAATCAAGAATATCTTTCTTCCAAGTGGCAGACTCTTTATTCCAACGACAAAATACCTGTAGATATTATTATATCTCCCGAACGTGAAGTTGCTAATTACATTGCAGAAAGCCTTGCTTATACTGGCGGCTTTGATATGTTTTCATTATTTGAAGATCAGGTGGAGTCTATTTCCACATTATGTAGCCAAGATTCACCTTTGATAGGGCAACCCCATAAAATTTTATCCTTAAATTATAGCCACCTTTCTTTAAAGATTATTGCTATTGGCAGAGACCGCAAAACTATTCTTCCCAATCAAGATACCATATTTCAACCAGATGATATTTTGCATTTAATTGTAAAAAAAGACCAACTTCATGAATCTTTAGCTTTATTTGGGCATGAGCACATTGATTTATCACGTTTATTAATTATTGGTGGTGGAGCTGTGGGTTTTTCTTTGGCTAAATATTTAGAACATGAAAATCCAGACGTAATTGTAAAAATATTAGAATCTAATAAATCCAGAGCGGAAACTATTGCGCCTAAATTAAAAAAAGCAATTGTGTTGAATGGACAAGGGTTAGATAAAGAACTGTTATTAGAAGCAAATATACATGCAACCGATACTGTGGTGAGTGTCACGAATGATGAAAATGTCAATGTTCTGATGTCTTTATTTGCAAAAGAATTTGAAGTGAAACGAACTTTATCATTGGTTAACAGTGATACTTATATTCCCTTATCGTCTTCTTTAAAAATAAACGCCTTAATTCACCCACACAAGATTACAATTTTATCTATATTAAAATATATTCGTAATCGACGTGATTTAAAAACTGTACATACATTACCTGACAGGTCTTGGGAATTGATGGAAATTCAAGTACAAGAAGATGTAGAAGCCAACGGGTTATCGGTTGAAGAAGTATATAAAAAGACATATGGACATGTTGTCGCCATATGGAGAGATGAAAGCTTACATTTTCCAGACAAAGCTTTCTTATTGGCTGAAGGGGACATTGTAGCAGTCATGATTAAACATCAATACCGCCGCAAAATTGAAAATTTATTTACGTTAGATTATAAGTTTTTTTAAGATTTGAGACTTTACCAATAATTTGGACGCACGAATAGTGCAGGAATGAAAAAGGTCAATGGTGAAGTGAGTAGTTTTAAAGGTTAAATCATCTAATTATCCTTTAATATCCTTATGTTTACTGGTGTTTTCAGCTGTCTCCGTTCGATTAAAAAAGACATGACTTCCCCATCCACAGTTTTAGTCTATGACCTCTTCAATGCGAGGCCGTGCTCAGGGTGCGCATTACCGTCACACCTCGGGAGGTACGAGTTACCGCCGTACTCGGAACTGGTCAGGTATCGCAGACCAATGAAGCGTACCGCTCTGTTTGATCAATAGAGCAGTAATTGAGTGGATGGGGAGACATGGGTAACCGTGCATTTCTAAAATGATACCTCCTTCGTCACGGATCTTTATCCACGTACACGTATTTAACCTTTGTGTATAAGATCAAGGTATCTTTAAGCGATGCTGTTACCTGAAATGCAAAAAGACCATCCTGATAAATACAGGACGGCCTTCGTACATTCTATTCTTAATCATAAAAGATGATCCTAAACTGTCAAGCTGTTTTTTTATGGGGTAAGTTTTTATTTGGTGATGCGCCCCCCCCTGCTGTGAGGTGGTTTGGAGAGCTGTCGGGCGCTTAGATGGAATTGAATAACGCTTCATGAGCAGGATACTACTAATATTTTTAAGAGGATAACGTAACGAGAAAAAAATGAGAGGGTGGAGTTTATTATACACAATATCTTTCATAAAGAAGTACCGATTACTTTATATATGAAGAAAAGAACCCATAATTTTTTAAGATTTAAGATAAGGTTTTAAATATTTACCAGTATAGCTTTTTGAAACTTTACATATTTCTTCTGGAGTTCCCGTTGCAATAATTTGCCCCCCGCGATCACCGCCTTCTGGACCAATATCAATAATATGATCTGCTGTTTTTATGACTTCTAAGTTATGTTCAATTACTAATATTGTATTGCCCTGGGTGACTAATTCTTGCAATACCGATAACAGCTGTTCGATATCGTGATAGTGCAAACCAGTAGTTGGTTCATCCAAAATATATAAAGTCTGGCCGGTTGCACGTTTTGATAATTCTTTTGATAGTTTTATACGTTGGGCTTCCCCGCCTGATAAGGTTGTGGCACGCTGACCAATCTGAATGTAACCTAACCCAACTCTTTCCAAAGTTTCCAACTTACGACGAATTGTGGGCACGTTTTCAAAGAACACCACACCGTCTTCCACGGTCATTTCTAAAACATCTGCAATGGATTTATCTTTGTATTTTACTTCCAAGGTTTCGCGGTTATAACGCCTGCCCTTACATTGATCACATTCAACATATACATCAGGAAGGAAATGCATTTCTATTTTTAACACGCCGTCCCCTTGGCATGATTCACAGCGCCCACCTTTAACGTTAAAAGAAAATCTTCCTGCTTTGTATCCGCGTGCTTTTGCTTCTGGTAACCCCGCAAACCAATCACGTATATGGTTAAAACATCCTGTGTATGTGGCAGGGTTAGAACGAGGAGTACGTCCAATAGGCGATTGATCAATATCGATCACCTTATCAATATGTTCTATCCCTTTAATTGCTTTATGATTACCTGGGGTATCAGATGCTTTATAAAAATGCTTTGCCAATGCTTTGTAAAGTGTGGCAATCACCAACGAAGATTTTCCCCCACCGCTAACCCCTGTTACACAGGTTAATGTGCCCAGAGGAATATCTACATTTACATTTTTTAGGTTGTTATGTTTGGCCCCTTCTATACGAAGTTTTTTTCCATTGCCGTTCCTTCGTTCTGGAGGAAAAGGAATGGATTTGCGTCCTGATAAAAATGCCCCTGTTAGGCTGTTGGTGTCTTTCATCACATCTTGAGGCGTACCTTGGGATACAATTGTTCCCCCGTGAACACCTGCAAATGGGCCCATATCAATTAAATAATCACACGTTTTCATGGTATCTTCATCATGTTCAACCACAATGACTGTATTATCTAAATCCCGCAAATGTTTAAGGGTTGCGATCAATTGATCATTATCCCGCTGATGAAGTCCAATTGAAGGTTCGTCTAATACATATAACACGCCTGTTAAGCCTGAACCGATTTGTGATGCCAAACGAATTCGTTGGCTTTCTCCCCCAGATAACGTACCTGCTTTTCGCGATAACGTTAGATAATTTAATCCCACATTTACTAAGAAGCTTAAACGATCTTTAATTTCTTTTAAAATTCGGTGTGCAATTTCTTTTTGCTTTTCAGTCAGTTTAGATTCTAATGTTTCTGCCCACTGGTGAGCCTCTTCAATAGATAAAAGTGTAATTTCCCCAATATGCATATCGTTAATTTTGACTGCCCTGGCTTTTTCATTTAAACGCCACCCATTGCACGTTTCACACGGCAATGCTTTTTGATACTTTGAAAGTTCATCCCGAATCATGTCACTTTCTGTATCTTTATACCGTCTGTCAAAATAAGACAGTAATCCTTCGTATGGTTTACTTTTCTGATACGTTCCACTGCCAGAAAAATCAAACGAAAATAATATTTTTTCTGATGTCCCATGCAGCAATGCTTTTTTTAAACTTTCGGGCACATCTTTGTATGGAATAGATGGATCAATTTTAAAATGTTGGGCAAGGCTGATTAATATGCCTTTATAATATCCGGCTTTGTCGGTGTTCCATACGCTAACTGCATCTACGAATGGTAACGAATGATCGGGGACTAATAAATCTGCATCAAATACAACTTTTTCCCCTAACCCATCACAAGTTTCACATGCACCGTGGGGGCTGTTAAATGAAAATAATCTGGGTTCAATTTCAGGAATAGTAAACCCGGATACGGGGCAGGCAAAGTTTGCAGAAAACATTTGTCTGTCATTGGTAACAGCATCTTGTACATATATAAGCCCATGGCCTATTTCTAAAGCGGTTTCTAAGGTGTCAGCCAATCGGGTTTCAATACCTGATTTCATAACTAATCGATCGATGACCACTTCAATATCATGGCGAATATTTTTTTCAAGGGCAGGTACTTCGTCTAACGTGTATAAAGTCCCATCCACAATAACACGTAAGAAACCTTTTTTATGAAGTTCTTGCAGTTCTTTTTTAAACTCACCTTTTTTTCCTCTGGCAATGGGGGCTAAAATATAAAACTTCCACCCTTCATCATGGGTCATAATACGGTCCACCATTTGAGAAACCGTTTGACTTTCAATGGGTTTTCCCGTTGCCGGAGAGTAAGGAATACCTACGCGTGCATATAAAAGTCGTAAGTAATCATAAATTTCTGTAACGGTAGCAACGGTAGATCGTGGGTTTTTGGATGTTGTTTTTTGTTCAATAGAAATCGCCGGAGAAAGGCCTTCTATTAAATCCACATCTGGTTTTTCCATTAATTGTAAAAATTGACGGGCATAGGCCGATAGGCTTTCAACGTATCGGCGCTGTCCCTCTGCGTAGATAGTATCAAACGCGAGGGAGGATTTGCCTGATCCGCTGACGCCAGTGATTACAACCAACTTACCTTTGGGAATATCGAGGTTAATATTTTTTAGGTTGTGTTCACGAGCGCCACGAATATGGATAAATTTTGTGGGGTCATACATGCGTCCATTCCTTTTCTACGGAATTTAAAGTTTGCGATTGAATACCTTTACGGATGTCTGCCATTAATCGATTCATAAATGAAACATTATGTATTGTCAACAATTGTAAAGCTAACAGCTCTTTTGCTTTTAAAAGGTAATGTATATATCCTTTTGTAAAATGTGCACATGTATGACAGCTGCAATCAGGTTCAATCGGTTCCGCAGAAGTTTTGTAAGACGCATTATTTAAATTAATATGTTCACGCGTTGGATGAAGGTTATGTTTTGCTTTTACTAAAGCCCCACCATGACGCGCTAAACGTGTGGGATGCACGCAATCAAATGTATCGATACCAAATCGCACCCCGTTAAAAATGTCACTGACACCGCCGATGCCAAGCAAATGTACAGGGCGGTCACGTCGAAGGGTGGCCATAGCAATACCCACAACGTCATGCATTTGTTCTTTGTTTTGACCCAAAGAACCGCCTACCGCAATACCAAAGAAATCATGTTCATTTACAAATTCACAGCTTTCAATGCGTAAATCGGGATAAATACCACCTTGAACAATTCCATACACTTTTTGGCGGCCATTATCATGACGTTTAAATTCAGCCAAACTACGTTGCCCCCAACGATGGCTCATTCGCATAGATGCAGCCGTATAATTTTTATCTACATGGAAAGGGGTACATTCATCCAACATTACGGCAAAATCAACACCCAACTTACGTTGTACTTCCATCGATTTTTCCGGCGTTAAAAAATGTACTTGGCCATCTAAATACGATTTAAATTTTGCACCTTCTTCCGTAATATGCAAAAGAGTTTTAGGACGTTTAGTATCCCTGCGCCCTTTAATTTCTGCAGCAACGGAACCATGCCCCAAGCTAAAAATTTGAAAACCACCTGAATCCGTTAACAACGGTCCATCCCAACCCATAAATTTATGAAGGCCACCCATTTTTTCAATATGATCAGCACCGGGGTTTAGCATTAAATGATACGTATTCGAAAGAATAAATTGTGTGCCTTCCATCTTCATTTGGGAAGGCAGCACACCTTTAATAGCCCCTTTGGTAGCACAAAAAATAAAATTTGGAGTTTCAACAACACCATGTGGGGAACATAACTCTCCACAACGGGCGTTTTCATAGGTATGGGTAATATGAAAATTGAACATGGATGCTTGGTTATTACGCTGGGTTGGTTGTATCATTAATCCACGTTAGATGCAAGGGAACTAATTGACTTTAATAAGCATATTTATTATGGTGAGTCAGGTCTCTGCACCCGTAGCTCAGCTGGATAGAGCGTTACCCTCCGGAGGTAAAGGTCGTGGGTTCGAATCCCGCCGGGTGCGCCATGGTTTATTTAGACATAATTTGAATATTTTTTAGTAACTGACACAATCTATTATATTACTCTTGGCTTATAAAACAACGACTGAACCACATATTTTTAGATAAAAAAACCTCTCCTTAAGATCATCAAGGAGAGGTTTTGCTAAAATAAAAATTAGATTACATTTGGTATCCAAATACAAAGGCTATACGATCGCTAACAAGTGCAAGATCTGCTTTTGTTGCTTCACCTTCGTTTTTATGGGAAAGAGAACGTTGGTATTCGTAAAATGCACCAGCCATCCAATTACCTTTTAATTTAAAATCTACCCCTACACGTCCATGCCATGTAAATACTAATTCATTTTTGCCATCAGCGTTTTTGGGGAAATGTGCATGATGCCCCTGTAATTTAGGTGTATCTGTAAATGCATATAATGCCCCCATACCACCACCAGCGTAAAGCATCATATTACAACGCGCAAATCCTAAACGAACTGTTAGTTTAGGATCATACACAAAACTGAATTTATTTTCGTCAGCGGCAGACATTACACCGGACATACCTAATAAAGTAGCATCAACACCACCATAAAAGCTGCCACCAAATACTTTACCCCAACCGCCTGCAACACCAAGATGCATTAAACGATCACTGGAACCATCTTTTTTCTCAGATAAATCTTTATTTTCTTTGTGGCTGTGACCACCCCCCATAAGGGCAAGGTCAGTTCTCACGTAAAATCCATTCCACCCTGCTGCAGATACATCTGATAAACTCAATACAGCTGCTGCTGTTACTAATAATTTTGTTTTCATATAATCACCTATAATTAATATAAATAGATCATATAAGGTTTTAGCATAAAATGCTATCTTACTTGGAATTTTCTTAGAAGGTGAGCATTAATTGCAACGGTTAACGACAAAATACGTCAAATCAATTAGGGTCTTTTTTAGTGAGGAGTTTTTAAAAACGCTTAATGCTTCTCTTGCTTGTTCAGCAAAATTATATGCATTTTTTTCGATGACCGAAAATACATTTGCTTGAATCAGCAAACCTCTAACCCATTGAAAATCAACCTTACTGCGGTCAAGGTTGGTAATAACGGCTGTCAGCTTTTCTAGCAGCTTTGGATTCGTTTCTATTTTTTCATATAAAATAATAATTGGCAGGGTTACTTGGCCTTCAAAAAAATCATTTCCTATCTGTTTACCTAACACAGGTTCATCCGCGGTATAATCTAACATGTCATCGATTAACTGAAAGGCCATCCCTATATTATGGGCATACACCCTTAGGGCATTTATTTGTTCAGAACTGGCATTTGCCGCCAACGCCCCTAATTCTAACG
Organism: Candidatus Paracaedibacteraceae bacterium; assembly: GCA_024236035.1. Lineage (GTDB taxonomy): Bacteria > Pseudomonadota > Alphaproteobacteria > UBA6184 > UBA6184 > Bodonicaedibacter. The sequence continues at coordinate 35,162 of JACKLG010000001.1, forward strand.
CAGCACCAAACAATACCGCCGTTTTGGCTTCAATAATTGTAAAATAGTCTTCCTTCGATACAAAAGATTTAGCTTTCGTTCCTAGCTGCAAAACTTCCCCTTCTATAATTTTTTGGGAAGCTTCAACCATTAACTTCAGGACATCCAAAGCACCATCTTCTACTAATAGTTCAAACAGCTTTGCAAACAAAAAGTCCCCTGTCAGAATGCTCATTTGATTGCCCCAAATGTGTTGGGCAGTCGGCTTTCCTCTTCGCAAGGGGCTTTCATCAATTACGTCATCATGTAACAACGTGGCGGTATGTAAAAACTCTATACATGCAGCCAACCTAATATCGCGATCACCTTCTGTATAACCACACAAACGGGCAGCTGCCAGTGTTAAAAGAGGACGTATCCGCTTACCACCTGATTCAATAATGTGCGAACTTACCAAAGGTAATGCAGGTATAACGCTATACGCCCTTTTTTTTAGAAGCTGATCAACTTGTACAATTTTATCAGCAAATAAATCTGCCAATTCCAATAAAGGATTAGTCGTAAGACATTCGGATGCAGCTATAGACACTGATAAGTTTACCTCTGATTATTATAAAATTTGTTATAAAATAAATTTTGACACATCGATATTTTGGGATAGCTTTCCGACCGTATCTTCTACATATGTTTTATCGATTGTATAGGCCTTGCCACTATTTTCAGACGCGTTAAAGCTAATGTCTTCAAATAATTTTTCCATTACAGTGTGTAAACGTCTAGCACCTATATTTTCAACACTTTGGTTTAAGTTAAAAGCTAGCTTTGCAAGATGCTGAACTCCATCTTCGGTGAAATCAACCTTAACCCCTTCGGTTTCAATTAAAGCTTTGTATTGCTTAACCAAGCTATTTTCAGGTTCGCTTAAAATACGTACAAAATCTTCTTCTTTTAAAGGTTCTAATTCTACACGAATTGGAAGACGCCCTTGTAATTCGGGTAACAAATCAGATGGTTTTGAAACGTGAAAAGCACCTGAAGCAATAAACAGCACATGGTCGGTTTTAACAGGGCCGTGTTTTGTAGTAACAGTTGTACCTTCTAATAAAGGTAACAAGTCACGTTGGACACCTTCTCTGCTTACGCTGCCTTCTCTTTGGCCACGATTACAAATTTTGTCAATTTCATCTAAGAATACGATGCCGTTTTGTTCTGCCTCACGAATGGCCGTTTCAGTAATAATATCTTTATCTAATAATTTATCTGATTCAATTTGGTATAATAACTTTTCTGCCTCTGCCACTGTCACTTTACGAACTTTTGTCCGTTCCCCGCCAATTGCTTTATTAATGACTTCGGACATATCAATCATGCCCATTTGCATACTTCCCCCACCCATATCAAACGACGAAAAGGGGTTATTATTTACTGCATCAGGGACTTCGATTTCTATTTGTTTGTCATTTAGTTGGCCAGAACGCAATCGTGAACGAAACGTATTTCGTGTTTCTTCCGATGCTTCAGCCCCCACCAACGCATTCAAAATTTTCTTCTCAGTACTTTCTTCGGCTTGAACTTTTACACTTCGGCGCAAATCCTCTTTTACTAAAGTAATGGAACATTCTAATAAATCACGTATGATTTGTTCTACATCGCGACCTACATACCCAACCTCGGTAAATTTAGTGGCTTCTACTTTTACAAAAGGAGCATTATCAATTTTAGCCAACCGACGTGCAATTTCTGTTTTACCTACACCGGTGGAACCAATCATTAATATATTTTTAGGGCTTATTTCAAGCCGCATAGTTTCATCCAACTGTTGACGTCTCCAACGATTACGCAATGCGATAGCTACTGAACGTTTTGCATTATTTTGACCAATAATATATCTGTCTAATTCTGAAACAATTTCTTTGGGCGTAAAGGCTTTCATTTTACAAACTTTCTATTACAAATTTATGGCTAGTAAAGGCACATATATCCGCAGCTACATTCATAGACTGCTCCGCCATTTCTTTTAAAGGCATATCAGGGCATTTTGCATATAATGCTCTTGCTGCTGATAATGCATATGCACCGCCAGAACCAATACCTATAATACTATCTTCAGGTTCTAATACATCCCCAGTACCAGTTAAAATTAAAGAAGTTTCTTTATCAACAACGGCCATTAATGCTTCTAAACGTCGTAAATATTTATCGGTTCTCCAGTCTTTCGCTAATTCCACACAGGCACGCTTTAATTGGGACGGGTATTGTTCTATTTTGCCTTCCAAACGTTCATACAATGTCATTGCATCTGCAGTAGATCCCGCAAAACCTACAATTACGTTTCCATCCGCAAGGCGTCGAACTTTATTTGCATTACTTTTTAAAATAATCGCCTGCCCCATGGTCACTTGCCCATCCCCAGCAATCACTACTTCATTTCCTCTACGAATAGATAAAATTGTAGTCCCGTGCCAAGGACTTAAGCCGTGTAATAAGTCAGAATTCATACTATCTTCCTTAACATTTGGGTAAATTATACCTAACAATACTTGAAGATGAAAGGGGTTTCAAATAATAAATAAGGCAATCTTTAGTATAAAGTTCTAAACACTGATTGTGTGGTTCTTATGGTTTATGGAAAGATTTTGCTTCGTATTACTTGATTAATTTAGACGCATATTTTTAAAATGATAAAGTTATACCTGCACTAAATACATGGTCTAAATCGTCATAAGGGATAGTACGTTCGCCGTCCAACGTATTGCCGTTAAATAACGCATATGAACCATCTATATTCAAATACTTATGTATAGGATAACTAATGCCTATGCTGCCCTGCATGCCTTCAAATGACCCTTCACAAAATGAGGCACACACAGAAGTTTTTAATTTAATATCAAAAAAGTTATGGAATGTCTTATGGGCGGACAACACAAATTCATGCGCACTTAAACCTTTATAAACTGTTTCATATGTGGCAAAGAATAACAATGATGGTGACCATTCATATGCTATTTTAAATCTTAACGATAATCCTTTAGATGTATAAAAGAATGAAGTATTTGGTAGGTAGACCCCTTTAATACAAAACGGCTTAGTAAAAATTTCACCATTGCCTAAAAATTGATACATCCCATATATGCTTTGATAGGTAGAACTACTTAGGGCTAAGCTTAAAAAGCACCCTAAATGCGCCATATCGACATCATAATCAGGAATAATTTTGTGGCGTCTATAATGTCGCTGAATCGTACCTTGGTCATTTGCAACTTTTATTAAGGAAAGGTTATCTCCTGTATATATATCCCCTAAAGTTAGGGTTTCTGGCACCTCTATTGTTGGATATAAATAAGGGTAAATTTTATTAATATATATAGGTATAAAATCAAATACATATACACCATGGTCGAAAATGGCTTGATCTTCAATTATTCCGGCTAAAATAGCTTGGTTATTTAATCCCCCGCCAAATGTAACAACAGAATCAATTTCAGGTCTGTTAATTAATGCTTGGGCTCTTCTTAAAACCTCCTCTTTATCCGTGTGTTGTTCAGCATATTTAATAAACTCTCTAACATTTTTAGGCAAAACCATCGCCGAACGAGAGGTGTTAGTATAAGCGCAAACTAACATGTGATAAAAGGTATCACCTATGTAACCACGGAGATGAAAGCCATTATAATAATATGGATCACTGTCTGGGTTAAATGCTAAAAAGCTGCGAGCATGCCCAAATTCATGAAAAGCCAAACTAAGCTGAGGCGTAAGAAAAAACCTATTCAAAAGACCATATGCGCATACCAACGCCTTGCCCAATGGTTCTAAATTACGGTCACGTAAACTTTGGTACGTTTGTTCTAATGGCCAGGCAGATAACCTCTGTAACTGAGCACAAAATTGGCCTACCCCCTGGGTGGAATTTGCAGATGGCAGCAATAAATTGCTTACCGAAAGTTTATATTTATGTTCTAAGTTTTTAAGGGGGGCTTTTTCACCATATGTACTTGAGAGAAAAATAAGAAACAATCCTGCGGTTATTAACTTAAGCATACATAACTTTCAAAAGTTTTAAGATTAAATTTATATATGAAAACTAGATCACGAATTTTTGATTTAGCGATTAGATCTTCCTGACAACTCTTCTCTTATATCGCAGGGAAGAACCTCATCACTACCCAACAGCATTTTTAACCAAACTGCCCCGAATATTGCAAAGGCTCCGATATATTCCCCCGCATCAGTAGTAAGGCTTTTTTCTTTATCCTCATTACGCGAACTTGAATACACACCAACAATTACGTCATTTTTTAAAAGCGGAGAACCACTATCACCGTTAGTAAGAAAAATTGGGTTTGAATCTGCTCCATGCATAGAATAAACCCCTGACTCATTACCCTCTACTACTAATGAAGTTACTACTTTTTTACCCTCTCGCAACGTATGGTTTATTAAGCTACTTCCTGCCGAAATCTCAACAAAAGGCCTATACCAGGGTATTTTGCAATCCCCTGTCACGGCCTCTTTCAAAACAACAAATGCTACATCTCCCGCTACCGGACAAAGACCTGCCTCAGGTGATGCATACGCATGATAATAAACCTTCTGCGCCCAAAATTCCTGATCCCCAAATTCAAAACGTACAGCATCAGCATTCTCAACGCAATGCCTCGCCGTTAAAACCACACGCCCACCTAAATCAGAAGAAACACCTAATAATTTCACTAGCGTGCCGATACCTCGATACTTGCGCTCAGAACCATCAGCTTGCTTAACACTTACTCTAAGCACACCCACAGAAGTAACCGTATCAGATGTTTCTGGCATTAAGATTTCTGCCGCAAATATACTAGGAACAGTACTGCCTACAACCATTAATAAAACTTGAATAAATTGTATTACTTTGCAACGCCTCATATTTACCCCTTAAAGTTGTCCCAAAACCCTTTAACCTTATCAAAGAAACTTTGCGTTTTAGGATGATGCGTATCATTTTTAGATGACAAATTCGCCGCTTTTAATTCTTCCATCAACTTCTTTTGTTCACTGTTTAAATTTACAGGAATTTCAACCATCGCGTGCACAATCATGTCACCACGACGGGTAGACCGCATAATATTCACACCTTTACTTTTCAGCCTAAATTTTTCTCCAGGTTGGGTGCCAGCAGGTATGGTTACTTTTGCTTTTGTCCCGTCAATTGTTGGGATTTCAATTTCTCCACCTAATACTGCAGTTGTCATCGGTACGGGTACCTGACAGTGAATATCATCACCTTGACGTACAAATAAATCATGGGGTTTAACTGATATAAAGACATATAAATCCCCTGATTGGCCGCCACGCATTCCGGCTTCACCTTCACCCGCAACACGCAAACGGGTGCCATCTTCAACACCAGCAGGAATAGAAATTGAAATTGTTTTGGATTTCTGAACACGGCCTGAACCACCGCATGGCTTACACGGGTCTTTTATCGTCTGACCTGCTCCACCACATTTAGTACACGTACGTTCCAATGTAAAAAAGCCTTGCTGAAATCGCATCGTACCCGAACCATGACACGTATCACAGGTAGATGCTTTTGTTCCTTTTTCCGCTCCAGAACCTTGACATTCCCCACATTTCTCACTCTTGCGTAATGATACATTTTCAGAAAATCCCTGATGCGCTTGCTCTAACGTAAGGCTAATATCATATCGCAAGTCAGCACCAGTTTGGCCTGCTGAATATGCGCCTCTGGATGCACCACCAAAACCGCCGCCGCCAAAACCTCTGCCAAAAACTTCTTCAAAGATATCCGAAAAGTCACTGAACCCACCAAAACCGCCAGCGCCACCTCTGCCATTGCCCATGCCACCGTCAAACGCTTGGTGGCCGTATTGGTCATATGCTGCACGCTTTTGTTCATCCCGCAATACTTCATACGCTTCACTAATTTCTTTAAATTTTTGTTCAGCGTCTTTATCCCCTTGATTTCGATCAGGGTGATATTTCATTGCTAATTTACGGTAAGCTTTCTTTAATTCATCTGCGGTTGCAGTTTTAGAAACACCCAGTAACTCATAATAATCTTTTTTTGCCGACATGTAATACAGATTCCTTAATTCATTAAGGGAGCCAAAGCTCCCTTAATAAGACCTATCAGTGATTAGTTTTTATCCTGATCTTCGTTTACTTCTTTAAACTCAGCATCCGTCACGTTTTCATCTGGTTTAGCTTCGCCACCTTCCGGTGCAGAAGCTTGTGCTTCTTGGGCTGCTTTATATATTGCCTCACCCAATTTCATAGATGACTGCGTTAATGCGTCCACCTTAGATTTAATTGTATCTACATCATCAGATTTTAGAACTTCTTTTAAAGCGGCCAAATCTTTTTCTACCGCTTCTTTATCTGCTGCAGAAATTTTATCGCCATGTTCATTTAATGTCTTTTCAGTCGTATACGCTAATGTATCTGCTTGGTTTTGGGCTTCAATTAACTCGCGACGCTTCTTATCTGCTTCAGCATTCGCTTCTGCATCTTTTACCATTTTTTCAATGTCTTCGTCACTTAAACCACCCGATGGTTGAATACGAATTTGCTGTTCTTTATTCGTCGCCTTATCTTTTGCAGACACGTGCACAATACCATTCGCGTCAATATCAAATGTCACTTCAATTTGCGGCATACCTCTTGGTGCAGAAGGAATCCCCACCAAATCAAATTGACCCAACAGTTTGTTATCTGCAGCCATTTCGCGCTCACCTTGGAAAACACGGATTGTTACTGCAGTTTGGTTATCTTCAGCCGTTGAAAACACCTGACTTTTCTTTGTGGGAATTGTCGTATTTCGATCAATTAACCGTGTAAACACGCCCCCTAATGTTTCAATACCTAATGACAATGGTGTTACGTCTAATAATACTACGTCTTTTACATCACCAGTTAATACGCCACCTTGAATCGCTGCACCAATTGCAACAACTTCGTCTGGGTTTACGCCACGGTGAGGTTCTTTATTAAAGAAACGTTTTACTTCTTCAATAACCTTAGGCATACGGGTCATTCCACCTACCAAGATCACTTCATCAATATCAGCAGCCTTTAAACCAGCATCTTTCAATGCTTTCTCACATGGTTTCATTGTACGTTGAACCAAGTCATCCACCAATGATTCATATTTTGCACGTGAAATTTTAATATTCATGTGCTTTGGACCTGTTGCATCCGCCGTAATAAAGGGTAAGTTCACTTCTGTTTGCATGCTGCTGGATAATTCAATTTTTGCCTTTTCTGCAGCTTCTTTTAAACGTTGTAATGCCATACGGTCATTCGAAATATCTACGCCTGTTTCTTTTTTAAACTCTTCAATTAAATATTGTACAATTCTGCTATCAAAGTCTTCACCACCTAAGAATGTGTCTCCATTTGTGGATTTTACTTCAAATACACCATCGCCAACCTCTAAAATGGACACGTCAAACGTACCACCACCCAAGTCATATACAGCAATTGTACCTGATTCTTTTTTATCCAAACCGTATGCCAAAGCTGCGGCTGTTGGCTCGTTTACAATACGCAAAACTTCTAAACCAGCAACTTTACCTGCATCACGTGTGGCTTGACGTTGCGCATCGTTAAAATACGCCGGTACAGTAATAACTGCTTGGGTAACAGTTTCACCCAAATATTTTTCAGCAGTTTCTTTCATTTTTATCAATGTAAAAGCACTGATTTCACTGGGGCTGTAATTTTTGTCGCGCCCTTTTACCCACGCATCCCCGTTGTCTCCTTTTACAATTTTGTACGGAACAAGTTCAATGTCTTTACGTACCGCCTCATCTTCAAAACGACGCCCAATCAACCGTTTAATTGCAAAAAACGTGTTTTCATGGTTAGTCACAGCTTGACGCTTTGCACCATCACCGACTAAACGTTCACCACTTTCAGTAAAGGCCACAATCGATGGCGTAGTGCGGCGTCCCTCAGTATTTTCAATCACTTTTGTTTGTCCACCATCCATAATCGCCACACACGAATTTGTGGTTCCTAAGTCAATTCCAATTACTTTTTTTGATGCCATGATTGTCTCCTATAACTTCACTATTTATAACATAAGCACAATATACATTTACAAAATTAAAAATTCAAATACTTTTTAGCACTCAATGTATTAAAGTGCTAATTTATGAAAAAAAAAGTTAATTTTTGTTGGGGTTTATAAACTAATCGGCCACAAGCCACCGAGTTTCAGAAAAAGGTTGATTTGTTTAGAAGCACTTTCTAACTGATCCATCACTTAAGTTGATTTTGAACATAGGCTCTTATCGTCTCTGTGTTCGCATTTCCCATCGTTTCTACAAAATAACTTTGCGTCCACATGTCAGGATAGTATTTAAAAAATCTCAAGCATTAATACGTTTAAGGCTATACTTTAGCCCCCGTTTGAAACACCATATGTATATGACCTTTTGGTATTTCTATATTGTAATCATAGCCTATGCTCCCGATAAGGTTCTTCAAATACTTTTTTCTGATATGTCGGTATCCACGCAAAGTGATACATAATCCCAAATACATGATGACTATGTCCTTGTGTCTCCATGTTGAAAATCCCATAACGTACTTCTGTATATTATATGCTTTCCATCTCCGCCCCACGCCACTGAGTCTTGCGCTGTGAGCTATAACACTTATTAAGCTTTATATAACAGCTCCACCTCTTATAATTCAATGCACAAACTTAAGTTCTAAAAACTGATTGCAGCAGAAAGAATGGATTTAATACCCCAAAGAGCTTTTTAAACCACATTGGCCTAATTTAAAACACTATATATGTATAAGCAACAGCAAACCCATCACGTAATGTTTGGGTTATTTATTTTAATGCATTATTACTCAACTTATCTATCTCCAGGGCAAGCCTACGGAGTATTAAGGTAAACTACCTTCGAATCCACTCTGCTTCTTTATGAAAATCACAGCAAGCTACGGGAAATATAGCTTAAAAAGGATTAAATCAAAACCTAAGCACGCACGTATTTGTCAGGATCACTGTCCTTTTTTCGCCTTTTGGGTGCACTTTTTGTGGTCGACTTCATTTTTGCACTCGATTTTAAAGGTTTTAATAACCTTTCTATTTCTAGCAAATCATCTTTTTCTGATCGCAATTTTCGTTTATCAATATGCGTGGTTACTTCAGGTTCTATTTTATTGTCTAAATTAATCTTCTTATTACCCTTTGTATTCACAGTAATTTCAGGATGCTTACGTTCCATCGCCGGTGTTGTGTCTAAATGTGTTTTTACTACAGCATATAAACTGTCCCATTTAGACCTTATCCAACCATCAAACGATAATCTTCCAGGGCCTATTACAAATGATACACCTAATAATAATGCCCAAAATATATGGGTAAAATGATGATGCACCCCAAATGTAATAACCGCAGTTACTCCCATCAAACCTAATGCACCTATTCGGGTCATAACCCCTAATGCCAATAAAATTGGAAAAATGATTTCCGCGCCTGTCCCTAAAACAGCCGCTAACTTAGGCGATAAAAATGGCACAGGATGAACATGTTTAAATAAAAACACGGTCTTAAACCACCCGCTAGTCCATAATTTTTCCAACTTATTCCACCCAGATTGAAAAAAGATACTGGCAGCATATACACGCACCAATAATAGCAATAAATCTTGGGTGTACTTTATGAAAAAACCAACAAATGCATCATAAATCTGCACACTTCGTTGCAAAAGAGTAATCATCGATCTCCTTAACCTTCAAGAAAGTTGTGGTAAATATCTTTTGTAATATATTACCAAACATTTCTTGCGAAAAGGTTAAGATGTCAAATAATTGGCCTATTGTCATTGATGACTGCAGCATATTTAATACAGTGTATTCTGCCCGCGAAATGGGGAAGATGACCGGCACCCCTTCTTGCCTATAAATACAATAATATGATGGATTTGGATTAAGCTTAGGATTAATTCCTTCCAGCCTTAACGCTTTATATAATTCCCCCACCGGATAATCACTATAAAATACAGCAACATCACTTCGTCTTTGCCATAATAAATTTTCAGGAAACACTGACTTAATCTGACAAAAATCTGAAGCATCCTCTCTTGCCATTATTATCGCCTGCAACACCCATTCTAACCGCGCCAAATCCTTTACTTCAGACTGCTCTATATAATCTGGAAAACGTTCTCCATACGTGGAAAATAACTGCCCTGCCAGGGGGCGATTCTGGCAGACATATTTCACGGCCACATTATAAAAATCACCCCCCAAACAAACCGCCGTCATTGCATATGTTTTTTTTAACGCCTCGCAATATCCCTGCATAAAGTTACGGCGGTATACTTCTAACCTACGATCAATATTATTATAAGAATTAAATACACCATCCAGCATATCTTGCGTTAATAAGGCATGGATAAACTTTTTCTGAAACTCCAACGTACTACGCATATGCCAACTCTCTATATTTTTCAGCTTTTACAGCCTGGTCTAATAATATATGAATATCGGGCAAGTCCTCATCCCACTCAATCAAGGTTAAAGCATTCGGCTGATACCTAGCTGCATTCTTATACAAATCCCAAACGTCATGGCAAACTGGCCGATTGTGCGTATCAATTAAAAAATCTCCTTCTAATGCCCGAATATGTCCTGCCAAATGAAACTCTTTAACCGATTCCCAATTTAAATTTTCCATGTATTCCGCCGTATTCCAACCATGGTTTACAGACTGCACATATAAATTGTTTAAATCCAACAAAACGCCACATCCCGTTGCTTTGCTTAATTGATTTAAAAATTCATATTCGGGGTACATATCATTTTGAAACGTCAAGTATGTCGACGGATTTTCAACATATATTTGCCGATCAAAAAAATCTTGAATGAAATTTATATTTTGAGCCATCTGTTTCAGCGATTCATCTGTTAATGGCATAGGATACAAATCATTATACCCAAACCCATCCAAAGTATTCCAAGACAAATGTTCAGATATAATAAACGGGCTAATCTCTTGCATTAAATCTTTCAACCGCTGCAAATGATCAATGGCAGGCAATTCAGATGCACCTAACGATAAGCTAACACAATGAAAACTTATCGGGAATTTTTCAGAGATCTTTTTTAATTTTTCACGGTTAGGATAATGATCCAGATAATTCTCTGGGTGGACTTCTAACCATCCGATGGGTATTTTGGGAATATCAGCCAGAAAGTATTCAAAATACTGTGAACGCAATCCAACTCCAACGGATGGTTGAAGAACTTGGAAATTTGTCATTCAGCAGGTTTTAAACCTAATTTTTCTCGCGCCTCAGCTTCAGAAAAGCCACCAGACTTCTTACATTCCGATTCAGAAGCTACAACTTTCCAGTCACCAACATGGTGATCACGATCAGAACCTCCGGCACAGGTATGACCATCATGATCTAAAGGATCGCAATCATTTTCACGTGGACCAGAAACACCATAACACTTAAAACCGTCCTCGTCGGCATGTACTACAGAATTATTAAAAGACGCTACAAAACAGGTTAAAGCTAAAGAGGAATAGAGAGTTTTTGTTTTCATTTTTTTATTCTTTTTTTATTTATTGTACACACAACCCTATGTTCCAATGCAACTATTTTTTTAAGAAAAATTTTTCAAAGGCCCCACATTCCTTATATTTCCTTTAAATGTTATAAAATCACCTTGTAAATGCAAAAAAAGCAGATTGACGTCAAAGACATCTTTCTGCTTTTTTTGATGTTAAAACTAAAGCGTATTATTTTTTAAGTGGAGAAAATACTAAGTTAATTTGCATATTTTCTAACTTGGGTTCTGCATTAGGTTCACCATAAGGGGCTAATTCTTCAATCATTCGTCTTACAAGGTTTAAACCAAACTCGCTATGAGCTGCTTCTCTACCACGAAAACGCATATTAAGCTTCACCTTGTCGCCCTCTTCTAAAAACTTAACAGCAGCTTTTAGTTTGACCTGGTAATCATTTTCACCAATACGTGGTTTTAATTTTACCTCTTTAACAGAAACAATTTTTTGCTTTTTCTTTTCTTCACCTTTTTTCTTTTGAAGTTCAAACTTATATTTACCAAAGTCCAAAGCCTTACACACAGGTGGATCTGCATTAGGTGAAATTTCCACCAAATCCAATCCAGATTCATAAGCAAGCTTTAATGCTTCTTTAGGAGAAATCACACCAATCATCTCGCCGTTGGCATCAATAAAACGAACATTCGGAACCTGAATTTTTTCGTTAATCCGAATATTATCAAATGGAGAGCTCATCTATCCCTTTCTATATTTACACGCTCTAATTACAGCTCACCTTATGCAGGTGCAGCAGAATTTTGCTTCATCATATCAACAAAATTCTTCAAAGTCATTACTGTTTGATCTTGGGAACCAAGCTGACGCACAGAAACAGTTTTTTCATCTGCCTCTTTTGCTCCCACAACAGCAATGTACTGAATTTTTTGCACACTTAAATCACGAACTTTATAACTGATTTTTTCATTGCGCAAATCTACTTCAGCTCTTAAACCTTCAGCCTTTAAAACATCACATACCTCTTTGGCATATGCGTTTGCACTTTCCACCACCGTTGCAACCACAACTTGAATCGGCGCCAACCACAACGGTAATTTTCCAGCATAGTTTTCAATTAAAATACCAAAGAAGCGTTCAATTGAACCCAATATCGCACGGTGTAACATTACCGGCCTATGTTTTTCACCATCAGACCCAATATAATTTGCATCTAATCGTTCCGGCAATACGAAATCTACCTGCAATGTACCACATTGCCAATCGCGCCCAATCGCATCACGCAATACAAATTCTAATTTAGGACCATAAAACGCACCCTCACCTGGGTTTAATGTATATTCAAGCCCGGACGCTTTTACTGCTTCCATCAATGCGCCTTCAGCTTTGTCCCAAATTTCATCTGTACCTGCACGTTTTTCGGGTCGGTCAGAAAATTTAATCCTAACATCCGTAAAACCAAAATCTTTATATACGCTCATTAACAAGTCACAAAAAGCCTTTGTTTCTGATGTAATGCTGTCCTCTTCACAAAATATGTGCGCATCATCTTGCACAAATGAACGCACCCGCATCAACCCATGTAATGCTCCTGATGGTTCATTGCGGTGACAACATCCAAATTCCGCCATGCGCAAGGGCAAATCACGGTAACTTTTAATGCCTTGTCTGAAAATTTGCACATGGCATGGACAGTTCATGGGCTTCATTGCAAACAGCTTATCCTCAGTTTCAGAAATAAACATGTTTTCATGAAACTTTTCCCAATGCCCGGATGCTTCCCACAAAATTCGGTCCACCATAATCGGTGTATTTACTTCAACATAATTTTCTTTTGAAATGCGTCTGCGAATATAATTTTGCAATTCACGGTAAATTGTCCAACCTTTCGGATGCCAAAATACACTGCCTGGGGCCTCCTCTTGCATATGGAAAAGGTCTAATTCTCGGCCTAATTTACGATGATCTCGTTTTTCAGCTTCTTCCAACATGTGCAAATGTTGCTTTAACTGGTCTTCCGTGGCCCAAGCTGTACCATAAATGCGCTGCAACATGGGGTTTTTAGAATCCCCTCGCCAGTATGCCCCCGCCAGCTTCATAAGTTTAAACGCTTTACCCAATCGTGCTGTAGACGGCAAATGCGGTCCACGACATAAATCAATAAAACTGCCTTGACGATATAACGATATTACCTGCCCTTCAGGAATATCTCTTATAATCTCAGCCTTAAATTTTTCACCTATGGATTCAAAAAATTTAATGGCCTCATTGCGATCCCATTCTTCACGTTGAATGGGTTCGTTGCGATCAACAATTTCGCGCATGCGTTGCTCTAACGCATCAAAGTCATCTGTTGTAAGGGGTTTTTCACGATGAATATCATAATAAAACCCATGTTCAATCACGGGTCCTATTGTAATTTGAGTCTCAGGATACAGCTCTTTAATTGCTTCTGCTAATACATGGGCTGCGTCATGGCGCAAAATTTCTAATCCTTCAGGATCATCTTTGGTAATAATGCGAATTTTACCACCCGTGGTTAAGGCAACATTCAAATCTTTTAATTCATCATTTAAAGCTATTGCCACTGCCCTTTTTTCAAGGGAAGGACTAATGCTTTTTGCAATGTCCGAACCTGTCATTCCAGATTCAATAGACTGAATACGCCCATCGGGAAATTCTATCTGCATTATTATATCCTTTAATTTATGCTATTTTAACACTTTACATTGAAAAAACCGCCCTAATTTGTCAAGGAAATCTTACGTTTTTTGAAAATATTCTAACCTGTGTGGTTGATACACGCAGAAAATCACACTAAAATAAAGTGGTATACCGTAAAACAAGACTGTTATGCCAAATGTTTTAAAAACATATTAATTCTAAAATTAACGAATTTTTTGATTAATGTAATCAATCATAACATCACGCGCCGTATTCAGCTTGGCTGCATATTCTGCTGACCCACCTTTGTCTGGGTGATGTTTTAACATTAATTTGCGATATACGGTTTTCACTTCAACCATAGTTGCATCAATAGAAACCCCTAATAACTTAGCAGCATCATAAACAGACATTCCTTTTGAAGCAGTACGAGCAGAAGACCGATGGTGTCCTTGATGAGATTGTTGAGATTGTTGATACTGTTGCTGACGGCGCATCTGTTCAAAAAACTCTTTTATCTTTTCATCTTGTTCAAAACGATAATGTGGCTTGTTTTTTGTTCCCGGAAAAAAGAAAAATGGTAAAAAAAATAAAAAAAGAAACAGGACACCAATTGTAACGACAGAAAACATTGACAGGACCAATAAAAACAGCCCTGCCAAAACTAAACTTCTAACCAAAGAAGATCGCGCTGGTTTTTCAGTGTTTCTAGCCAATACAGCAAATAGATACAAAAATATTAATACTAAAAAACCCAGCATTTCTTATAATTTATCCTGCCGTTTCTAACTTCTTTTGCAAATGAGGTAATTGCAACATATCCAAAACTGACCTAATCTCTTGTCGTGCTGCAATATGTGACATACTTAATGGAATTCCAACTTCTTGCAAGTCTAATAAAGTTAAACCTTGTACAAACAATTCCCTAAAAATAACACGCTCTGAAAAGCCCGCAACCAATCGATACCCCACACGTTTAGACAGTGCAGTTAATATTTTGTGCATTTCTTCTTTGTTTTTTGCATACAAATTTGTTAAACGGTTTCGCATTACAATCCAATCAATGGGTTGCTTATCCCGCATTAAACGATTCTTTTTTTGCTCCCAAATCATTTCAGAATATACGCTGGGCCTTAAATTGTTTGGGTCGTTAGAATGCAAACGCACCAACATATCCAAATCAATAAAACTATCATTCAAAGGAGTAATAATGGTATCTGCATACGAATGTGCCACCCTTGAAAAAAAGGTGTCATTACCAGGTGTATCAATAACAATAAAATCGCAATCAGACAATTCCGCCATCGCTTCATCAAAACGGGCTTTTTCATCCTGCTCGTTTTGCTTTACATCGTCAAAGTTTGCCTTTTGTAATGCTTTGCTTACGGGGGTTGGCAACCTTTCTTCATGGGTTTGATTATAACGAATACGATTTTCAATATATCGAGTAAGAGTCCCTTGACGAGCGTCCACGTCAATACAGCCCACCTTAAAATCTAAACGTAATAGATAGACCATAACATGCATTGCTGCTGTAGACTTCCCTGTACCACCTTTTTCATTACCCAAAACGATAACATATGGTTTCTTAATGTTTGACATTTTTCCTCTATTGTCATTTTTTCATTTACAAATAGTCTTATCACAGGCATGATCACTTGTAAATTTTTTCAACATATAAAACCTAATATGAACCAAGAATTAATCATTGAATATAACGATCAAGACCAGAATCTGCAACGTTGGTTACAAAAAAAATTTCCAAACATCGCGTTCAGTCAGTGGCAAAAATGGTTCAGAACAGGGCAAGTCCGCTGCGATGGCAAACGTGTCAAAGGCAATGAAGTTCTTATATTAGGTCAAAAGGTCCGAATCCCCCCTTTTGTCACCCAACTCAATGAACAACACACCGTCGAAACAGCAAAGGGACACCTTGCTTATACACCCTCCTCAGCTGAATTATCTGCTTTTCAATCCAGCATTATCTTTGAAAACGCTGATTTTTTAATTCTAAACAAACCAGCAGGCTTGGCTGTCCAAGGGGGCTCTGGCATTACAAAACATGTGGATGGATTAATCAGGTCTTTATATCCCGAAAACACACCTAAACTGGTTCACCGTCTGGATCGCGAAACCAGTGGGTTACTAATCTTAGCAAAAACCCATCAAATGGCCCAAAAACTAACAAAAGCATTTGCCCAACACACCATTCAAAAAGAATATTGGGCAGTGGCGGAAGGCATACCTTTAAAACCAAAAGGCACCATTCTTACACACCTTGAAAAAGGGTGGGCTAAAGACATGGAAAAAATAAAAGTTACCAATGAAAATGAACATACTAAAGCCAGCGAAACAACCTATAAAGTTATTTCCAAAAATGTTGTTGCCAAAAAAGCATTGCTGTCTTTAAAACCCCATACTGGCCGCACCCACCAATTACGCGTACATTGTGAACATATAGGCTGCCCAATTTTGGGGGACAGAAAATATAATCCAAAAACTTCATCCCGCCAACTGCATCTTCATGCCCACCAATTAACCTTACCTGCAGACTTAGGCGGTTTTACATTTACGGCTGAACCACCCAAATATTTTAAAGAAACTCTGCAAACGTATAAACTTACTGAAAAAACGAAATAACCGTATATTTTTAATAACCTAACGATATCTTCCTGCTAAAAATGATTTGTTCCCTTGAACTTTGATTCAAAAAACCTCATATTACAGCCAACACAGGATACTACCATGACACACACCACATTAATTGGCTTAAGCTTTGATGAACTAAAAACAGAATTACAGTCTGCCTTAAATATCCCCTCCTATCGGGCTCAACAAATATGGGAATGGATATATCGTTTTGGCCAAACTTCCTTTGACAATATGACAAACCTTCCCAAAAATTTACGGCAAGACCTAACAGATCGTTATACTGTTTCACGCCCTCTGATTTCTATGGAACAATGCTCCCTGGATGGCACCCAAAAATGGCTATTACAATTTGAAGATAAAAATGAAGTAGAAACTGTGTTTATCCCCGAATCAGACAGAGGAACCCTATGTATTTCATCCCAGGTGGGATGCACCTTAACATGTACATTCTGCCACACAGGCACGCAAACCTTAGTACGCAACCTTACAGCATCAGACATATTGCATCAAATCTTAGTGGCAAAAGACCGCCTAAATGATTGGGGGCCCGTAACTGAATCCCGCAAATTAACAAACGTGGTTCTAATGGGCATGGGTGAACCCTTATACAATTACGACAACGTAAAAAAAGCCATGTTAATTTTAATGGATCAAAATGGCATAGGCTTTGGAAAACGTCGTATTACCCTATCAACATCAGGTATTATTCCATTTATTGATCAATGCGCAGATGAATTAGGCCTAAACTTAGCCATATCTCTGCATGCAGTACGCAATGACTTACGAAATGAATTAGTCCCCATTAATAAAAAATATCCCGTAACTGATTTATTAAATGCCTGCCGCAGATACGCAGAAAAAACCCAAAATCGTCGCATTACCTTTGAATATGTCATGTTAAACGGCATAAACGATTCCACGGCCGATGCAAAAGAACTGGTTCAATTAATCAAAGGTATTCCTGCGAAAATAAATTTAATTCCCTTTAATCCATGGCCAGGCAGCGGATATACATGTTCCACCCCTGAAAATATTAAAAAATTTGCATCTATTATTGAAAATGCAGGGTATATGTCACCCATCCGAACCCCTCGTGGACAAGATATATTGGCGGCATGCGGACAATTAAAATCTGAAAGTCAACGCCCAGTAAAACACAAAGTAACAAAGGCCATTTATTAATGTTTTCGCATGAAACTATTTTCCATAACCAACAACGATTTAAACCATATTTAAATGATCATGACTTTCTTTTTAAAGTTTCAGCAGAAGAATGCATCGCCTCTTTAACAGAATCTAACCTTACCCCCACTTCGGTGTTAGTCTTAGGTTATTTCCCGTTATCAGACACTCTTAAACAGCTTTATCCCAATGCAACGATTGATACCTATCCCCAGTTTACGCCCGTTATACCCACTCAAACTAATTACGATCTGATTATTTCAATTGGGCAATTTCAATACATAAATGACCCAACCGATTATTTAAAAACACTTTATTCAATTTTAAATCAAAACGGCTTATTTTACGGTATTTTTCCAGGTGAAGACTCTTTAAAAGAACTCCACGCCGCACTTATAAAGGCAGAAATGGTATTAACCAAAGGTGCCGCCCAACGTATAATCCCTATGATCAGCGCGTCGGATACCCTACAGTTAATCCAACTGGCTAAATTTTCCAACCCCTTAGTCCATGTTGTATCCATTGAACTGCAACACGATTCTATCTTCGAACTTATAAATGACTTGCGACACATGGGGGCCAGCAACCCATTGGTGGATAGAACAAAGCTTTTCGCCCCCAAAAAACTATTCTCTTTAGCAGATCATCATTTAAAACGTAAACATAATTGTGTAGAAACCACTATTGATCTGGTGGTAATGATGGGCCAAAAATAAATTGGCCCAAAGCACACCCCGTTTAGTTTCCAGAAGTACTACCTGGAACAGCTTCGCTTGAATACGCAGCTTCAGCCACAGCAGAACTTGCAGCTTTATTCTCTCCTTTAACTGAACGCTGTAATTCCAAAAACTTATTGAAGCTTTCTTTCAGTTCCCTCTCTAATTTTTTGTATTCAGCAGCTCTTGTCTCGCATGCAGCCTCAAGATACTCCAACTCTCCTTCTAATTCGTCACTCTCTTTATCTAAAGAAGCTATTGTTGCTTCCCGATCAGGAATTTCATGACACAAAATTGCTCCAATAGATTGCAAATTAACGGATATATATTTTTCTTTTGTCTCTGACAAATTCGTTTTAACCTCTTCTAAACCTTGTTTTAAAAGCCTTTCTTTTGCTTTTAAGGTTTGTATTTGTTCTACAAAACCTATTAATGTTATTCCCACACTTACTGCCTGCATATCAAATTTCTTTGGCGCATCAGGTAACTCTGCAAACATAAAATGCAATGTTTTTAAAACCTCCGCTAGTGTTTCTTTTTCATTAAAAACCTCTGAACCTTCTATAACACTACCATCTTGATCTAAAAAAACATCCCTATTAAACTGCTCCGGTCTAACATATTGCTTAATCAGTTCAACCCACCCTTCAATAAAATCGATAAGATTTAATGTGTCATATATTTCTTCATTAACATTTGAATAAACCGTATCATTTTCTTTAAGTCGACTCTCTATTGCTGCGATTTTTTCTTCATATATTGGGCCATTTATACGAATCTGCCCATTATATTCTCCCATTAAAACCTCCCACTCCCCCACAACAGTTGGTAAGCGGTCAACAAGAACATCAAGCGTCTTATCACAGAGCCTAAAAACATCCAACAGCCAGCGCACAGTATGCGCAGACTTAAATCTTACAATTTGTTCGTCTAATTCTTTATGTTCTTGGTTTAATCTTAATATCTTACCTTCAAATTCAGCACGGGCTTCATCACTTAAATCAGGGGCATGTTCAAGTTTAAATTTCAATGCCTCTAATTCAGCATTGATCTCTTCTAACCTTGAATAAGAAGGCTGAACAGGCTCTGCACCAGAAATTAACTCTCCAGGAAAATGTAACCTCGCCAAAACCCTCCTTCCTCTCCGAACACTATCTAATACCTCCTTTAACGCATCCAGATCATCTAACCTTCTGTTTTCAAATGCCCCCCTTAACCGACTAATTTCTTCTCCTCGCTTAACAACTTTGCTTAATGCGTCTACTACGTCATCTGTTTCACACACGCTATCACCTGCCTGTCGAACCAACTCTCCCATCCTATCCGATCGCCCTTCAACTCCAAATGAACTATCTAATACATCTGCAGCATATGTTTCCGAAATTAAAACGGTTGAAATCAATAAACTTATTTTCAGGGTTTTCCCCATGTTAGCTTTCCTTTTTATTAAGGGGTGTCTATCAATTTTACAAACCCACCCCATAAAAATACAACATAAAAAAAACAGGGCCCGAAGGCCCTGTCTTAAGATGAATCAAAAAGCTTTACATAACCACACAACAACAACCTTTTTCTTCATTTTCACCACCTAACAAGGCAGTACTTGCATCTCCAGTTGCTACATCACGTGTAACGTCATCTAAAGAATGATATCCACCTACTGCTTGATACGACGCACCTCTACCTCTATCAATCTCAGGAGACGCCGGACGACGCGTCTCAGCAGTGGCCCTTCTTGCCTCTTCTAACTCTCTAGTCAATCTCTCAACATCTGCAGTCAAAGTTCTCACATCTAATAAAGCACGCTCTCTAACTGCTGTTAACTCTGCATTTTCTCTTTCCAAAGCAGTACTTCTAGCTTCCAAAGCCTTATGAATCTCTACAATTTTAGAAATTGATCTTTCTAACACCACGCGCAAACTTTGGGGTACTCCTGACTCTCTCACAACTGCACCGCTCACAGCCTCTAACTTCGAAATTTGAGTGAATAAATATTCTTTTACTTGCTGATTCGTCGCAGATCGTTTTGATCTCAAAAGCTTGTATTGTCCTAATAACGCGGCAGCATATTCAACCACGTCATCAAAAGAAGGGTCTGCGTTAAGTACAGGCAAACTCTCTACAGATCTCGTACTGGTGACCGTAAAACTTGACGCACCACCAACTGATCTTGCCCCTGATTCAGTGCTTCCAGACCTGCTATGTCTGCCTTCAGCAAGTACTGGAAAACTAGACGTAGAGCTTGCACTCCCCGGTCTCTTTTCAGCTGCCAAATCAACCGGTGTAGCTGCTGAAACTGAACTCATTGTTATTAAAGTTAATATAGGTAATACATACGTATAATTCATGGTTGCGATCCCCTCGTTTATAATTAAAATGTAAATTAAGTTTTTTATGAATTTATTATTAAGAACAGGCTTAATAATAAAATTAAGCCTGTAGATTGTTTTAAAGTATTTTTAAGAAAGACGTGCCAAAAAAGCTGCTATACGATCTAAGTTACCTAAAATCACGGCAACCACAACCACACCAGCACCTGCAGTAACACCGGCAACAGTTTTCCATCTAGCGGCCGATTTTTCAGCTTCAGATTTTTCTTTTTTAACTACTGCTAATGCTGTTTCCGCATCAGCTGCCGATTTTTCAGCGGCTTGTTTTAAATCATTCAATTCTTGATGAATCTCTAAAAGACGTTTAATCGAACGATCTAAAGTCAATCTTCTTGACCCACCGCGATACTCTATATTTGTAACGGGATTTAATAAATCAACATTTGCAACTAAATATCTCTTTATCTCAACTTGTGTGTGTCTAGAAGCTCTTCTAAACTCTCCCACTTTACTTACTAAATACGTAATATAATCCACTAAATCATCAAATGTGGCATCGGCAGTTATTTCTCTGGGTTCAAAATTTATAGATGCTGAAATTGTTGCAGCTGACCCAGCCGACATAACAGAACGTGTATCATCATCTCCATCATCAGAACCAGCATGCACAGCTAATTGACCAGATTTTCCTGCCGCATCACCATGGGGTGCTTCATCCGCACCATAAGTGGTTGATAAAACTGCTGCAATGCTTAATACGCCTGCAGACAATGTATTTAAAAAATTAAATCTAAACATAGTTCATTATCCTTTGTTAATGTTAAAAGGCGATTTTTTATTCCGATTATTATTGAAACACCAGGTTTATTAAAAAACTTGAAAACTAATTGAATTCATACTATTACACTCAGATTTCAAATTCAAGTTACGAATATTACCGATAATAACGCATGCTTTGGTTACATTCATCTTATAACACGCTTGCACCCTGCAAGAACGTTACTCTCGGGCAATCCACCCCACGCAGTTATGTCATTTAACTAACGCCTTACCACCAACAACGTGTTAATATCGCAATATAACTACCCTACACCCCACATCCAGCAAAAACATTCACTGAATGTGGAATATGTAACAGTTAACTGTCAGATTCGTCGATATTTAACGACTACGCATCGCCTCCACCAACTTTAGCTGCCGCTTCTTCTAAAGCTTCAAGCTCTTCTTGATTCGCTCTAAACTTTTCAGAAATACTCGCCATATCAGCATCAATCTGACCTATTTGCTCACGCAAAGCCTCAGAATTTTGACTTAATTCCGAAAGCGCGGCGTCCAGCCCTGCTTTCGCTTCACGTGCAGCAGTTAATTTAGGTTCTATGTCTTTTTTTGCAGCTTCACCTGCAGCAATAATATTTCTCCTATTTGGAGTCCCCGAACGTGTAGCAATTTTCCTTTCCGCCCCTGCTAATGCTGCTTCTAATTCACTAACAGCTTCCGCAACACGTTCAGCTTCAGCGCGCACGGCGTCAATGCGTGCAGCAGTTTCTTCAAACTGTGCTCCTCTTTCAGTTTTTGCCTCTTCAAGCCTTCTATAATCTGAATCTAACTCACCTTGATCATGGCGTAAATCTTCAATCTGTGTAAGCCTTGCTAAAGATGCTTCATCTAAAGTTGGCGCCCCAACGAATTCTTCAGCTTCGTCAGCACCGAACTCTTCGTCATCTCTTGATCTGTCACCATCGCTAAAACCAGAATAATCTAAATTAGCTTTTGAAGGTGAACCACCAACAGGAAATTCATCATCAGAATCAGCATCAGCTGCAGCTGCAGCTTCTTCTTGTAACGCTGCTGTATTTGCGTTTAACGCTAATAATTTAGCTGATGTTGCTCCAGTTGTTTTCGAACGAGCTTCTAATTTCACATTCTCTGCTCTTAACGCTTCAATTTCACCTGTTAATTCCTCTGCACGTGCTCGTGTTTCATCCAATGCAGCTTCTCTCTCAGCAATGGCTCTCTCTGCTGCTGATTGTCCTTCTGCTGCTGCTTTACGTTCACTTGCCAACGTTGCTTCTAATGCAGCAATACCTTCAGCAGATGTATGTTTAGCGTCTGCTAATTCACCTTCTAACGCTTCAATTCGTGCTGCTGCTGCTTGTGCTGCTGCCTCTGCGTCACGACGTGCAGCTTCTAATTGCGCAGTTAATTCACGTGCTTCTCCGGATACAGTCCCTAAAGCTTTTTCTTTTTCAGCTTGCGCTGCACGCACCTTTTGTATTTCAGCAACAATTTCAGCCAATTTTGCATCTACCGCATCTTTTTCTTCTGCCAATGCAGCTAATCTTTCTGCAGCAGCTTCTTCACGTGCTAAACCTTCTTTTGCTGCTTTATTTAATCGTCTTAAATTAGCTGTAGCAGCATTAACTTTATCACCCATAGCCGTTAAAATGCCAATAAGTTGATCATCTCCTGCACCTAACGCACTTAGGTCAAAACTTTTATCAAGTTTTCCTAAATAAGTCCCTAACAGCTGAACAATCACCTGTTTTTCACTATTAAGCTGTTCAACCGCAGTTGCAAATTCAGATGCACCTTCAGCTTCAACAACTACGTCTGTTCCATGTTCTGCGCCTGCATCTCCAGCCTCAACAAAGTCTGCACCGAATGTTGCGCCCATCAATAACGTACTTGATAATAATACTGATCTTAATAATCTCATCATTTTCTCCTAAAAAATTCTATATATTCATGTCAAATAATAAACATCACGCCTACATTGTATATGGGGTTAAATGTTTATACTGTCAAGTCGACCTTAATCTTACTTCTTCAAATTGATTTTAAAATTCACCATCACTATCAGAATCATCAGCAGTCACCGCCGTCTGTGCGGCTAATAACCGTTGTAATGCAGCTGTGGTTTTTGCTGATCTTGCTGTCGTTTCCCTAGCAATCCTTGCTTGATCAGCCCTTAATCTGTCAACATCGCTGCTTAATTGTGCTTTTGTTTCTGTTAACACTGCAGCTTCACCTGTTAATGCTTCAACGTGCTCTACTGCTGCTCGCAATGCATCTTCTCTCTCAGCAATGGCTCTCTCTGCTGCTGCTTGTCCTTCTGCTGCTGCTTTACGTTCACTTGCCAACGTTGCTTCTAATGCAGCAATACCTTCAGCAGATGTATGTTTAGCGTCTGCTACTTCAGCTTCCAACGCTTCAATTCGCGCTGCGGCTTCTTCTTGTGCTTTCACTGATGCTTCACGTGCAGCTTCTAATAGCGCAGTTAATTCACGTGCTTCTCCGGATACAGTCCCTAAAGCTTTTTCTTTTTCAGCGTGTGTAGTGCGCACTTTTTCTAATTCAGCAAGTGATCTTTCTATTTCAGCATCTACCGCATCTTTTTCTTCTGCCAATGCAGCTAATCTTTCTGCAGCAGCTTCTTCACGTGCTAAACCTTCTTTTGCTGCTTTATTTAATCGTCTTAAATTAGCTGTAGCAGCATTAACTTTATCACCCATAGCCGTTAAAATGCCAATAAGTTGATCATCTCCTGCACCTAACGCACTTAGGTCAAAACTTTTATCAAGTTTTCCTAAATAAGCCCCTAACAGCTGAACAATCACCTGTTTTTCACTATTAAGCTGTTCAACCGCAGTTGCAAATTCAGATGCACCTTCAGCTTCAACAACTACGTCTGCTCCATGTTCTGCGCCTGCATCTCCAGCCTCAACAAGGTCTGCACCGAATGTTGCGCCCATCAATAACGTACTTGATAATAATACTGATCTTAATAATCTCATCATTTTCTCCTAAAAAATAAAATCTCTCTTTTGTGTATAAGGGGGGGGAAGTAAGAAACATTATCCCCCACAACGTATATGGGGGATAATATTCATAAGTTCAAGTCAACCTTAAATTTATTTTTTTAAGGTAACTTTAGTCGTCTTCTCCAACAGGAGAAGTAGGCTCAGCCCGAGCTTTCTCTAATAATGCTTGTAATCGAGCAGTCCTCGCTATCGATGCCTCTGTTGCTTCACGTGCATCTTTAGGGCTAAAAACCGGCCGACCTGTAGCTGCACGAGGAGGTGTCCCATCAAGAGGTGCTGCTGCCCTCAGTCTTGCAAGCAATGCTGCTGCAGCTTCAGTTGCGTCACCAGAATCATAAGAATCAAAAGATCCCGCACGACCACGACCAGGCTCATCACCAAAACCTACGCCAGTTGAAGTTGCTCCCATACGTCCAGCAGCAGCTCCAAATGTTGCCTCACCAGAAGCAGCAGCAGCTTTAGGCGCAACTTCGCGTACAACCGCACCTTCATATTCAGCCAAAATTTGACCATTTACAACTGCAGCAACGCCAGCAGCAAGATCACGAATCTCGTCTTCTTTTTCTGCGCGAACGTCTCTAACAGCACCAGACAATCTCTGAAGGTTAGCTAAATCTGCAACCATAGTATCAAGTCGGCTCAATTCAGAACGAAGTCCAGCCGCACGGCTACGTAATGCTGCATAATCTTCATCTGCAACAAGTGCTGCTCTCAATTCTGCATGACGAGCTTCAACCGCAGCTTTTTCCTCAGTCAAAGCAGTTTCGCGTTCCGCGATTGCATCAAGGTCTCTGCGTGCAGCGTCTGCATCAGCAGTTGCTCTGCCTTCATGTGCTACATCTCCACGAAGTTTCGCCAACTCTTCAGTTTCAGCGTCAGTTAAGTCACGATCGTCAATCGCTTCTAATTCAGCGATTCTTGCCTTCGGCGCAGCTAAACCTTCAAGATATTCAGTTGCTGTAGCAAATCTTTGTTGGTGTCCAGTTTTTTGTTCAGCCAACGCACTCAACTCACCTGTTATCGCTTCGAATCTACGACCAGCGTCTGTTAAATCAGCAGCTCTATCTTCCAACTCACGTTCTACACCAGCAAGATCACGTGCTAGACCATCATGATCTTCATCACGATACTCTGCATCCAAAGCGCTATAAGCAGCTTCAAGATCACCCAAAGAACCTACACGACTTTGGAATTCTGCAAAGTTTCTGCGTGCAGCAGCTTCTAATCTTGCATCACGATCAACGTCGCTTGAAGAAGATTTTCTATCAGCACGAGGTGCAAACACACCAGAAATCATCTCATCAGTGATGAAATCTGCATCAGTTGAATCGTTCAATTCACTCAATGCAGTTGAAAGGTTTACTAAAGCTGCCTTTAACTTACCATTGTATCGTTCAAGGTTATGATGATATTCTTCAATACCATCAAAGCGATCAACGGGTTGTAATTGTTCATGAAGTTCATCAGCTCGTTCAGTCAATCTCTCTATGTCTGCTCCGCGTGCCGTTTGCGCATCAGCATACTCAGATTCCAAACGACTACGTGCTTCAGACTCTAATGCACTACGTCCCTCTGCACCAGCTTCAAATGCAGCAGCAGCTTCACGATATTCTTTCTTAATTGCTTCGACACGTGCTTCCACAGCATTAATCTGCGCATAAACAGCATCATTCGCTTTAGCTGTTGCTAAACGGTCTAATTCAGTCGCAACTGCTTTAGCCACAGCTTTTTCAGCTTCATCCAAAGCAGAAATCAATCGATTCAAAGCTCTTTTTGCCACAGATGTAACTCTCTCAGGAGAAGCAGAACGAGCATGAGTCCATCCTGATGCAGATAAACCTAAGTCCGCTTCAGGTGTTGGATCCAATGTTTCTAATCTTGCAGCATATGCACGTGCAACAGCTAACACACCAGAAATATATTCATGATTTAAATCTGTGTCAGATACTAACTTACGCAATTCGCGAACAATCGCAAATTTTTCTTCATCGGCTGCAGAAACAGCAGCAACACTCGCTTTCGCAGGCGCAGTCGCAGCAGATGCATGCCCAGCAGAAGCTTCCGCTGCTGGCAATTCAATGTCTAATAAATCTTTTACTTCATTAAATTTCGCAACAAATCCTTTAAATTTTGCAAATTCGCCGCGCATATCAGCAGCATCGTAAAGACGACCAGCTGCCAATTCTCTAGCAACAAGTCCAATCATTGCTTGACCTTGACGAAGTTTTGCATTAATAAACGCAGCAACTCGTCCAGATGTTTCGCCTGTACCTTCAACAAAGTCAAAACCTTGGAATTGTTCTGCTTGACCTTTTAATGCTGTTGCTTTTTCAATCGCAGCTTCAGCTTCAAACACAGCTTCAATCTCAGCAACTACTTCACGATATTGACCTGCAAGGGCTTCAGAAATAACGTCATCACCCGCCTCAGAAGCTTCTTCTGCTGCATCTGCTGCCATAGTCGCGTCATAATGATCAAGTTCACGAACTAAATATGTGTGCAACTGACGTAATGTAGTTAAACCGTCACGGTCAGCAACATCAGCAAGTGTCCAAGCCGGACGTCCCTCTTCTTCTGCTTCAGCATCAGCTTCAACAGCTTCAAACACTACGGTTGCAGCTTTTAATGCGTCAATACGATCTAATGCAGCATCTCTTGCTTCAGTTTGCGCTTCAATTTCAGCGTCTGCATCTACAATAACTTTTCCAAGAATTGCAGCTGTATCTAATGCAGCAACACGTGCAGCTAATGCTTCAGCTTTACCTTCAAAACCAGCAAGTCTTGCAACTTCAGCTTCAAAACCAGGAATTCTACCAGCTTCAGCTATTAATGCACGCATCTGTGATTCTAAAGTAGTGTTTTCTGTTCTTACAGCGTCCAATGCTAGTTGCGCAGCAGCAGCTTGGTCAGCAGCTTCTCTTGCTCTCTCTTGAGCCTTAGATTTAGCTTCTTCAGCTTTTTTAAGCTCATCTGCAGTTTCGGTAACTCTTTGTAAAGCAGCAGTTTTTTCAGCAGCAAGTTGGCGGCGGTTAGCTTGAGCTTCTCTTAACTGTTGCGCAATCGCTGCATCAGTAGGATTCGCAGCGGCAGCAGCAGTCAATCTATCAACTTCCGCATCTCCAGCAACTAAGTCTCTTTCTGCTTTGCGTGCTTTTTTGCCTGCTTCAAATTCAGCTTTTGCCGCAGTTACTGCTTCAGCAGTTGCAGCGATAGATGCTTTTAAAGCTTTTATGTTGCCAGCTAGTGTTTTCACTATTAATTGTAGAGATTCAAATTCAGCCTTTGTCTTATCAGCCGCTTTTTCAGCCGCTTCTAATTCTTTTGTTGCTTTTTCAGCCTCAGCTTTTTTCGCAGCTAATGATCTCTTTGCATTTGACAAAGCAACTTCAGCATCAGCAATTTGCGCAACAATCTCTTTTACTGCAGCTTCTTTTGCAGTAACAGTATCCGCTAATTCAGCTTCTCTTGCAGCATCACGTTCTTTTTTAAGTGATACTTCTCTCGCTGCTAACTCTGTTGCTGTCGCAGTTGCTCTTTCAAGTGCAGTTTCAGCTTCTGTAACCGCTACATCAGCATTTCCTTTTGCTGTTTTTGCAGTTGCCAATGCCTCTTTAGCATTTTTTGCTGCAGTTTCTGCCGCTGTTAATGCCGCTGCCTTCGCAGTTTCAAGCGCTGCTAATTTTTGTTCTAAATCAGTTTTTGCTGTCTTTAATCGGTCTGTTACTCTGCTTAATTCAGTCACAGCAGCTTCAGCTGCAGTTGTTGCAGCAGCTTTTGCTTCTTTTGCAGTATTTAACGCTGCTTCAGCAGCAGCTTTCGCAGCTTTTGCAGCTTCAAATGCTTTATCTGCAGCTGTTTGTTTTTCTTTTGCAGCAGCAATTTCAGCATCTTTTTCTGCAATCTTGGCTTGCAATAAGTTTAACGCTAATACTTCTGCAGATCCAGCAGGTTTACCTGCTGCCGCTGTTTGTGTTGCTGGCAACGCCTCAGTTAATTTTGCTTTTGCAGCGTCTAACGTTTCAATTGCAGTTTTTGCTGCTTTTGCAGCTGCTTCTTTTGCAGTTAATTCAGCTTCTGCACGCGTCAAAGCTTCCCCTGCAGCAGTTTCTGCTGCTGTTGCAACTTCTAAAGCTTCTGCTTTTGCAGCTGCTACTAATTCTGCATTTTTCCATGCAGCATTCAATCTCGTAACTTTATTTGCTGAAGATTCATGAGCGTCCACAGCAGCAGTCATTGCATCAATCAATCCGCTAACAGTTTCTGCTGCATCCGTATCTACTTTTGCTGGTGCAGGTGCTGGAGTTGGATTAACGACCGCATCATCAACAGCTTTCTTTGCAGCTTCTTCTTTAATTAATGCCTCAACTTCTGTACGAGACTCATCAACGATTCTTCTTAAAGTTGGGTTT
This sequence comes from Candidatus Paracaedibacteraceae bacterium, assembly GCA_024236035.1. Lineage (GTDB taxonomy): Bacteria > Pseudomonadota > Alphaproteobacteria > UBA6184 > UBA6184 > Bodonicaedibacter. The sequence goes on from JACKLG010000001.1 coordinate 64,469, forward strand.
GTTGCTAATGCTGCAGCGATTGCTTCAATTGATTTTTGTTGCTGTGCAGCTGTTTGCTTGCGTAATGCAGCAACCAACGCATCAGGAGTTTGTGCTTCTTCTGTTTTTGCACTTAATACACCAGCAACAGCTTTCAAACCTGCTTCATCCGTCAATGCGCGGGCCAACAAATTGCTTACAGCAACCGTTCCATCTGCGCGCAAACCTTTAGTTTCAGAAAAGAATTCAGTGATTGCTTTCTTTGCAACAGCAACCGAGTTAGCTACCGCTGTGTTTTCTTTAAATGCCGCGTCAGTCATAACCGCTGCTGAACGCGCACTTAAGTTTGTTGTCGCAAATGCGGCAACTAAACTTGTACCAATTAATAAATTACGTTTCATATGTGTTATCTCCTAAAAAATTAGATCTCTGCGCCAATCGCGAAGTCCATACCCCAGAATTTTGCTGTATCCGCCTCTGTGCGCCCTACTGCCGCATCTTTTGCGTTAATTTCAGCAGAAGTAAGATCATAACGACCATTTACAGAAAGATAAACACTTCCAATTCCTACACGAACACCACCAACAAATGGTATCTTCCAATTAGCAGAAAAATTTGTGCCGTCTTTCTTTGCGATACTCATTTCCGCACCAACACCCAAAAATGGAGTGATAGATACAGTTTGATTTACTGGAAATTCCCAACCAAGTGTTACGCGCGGTTCAATTACGATTGCAAATGGATCAACACGATTTGTTCCGTTTTCTAATTTTTTACCGTCTGCAAACTTGTGTTCAAATGCATATACACCACGAACCCAACCTGCTACTTGCAAGTTTTGCCACACTTTATATCCAAAACCAGCTTCAATACCGAAGCTTCCAAACGTTTCATCTTTTAAATAATCAGATGCAGCAGCTACACCACCTTGAGACGCTAAACGTTCAAAGCCGCCTGTACCGCCAACATAAATGCTTGATTTTTGATTTGCCTTAGCAGCAACTGGGGACAAAAACACCGCAGCAGTTGCCAATAGTAATAACTTATTTTTCATGGTCATACTTTCTTTTTGATATTCCCAAGGTTATACATAAGGACAATTAACAGCGATGTCAATAAAATTACTTAATAAACAGTTAATTTTTAAAAGTTTTAAAAAAAAGAGTAACTTTATCAGTTTTAAACAATACAGCTGTTGCAAAAAAGTTACTATTTTTATATTTTTTTTATACTATTTTCTAGTAAATACGCCATTTACAACACCGTCTTGTAATCGAACAGTGATGTGTGTCTCATTATTTAAATCTTTTACAGAACTAATTAAATGATGATTTTCATCTTGCAGGATTGCAAACCCCTTCTTCAGGATGTTGACAAAATTTGACGCATTTAAATGTGATGACAAAGCAGCCAGCCTACTATTCTTTTGGGACATCACCTCGCCCACACCCTGGTCTAATTTCAACCCTGCGTGGGACAGTTCCCATTTTTTATTTTTAATCAAATTGGATGGTGAAACGCACCGTTCTGCCAACTGCAATAAATGAATTCGTTTTGCAACGTGAAAACGTTCTAAAAAATGGTCCAGCCGTATCTGATCAACCTGGCGCAATTTTGGCATCAAAAAAATATCCGCAGATTTTAATGCAGATTGGGCATGTTGCATTGTAACCCCTATGTGTTGCATTGTAGACCCCATTTTTGCATTCAATCGGCTCTCCAAACGCTCCAAATAATTTCGGATATCTTCCTTGCGGGGAGCCACTATTTCCGCGGCATTTGTCGGGGTCGAAGCCCGTCGATCACTGGCATAATCAATTAAGGGCGTATCCGGCTCATGTCCAATCGCCGTAATGATCGGAATCTCCGAAAGCCTTATAAACCGGGCCAATTCCTCATCGTTAAAGTGCCACAGGTCTTCAAAACTACCCCCTCCCCGGGCAATAATTAAAACATCTGGCCGCTCAGAAAATTCATGAAACCCTTTAATTGCCTGGATAATATCACGTGGCGTATTCTCTCCCTGGACAGTCACCGGCCACAAATACACCTTATTTTCAACATACCTTTCCTCTAAACGCGCCTGAATATCATGCAACACTGCCCCTTCAGAAGAGGTAATTAAACCAATGGTTTTAGGCAATCTTGGGATTGCTCGTTTAAGTTTTTCATCAAAAACTCCTTCGGCTTGCAACCGATGCCGCCTTTGTTCCAATAAAGTAAATAAAGCCCCACGCCCAGCAGGCTCAAAGCTGTCCATAATAAATTGATACTTTGAACGCCCCATATAAGTCGTAACAGAGCCTCTCCCAATAATTTCTAAACCATCCGTCAATGGTATATTGAAGGTTTGAGCAATGCCTTTCCAAGAAATACAATCAATGACTGCATCCGAATCCTTCAAAGAAAAATATACATGGCCAGATTTATGGTAAGTAATGCTAGATACTTCACCTCTCAAACGAATAAATTGAAATCCAACCTCCAGACGTTTCTTAATTTGTTGGGCCAGCTCTTTTACCGTTAAGCAGTTATCTATAGGTTTTTCAAGGGGTAAAGTCATTTATCTATGATTTTGGATTGCGTTTTTCTTACAAACTTCTATAATACATTTCAAATGTCAACTGTTTTATTTTTAGATAGGTGTCCTAAATGAATTTACCATATGTCGTAGCTGCTCTATATAAGTTTGCTGACTTTCCTGATTATAAAGAGTTTCAGCCAAAGCTGCTGACGTGCTGTAAAAAACATAAAGTATATGGAACGTTATTATTAGCAGAAGAAGGAATCAATGGAACTATTGCGGGGCCCAGAGAAGGCATTGATGCCGTTATGCTTCTAATTCGCACCCATCCCGCATTTAAAGAAGGGTTAGAATATAAAGAGTCATTTGCATCCCAGCAGCCTTTTTTAAGAACAAAAATCCGATTAAAAAAAGAAATTGTCACATTAGGTATTCCAGGTATTAGTCCTGTTAAAACCGTAGGTGAATATGTTGAACCCGAAGATTGGAACAACTTAATTCAACAAGACGATGTGGTATTAATTGATTGTCGCAATGATTACGAATACGAAATTGGCACGTTTAAAGGAGCAACTAATCCAAACACAGAAACCTTTAGAGAATTTCCTGACTATATCAAAAAAAATTTCACCCCAGAAAAGCATAAAAAAATTGCAACATTCTGTACTGGTGGAATTCGCTGTGAAAAATCAACGTCATTATTAAAAGAAATGGGGTTTGAAGAAGTTTACCATTTAAAAGGGGGGATTTTAAAATATTTAGAAACAGTCCCCCAAGAAACCAGTTTATGGAAAGGTGAATGCTTTGTATTTGATAACCGTGTAGCCGTTACTCATGGAGTGGAAGAAGGCCAGTATGACCAATGTTACGGCTGTCGTTACCCCGTATCAGACGAACAAAAACAACATCCACATTATAAAGAAGGTGTACATTGCCACCGGTGTTATGACAAGCGATCAGCCGACCAACATCGAATAGCAGAAACACGTCATCGCCAAGTACAAATAGCAAAAGAAAAAGGTATTAAACATTTAGGCCGATGAACTAATCGGCCACAAGCCACTGAGTTTCAAAAAAGGTTGATTTGTTTAGAAGCACTTTCTAACTGATCCATCACCTTAAGTTGCTAAGTCCGTATCGTCTCTGTGTTCGCATTTCCCATCGTTTCTACAAAATAACTCTGTGTCCACATATCAGTATAATATTAAAAACTCACGTACCGCTAGACTCTTTATGATCTGCATAATATCTGAAGGGGGATACCCCAAGCTCTGATTGAACAATTATATGTATATGGTCTTCTGGTATTTCCAGCTCCACTATTTCTATATTGTAATCATAGCCTATGCTCCCGATATGGTTCTTCAAATACTTTTTTCCGACAGTCGATATTCATACTAAGTGACACATAATCCCAAATACATGATGGCTATGTCCTTGTGTCTTCATGTTGAAAATCCCATAATGTACTTCTGTATATTATATGCTTTCCATCTCCGCCGCACGCCACTGAGTCTTGCGCTGTGAGCTATAAACAAAATTCCAGGAAATAAAAAAAAGCCCCTGAAAAGGGGCTTTTTTTAAGGTTAATTTAATTATCTGTCTAAGCTTACGTTGAACGCAGCAGAAGAACCTGCAAGTGTGTCTAAACCTAAGTTAGTACTGAATGTTACACCACTGTTTAAGTTCAGGCTTGCTGACCATTCTACAGAACCACGCACACTTCCTGCGTTACCAAGGTAACGAGAACCTGCATTCCAATCATCATGTGTACCATATCCAACTTTCGCTAATAAACGAGTATTTAATGAATATGTATCTGCCGAAAGACCAGCGATATCTGCATCTAAACCAACAAATGCAGCCGTATCATTTAAACTTACAACGCTATCACGATTTAACTGACGATGTGACAATTGTACAAATGGTGACACAAACGCTGCATCATATCCCACAGTGAACTGGCTACGCACACCAGACCAATCAGCATGATGCACATCAGCTGCTGATACAGAACCAATCTGAGCTTCTGCGAAGTAATTACCAAAACTTTGAGACGCTATTACAGATGTTTCCAACTGACGTCCATCAATACCAAATCCTTCACCGCTGTTGGCATAAGATTGCATCGCACCAATTACTGTATTGCCTAAGCGATATGCTACAGAACCTGTTGTTGCTTCCGTTGCTTTTGCACTATCCACCGAACCTTTTAACTGTACGAACACTGGCAAACCTAATTGAGCTGACTTACCAGCCACACCATTTACGCTAAATGGTGTACCATCAATCAAACCATATGAAGAAGTACGCGCTTGGCGGAAAGACTGCTGAGAAGAAAGATCACGCATACCAGCAGATAAAGACAAAGCAGCCCCACCAGCATCCACACCAACTTCAGCTAAACCTATTTCCATTGCTTTAATAAGAATGGCCTTTACATAAGTTTTCTTTTGCGCATCGTTAACTCCAGCTGGAAACATAGACTGAATATCAGTTCTTAATGCGATAGCATCGACAAAACCATCATAACTACCATTTACAATATCTTTAAAATTAATTTGTGCTGCAACAAGGTTTTTTAGTGATTCCAAATTGACGGGTGTAACATCTGAAAGCCACACATATCCAGTAGCAGTTTTTAACTGTGATACGGATTTAGTAACCAAATTTTTTAAATAATTGGAATTTTTAGAAATACGATCGATTAACGCTTCTCTTTGAGCAGTTAAAAGCATCGCATCAGCCTGTTTATCTAATGCATCTGCTCCAGCCTCAAGCACTGCAGCGCTTCCATCATCAGTGGCATCGTGCGCCTGACGAGCAGCATCTCTAAGTTCTTGAGCTCTCTTCTTAACTTCCACCGCTTTTTTAACATCCCCAAGTTCTTTATTTTCACTTGGCGTTGAGGTACTATCCCCACACCCTGTTAAAAACACACCTACAGCAACAAAAGAAGCTGTTAATAACAATTTTTTTAAATCTTCACGTGCAATTTTCATAATTTACCTTTTACTTTTTATTATTCCTCTTTTTAACATTAACAATAAAATATTAACAAAAGGTAAAAACAACCCCTTAAAAAAATCTTGCTTTTTAAATAAAAAACGCTATTATGCTCTCCATAAGGTGTTAATCCCCGATAGCTCAGTCGGTAGAGCAAATGGCTGTTAACCATTGGGTCGCTGGTTCGAATCCGGCTCGGGGAGCCACCTTATTTTACTTTGTCCCCTTCGTCTAGCGGTCAGGACATCACCCTCTCACGGTGGAAACACGGGTTCGATTCCCGTAGGGGATGCCAATTATCATGACGAGTCTAAATGCAATTTTCTTCAGTTTCATTACCCGGGCGCCTTATTAAACGTTATAAACGATTTTTGGTTGATATTGAATTAACAGATGGACGTATTATTACAGCCCACTGCCCAAATACCGGTTCAATGCAAGGTGTATTAACCGCGGGCAACCCAGTTTGGGTTTCTGAATCTTTAGATCCAAAACGTAAATTACCTTACACCTGGGAATTTGTAGAAGCAGACGATACCTATATCGGGGTTAACACTCAAAATCCAAATAAAATTGTAAATGATGCTTTAACAGCAGGATATATACCTGAATTAGCCACATATACAACCATTAAGCCCGAAGTAAAATATGGGACTGAAAATTCCCGCATTGATTTTTTATTAACTGATATTCATGAAAACCGTTGTTATGTGGAAGTTAAAAATGCCCATTACGCCCGCACAGAAAATGGTCGACGTGTAGGAATTTTTCCCGACTCACCAACCACCCGAGGTGTTAAACATTTAGAAGAATTAATGCGTGTTGTAGATCAAGGACATCGCGCGGTACTTATTTATTGTTTACAACGTGGGGATTGTGAAGCATTAAGGTTCGGGGAAGAGTTTGACCCTTTATATGCAAAAACTGCGCTTAAAGCTTTAAATAATGGGGTAAAAATGTTACCCTACAGCTGCGCGATTACCTTAAATAGTATTTCGTTGTATAAACCTTTACAATTAATTACGGAGATTTAATTTAAGTGAGTTTACGTTTGTATAAATCAGAAGACTTTCCTCCAATGCGAAAAGCCGGCAAGCTTGCTGCTGAAGTATTAGACATGATTGCCGAACACATCCGCCCAGGTATTACTACTAATCAGATAGATACATTATGCTATGATTTTATTATTAAAAATGGTGCTATTCCGTCTCCTTTAGGTTACAAGGGTTACCCTAAATCTGTATGTACATCTGTAAACCATGTGGTGTGTCATGGAATTCCTAGCGATAAAAAACTTCAAGAAGGTGACATTGTTAATGTGGATATCACTGTTAATTTAAATGGTTATCATGGGGATAATAGCCGCATGTTTGGGGTTGGAAAAGTTGGCGTTGCCGCACAAAAATTAATGGATACCACGTATGAAGCCTTAATGAAAGCAATTTCAATTTTAAAACCTGGCATTACCCTGGGGGATATTGGGCATACAATACAAACTTACGTAGAACCCAAAGGGTATAGCGTGGTGCGGGATTTTTGCGGGCACGGCATTGGTAAAGCAATGCACCATGAACCTGAAGTGCTTCATTATGGAAAACCAGGCACCGGACATGTATTAGAACCAGGCTTCTTTTTTACAATTGAACCCATGATCAACCAAGGCAAGCCTGACGTAAAAATCCTATCTGATGGATGGACCGCAGTCACACGGGACCGTTCTTTGTCTGCACAATGGGAACATACGTTAGCGATTACGGAAGACGGTTACGAAATATTTACCCTTTCTTAGGTGTTTTAGGTTTATATCCAAATATTATGGCAAAAGAACCCCATTATTTAGGACATCGAGAACGTCTTCGTCGGCGTTTTTTAACAGGCGAAACTTTAGCAGACTATGAACTGTTGGAGTTGCTTTTATTTCAAGGTAACCCTAGACGCGATACAAAACCTCTTGCTAAAAAGTTATTGGACTTTTTTGGAAGCTTAGAACGTGTGTTATCTGCAGCAACTAAAGACCTTGAAAAAAATGGCCTTAACCCGGCATCTATTACAGCGTTAAAACTTACTTATAATTTTCATCTCAATTTATTAAAACATGCGATGTTTCAAAGAGAAACTATCGATACATATGAACGCATTACCACATATTGCCATCGCAAACTTGCTCCTCTAAACATAGAAGTATTCTATGTTATATATATGGACACGCATTATGGAATTATTTATGAGGAAGTTCACAATAAAGGAAGCTTAACCCATGTTGCAGTATATCCTAGAGATATTATTAAAATAGCTTTGGAAAGAGGGGCCGCAAAAATTATTCTTGCTCATAATCATCCTGGTGGCGACCCAAAGCCTTCTTTTGAAGATTTACAATTAACGCATAAATTAATTGAATTAGGAAAAGAGTTAGAAATTATTATTTTAGATCATATTATTATAGGACATACATCTACTGTATCTTTAAAAGGGTTAGGACATATTTAGCTTATAAAATAGATTTTTTTCTTGCTATAACTCCTATAGCTTCACGCCCATCATACAACGCATCAGGAGGATAAATACTGCTACGATCCAGATATTCTATATATTCAATATGAAAACCAGCCTCTTCAACTGCAGCTTTTGTTTCTTTTAAACTTAATAAATTAATCACAGAGTTCACATCCTGTTTGCGACCTTCATCGAAATATTCCATCCCTATCATTAGACCTGGCCAGGGATGCCCTTTCCGTTTTCGCTCTAAATATACTGGGATAAATTTACGCATAGTCCCAAAATATGGGGACTCATTTGTCATAAACAATTTTCCCCCTGGCGCCAACCATTCAAACATCACATGCATCGCCTGAATCCATTCTTCAGGTGGAAAAAAGTGTAATACCCTACAAATCAAAATGGAGCCTAAAGAATTTGGTTTAAATACTAAATCCTTTGGAAAATTTCCTAATAAAGGAAGGATATATTTTAAATGTTTTTCATCAGCACGCTTAACAAGAGCATCTAAGTGTCGCTGATCTAAGTCATTTACTATAATAGGAATTTGGCGCTTTGCTGCTTCCAAAGCAACGTGCCCATATGCTGCGCCAATTTCTAATATGGGCTGGGGTCTTTGTTGAGCAAAGTCTAAGAAAGAATAACCCACTTGATCAATTTGGGTAGTCATATACCCCAATTGATTTTGAGTTGGTTCATAAAATTTATTTGGTGTGCTTTTCATCTCAAGTTAAGATACCAAATAAAAAGCAACTTGCAAAAAAATATTGCAAAATATTAAGAACGGCCTATATTCAAATATAGGAACATATTTTACCATATGTATCCTTCCTATATTTTGTAGAAAGGAGCCTTTAAATGAACAAACGCGCTGTCTTTTCTTCTTTCATCGGAAACACTTTAGAATTTTACGACTTTGCCTTATATGGCGCCCTTGCTGGTTTATTTACAAAACTATTTTTTCCTCACTCAGATCCAGTATCTACTCTTTTTATGAACGGGGTGGGCGTGTTCTCAATTGGGTTAATTGCAAGACCTCTAGGGGGGTTAATTTTTGGGTATATAGGCGATCGTTATAGCCGACGCTTAGCTTTAAGCTTATCAATGTATTTAATGGCTATCCCCAGCTTTATTATTATGGTGGTTCCCACCTATGCAACTATTGGTATTTTGGCACCAGTTTTATTGGTTAGCGCCCGCATACTCCAAGGTTTTTGCACGGGAGGTGAATATAATGGTGCTGCCATATTTGCTTTAGAACATCAAGAACCTGAAAAAAAAGGAATAGTAAGCGGGATGATGACGGCTTCTTCAGCTTCTGGCTTATTATTAGCCACTCTCGTTTCTTTTATCTTTACTAACAATGCCCTGCCTGAATGGGCTTGGCGTATACCTTTTTTATTTGGTATGTTAATCGCCTTATTTGGTTATTACATTCGACGAAAAAATCTAGAAAGCCCAGAATTTCAAAAGGCATTACAACAAAAAACTTTTACCAACGCCCCTATTTTAGAAGCATTCGCTCATTATAAATTCCAAATGTTTATTACAGCTTTAATTGCTGGCCAAACTGCGGTTTTAGCCTATATGATGTTTACCTTAATCACACCTACTTCAATTTTACCAGAGCTACATCAATTTAATAGAAATTCTATTTATATCTTAAGCATAGTTGGTTTAATTTCTTTTGCAGGAGTGTGTGTTGTTTCAGGACATCTATCTGACAAGCTAAAAACAAAAAAAATCTACATCATGATATCGGCTTCTGTTTTGTCTATAATATTGATAGCTCCGATATTTAAGCTTTTATTATCAGGCTCGTTTTACTCTGCTTTATGTGGGCAAGTATTATTTGGATGTTTAACTGGCTTACATGCAGGCCCCCAACATATTTACATGCAAGAATTGTTTCCTAATACAAGTCGATATAGTGCTGTATCATTTAGCTTTTCTCTTGGCACCGGTCTATTAGGCGGTTTGACTCCTCAAATTACTAGTTTGCTAATAAAAACGATGGGCAACCCTGCTTTATGGGTGATAACAACTTCTTTTGTATTGTTTGTCTGTTTATTATGGATTCAAACAAATAACTCTTTAATTACTAACACCAGAGGTAAGGATGCAGAACCCTCAAAAATTTAATGATTATTGTCAGGGAGCAAAAAAATATATTTTAAATAGCCCTTTATTTAACGATATCTATATTGGTGTATTTAGAAGCTTAGATGGGGTGCCAGAATTTTATGCCTGCAACAATCCTGTATGGATGAAAGAATATATAGAAAAAGAGCTTTGGTTTGTGGATCCAATCGTAAAGGAGGGCTTATTATTAAATGATCCAGACAAAGAAACTTTATTAAGTTGGGGAAGCAAAATGAGTGAAAATGATTTTTTTAAATATCGAGATGCTTATATTGGTCCAGTAAAAGGTTTTTCTAAGATATTTAAGCACTATCTTCCTACAGGCTCAGAAACCGTAGTTATAGGCATAGGTCTATACCCTGAACATATCTCTCCAGACAAACCTTTAAATGTAAATGCTATTTTTCGTGAGGCAGAAGAAAAAATTAAAAAGTTTACCTCCCCATAGTAAGATTAAAACCAAAAATATCTAAAACTGAATGCAGCATTTAAACAGAAATAAACCTCTAGATTTATAGTAAAACAAGGGAGTCATTTCGTTAATAGGTCTTTCTCACTCTGGAAACATTGGGTCTAAAGGTGTTATTCTTAGTTCTTTCACTCGTTTGAATCTCTATATTTTTCTCTAACCTTTCAAAATATTTTACCCCTAACGTAAAACCTATAGTAGTAGGAAGAGTAATAATTAATAGCCCCCAATGCCCAAATACTCTTGTTAAATATACTAACCCAAACGAGGTAACCACATATACAGTTGCATGCGCAATTGCAGCAATAAATCCAGCATATGTAAAACGTTTAAAAATAGGGAAATGGACCAAAAAAATGGCTTTTCCTGGGATAGTTGACGGCCCAAAAACTACACCAAAGATTTGAATAAAAAGCAAAGATATCGGAGAGCTAACATTATTTAACAGGAAAGGAGTAAGTAATATAAATGGATAATATAAAAACAGTTTTCCTTTTAAAATTTTCAATGGATATATTTTATATGTTAAAAGTACAAAAGAAAGTAAACCTATAAAGTTAACTACCGATAATATAAAGTTGTGTGCTACTACTTCTTCTCCAGTAAAGCCAAAATCGTGCTTTAATAAGTTCCCACAGTACATATATGAAATATAAAAACATACCGGAAATCCACAAAAAACAAAGAAATAGGCTACAGCCGTTTTAACCTCTACCCGCTCTTTCCAGATATGACTTGTGCTTTTTAATAAATCGGCAGCCTGGGCCAATCCCTCGCGTCGTGTACCCTCAACAGCAATTTGCATACGACGCTTCATATCTGCAAATTCAGGGGTTTCCCTTAAACGCGTTCTTGCCACAGTACCAACAATAGCAATTAAAGCCCCCAAAAAGAATACTAATCTCCATTCAAGCCCTACTGACATTAAAAGGTTTGCTGCTCCTAATGACGCCATCGACCCAAAAGCTCCTGCCGTACCGATCAATCCTACTGCTGGATAACGCACAGGAGGCTTAGTAATCTCTGATAAATAAATTTCAGAACCTATGGATTCTCCTAGAGAGGAAATACCCTGAAGCATACGACAAATTGTAATTCCAATTGACGCGGTAATACCAATTTGAGCATATGTAGGTAATGTGGCCATCACAAAGCAAGTAACTGACATAACCATAGTAGTTATTACAACCGTCGTTTTTCTTCCAAGTTGATCTCCAAGATAACCGAACAAAAGAGCGCCAAAAGGCTTAAAAACAAAGGTAGAGCTAAAAGCAAATGCGGTTAATAACTGTGCTGTAAATGGATCAGACTTTGGAAAAAACAAATCGTTAAGTACTACTGCCATATGTACATATAACATTAGATCAAAATATTCTAAGAATGTGCCAATCTGCAATAAAGCAACAGCTTCTTTCTTTTCTCTGTCCAGATTTGATAATACACCCATACTAATCTCCTTTATAAATACTTACATAGCTTTTTCACTAAACTAGCTTATAAAAACAACTTCAAAAAAACAGAGAATTTTCTTATTATCAATTTTTACTGTATAGAAAGATACCTACTCTAACAAATTAATTTTTTTTTACATTGCTTAAAATTTTTCTTTTTATAAAAGGAAAAAGGCTCTGTGTAAAAAGTTAATCTATACATTAGATAAAAAATAGGGCCTATTACAGCCCTATTAAAAAAATAAAGTAGTTTATTTTTTGCGCCTTAAGAAGGCCGGTATCTCTAATTCTTCTGCTTCATCTATACTCAAATCTTCGTCCGCACGAATTTTTGGTTTAGAACGTGAAGAGTTTTGGGAATCAAAGAAATGTTCTTCCTCTACGGCAGTTGAACGGCGACGACCAGTTAAACGTTCAAAAAAAGACAACTTACGCGGAATAGCACGGTACGGTTCTGTAGGCTGTGACAAGTCAAAAGAATCTTCGTCTTCTGATAGTTTTTTGACTCCATCTGAAGCAGACTGAGTGACGTTATCAGCCTTTAAAATGTCATCAAACTCTTCTGTCCCTAAGGCTTCCCCCTGAGAAGCATTAGCTTGCGCTATATCTATATGAGAAGGAAAAGTTGGGCCAAAGCTATGAGGCATCCCTTGAGTTGCAGATTTTCTCTGCGACCCTAATTCAGCATCAATACCAGTTGCAACCACTGATACTCGAATGATACCTTCCATTTTTTCATCAAATGTAGAGCCAAATATAATGTTTGCTTCGGGATCTACCTCCTGACGAATGCGATTAGCAGCTTCATCTACTTCAAATAAAGTCATATCAAAACCACCCGTAATATTAATAAGCACGCCTTTTGCACCTCTCATAGAAACATCATCTAATAACGGGTTAGAAATTGCAGCTTCAGCAGCTTCAACAGCTCTATTTTCTCCCTCTGCTTCACCAGTGCCCATCATAGCCTTACCCATTTCACCCATCACAGAACGAATATCGGCAAAGTCTAAATTAATTAAACCTGGCATAATCATTAAATCAGTAACACCACGAACACCAGAGTACAACACATCATCAGCCATTTTAAATGCATCAGAAAAAGTTGTGCGTTCATTAGCAATACGAAATAAATTTTGGTTAGGAATAACAATTAATGTATCAACATACTGCTGTAGTTCAACGATTCCTTGCTCCGCGGACTTCATACGATGAGAACCTTCAAAATGGAAAGGTTTCGTAACAACACCTACAGTCAAGATGCCGGCCTCTCTAGCAGCCTTAGCAATTACAGGGGCAGCCCCAGTACCTGTGCCCCCCCCCATTCCCGCAGTAATAAAGACCATATGGGACCCCTTAATATGCCCCATTACTTCTGCTGCAGTTTCTTCTGCTGCCGCTTTTCCGACATCTGGCCTAGAACCTGCCCCCAAGCCTTGAGTGATTTCCAAACCCAATTGTATGCGGTGAGGAGCTAATGAGTGTGCAAGAGCTTGAGCATCTGTATTGGCGGTAATAAAATCTACTCCCTCTAATTGATAGCGAATCATATTGTTTACAGCATTGCCACCAGCACCACCAACCCCTATCACTGTAATCCTAGGCTTTAATTCATGCAACGATTCTATCGCTTTGTTTTTAGCATCTAATGTCAATTGTTCTTCCATCCATTTAACCTTTTTTAATTTAAATTGTATCGTATATCCATGATTTTAATCTATCCAAAAAAAAATTTTTTGAGGTATTTTTAGGTTTTACTATTTCTTGGTTACCTTTATCTATAAGCGCAAGCAACCCTGCACACACTGAAAATTCGGGGCCGGGAGAGTTTATATCCGGACCTAAAATATTAATAGGCAACCCAAGCCTCACACTCCCTCTAAAAGTTAATTCTGCTTTTTCTTTGATGCCGTGTAGCATACTTGTACCCCCTGTAAAAACATACCTCTGTCCCGCAGATAAGATATTTATTTTTATTTGCTGCGTGATCATTTCTAAGATTTCCTCCACACGCGAACGAATGATAGTGGTCAACAGTTTTTGAGTTATTTGTTTACCACTAGAGATATTTAACTCATGAACTTGTAAAACTTTCTGCTCATCACCTCGTTCAACTATAGTAGACCCATACAAAGTTTTCAAGCGTTCCGCATCTGCCAAACTAACTCCCAAGCCTCTTGCAATATCTTGGGTTATATGATCCCCTCCCACTGGCAAAGAAAATGCTTGAACAACTCCCCCTTCGCGAAAAATAGTAATATCAGTATGCCTTCCTCCAAGGTCAATATGAGTTACACCTAAAGTAGTTTCATCTTTAAAAAGAGTGCCTATGGCAGACGCATATCCAGAAGAAATAAATTGTTGCGTTTTCAAATGACATCTATCTAATACATTCATTACATTTTCCATAAAGATTTTTTGGCCAAACGTTACAAAAAAAGCACCTGAAAGTTCAGTTGCTATCATGCCTCTAGGATCTAAAACCCCCATAGCTCCGTCTAAGGTATAAGATTGAGGAATAAAGTATAATACATCTTTATCTTGGCGTTCAGAAAACCGTAAAAGCTCTTGAAACAACATCTCAACGTGATGGTCTTCTACCATATCTCCACCAACGTGCACGGAAATTTTGATTAACTTGTTTTGGATATGTGGGCCACCTAAACCAACCGTTATATCTTTAATTAATTCACCTGACTGATTTTCTGATGTTTCCACAGCTCTCAAAATACTATCTTCACACAAAGATATGTCCGTAATTCTACCTCCACTTATTCCAGAAGATGCATGATAACCAAACCCCAAAAGACGAAAAGAATTAGAACTTTTATAGCCTTGAGCACACATAAATTTTGTAGATCCCAAATCTAAAATGTTCATAGTGGGAATATGGTAAGTCTGTGCCGATGTGTTACTACGCTTAAACAACAAAAATTTAGGCCCCCTGGTGTGTCATATTTTTTGTTTTTTTTATATTTTTTGCTCCTTTAAATACTAATTTATTTGGCACCCTCATGTCAATAAACTCCACATCAAGATCTAAGATTTTTTGTTGCTGATGCATCTCACACACCTGATGTATAGCATCCCCTATATTATATTCAGGTAAATCTACAACCACGTTTGTTGAAAAATATAAACGCCAGCGTCGGCTGTACATATATTGCGCAGATACAATCATATCTTTCAACCCTGGGTAATCTAATAAAATCGAGAATAAGTTTTTGCATTGCAAGTTAGCTATTTCTCCTACAACCAATGGTAAATCCAAAAAGTTTTTAGGGTTTACATTTGGAATAATCACCCCGGTTTCTGCTATTACATTAACTTGATTTTTATACTGCCATAAAGCATACGGTTGATATTCTTGTATAGTAATATCAATAATGTTCGGTAATTTTTTTTGTACAATTATATGCTCAATCCATCCAATCTTTTTAAGTGATTCAACAATTTCTTGAGCATTTACGTTAAATATATTATCTCCATAATTTATATTCAAGCCATTTAGCACCTCTAACTTAGAGGTAAACTTTATTCCTTCTACTTGAATGTGTTGAACTGTGAAGCCCAATATTTTCACTGTTTTATTAATTTTTAAATTTAACCAATCTATTATTTTGGTGTTAGAATTAATAATAATCTCACGAAATGATCCGCTGAAAGCAGTGATGCTAGCACTTCCTAAAACCAAAACTAGAAATAAGATACCTATAATTCGCTTTATCTTAACCTTAAAATGTTTTTTTTTCATTTTAAGCCTCGCCTAAACGCATGATTTCCCATTGTAGTTCAATTCCAAGCTGACTGAACACCCGTTGGCGAACAAGCTCGCCCAACGTCTCAATATCAGCTGCAGTTGCTGTTCCGGTGTTAATTAAAAAATTACAGTGCTTTTCGGAAAAACACGCACCTCCAAAAGATAATCCTCTTCCACCTACTTGGTCTATTAACTCCCAAGCTTTTTTACCTTCTGGATTTTTAAAAGTGCTCCCCCCGGTCTTCGTGCGTGTAGGCTGAGTTAATTCTCTTTGAGCCAAAAATTTTTCAATCTTCTCATATATTTCTTTGGCTGGCTTATGTTCAGAAGCTTTAAAACACGCTTCAACAAATATAACTCTTTCCGTCAAGCCACATTTGCGATAAGAATAATTTAACTCTTCAACTGTATAAGTTTTAAGATTTCCTTGCAAATCTACCGCCTTGACCCACAAAAGAATATCTTTGATTTCACTATCATAGCATCCCGCATTCATTTTTAAGGCTCCACCAATAGTACCGGGAATGGTAGCTAAAAATTCAAAACCTGATATACCTGCTTTAGCCGCCATAAAGGCCACATTTCTATCCAAGGTACCCGCACCAGCAATAAGTTTATCTTCTTGGATATAGCATTCGGCAAAGCCACGAGCTAATCTTACAACCACCCCTTTTAGCCCCTTGTCTCTAATTAAAACATTTGACCCCATCCCCAAGGTTAGAACTTCCAAATCTGATGGTTTTTCTTTTAAAAAGAAAATAAGGTCATCTAAGTCTGCAGGCCTAAACATCACATCAGCAGCCCCCCCCACTCTAAACCATACATGCTTAGAAAGGAGATCGTCAAAAGTATAACGTCCCCGCACTTGCGGCAATATGTCTAACATAATCTAAGAAGAATCCTTTCAGGATTTAAATTTACCAAACAATTATGACAAAGTCCATGACAAAACCCTTTGCCTAAAAAAGTGACAAATAGTTCAACTAAAAATAAAAACATGGAGAAAAAATGTATATCTGGCATTTTATACACAAACTTATCCACAGATTTTGTGGATAAGTAACGAAGAATATATATAAAAACAGGCGTTAAGTTTTGTAAAAATTAGCTTAAAATAGAAAAAGCAATAGCTTAACTTTTTTACTGTTTGTAAATTATGCACATACTTATCCACAAAAAAAAATTATTTTTTAATTGACTTTTCATAAAAAGGCACAGCGCCTCTTTTTTCAAAATATGGAAAATTTTTTGTTTTCTTGTTAATACTTCAACAAGAAATAATTAAATTTTAAAGAAAGCTTCGTCACCTGTTAACTTTATATGTTAGGCTAAGCTAAATAAAGTTTACTAACTAGCGGTGTTAAATGTATGATATTATTATTGTGGGAGGAAGCCTGGCAGGCTCCTTAACTGCCTTAAGCTTGAACAAAAAAAATCCCTTCCTTAAAATCTGTATTATAGACTCTGAACCTGCGAATACACCTATTATGGACAATAGAGCCACCGCCTTATCCCCTTCTTCGATCAAGTTACTAACTGAACTTGAAATATGGGAAAGGGAATTAAAGCCTTATTCAGCTCCCATCCGTCACATACACATTGGAATGACGAGTTCAAATATTGACCTAACATTCACTGAAGCCAGATCTCCCTTAGGTTATAATGTGCAAAATACCATTTTGAAATCTGCATTAAAAATTCAGATGTCTACCAACAACTCTACAACCGTAAAAAACAGATCTGTAGTAAAAGATATTCTTATCCAAAACTCATATGGAGAAGTTGTCTTAGAAAACAATACTACTTTTAAAGGGCGGTTAATTATTGGAGCAGACGGCCGAAATTCTAAAATACGCTCACTACTTAGCACCACCGAAACAATACCATATAAACAAACCGCTCTTACAGGGACAGTTTCTCACTCTGCACCTCACAACAACCAAGCGTTTGAATTTTTTTTACCTCAGGGGCCTTTGGCTTTCATACCTCTACCTAATCTTAATACCTCAACTTTAGTATGGTCTTTAAAAAATAATTTACTCCCCAGCAAGAAAGCAGAAATAGAAAAAATTCTGTGTAATCTAGCGAGACCTTATCTCGGAGAAATAATTTTTACATCTACTATAGAGCGATATCCGCTAACAACATTTGTTGCTAAACAGATTGCCGGGCATCGCTGGGTACTTGTAGGGGATGCAGCCAATGCAATTCACCCAGTCGCAGGGCAAGGGCTTAATTTAGCTATACGAGACATCACACACCTAGCACAACATGTTTATAAACAGCAATGCCTAGGTTTGGATATAGGAAGCCAAACTCATCTTATAGATTATGCTACCTCTCGCCAAAAAGATAGATATTCTTTAATTGGTATAACTCATTTGGCTGCTACGCAAATGACATCCCCATCTAAATTAATATCTCATTTTATAAGGAGAGGATTGAAATGGGGTAATAATAAAAAAGGGATTACCAACTATTTAATTCATGTAGCACAGTTTGGAATATAATTTAAAAACACGTTTCAAAAACTTTTTCATATGTATAACATTTCTAATATTTATTTTTTTTTAAACAAGCTATGTTATATACGTAAAAGATATTTCAATTTAGTTCGAGAATTGCTATGCAGCGTTATATTCCCAAAATAGTTATTTATTTAACTTTCTTCCTTAGCTTATCAATTCCATCGCACGCCGTCCCTTGCCAACAAGAGCAAAATGCGAAAAAACTACATGAGTGGGCAGTTCAAAGCCATCGAGAATTTTGGACAATGGTAGGCAGAATGGCCGGTTATGAATCTAGAGATGAACTCGAATACCAATACGTTCGCAGCACAACACCAACCGGTTTGAATTATGCTTACATATCTAAAGGTTACAAAAATTCAGACTTTGTTATAAATATGTTAAAAGATAGAGTTTTTACCATTTTTTTTGAAGAAGATGACGATGAACATATTTTTCAATACATTACTCTCTTAAGAGAAAGTGACGATTTTATTACCATGGGGTTAGATCTAAAAAAACTTAACCCTATTTTTCCTCTCAAGAATGGAGTAAAAGTTTGGAAAATCAATACAGATGCAGAATTTGAACAATGGCTGCAAGTAACAGCATCTAGAAGAAACTCAAAAGAAGACCAACAAATTCGACAATATTTTGAAAACTTTAAACCCTCAAAAAACAATCCAACCATTTCATTTTATTTAGGCAGCATTAACAACCAAGTAGTTGGAAGTAGTCTGATATATTTCAGTGCTGATTTTGCAAGTTTATATTGGGTTGGAGTTCATCCACAACATCGCAGGCATGGCTTAGGAACAGCATTAAGTTATGTGCCTTTGCAAGAAGCTATCAACAAAGGATATCGCTGGAGTGTTTTACAAGCACAACCTCTCGGAGTTCCCGTTTATCCTCGCCTAGGTTTTAAAAAAGTAGGGCGCATGAAGGTGTTTTATTATATACCGCCGCGTTATTAGCTGCATAAAAATTGGTCAAAGATGTTATTTAGTAAGCTTTTATAGGTTTTCTAAACCAAGAGCAGCGTTTATTCACAGAACTATCCACAAGTTTTGGGGATAATTATCTCTAAAAATTAAAAGTAATATTTTTTATCTTTACTTATTAAAAAACTTTTGGTAGATTGCTTCAAAGTTATCCATTACTATCTAAAAATAAAGCATTTCCAATAAAAAAATAAATATTTTTACAACCAGGTTTTTATTGATTAATATTTTTAAATTATCAATGAAATCTTATTCTTTATTATATTATCCCCAGTTTTATCCACAGGGAGCTTTTGTTTTACTTTTATTGAATCAAGCATTCTATTTTTTGATTTTTTTAAAGAAAAGAGCTTGAATGAAGCGCTACGATCATCTATACATAAAACCATCGGAGTGTAGCGCAGCCTGGTAGCGCACCACGCTGGGGGTGTGGGGGCCGTGGGTTCAAATCCCGCCACTCCGACCAATAAAAAGCAAAAAGTTCCGCTAGACTCTTATTTTTATTATTATACACAACGGAACCATATTAATATTACCAATATATTATTACCAACATCTTAACAAAGGTATATGTCATGATTGCAAACAATGACACAAAACTACATCTAAAAAATCTAATTGAACGCATTGAAAAATTAGAACAAGAAAAAGCAAACTTAGCAGAACATATTCGCGAAGTATATGCTGAAGCAAAATCTTCTGGTTTTGATACAAAAGTAATGCGACAAGTATTAAAACTACGAAAAATGGATCTACAAGAGGCTCAAGAGCAAGAAGAATTATTAGACATTTATCGCGCAGCTTTGGGAATGATTCCTGAAATTGAAAACAACAATTAAACTTTGCATATAAAGTATGCCAGTAAACTATATATTAGGAAATCTTCTATTATATTTTTGCATAATAAACTGCATGATATCTCTACCTAAAGGTGCAGCCGTAACACCCCCAAAACCACCATGCTCGACCAAAACTACTATTGCATATTTTGGCTTACTTAAAGGAGCAAACCCCACAAATAGAGCATGGTCTTTTTCTTTCCATTGCCAGTCAAATCCGTGGTGTCTTCCCTCTGAGCGCTCACGTTGAGTAATTTTTCTAACTTGAGCAGTACCAGACTTACCTCCCATCTGCCACTCTACCTCCTTTAGTCTGCTACGATAGCTTGTTCCTTCCGGATGATTAATTACCTGTCCCATTACTTGAGTTAAAAAGTCTAAATAATGTTTAGTAGCCTCTATTTTTTTAAACGGTTTTCTCTCAATCTTATCTAATAATATATGAGGAGTGATTTCATTTCCTCCGTTAACTATTTGGGCTACCATCCTTACTAGCTGCAATGGTGTGGTTAAAATATATCCTTGACCAATAGTCAAATAAACTGTATCTATACGCCTCCACCTGTCTTTACGATTTTTTAACTTCCACTCTGAAGAAGGCAACAACCCAGCTTTCTCTCCTGGTGCCAGAAAACCAGTTTTTTGTCCTAAACCAAAACGATATAACCACTTTGTAATAAATTCCAAAGGCATTATTTTTGCGATTTCGTACATATAAATATTACAAGACTTACGCAAAGCTTCTTCTAAGTTTAAAGATCCATGACCGCCTGCTTTCCAACAGTGACATGGTTGCCCATCGATTACTACCACCCCATTACATGTAAAGCGCGTTTGCGGCGTAATATATCCCTCCTCTAAAGCAGCCAAAGCAATAAGGGGCTTTATAATAGATCCTACAGGATACATTCCCATGATTGTTTTATCCAACAATGGGGTTTGAATATCCTTTTTTAATTTATCCCAGTCTACTCTAGATAAACCTTTCTCAAATATTCCAGGATTAAAACTTGGATATGAAACCAATCCCATAATTTCTCCTGTATTAACGTCTAAGACTACAGCAGCCCCACTTTTATGCGACTGCAATTTTTGATATAAAAATTGTTGAAGCTCAATATCAAGTGTTAAAAATATATCTTCTCCCGTCTGTCCCGACTGAAAAGATAAAGTTCTAATAGTCTCTCCATATGCATTGACTTCCTCCTCCACAATCGAGGGTTTTCCAAAAAGTTTTTCATCCATCAATTTTTCTAAACCGGAACGTCCTACATTTGAATAAGGAAGCTTTTTTGCATAAGGATGATCTTTTGCAATGCGACTAGTATACCCCAATATATGAGGAGTAGCTTGATCCAAGGGATATGCACGTTCATATAAAACTTGAATAGATGCCATAGGTAGGTCACTTTTATTTGCTTCAATTAAAGCAATTTCTTCCCAAGTTAAGCGCTCTTTTAATAAGACCTTATTGGTATGTGAAAATAAATTTTCAAAATCGACCTTAACACCTATTTTATTGAACTTTTTGCTACATTTCTCCCAACATTCTAAATTAGGACAATCTATATGAAGGTTATAATAAGGAACACTATGCGCAAATACATTTCCAGCACGATCCTTAAAACTTCCCCGCAATGGCGTTTCAAGAGTAACTCGAATTCGATTACGATCAGAAAGATTTATATATTTTTCCTGAGATACAACTTGTAAAAAAAACAGCCTTCCAATTAAAAGTAAAACCAATAGTAACTGAGCCAATATTACAATAAGTAATCTATGACCAAATAAAACAAATGGAGTAAGCATAATAAACTCAGGCTAAATATGTACGTGCTTACATTATGTATATTTTAGCCTTTTTGTACAGAAAAGATATCTCTGTTTTTTATGAATATACTAATTTAATATTATACTTAGAACCTTGTTTACCATAAGTATTCATGGTAATCTTTGTTCAATAAAATTTATGCATCCATATGCTTCAATATTGTACTTAACTTACTAAGGGTGTTTTAATGGTTAGAAAATACATCGCCGAATTTACTAACTTGATACATGAAACTTATCAAACAGAAGAAAAAGGCAAAGCTCTTGACAAAGAAACAGCGACCATCTGTTTTTTATCGGCACTTACACTTTTATTTATCCAATTCATAGCCAAAACCGGTAACTTCATTTATTTCCTAAGAGAACTGGGCCTATATAGCGCTGCAGATTTTTTTAAGAATTTTTTCGCACCCAATCACAATGGAAATCTCACTCAGCTTTTATGGTTTACCAGCTTTTGCTTATTTTTCTATATGATTTTTCCTATGCTATTCATGTACACTTTTTTCGGAAAAACTCTAAAAGATTACGGAGTAAAAGTCAAAGGTGCATTTTTATATGGCAAATTTTATATTATTTTCATGGCGATAATGTTTCCCCTTATTATGACTGCGGCCACTTTTCCTTCTTTCCAACACACCTATCCTTTTTTTCGCGTCCCAGAAGGTATCTCTATTTGGCCCAATATAATAATTTGGGAAATATTTTATTTATTACAATTTTTAGGCACTGAGTTTTTCTTTAGAGGCTTTCTTATTCATGGGTTAAAAGCTCGTTTTGGTTTTTATTCTATTTTTGTATCTATGATCCCTTATTGCATGATTCACTTTCAAAAACCCTTTTTAGAAGCTTTTGGTTCCATTTTTGCGGGGCTTATCTTGGGTACAATGAGTTTACGTACAAATTCTATTATAATGGGGGTAATACTTCATTTTGGTGTAGCACTTACTATGGATATATGCTCACTCTTGATACGTTAATATATTCAGATCTCTATGTTGAAAGTTTACTATACATTGGAGCCATTAACCTTACAAACACAGGAAATATACAAATTCCTAAACAGGCATCGAATAATTGCCATGCAATAAAAAATCCTAAATTTAAGTTAGCTGCCAACAGCCATTTGCAGACTGTAATTGCAACGATTAATACGCTGATATTTTTCCAGAGATAAAAAAAATCCCTCCGCAACAGAAAGTGGTGATCTAAATATACTAAGCTCATTAATATTAGATACAAAAAAGTTTCTTCACCCAAAAAATGACTGCATAAACTATCATAAATTAAACCTAAACACACTAATAATGAGATAGGCACAAGATCAAAACGAAATACACACCAATAAAATATTGCTATATATGCTAACGATTGAATATCAGTAAAAATACTTAAGAGCACACAAAGAATTATAGTGAAACCCGGGAAGTATTGATAAAAACTTACTCTATTAATCAAAAATTTCATTATCAGGAATGCCCTCTAGATTCGGAGGAATCACATAAACCAACATTGAATTATTATCTATAGCATGAAAAGGAAGTACATTAATTAGATCATTTTTCTTCTTAATTAGACCTACATTTATTCCCCTTGGATATACCCCTCCTTGCCCAGAAGTTAATACTCTATCCCCATTTTTTATATTTTCAAAATTAGTAGTATAACTTAATACTAATCCTCGCTTAACATCTCCCTTGACAACACCACTTTCATTATTGCTCTCAAGATAGATAGGAATTGCAGACAACGGATGACTTAACAACATAACTTCTGAAGTTTTTTGGCTAACTTGCACAACCTTTCCCACAATGCCCTTTGAACTAATTACTACAGAGTTTTTTTGAACACCAAAATTGCTTCCAATATTTAGAAATGCTTTGTGCGAAAAATAACGCCCTCTAGGAACAATTAATTGAGTAGTTAATATAGACGATGGTAGATTCTTTTTATATTTTAACGCCTCTTTTAATAATTTTATTTCTTGCCTTAGTCGCTGGACCTCTAGGCGCCATAACTGTATGGCATCATCTTTTTCTTGTAATTGTTTTTCGTATTTTTTATAAGGGCGTATCAAATCTTGTATTTCTGTAGTTACATTTTTTGTAATATCCATGCTTAACCCTACAACAGGTACCGCAACATCGGCCACTAGGTTTTTTATATTTTGAGTAAATTGTTGATTGCGATAATCTACGAAAGATAAAACAAGCGCCCCTAATATCGCAAATACAAGGGTAATCTTAGCCGCATTCAACCTAACTTTAAAAAAAGATGCAGAAGGCCAAATGCGTCTCCCAAACGTTGAATGCCTACGGCGATATTTACGCAGATACATGTTTAGACTTTAATTAATACATTCCTTAAAGTTTCCATATGTTCTAATGGTTTACCAGTACCCAACGCAACACAATCTAACGGTGCTTCAGCAACAGTAACAGGTAACCCTGTAGCAGATCTTAACAATTTATCTAAGTTGCGAAGCAACGCGCCACCACCTGTTAACACAATACCTCTATCCACTATATCTGCTGCCAACTCTGGATCTGTTCTTTCTAACGCCATTTTAACGCTTCCCACAATCGCTTGAATAGGCTCTGCTATTGCTTCAGCAACTTGTCTTTCATTAATCGTAATTTCTTTTGGCACCCCTGCAATTAAATCACGACCTTTAATTTGTATTTCCAAACCATCATTTTCTATTGGAGCACACGCAGAAGCTATCTCTTTTTTTATACGTTCTGCTGTTGCTTCTCCTATAAACAAATTAAGTGTTTTACGAATATAAGAAATAATCGCCTCATCAATTACATCGCCTCCTACGCGCAACGAATGAGAATAAACCAAACCACCAAGAGAAACGATTCCAACCTCCGTAGTTCCTCCTCCAATGTCTACGATCATAGATCCTGCAGGTTCAGTTACGGGAAGCCCCGCCCCTATCGCAGCAGCCATTGGCTCCTCCATCAAAAACACCTCTCGAGCTCCCGCATTTTCTGCAGAGTCTTGAATTGCTCTGCGTTCCACAGGCGTAGCACCAGATGGCACACAAATAATAATTTGAGGGCTAATAAATGAGCGACGTTTGTGTACTTTACGTATAAAATGTTTAATCATTTCCTCAGCAATTTCAAAGTCTGCAATTACACCGTCTTTCATTGGACGTATTGCTCGAATATTGCCTGGAGTTTTTCCTACCATTTGTTTAGCTTCCTCACCAACGGCCAATACTTTTTGTTTTCCATGCTGATCCATAATTGCCACAACCGAAGGTTCATTTAAAACAATCCCTTGTCCTCGGACATATACCAACGTATTTGCGGTCCCTAAGTCGATTGCCATATCCGCTGAAAATAACCCCTTTAACTTGGAGAAAATACTTTTTGACACAATCTAATCCTTTTTATAAGTCTTTGTTTCCCATTTATCGACAAAATTTAATATTTCATCAACTCCATTTTGATTTGTTTCGATTACCACATCCGATTTAAACTGATGTCTAAACCATGTTAGCTGTCGTTTGGCATATTGGCGTGTTTTTGTTTGAGCAAGCTCAATTGCCTTGGCCGCAGAAATGTCACCTTTTAAGTAAGCATCTACTTCCGCAAAACCTATCGCCTTTACTGCATAATTATTTGTTATATTAGAATACTTAGAATTGAACACCTGAACTTCTTCTATTATACCATTTGTCCACATTAAATCAAAGCGCTGATTAATTCTTTTATACAAAACATCTCGCTCACGGGTGCGCAATATCTTGATAAATTTTTGTTCATTTTGTGTTTGTTTTTTATACCAATCCCGCAAAGAGATTCCTGTTGCTTTTAGAACTGTCCAAGCCCTTAAAACACGCTGGGGATCTTTATGCTGTAAATGTTTAGGAAGATCAGGGTCTTTTTTAATTAAATCTTCAATTAGGTGTCCTAACCCATATGTTTGAACTAACCAGTCTGCATGTTGAAAAATAGTTTCTGGAATAGGAGGAATAGGCGCAATCCCGCCAAGCAGAACTTTTAAATAAAAACCTGTACCACCCACTATAATAGGTCTTTTTCCTTGAGCATTAGCCCTGGAAATTTCTAATTCTACCAACTCTATCCATTTAATTACATCACACTTATTGCCAGGCTCAAATACACTATATAACGTGTGACGTTCTTCTTGCGTTTCTGGTTGAGCTGTTAAACAAGGCAACCCTTTGTACATCTGCAAGCTATCGGCATTGATGATTATTCCGTCTAAAGCATCGCATACCTTTTCTGCTAAATCAGATTTTCCCCCTGCTGTTGGGCCAGTAATAATAATAGGATCTAATGTAGTCATATTGTTCCTATATTTTCTATAATCTACCCATCTGCAAAAATTTTTGCTGACGTTTAGAAATAAAAGTTTTTTGTTCTACACCATCATAATTTTTAAGTGCAGACTCGACATATCGACCTACAGTTAATATTGTTTCTTCAGGGTGACGATGCGCTCCCCCCACTTTTTCAGGAATAATTTGATCAATTACTTTTAACTCATATAAATCTTGAGCCGTAATCTTTTGCGCAGCAGCAGCAACCTCTTTTTTATCAGCATCTTTCCATAATATAGATGCACACCCCTCAGGAGAAATCACCGAATAAATAGAATTTTCTAACATCATTATTGTATCCGCAACAGCTATGGCGATTGCCCCGCCAGAGCCTCCCTCGCCTATAATAGTGCTAATAATAGGAACCTCTACTTTTAAACAGGTTTCAATTGACCTAGCTATCGCTTCAGCCTGACCGCGTTCTTCCGCATCAATACCAGGATATGCACCGGATGTATTTACAAAACTTAAAATAGGAAGCCTAAACTGATTGGCCAAATCCATTAAACGAGCAGCCTTCCTATAACCTTCAGGTCTCGCGCAGCCAAAATTGTGCTTTATTCGGCTTTCAAGGTCTATCCCTTTCTGATGGCCCATTATAACAACTGAATAGCCCGCAAAACGTCCAAGCCCCCCTACAATCGCTTGATCTTCACCAAATTTTCGATCACCCGCTAAAGGTGTAAAATCTTGAACCAAATGCTGAACATAATCTAAGAACTGAGGTCGTTTTTCATGGCGAGCAATTTGAACCTTCTGCCACGGAGTTAAGTTGTGATAAACTTTGTCCATCAATTTATGGGCTTTGTCTTCCATGGCTGCAATTTCTTTTGTTAGATTATAATCTTCTACACCCGCAAATTTTTTAAGTTCTGCGATTTTAGATTCAAGCTCAACGATATTTTTTTCAAAATCTAACACATTGCTCATAGTAATCTCTCCTAAAATTGCTCTGCAATAATCCGTTCTTCTAAGTGTGAATGAGGGCTAAATAAAACAGTAGCACTAAGTGAATGTTTTTGATGAACAGACACTTTAACAACCCTTTTAATTTCAACCATATCCGCTACGGCATTAACTGGACGCTTTTTGGACTCTAATGTTTCAATTACAACATTGTCACTATTTTTCAATAATGCACCCTTCCAATTTTTAGGGCGAAAAGGACTAATTGGCGTTAAAGCTAGAAGGTTTGCCTGAACAGGCAAAATAGGCCCACCCGCAGAGGAATTATATGCTGTACTGCCTGCTGGTGTTGAAACTAAAATCCCATCTGCTATAAGCTTTGGCACGCGCACTATATCATTTACGAAAATCTTTAATTTAGCAGCCTGCGGTGATGCGCGAGTCACTGAAACATCATTAAAGGCAATAATGGTTTTTTCCACGTCCCAAATATCAACTGTTTTCATTTCTAAAGGATACAAGTGGAGTGGTTTAGCTTCATGAATTAAGGCCTCAATATCTTCATCACCTTCTTCATGAATTGAATTCATTAAAAAACCCAAGTTTCCTAAATTCATTCCATAAAAAGGCTTGCATAAATAATGATAATCCCTCAAAGCTTTTAACATAAAGCCATCTCCGCCTAAAACAGCTAAAAAATCAGCGTCTTCAGGCGCATAATTAGTATAACGTTGTTCCAACAAGTCCAACGTGCGTCGGGCTTTAATTTTATTCGCCGTAATAAAGGCAATTTTCATGTCTGAAACTTACTGTTAATTTATTGTGCCCACTTTACAATAGATTGGGTTATTCTTTCTATTAAAATATGATATCCATCTATACTTACGGGAACATTTATAGCTTCAGGATCCACCGTTAAGATACGAGAACATTGATTGCCCACCACGGTATGAATCACATTTAAAGGCACGTGGTGATCCTTAATAACTCCAGTGATTTCTTTTTCTTCTAATAATTTATATATTGATTTTAATCGGCGGGGGGTAACCGCAGCATCGGGGCTATCCATCATATACCCCACAATATTAATCCCATATTCTTTAGCAAAATATGATAAAAAAGGATACGTAATTAAAAAAGCTTTTGTTTTTAAAGTAGAGAGATCTAAACTAATTTTTTTACTTAGATTAATTAACTTCTGCTGAAACTTTAACGCATTAGCATCAATCTGAGCATGTACTTTTTGTGGGTATATTTTTTTTAACCTGGCTGTTAACATTGGAAGTTTTTTTAAAATAATCCCTATTGACAACCAAGCAAATCCTTTATTTTCCTCAAAAACTTTTATATTATTATTGTTAACCCTTATAATTTTCGCCATAAAGGGCTCATGAACAGGTCCGCTCCAAAATACAAGCGTTGCATTTTTTATTAACTTTATTTCAGACGGGCGAAGATGATGATGATGACCACAATGACCATGACTGACCAATATTTTTGGTGTGTCTATTTCTTTAATTAAAGGAGCTATAATAAAATACAAAGGTTTTGAAGTGACCACTACATTTGCGTATACAGAAGATATTTGTGCACATATTAAACCAAACAAAAGTAAAAAAAATTTCATGTTTTTCTAAAAGTATAAGTGATCACACTATATAAAAAGGCTACGAAAGAAGCAAGCAATTTTATTTACATGCATTGTCAAAAAAGTAAAAAATTATTATTAATTCAATGCCGCCTATCAACTTTAATAAATCACACAAGGTATTTTTAAAAAAACCTAACAAATAATATTGATAAATTAAAAATTTTCTTTATATTGCGTACCTGGACCATAGATCATATTATAAATATAATGTAATGAACTACTTAATATACTCAACGAAACATCAAATTGTTCTACCATTTCTTTTATAATTGCTGAAAAATCTCCTTTTGGCTCGATTAACTTTACTTGATAACTATTAGATTCTAATTCTAAAAGCTTAGCCAAACATTCTACTGCATCGCTTAGATCTCCAACTTGGTCAACCAACCCATTGCCCACAGCTTGGTTACCTGTCCATACACGACCTTCTGCTAAACTCAAAATTTCTTCTTTAGATTTTGTGCGTCCATCACTTACAACTTCAATAAATCTATTATATGTATGCTCCAAGTTTTTTTGCAGGTATATTTTTTGCTTGGGTGTAAACCTAGAAAATATACTATTAATTGATACATTAGATCTATCTAATGATTCACTATTAACACCTAAATCTTTCAACATTTCCTTTAATACAAATTTACCTGTGAACACACCTATTGAACCAGTTAGTGTAAATGGATTAGCTACAATATAATTTGCAGGTGCCGCAATATAATAGCCACCTGAAGCAGCAGCCCTTTGCATATAAACAACAACCTTATACTCCGTCTGAAAATGCTTAATTACTGACCATATTTTCTCACTAGCAAGTGCAGAGCCCCCAGGAGAATTAATACTTAATATTACCCCCCTCACATTACCCAGCCTATGCAAAGTTTCAAATATCTCTTTAACATATAACGGTGTAATAACTTTCTCCCGTATCCCATAAGCCATACCATCGTCAACAATTGCACCCTCTAGTTTTACGATGGCAATAGTTTGTTTTGCTTTTTTTTCTGACTTCTCCAAACCATACACATATTCTTCTAGCAATACGAACTTCTCATTACTTTCAACCTTATTGGAAATACCGTCGATTATGCCTAAGTTAAGTGCCTGCGCATCTAAATAAGGGCCATTTGCCAAAATATCTATCCCTCCTTTTAGTTTAGATGGACGATTATAAATGATCTTTGTTAATACTTGTGTTTCCAAATCTTTTATCAAAGAAGATAGCATTTCTCTATTTTCTATGCTGAATGTTTTATAAATCAAGGGTTCTGGAGCCTTTTTATAACGCCCCTTCACCATAAAATCTGGCGTTATTTTCAATTTGTCTAATAATTCTCTAATAAAAATAAACTCCCCACCTAAAACTTCTCTCTCACTAACGCGGTTAATTGCTACCTCCCCTAGTCTCTGCAGACTTATCTCATCACAATATGTGGCTAAAAAATATGATGGAAGCCCACCTCCTAAATTACCAAATGAACTTGCATAACATTTTATTTTTTTTCCTGAAGAACGAAAATATTCAATAGAGCGTCCCAAACTATACGCTTGTGAAAATGTCAGAAGAGGAAAATCCATATGAATTACAGCCGATTCAATTCTTGAATCATGAGCAGCAGCCTTTAAAGCCCGCGCTATATTCCATACATTTGGCTTAGAATGACTCCCGAAACCAAATGTAGCGCGCGTAGGAAAATCGGTTATTTGCTTGCTTAAATGTATATAAAGCTGACTTTCATTCGGTACTTTTAGTAACGATGGTGAGAATAAAGATTTTATACTTAACCCAAGTATTAAAACCAGTGACAAAAATAAAACACCAAGGCTTGCAAAAAAATATAATATAAATTTCTTCATTTTTTCTTCAATACTATTCCCTATATAAAAATTTACAAGCAATCACTCTGGTAAAAAAACAGAGACGAAAAAACTTTTAAATCTCTCGCCTCTGTTTTTCTTTTTTATACTTAACTTATTTTCAGCCGCTCATATTTAAGCGGCTGAAATACTGTTATCCGTTTCACTTTGTTGAGGACCTCTTAACACATACCCTCTACCCCAGATAGTTTCAATGCAGCTGTCTCCATCTAAGGCTTTAGCCAATTTTTTTCTTAGTTTACACACAAAAACATCGATAATTTTTAATTCAGGCTCATCCAAACCACCGTATAAATGATTTAAGAACATCTCTTTAGTTAAAGTAGAACCTTTTCGCATCGCTAAAAGCTCTAAAATTGCATATTCTTTTGAGGTTAACGGAATACCTTTTCCGTCTACTTCAGCTGTATGAGACTGCAAATTAATTGTTAATCTCCCTATTTTTATAGTTGCATCAGCATGTCCACGCGCTCTTCTTACGATTGCATTGATACGCGCTATTAACTCATTCTTGTTGAACGGTTTTGTTAAATAATCATCTGCACCTATACCAAACCCTTTGATTTTATCTTCAGTTTCTGTAAGTCCTGATAAAATTAATATTGGTGTTTTAACAGCTGCATTTCGCAACCGTTTAATAACGTCAAAACCATCCATATCTGGCAACATTAGATCTAAAATGATAATGTCGTAATCATATAGTTTTGAAATTTCTACTCCTTCTTCTCCTAAGTTTGTAACATCACAAACTATATTTGACGATTGCAACATTAATTCTACACTTTTGGAGACGGTAGGATCGTCTTCGATTAACAACACGCGCATCGTAACAGGCTCCTTCTTTTTATTTTTTATTTTTATACTCTAGTAAAAGCCAAAAAAGTTTAATTTAAAGTTAATCGTTAAAATTTCATTTTACTAACTATTTGTTCTAGCTCTCTCAAAATCGCTTTTTCCAAGATCCTAGAAAGATTTGTGTGCAACCACTCTTCTATGCGCACCACAACAATTTTTTCAATCATGGTATTAATGACGTCTGTTAATTTAGAAGAACCTTGAACTTGTTCATACATAGAAACATCATCTTTATTATAGGTGCTTCTTTGTCCGTATGATTCTACAATTCCTTTTAACGCCTTAGATATTCTATCTTCTGTAGACTCAGCCTCTCTAACAAACTGTTCTCTGAGATAATAGGGTTTAACCTGCTCTTGAAAAGATCGTTCATTTTGCTGTCGCATTTCAAAATCTTCATCAGGAAATACAGAACGTGGAAAGGCGGATTTCTGAAAATCTTGTCTTACATCTTTTTCAGATTTTTCATTAAAATTTGGCAGAACAAAGTCATCCTCATTATCAAATTTAGGTAAATCTTCCATTACACGTGCCCCTGACGGGTTCGTAGTAGAATCCTCAGGAAAAGTCCGACGATGCCCTCTTTTATTTTCCTGATCTTCTGTAATAATATTACGAATTGAAGATAAA
Source organism: Candidatus Paracaedibacteraceae bacterium (assembly GCA_024236035.1). Lineage (GTDB taxonomy): Bacteria > Pseudomonadota > Alphaproteobacteria > UBA6184 > UBA6184 > Bodonicaedibacter. The sequence goes on from JACKLG010000001.1 coordinate 96,747, forward strand.
ATTTCATCCATGCTTAATTCTTGATCTGCTCGATCAGCAACTTTTGTATCATCTATCATTATTATTAAACCTCTTCGTCACGTTCATTAAGCACCAACCCCACCGCAGAAGGTGTTAACCCTCCAGTAGAGGCCAACAACTTATACCGACCTAATATTTCTGCTTTTACAGCTTCTAAATAGTTTAGCTCTGCTTTTAATAACTGCTCTTGAACTTTTAACAAGTCAAGATAAGCACGCTGACCTAAACGAAACTCTTCCACAGCCCCTTCATACGCATTGCGTGCAGCTTCTACAGCAAGTTCCGCCTGTGAACGTTGAGTTTCAGCAGCTTTCAACCCATGCCAAGCAGCCTTTACTTCTTTAATCATATGGTTGCGAGCATGCTCATGCCCATAATTTGCAGATTGTTTTCTGTTGGTTGCTTGCTTTATTTTAGAAAGATGGGACCCTTGTCCAGAATTAGAAAATAGCTCATATGAAAAGCGTATCCCTACTTGCCCTGTACCACCTTGATTAACATCCTCATTTTTTAATGATGTGTCATATTGTGCATATAAATCTATAGAAGGTAATGTATCTGTTACAGCAGATGCCAACCCATATCTCGCTGCTCTTAAACTAGCAGCCCCTTTACGCAACGTTAAACTTCTTTCTTCAGCAAGTTTCATAGATTCTTCTAATGAAATAGGTAACCTTAATGTATTTGTTGGATAAACTAATTCACCGGCAGGTTCACCTGACATTGCAATATATGATTGCTCAGCATTAATTAATTCCGTTTGAGCTTTTGTCCTTTTGCTCGTAGCCTCTGCCAACTCCGCCTTTGCAGTTAAAACGTTTGTACGCGTAGAAGATCCTACAACATATTCAGTTTGCACGCGTTCAAAATTATGCCTGGCTTGACGCTCAAATTTAGTAAAAACATCTAACTCTTGTCGTCTTTTTTTAACATCTACATAAGCTTCCACCGCATCCAAAATAAATTTTTGAATTACAGCAGCTTGTTCAACATCATATACATCTTGATTAGCTGCACCAGCCATCATCGCAAATGTATCCGAACCACATCTAAACAGATTAATATTTGCAACGACCTCCCCTTTAACGTCATAGTCCGTATCACGAAAAGATTCAAGCTGCTCCGAAAAGTTTTTACCAACCCCCTTAGATCGATCATGCCCAGCCGTTGCCATTAACTTAACATTAGGACCAAACCGCGACATAACGCCCAACATTTCGGCTTCTTTAGCATTGCGCGCATATCTTGCACTTAATAATTCAGGGTTAGTGTCATACGCTTTTTGAAGAAAATCTAATAACTCTACACGCCGTTTAACAGCTGCCAGATCTGATGGTTGGGTTAATGGCCTTGGAACAACTTTTTTTTCCGACTCAGATTGCACATTTTCTGCATAAGAAACGCTATACAGCATTGCAACACACATTGAACTTATTAGTAAATGATTCTTCAACACGCTAAATACCTTTTTTTAATCTTTCTTAATATTTTTACACGAGGGCGCTTCATTAGGAAAGCACTTTTATTAAAAGTTAATCATATATTATAGCTTCGGTTATCTAAGTAACTCTAGTCAAGCTGAAAAAGTCTAAGTCCCCCTCCGTGAAAATTCGATTAATATTTAATCATACAAATACTCATTTAGTATGAGTATAAGCCCCCTCTCTTAAATAATGTGCATTAGTTTACGTAAAAATCCTAAAACGCGCACCATAGTTAGCCAAAAAGACTAGACAAATTCACCATCAGCCGAATATAAAAAACATAGGCATTCACAAAAAATAGGGGGCAAGCACTAGGATCACGCGTTAAATTGGCAGGATAATTTTGTAAATCATTTTCTTGTTAATCGCAACTATAGTCAGCACAACTTTTGTCTTTACTGACGAAACCCAAACTCCCCAAAATCTGCCTAAGACCGACCTTTTTTCGTATTTACAGATTGTACACCAAGCTTAAGTGTTGGGTGGAGTGATTCTTTACGATTTGAATAGTGTATTAATCACTTTGTCCTTAATCTTCAGGATACTCTTAAAAATCCAAATTTTATTAAGAAAGCATCTAACCGGCAAAGGTTATCCAGAGTCAAATAAAAAAAACACATCAAGAATATGACGAAGATGCAAAATACCATCTAGGGGAAGGCAGGGGGAGAAGAATATATTTCTTTAGACCATTTTTCTGATGAACAAGCAAATGATGTCATGTTCAGGTTAAAGAATATACTGGCAGGAAGCAATAAAGCTTTACAAGAGTTTTAGACCAAGCACAATCAAACCCTAAAGCTTCTAAAGTATTTAGAGGGGGGGGGAAGCCTTGTATCCATGAAGGCAATTTTAACCCTTGGCACCGCGTTAATATCTGCAATAGGAGTTAGCGCAAACTTATGCAAAAGCAACGCAAAGAGTTCCCGGTGATCTTGCTGCCGGACTAGATGTATTATTAAAGCTAGCACTATAATAATCTTGTTAAAAAGCAGCCAGAAACAATAACTAATAAAACTCGGCCCTTGGTTGCCGAGTTTTCCTTTAATAAACTTTCTAATAAATCTGTCCTAATGTTGCTAACGAATTAAGACGCGCCTGTTCTAAAAATGCTTTTTGTGCAGCCTGCAGATTCTGATCTTGCCCCTTCCATGCAGTTAATGCCTGACGTTGCAGAGCTCTACCATATGAAAAACTTAATTTCCACGGCAGGTCATTATGTTGATTCATTAATGCCAAGTGTTTAATTGATAAATCATCTCGCTGCCCTCCAGATAAAAAAACAATGCCCGAGGTCTCCGCAGGTACGTTTTCTCTAAAACACTGGATAGTTTTATTCGCTACTATCCCTGGGTCCACCTGATTCGCACACATCAATCCGGGAATTACCATGTTAGGCTTTAATAAAACACCTTCAAGAAACACACCTTTTTCAACTAATGCTTTAAAAAGTTTATCTAAAATGTCAGATGTAACTTTATATGATGTTTCAATAGAATGATTTCCGTCCATTAAAACTTCAGGTTCTACAATCGGAACAATATCATGTAACTGACAAGTATATGCATAATCTGCCAAACCTTTTGCATTCAGTTGCATTGCCTTTTCTGTGGGTAGACATGTTTCTGAATCAATATATATTACAGATCTCCACTTAGCAAATTTCGCTGAGTATTTTTTATATTTCTCTAACCGTTCACCCAAACCATCCAAACCTTTAGTAATAGTTTCCTGCGAACCTTCACTAATGGGCTCCAATCCTAAATCTACTTTTATTCCCGATAATATATTCTTATCTTTTAAATATTCAGGAAAACTAACCCCATCTTTAGTTCGCTGATAGATAGTTTCATCTTGCAAGATCACACCAGAAATATATTCTTCCATTCCTAACGTGGTAAATAACATTTCGCGATATTTTTGACGATTTTCAGGTGTATTTTCAATGTGTAATGCCGCGAATTTTTTCCCGATATTGGAAGGGGTTTCATCTGCAGCCAAAATACCTTTACCTGGGCTCATTAAATGAGCAACAGTATTTTTTAATAATTCTTTATTCATTATATTTATTCTCCATATCGTGCAAGTTCTTTTGATTTTGTATGAATCATTCCAGGCAATACTGTTTTTAAGATCGATTCGTCAAACACTGGTGCCAACACAGGGTAAATAAATACCTTTACTGTACCTGGCTTAATTGTAAACTTATGAGGAGGCCAATACAGCCCCGCATTATGGGCGACACAAACTATATCAGCCTTGGTATGCTTTGCGATTAAATAAATTCCCTTTTTGAAATCTCCAGGTTCCCCAGGTGCTTTACGTGTCCCTTCTGGAAATACACACACAGGTCTGTTTTCCTCATTTAAACGTGAATTAATCCCAGCCAATATTTTTTTAAACCCACCGGTAGGGTTCTTCCTATCTATCGATAACATCCCTGTACGCAACAAAAACCAACCAAATAATGGGATATATGTTAGTTCTTTTTTTAAAAGCATAACAGGGTCTTTAAAAATCGTAAAAAAAATTAAGGTTTCCCACGCAGATTGGTGATTAGATACCAAAAGAAAAGACCTATCTGATGGAATATTTTCCAAACCTTCAATACTAATATCCAATCCCACAACGTACTTTAGTAACCAACGGCTGTAATTAGTAAAGATTCTCGGCACAAACAAAGGCCTGGGCACAAGAACAAAAGGACTAAATACAAATAACATCAGTATAGTCCCAACATAAAAAAACATATGAAAAAAGAAAGATCGAACAATTATCATCATGCGTGCAATGAATTATTATATTTATTTTTTAAGCAACTTAACACTGTAACAGGAACAATCAATTGTATTACAGAAACCATTAATACGGGTATACCTAATACAATATACGCCCATGTAATCCAAGTTATCCCTCGGGCAAGATATGTATCCCCCATATATACAATATATGAAGCATAATACAAACAAACGTTTAAAGCTAGCGATAACAAAAATGCTTTTACTAAAATTAAAAATACGTAATTCTGAAATATCTTTGAAATAAAATAATTAGGCGCGCCCAACAAATTAAATAAATCAATAGTTCGTTCATGCGTTTGAACTTCTGAATACATCAAAAAGGCAATAATTGCACACATAGCCACAACCATAATCACCCCAAAACCAAAGGCAATATAGCCAACTACTTGTGCCATAGATAAAGCCTCCTGAGAAGTCAATACAGGCTTAATAATTGAAGTCTGTGGTATAATTTTTTGCAACGCATTTAAAATTTTATCTGAATCAAAATTAAGCAATACATCTTTCGATACTATAAAATCAATCAATATAGGTGCATCAATAGAAGCCACCCCCAGTTGAAACATTAATTTTTGAACATAACTTTTATCTAAAACAGATACACTTTCAACCTCTGGATATTGTTTAAGCACTTGCATTACCTCAGGCATGAGAATATCAGATTTATGAGGCAATTCTATTGTAAACGTAGCTTGCGCAGAAGTATTCCAGTCTTGAATATATTGATTAACTCCAACACTTACTATTAAAGATATGCTTGTAACAAACAACATCAGCCCTAAAACAATACTAATCCAAACATCTGATCCAAACGGAATATCAAATCTACGCTGCTTCATCTTTTCTTATATCCCACATCTGACCCAATAATCACATTACTACGACTTGCCTGGCTAGAAACTTCATTTTCCATGTTTTGACTCATCAATCCATGATAACGCTTAGCTGTTTTTTCGTTCATCTGAATTTTTTTATCTTTAATTAACAATTCAGGATACGGATAAGAAGCCGCTAAGGACCGATCATGTGTAGCAAAAATCACAGTAGTCCCACGCTTATGCAATTCTTCAAACAAATGCAGAATGCGAACAGCATTTTCTTTATCAACATTCCCCGTGGGTTCATCTGCAAGAAGAAATAAAGGACGGTTAATAACCGCTCTAGCCACAGCTGCACGCTGCTTTTGGCCACCAGACAAAACATCTGGATAGTGATTAATATATCGACTTAACCCCACCCAACTAAGCATTTCGCTTGCATTATACAATGCTTGCTCTTTGTTTAATCCCCTTATGCGCAACGGCAAAGCAACATTTTCAATTAATGTTAAATGATTTAACATATAACAATCTTGAAAAACCATGCCTATCTTTTGGCGCAAATATGGAATTTGTCGTTGTGTAATACTTAAAGAATCATGCCCTAAAACAGTTACAGAACCCTGTGTTGGCATAACATCCATATAAATCAACTTTAATAAAGAAGTCTTACCAGAACCGCTAGACCCCGTTAAAAAATAAAAGGCACCAGAATTAAAGTTTAAACTTAAATCCCAAAAAATCTCCTCATCTGTTCTATAAGCAAGCGATACCCTATTAAAAGTAACCAATGTTTTTTTTTGCACAGTGTGACTCTAATATTTCTTACCTAATAAGATGCCTAAATATAGACTCAATGTCCAGATTTTTCTGAACAACAGGGTACTTCTCTTAATACATTTTCTCATCTATCCTTTACTCTTTAACTATTTACATTTTTATTAAAAAATTCTATCAATTTTTATCAAATCATATTATGCTGCGGCGTAAACAAAGTTGCACTAGGACTATTAATGAACAAACAACTTTCTTCAAAAGAAATTTTTGATTTAATTTATAAAATTTTAGACGACAATAAAGCTGAAGATTTATCGGTAATTGACCTAACCGATAAATCCTCTATCGCAGACAACATGATTATCGCATCTGCACGATCTACGCGTCATTTAGCTTCATTGGCTGAACACGTGTACATAAACCTAAAGAATGAAACACCTGTTAAAATTGAAGGCAAAGACGGCAGCCAATGGGTGGTCGTGGATACTTTCTACGTTATCGTACATTTATTTATTAAAGAAACCCGGGAATTATATAATTTAGAAAAGTTATGGAACACACCCTCTTTATTTAAAGAAACAAAATCTTTATAGACATGCATCACTCTTTTTGTTATAACACAACAGTCTTTGGGGGCGCTTAGCTCAGTCGGTAGAGCGGCTGACTCTTAATCAGTAGGTCACAGGTTCGATCCCTGTAGCGCCCACCACTTTTTAAAAAATTATATTTTTAGCCTAACTTAAAAAATATAATTTTTGTATCTCCATATTTTTTTTCTTGTAAAATTTCAATGGAAAACTTTAAATCAATCACATCTTTTTTATGCATTTCAGCGATAATGACCGTGTCACTATGGATCCATCCTTGCTCATAAAGATGCTCTATGCTTAAATTAATTAAATTTTTTCCGTAAGGAGGGTCACAGAAAATATAATCTACTGCTTTTTCAGCCTCAGGTAATGTTAAGATATCTTGGGCCAATACATGTGTTCGCCCTTTAAGGTTCCAGTTATTAATAAGGTTATATAAATTCAAAATCATCTCGCGCTGTATATCTACGAAGGTAACTTTGCCAGCACCTCTGGATAATGCCTCAAAACCTAAAGCCCCTGTGCCAGCAAACGCATCTAAAACCCATGCCTCCTTCAATGATGGCATTTCTGAATGATGATCCAAAATATTAAAAACAGCTTGACGAACTTTATCTGATGTCGGCCGTGTAAGCCCCGACTTAGGCATAATTAACAATTTACCTGCAAGTTCCCCACGTATAATTCGCATAGCCTACCTTTGCAAATATTTATCAATAACTTCAATTGGTATTTCTTTTACCTGACCAAGCTTCAGCCCATCAATCGTAACTGGCCCATATCCAACTCGCACCAAGCGATTCAATTTATATCCAAGATAATTCATGATTCTTCGTATTTCTCGGTTTTTACCCTCAACAAGTGTTAACCTCAACCAAGTATTACGACCCTCTGCGGGCTCCACTTCAACCTGAATCCCCTTGTACTCAATATCATCTACAGTAATACCATTTAAAAGCAGCTGCTGAAAATTAGGTTGAACTGCACCATATATACGCACTCTATATATTCTTGGAATCTTATTGCGGGGCAACTCCAGACTACGAACTAAAGCCCCATCATTAGTTAATAATAACAAGCCTTCAGAAAAATAGTCTAATCGCCCCACATAACGAATATTTTTAAAAGAAGGGGGAAGAATATCATAAATTGTTTTTCGTCCTTCTGGGTCTACTCTGGACGTAATACATTCAACCGGTTTATAAAATGCCCACAACTGTCGCACACATGTTAAACGCACCGTTCGATTATCAAAAGTTACAACGTCTGATTCTCTCACAAATGTGGTAGGTGTGGTTACCACTTGATCATTCAGTTTTATACGGCCCGTAGCAATTAAGGCCTCTCCTTCACGACGAGAGCACACACCTGCCGCAGACAGAAATTTAGCAATTCTCTGATTCATCACACTATCTCCATGGGGAGATAATGTGATGAATTCCTTTTCTTTTGTCAAGAGAATAGAAAAATACAACTCTCATTAATATTTAATTACACTTTCCTATTAATAACATTCCTTCAAAATCGGGAAAAATATCAGCACCTATTTTTCCTCCTTTACTTAAATTTAATTTAGAAGCAGTTCCCTCTAATAACTCTATCGCATACATAGTCTCAGAAGGAGGAACAATAACATCCTTGCGATGAGACTTAGCCTGAATCATTTCAACAATGCACCCATCTTTGTCTACAAAAATAATATCTAAATTTTGTAAAACGTCTTTCATCCAAAAATTTGGTTTTTTTTCGTGACCAAGAATATATAACAAGCCCTCACTAGGACGAATATGCTCTACCAACTGAAAGCCCCTCAATTGATCTTCATGCGCTCTTAAAACTCTTAAACAGATATGATTTTCCTTCATATCAAAGCAAACAACCTCGCTTGGCATTCGCAAAATAGCAAAACCTAAACATAATACACTGGCAAGAGATAAAATATTTTTAAATGCATTATTCATATTTATATACACCCCCTTTGCTTTTTCGTCCCAATTTCCCTTGCAGCACATAATCTTTTAATAACGGAGCAGGGAGATATCCCTTATTAGGAAATGCATTATCTAAACTTTCCATAATAGCCAAACAAGTATCTAAACCAATAAGATCTGCTAATTTTAATGGCCCCATCGGGAAGTTGGCTCCTTTTTCCATCGCAATATCTATATCTTCTCGTGTCGCTATTTTATCTCCCAATACGATAAATGCTTGATTAATCACGGGTATTAACAAACGATTCACAACAAACCCTGGTTCATCCGCAGATATGATCCGCTGTTTATCTTTCAACCTTCCAAGAATTATTTGAACTTGCCCTACAGTTTGTTCGCTCGTATAAATACTGGGAACAATCTCGATCAAAGACATTTTTAAAACCGGATTCATAAAATGAAGCCCTATGAATTTTTCTTTATTTAAAATGCCATTTGCTAATTCAAAAATAGGAAAAGAAGATGTATTGGTTGCTACAATAGTAGCCGGATTTAATATAGAGTTTAAAGACCTGTATAAGCTAATTTTTAAATCTAAATCCTCAGGAATAGCTTCAATTATAAGCTCTGAATCTTTTATAGCAGACAACCTATCTTGAAAAGATATACGAGAAACTATCTCACTTACTACATCTGTATAGGAATTTTTATCCAAAAGCGTTTGCAACTGGTTAAAAATATTTTTCTTCGCATCTGATACTGCTTCCGACACAGCATCCACTAATTGAACTTTAAAACCATTCAATGCAAAAACTGCTGCAATGCCCGAACCCATTTGGCCTGCGCCAATAACACCAATTATTCTGTTGTTCATTTTTTATTCTTATTTTTATATTACAAACAACAAAGGCCAGGCTAAAGCCTGACCTTACACATTTTGTTAATTACGTCGATCGCCAAAAAACCTTAATAAATGAAGAAATAAATTAATAAAGTTCAAATATAAATTTAATGCCCCGATAATCGCAGTTTTTTCACTCTGATCACGTTGCCACGCATCTGAATACATTTGCTTTAATTTTTGGTTATCATAAGCAGTTAATCCAGCAAAGACACCAACAGCAATAAAAGAAATCATCCAACTAAGCTGATCACTTTTCATAAACATATTCACAAATGATGCTATAATAATGCCCACCAATCCCATGAACAAAAAACTACCTATTGGCCCCAAATCTTGCTTCGTTGTATATCCATATAAACTGGCAGCAGCAAACATAGCAGCAGAAATAAAAAACACACGAACAATACTCTCTGCTGTATACACAATGAAAATAGACGACAAAGACAATCCAATTAACGCAGCAAACGTCCAAAATAAAGTTTGTGCAGTACTAACCGCCATGCGCTCTAATCGCACACCTAAAAACAATGAAATCCCCAATGGCGCAAAAATCACAACATAAAATAACGGTGTTCCATAAACAGCCTGTATCAATTCAGGGCTAGTTGACACTCCATATGAGATTAAACCAGTAAACACCAATGCTGCAGCCATATAATTATAAACCCGCAACATAAAAGCCCTTAACCCTTCACGATATTGAAGTGCTTTGGCAGATGAAGATGTAAATACGTCACTACGAGCCATGTTAAACTCCTATAAAAATTAAAAATTGTTTTATTTACTTTAACACAAAAACTTGCCACTCACAAACACATAAAATCAGAGCCCAAAAGCCCTAATTTTTTATTTATTTTGATTAAAAAATTTCTCAATCAATTTTGCCGCATAATTAACCATGGGGATAATCCGTCCATAATTTTGACGGGCAGGCCCCAACACACCAATTGCGCCAATCACATCGTGTTTAGAATTTCTATACGGCGCCACCACCATTGAACATCCAGACATATGAAACAAAGGACTGTTTGCCCCCATAAATACCTGAACCCCCTCACCTTGCTTCGCAGAATCTAACAACTGCAATATATCTGCTTTCTTTTCTAAACTTTCAAACAAGCGCTGAACATGTGAAACATCATCCGATGTTTTAGCTGCATTTAATAAATTAGACTGTCCTTTAACTAACAATGCAGGCATCGCTTCAGAAGCCCCCCACATAGCAAGCCCTTTTTCCACAAAATACTTAGCCAGAGCATGCAGTTGGTCTTTTTCAAACTCTAACTCTTTTTTGATATAAGCCTTGGCCTCATCTAATGTTTTTCCAACTAATCTAGAAGACAAATAATTACCAGCCTCTACTAAATGAGACGGCGTCATATCTTCCGGGATCGACATAATACGATTCTCAATCATTCCTTCATGAGAAACCATTACCACTAACGCCTGCCCCGGGGACAAATAAATAAATTCTGCATGCTTTAAAGGTGAATTATAGGTGGGCGCTGTTACAATTCCTGTACATTGAGAAAGCCCCGTTAATGTCGTAATAGCCTCTTCTAATACATCGTCTAATGAACGACCTCCAAAATCAAATCTGGATTCCAATATTTGTCGATCGATATCGCTAATTGGACCAATATCTAACATACCTTGGACATATAACTTTATCCCTTGTTCCGTAGGCAACCGCCCCGCGGATGTATGCGGAGAATACAACAAACCTATTTTCTCTAAATGTGCCATCACATTTCGGATAGTAGCCGGCGATAATTTTTCAGATAACCTTCGTGATAAGGTGGAAGACCCCACCGGCTCACCGCTTTCTATATAACTATCCACAATTAATTGAAAAATTCGCTGGGAGCGTCGATCTAAAAAATCTTCCATTTTTAAAATTTTCTATCATTTTCTCACCTATTATAGGCACTTTCAAAAGTCATGTAAAGTTGCCAATATATACCTTAACAAAAAACTCACATAAAAGCTCCTTTCTCAATCTTTTATTAACTTTTCATCTATAGATTCAGGAATTTTTATTGCCAATTGTCAAACTTATTTAAAGGAGTCGCCTATGCGTAATAAGTTACTGGCTACTGTATTCGCAGTATCCGCAGCCCCCTCTTTACATGCATCTGAATTTAACACTTTTGAACACAATTTTTCCGTAACAGAACTTCAAGAAATTAAAGCAGAAGAGTTTAGACCATTAATCGGGAAAGAATCATCTACTCATACTTTAAATTTTACAAATCTATCACACTTAACAAGTCCTACTTTAGGTAATTCTATTGTATTAGATTTAACAGGCTATGCCTCACTATTAAAAGAAGTTACCTTACCCACTACCGCAACCAATATAAAGGTGCCCGCAGGAACAAAAATTAAATTTGTAGGTGATATTAAGCATTTAAACTTATCTAAAATAAGGGCTGGAAACCGAATCCATCTGGATTTAACTGCTGTTACCGGCATGGACAAAACCTACGATGCAGCTGGACGAAACGCTATACCAGAGGCAGCAAACCATGTACATTTTCCTGATAACGCAAAAGAAATCAGCGTACCCAGCCACGTTCAAACGGCAATCGCAGCGGGGGCAGAAATAGGTGAAATCGCCACTGCAAACGTTCACAGCAATAGCGCTTCTACAGCGTTTGATAAAGGGGCTGCTCATGAATTGCATTCATACATTATGCATCAGCTAACCCAAGGCAAAGCAGTTTTAGATCTAAAAGATACAACATTAGCATCAGACGAACAGGCCATAGCCTTAATCAGCGCATTAGCAGAGCTTCCCTTACATTTAAAAGAAAAAGTACGTGGTATATTAATTAAATTAGAAGGAGGAAACTTACCAGAAGGCTCATTTACCACAGAAGCAGGTCGAATTACCCCTAACCTTACAGAAGTCGGTTTGTCTGCATTCGAATATTTATTCATCGACTTAAATGAAACACAGGAAAACTATGAACCTGTTTCTGTAAATGTGGTTGGGTTACCCGCAGAAAAAATTATCAGCATGAATCCTCTGCTCCAGCATAATTAACTTTTTACTGAACACTTAAACCACCCCTCCTTTTTAGAAGGGTGGTTTACATCTTATCTCCACTCTTGTATTTTTTATTTAAATCTCGTACCATCTGGCCCAACTGAATATTCATAGGGATATAAACATGGCCAAAACTGCAATTACACCAACACGCAATCAAGACTTTGCAGAATGGTATCAACAAGTCATTATCGCTGCAGATTTGGCTGAAAATTCACCAGTGCGTGGATGCATGGTTATAAAACCGTACGGATATGCTATTTGGGAAAACATTCAACGCATATTTGATGCAAAAATAAAAAAACTGGGTGTGGAAAATGCATACTTCCCTTTATTAATTCCTTTAGAATTTTTGTCTAAAGAAGCAGAACACATTGATGGCTTTGCCAAAGAATGTGCGGTTATTACCCACCATCGTTTGAAAAAAGGTCCTGACGGAAAGTTGGTGCCAGACGGTGAATTACAATCACCTTATATTATTCGTCCAACATCAGAAGCCATCATTGGAAACGTTATTTCAAAATGGATTAATACCTATCGCGACTTACCGTTAAAATTAAACCAATGGTGTAACGTCATGCGCTGGGAAATGCGCCCCCGCATGTTTTTAAGAACATCTGAATTCTTATGGCAAGAAGGACATACTGTGTTTGAAACAGAATCAGAAGCGCGCGAAGATGCATTAAAAATGCTGAATACATATTATGATTTTATGACACAAGAACTTGCTCTCCCCGCAATTAAGGGTGAAAAAACTCCAGAAGAACGTTTCCCAGGGGCAAAAAATACCTATACATTAGAAACCATGACCCAAGATGGTAAAGCTTTACAAGCCGGCACATCTCACTATTTAGGGCAGTCTTTTTCAAACGCCTTTAATATTAAATTTTTGGGTAGAGACAATGCTCAACACACCGCCTATACAACTTCGTGGGGAATTTCTACTCGCTTAATTGGCGGCATTATAATGACCCACGCAGATGATGATGGTCTGGTTCTCCCTCCAGCTATTGCTCCTCACCAAGTCGTGATCATCCCACTTATTCATGATGCTTCAACTGCTAATCAGATAAATGCTTATTGTGCAGATGTACAACAGGCATTAGAAAACTTAGATATTCGCACGCACATTGATGCCACTGAAAACTCTGCCCCGAACAAAATTTGGAAATGGATAAAAAAAGGCGCCCCCATCCGTTTAGAAATAGGACTTAAAGAAGTATCCGAATCTAAATTAACATTAGGTAGAAGAGACAAACCAAAACCTGAAAAAACATTTTTAACATTAAAGCAGTTAAATGAAATACCAATCATCTTAAAACAAATTGAAGACACTTTACGACAGCGTTCAATTGTAACCCGCGATTGTTGCATTCAAGCCGTTAATTCTATCAATCATCTCGATGAACTATTTAACCGCGATTTTAAAGGCTGGGCAGTAATGAATAAAGATTTAACAGACACTCCAGTATTTGCTGAAATTGCCCAAAAATACTCCCTCAGCCGTCGCTGTATCCCTCAAGAGGGTTATCCCCAAAATAGCGTGTTTATTGCAAAATCTTATTAATCAAAATTAAAAAGGGAGAGGATTCTCGCCCTTTTCTGTTTTTAAAATTCAAAAATTACTCAAAAATAATGCGTATAAATTTTGCACCTAAAAGAAAACATCCCAACGGAATTATTATACTTAAAACCACATACATGATGACATTATCATACTGCTGACGTTCGCATAATTGCCCAAAATCAATTGCAAATGCTGCAAAAGTGGTAACCCCACCTAAAAACCCTGGAATCAAAAACTGCCGCACTATTTCAGAATGTGGGTTAGATATCACCCATACAGAAGCAACCCCGGCAACAAAACATCCAATAGCATTAACTATCATTATACCTAAAGGAATGTTATGCAGAAAGACGTGAAATAATTGAGCCAGAAAAACGCGGGTAATGGCTCCTAATCCGCCGCCCACACCAATAATGAAATATTTCAATTCTTCTCTTCCGTCATTTTCTCCATTGCTGTTTTGCGTTTGGCTCTATATTCTTCTAACGGTAAAATTTTCGAAGGATCTGCAAGATCAATATATAGTTTTCCATGAACGTGATCTATTTCATGTTGAATAATCCGGGCAACAAATCCTTCCGCCATTCCTTCTATTTTCTTTCCATTAATATCATACGCACAATAACGGATTTTTTTGTACCTTTGAACTGGAGCTGCCATTTCTTTTACTGAAAAACAAGCCTCGTAATCTTCATGAACCCCTTCTGAGTGAAGTCCTTCATACACAGGGTTAATCCAAATTGTTTTAGGCATAGCCTGAACAAAATCAGGGCGCCATTTTTTTATTTTAGGATCCTCGGGGGCCGCGAACACTATTATTTGTTTGTCAATACCTATTTGAGGACCAGCCAACCCAGCACAGTTTTCTTCATAATCAAACTGTTGTTCTAATATTTGAACAGACCTTAAATCCTCTTCAGACAAAGGAAATTCTACTCTTTGTGCCGGCTTATTTAATATATCTGGTCTTTTTTCTGACATATCAAATACTACATAAGGCTTTGGCTTATAACCGTCCGGCATGTGGGCATATGAAATTGGTGTCATTGTCATTAATAGAATTCCTTGAATTAGATATTTTATATTCATTTTTTTCTTTATATAAAAAATAGATTTTTAAGTTAAACGCACCGCACTCATTTGTCAATACTACCAAAACAACGCTAAAACTATTTACTTAGATTGATCTTGCTTTTTCTCCGTGCAATTAACTCTAGATAGAAAATAATAAGCACACATAATATCAAAAATAGTTCAATCCAATATGGACAATAATTTGTAATCCAACGGTAAGGTGTTTCAGGCAACGGTTTGTGAAACCTTAAATTCATGGGGTTATCGGATAATGTAACTTTATAAGTACCAATTGGTGAAACATATCCTGAAAAACCAATGTTGGCACATCGTATAATAGGCACCCCTTCCTCAATCGCTCTAAATGCATGGGATATAAATTGTTGCTCTTTACCGTTATACCTAAACCATGCATCATTGGTGGAAATTACAAATAAATCTGCTGTTTGATAGGGCTGCAGTACTTGCTGCGTAAATGACCCCTCATAACAAATAATGGGTTTTATTTTTAGACCTTGTGAAATAACCAACAATGGCTGATTGTCAGAACCTCGCATAAAATCGTCTAGAGCATGAATACCGAACATATTTGCAATTGTACGTAAGACAGGAGGCATAAATTCTCCGAAAGGCGCCAAAAAACGTTTTTTGTACACATAGGACAACTCATCTGCCGCAGTTAGACCAAACAAAACATTATAAGCCTTATTCTTAGAAGAGCGCAGAACAATCCCAGCTAGCAACATACTATTTTTCTTAAGCATCTTCTGTAAAAAGATTTTTATCTCGGGATATATAAAATCATATCCCAAAGCATGCTTTAATAAAGAGAATTCAATAGTTGTTTCTGGCCATAAAATTAATACAGGAACATTAGAAAAAGCTCCAGATGAACTATCAATAAGTAGTTTTAAGTGTTCTATCCGATTTTCTAATGATTGATATTTGTCTAACTGATTCCAGGCGGTCGGCACAATTCGAACAATATGTTCATTTATTGCTAAGTTTGTATTAGATGCTCTCCATCTTCCCCACCCAAAAAGGCTTGTGCATATAAGGGCAGAAATAATAAATGGTCTGAACGAAAGTTTAAGCGCGCCTATACTATAGCTTAACAAGAGCGTTACAAATGAAAGCCCATACACACCAAATATAGCAGCACCTTGAGCAAATGAGGTTATTGGAAGCCATACAGTGCCCACCTGCCCCAAAGGAACCGCAGGAGCATATTCGCAACGCAAATACTCCATTAAAACCGTAGTTAATGATAATGCAAACACCCGCCCCATAGCTTGAAATTTTAAAGCATAATTTAACATTCCAATTATAACAAAATATCCAGCAAGAATAGCCGGAACTATTACAAAAACTAAGGGTTGAATAGATAAATATAAATTGCCGAAAGCAGTAAGAGGCTGACTAATCCAACTATGGCTATAACTAAAAAAACCATATCCAAAACTGAACGCGTATATTAATGATTGGAACAATGACTTTTGACTGCTCAGTAAGCCTAGATAAAAAAACGCAAAGCTCCCAACCAATAGAAAGGGATAATTATTAAGGGAAAATTGCGTGCCGCCCAAAAAACCCGCAATAAACAACCATAAAGGATATAAATCGGAAAAAAAGTTTTTCATCCCTACACAACACCATATTATTAATATTTAATTATTTAGTATGCCGTGGAATATTCCGAATCATCAAGGTTTTTATAAAACGAGCATTACAATCTACAACTTGAAATTCTATACCGTTTGAGTGTTTTACAATTTCATTGCGCGAAGGAATATGCCCAGCTAGAAAGAAAACTAAACCGCCCAAGGTATCTATATCTTCATCTTTGATATCCTCGGCAAATAATTGGCCATACCGTTCTTCAAATTCTTCTAACGTCACGCGAGCTCCTACAAGGACAGATCCATCCTCATGCTCTTGAAATAAGTTATCGTAAAAATCTCTTTCGTTTTCTTCTAAACGGCCAATAACCTTTTCTACAATATCTTCTGCAGTAATAATTCCATCAACGCCACCATATTCATCAGCAATTAAGGCAATTCTTTGGCCCCTTGATCTCATTCTATGTAAAACATCTAACACAGAAGTACTAGGAGATACTACCATTGCCTCCCTTACATGTTCTCTTAAAACAAACGTCTCTACATGACGAACGTTCTTAATCAAATCACGAGCTGCAAAAAAACCAATTAAGTTATCCAGAGTAGTTCTATATACGGGGTAATATGAATGTGGATAATCAGCTAAAGTTTTGATAATATCATTTACTGAGGCTGTAATTTCAATTGCAATAATATCTGCTCTTGGAACGGCAACATCATTTGCATCTAAATTATAAACCTCTACCATATGAGAGGCTATTTCTTTTTTAGCATCTACAGTTAAAGGTTTTAAACCTTTTAATTCATGTTTAGGTTCTTGTTTAGAAAACACATTAGCAATACGTTTAAATATCGATATTGGCGAAGGGTCTCCGGATGGTTGGGAAATGCTCATAATTTTCTATACCATATAAGCTGAATCAGATTCATAAGGATTGGGAATATTGTGCTGTTGTAAAATTGCTATTTCTAATGACTCCATCTCTTCTGCCTCTTCATCGGTTTCATGATCATATCCAATTAAATGTAATGTACTATGAACAATAAGATGAGACAAGTGATGATGCATTAATTTTTGCTGTTGTTTTGATTCAAGTTCAATTGTTTCAATACTTAATACTATATCTCCTAATAAAACACAAGTATCCATATTTTTTAATATTGATATGTTTTCTTCCTGCGGGAATGACAATACATTCGTAGGTTTATTTTTTCCCCGGTATTCTTGGTTAAGTTCTTGTATATTTTGGTCATTCGTTAAAAGCAAACTAACCTCTATATGCTTTGGCATATTATTTAATACAGATGAACAAGTTAAGGCTGAATAAATATACTTCTTAAAAAATGTTTCCAGAGGCTCATTTAATAAACCTTCCCAGCGCAAGTCTTCTACTGAAAGCTGAAGCTCAAGGTTAATCATTTCTACCTATATTTAAACCTTTTCTTCGTTGTATTTCTTTATCATATGCTTTTACAATTTTGGCTACTAAGGGATGGCGAACTACATCTTCGCTAGAAAACTCTAACATCCCAACACCCTCTACATCTTTTAAAATTTGAGTAGCCTCAACTAACCCAGAAATTATTCCGCTCGGCAAGTCTATCTGACTCATGTCTCCACATACAACCATTCTACTTGCTTGACCTATACGCGTAAGTAACATTTTCATTTGAACCGAAGTAGTATTCTGAGCTTCATCCACAATAATAAAAGATTTAGCCAAAGTGCGCCCCCGCATAAAAGCTAATGGTGCAATTTCAATTTCGCCTGTTTCCAATTTTTTAATGACTTCTTCTGGATTTAGAAAATCATGCAAGGCATCATAAATAGGGCGCAGATATGGATCCACTTTCTCTCTCATATCTCCAGGCAAAAAACCAAGTTTTTCACCAGCTTCAACAGCAGGTCGCGATAAAATTATGCGTTGAACTTCCCCTTCCAGTAACTTGGATACCGCAATAGCAACTGCCAAGTATGTTTTACCTGTTCCTGCAGGCCCTACTCCAAAAGTTAAATCACTACTAAGAATGTTTTCTATATATTTTTGTTGATTAATTGTACGCGGCTTTAAAACTTTTTTTCGTGTTTTTATTTGTAAAGGATCAATGTCACCACTAAAAGGTGTGTGATGATCTTCTTCATGCCGAGCAATGCTACCAAGAGCACCATGCACATCATCAGCAGTAACTTTAAAACCTTTTTTTGCTAAATCATACAAGTGTAAAATTACTTTTTCAGTAGCAGACACATTTTCTTTAGATCCTGAAATAAATAATGTATTCCCTCTTTGAGAAATAGAAACATCTAGTTTATGTTCTATAATTCTAAGATGCATATCTTGGCTGCCATACACAAATCCCAACAATTTGTTGTCTTCTAATTCAAAACTTAACGTTTCTTCAACTTGCGACAAATTTTTTATCCTTTTATTATGCGTAATGTATATGTTCCTGAGTCACCATTTTACCTGCTAAACTATTTTGGGTGCCCCCCTCAATTTCCACCGTTACTATTTGTCCTAATAAACGTTTAGGTGCTTCTAAATAAACTGACTGCAAAAACGGAGATTTCCCAATAAGTTGGCCTGGGTGCCTTCCCTCTTTTTCTAACAACACAGTAGTTTGTTTTCCTACCATACTTATATTAAATTCCAGTTGTTGTTCTCGTAATAATTCCTGTAAAATTTGCAGTCTATTATCTTTTATATCTTCATTTACTTGAGAATGTATTAACGCCGCAGGGGTCCCAGGGCGCATACTATATTTAAATGAGTACGCCTGAACGTATTTTATATCTCTAACAAGTTGCAATGTATCTTCAAAATCCTGATCAGTTTCATCAGGGAATCCCACTATAAAGTCAGATGACAAAGCAATATCAGGTCTTATTTCTCTTAACTTATAAATAATATCTCGATATTCCGCAGCTGTATGCTTGCGGTTCATTGCTTTTAGAATTTTGTCAGAACCACTTTGAACTGGTAAATGAAAGTATGGCATTAAATGTGGTATATCTTTGTGAGCTGTATATAATTCTTTATGCATATCTTGTGGGTGAGATGTTGTATATCGTATGCGCTCTAGGCCGGGCACCTCAGCCATTGCAAACAACAAACGTCCCATGCTCCACTCCTTATCATCTAGACCAACTCCATGATAAGCCGTTACATTTTGACCTAGTAATGTAATTTCTTTCACACCAATACTAACCAAATGTTTAGCTTCTTTTAAGATATCGGCAACTGGTCTGGAAAATTCCGAACCTCTGGTATACGGTACAACACAAAATGTACAAAACTTATCACATCCTTCTTGAACTGATAAGAAAGCAGATCCCTTATGATCTGGATTAGGAGCTGGCAGCGAATCAAATTTAGATTCAGTAGGAAAGTCAACGTCTAACACTGATGGCTTACCATTTTTAGATAATGTACGATGCGCTTGAGCTATCATTTCAGGTAACTTATGATAAGATTGCGGGCCAAAAACCATATCTACAACAGGCTTGCGTCGGCTGATTTCTTCTCCCTCTGCCTGCGCAACACATCCAGCAACAGCTAAAATCATATATTCGCCTTTAGCAGCCTTGGCTTCTTTATAAGGCTCTAAACGACCAATGTCTGAATATAGTTTATGCTCCGCTTTTTCCCTAATATGACAAGTGTTTAATATAATCATATCCGCATTTTCAGGGGTGTCAGACAACTGGTAACCTAACGGCTTTAACAAATCAATCATACGATCAGAATCATACATGTTCATCTGACAACCGTAAGTTTTTACGAATAATTTTTTAATGATACTCATTTGGAACTCTACTAAACGTTGAAAATTAGATATTGCCATAAATAAAGGATATTTAACTATAAATCAAGCAAAGATACCCCCTTAAAATCAAAGACAAACCTCTATAAAACAAGTTAAGCTTATTATAATGAGCAATCCCTCCCCCTACTTAGCTTATATCTTAACAAGATAAAAAACATATAGATTTACCTCCACTCTTCTTCGTCAATTTTAAGAAAAAGTAGAAGATCTCCTTGCCGAACTTAGAAGATCATTTGCACCTATTATGTAGGCCGCCGCCTATCAATGTATTTGCCAACACATCGTAATACTTTTTATTTTATTAATGGCCACCTCCACTCCATTCCAGCCTTAAAAGCTTCCTTCACAGAGCAAAAGAGCGCTAATCGATATATACACCACAAACCTAAAAGCCATATAAAATGTAATAAGATATCGTTTTGGACATACTCTCCAACTACATATTTAATAATCACACCTAAAAGAATAAAAAATGGAAAATGAAGACTATAAAACAACAATGAATTTTGACCTATATATTCTAATATAGATATATATCTATTTTTTTTATTCTTAACTAAACGAAATATATTTAATAAAACCAAAATAAAAACTATGGCTCCCCCACTCAGAAATAAATTAGGAGGATACTTAGAAACAAACCAAAAACGCTCTTCTGGTATTTTTTCTAATAACCTTGCTAAAACAACACTTATTATTAACACGGCGGCAAGGAAAAGCTCTTTAAGTGTTTCCCCCTCAGGTCTATTTATTAACAGCCTACCATAAGATAAACCCAAAATACTGAAAGATGCCCACGGAATAATATTAAACGTAGTTTTTACTCCTGAGTTAATACCAGGCAACAGAAAGATACTTGCAATTACAGAATGATAATTATCAAAATAATCATCAAAAACATCTACCAACCCTGACCAAATTAAACCTGTTATTCCTATCGTTACCAAATAGAAGCTTGGCACACGAGACAATAGTGTGCAAATTATTATACTAACACCTAAGTTAAGATAAACACCAAACACAAAAAATATCGGGGCCCCTTGGTTAGGACCACTATCTAAAACATCCAAAGGCGTTAGCAGCCACAAAGGCCTTATAATAAGCCCTAAAACCATTATAAAAACACCCCTTTTAAAATTATGCCTCAAAAAAACTTTAAAGCTTTCGTGATGGCTTTGACTCAAGGCAAGAGCAGCTCCCAATAACACAAAAAAACCTACTGGGGCTAATTGTTCGCTTACAACCCACATTATATAAAAGGAATCCGCCATAGCCAGTATATGAGTTGTATCAAAAAAGACTTCTCCCAACGAACGTCCCCCTACAAAAAAAGTCACATGAACCCATGTGACTAATATGCAAAACACCCCTCTTAAAACATCTATTTCTAAACGCCTTGAATGACCTAAATTCATCATTTTTTCTTTCTTTTTTTTATTTTAGACGCTTAAAATTTTATTTTCAAGCCTCCCTTCCAGGCGAACTTACAGAGGTTCTAAGTCTCTCTAAATCGTGAATTACTGTTTCACCCCCCATACTTACATACCTGCTTAAATCACGAATAAATCTTAACAACTGGTTTTTATGATGGTCAACCTCTGTTAAAGGTGGCGTATAAAAAATCCAATTCACCCCATCAACTAATTTATTAGCTACCTTTCGACCACAATCCTGCGCTTCAGGATATGGAATTGCAATAGGAGAACTAAACCCTAAATGCCTAATACTATTTGCAACTCGGTTAAAGCTTCTTTGCATATAGCTATCTTCTGTAGAAACAGTCAGCCTTTCTCCCGCCACCAACCAGTTAGCAACGCCCTTAGACGCCTTCGCAAGTCTGGACTCATCCTCTTTTATCGGCATTGTGTGTCCTCTCAGCAAATTTACAGTTCCCACGCCTAAATTATATACACATCCCGCACCGAAACCTTCAGAATTTCTTACATCAGAAATAATTCTTTCTCCTTCAAACAAGCCGTGGTTAAATTCTGAAAAATGTGAAACCACTGGCTGCTTAATTACAGACTCTAATGCCCAAATTGCTATTGCCCCTAAAATTAACCATGGCGTATCTATGCCTTCAACAAGACTCATCATGTAAAAAGTCATCAACATGGGAACTGCTAAAACGATATAATACAATCCATGTCCCACCATTGTTCTTACTGGGGTGTGAGAGAGATATTTAGCAGAAATTTGTATTCCTCTTTTTCGTTCTAAAGTATAACCAGAAAACATACCCATTAACTGATCATATACTTCACCTGCCGCTGAAATCGCTCTTGGCGCACGCAACAACGTTAAGGCACCAGCGGCGACGCCCAAACCAACGCCAGCAGGTATTAACTTATTCATCGAATATTCTATAGTCATTCCTAAAGGAACCAAGGCTGTCGCCATCAACGCTTGAGCCCCATATCTTCCAATTTTTCTACCCAGAGAAACTGTCGCAGAGGGATCTAAAGATTCAAATTCTTCTTTTGCTAAATCCATTAACTCAAGAAAAAGAGCCTCTAAATCTTTTTCTTTATACAAACTAAACATTTTTTCAATGCATGCATCATCTTTAGACATATATATAGAATTGTACGCCAACGCCAAAAATGATAGTAGATGATCTCTAATTTCTTTAGTGTCTCTTAGGCGGTAATGAGGGAACTTACTAAGAACCTTTGTTTCTAAAACCTTACTTTCTTCATAGGTTTCAAGTGTCATACCTGCAAAAAACATAGGATAAGTTAACATATTCCGCATTAAACCTAATGTGTTTCCCATATACCTAATAAGATCAATAGAACCATCTGCCAAGCTTCGAATGCCATTAAACATCTTCACACTACCCCTTAGGCAAGGAGTACCGGCTTTTTGTATATCATCTAGAGTAATTTCTTCTAGTTTCTTTCCACATTTTTTTAGAAGCCATCGAACATATGGCTCAAACACAGCATAATACGTAGGTATTTGAATTAAATGAAACATTAAAAGGTTTCCCCAGATCAAGGCTTTTACTTCCAAACTTGAGTCTGTATAATCTTCTAAATGTACTGACAAACCTAATGGAGGATATGCAGCCTGAACTAAATCTCTAAATGTCCCCACGGTAGTCCCGTAGGCAAGGCCGCTAGTAATTAAAAATGTGAGAACTTCTTTAGGAGCAGAAAGCCTAGTAGAATTTATTTGCTGCTGGACAAAACCTAAAATTTTTTTGGATTGAGCTTCAACATGAGCTGGAAGAACTGCATCTTTTCGAAATAACGGATTTATTGTGCTGCCGGTAGTATCTTTATTTCCAAAGGCGTATTTTTTGCCTTTTAA
This sequence comes from Candidatus Paracaedibacteraceae bacterium, assembly GCA_024236035.1. Classification (GTDB taxonomy): domain Bacteria; phylum Pseudomonadota; class Alphaproteobacteria; order UBA6184; family UBA6184; genus Bodonicaedibacter. The sequence goes on from JACKLG010000001.1 coordinate 120,528, forward strand.
AGATTCAACACGATCAGTTCTGGATAACGGATTAATAGTAATCCTCCTGTTTGGAAAGCTCGGAACTTTGTAACCTAACGGCGTATTTTTTTCTTCAACCCCCATTGGAACTGCCTCTACTGTTGCAGAAACCAACGCCCCTCCCACTACCTCATAATCTTTAGGAGCTCCAGTAATACCAGCAGCCGCAAGCATACTTGTCGAACATAAAAATATAAATGATAATTTCTTTAACCCCATCTGGTTGTCTCCTCAAATGCATATCTCCTAAATTTATTTATAGTGCTACCTGCCTAGTCAGTCAAATAATTATGACAAATTTTCCAAATATTGTTTTTAATTAAAAAAATTATATAGTTCAGCTAGTATTTCATAAGGAAAAAACCCTCAAATTCAAGGGTTAAAGAGGTTTTTCTATAAAACACTAGACAGTCTGAAAAAAAAATCTATAATACAATTTGTTTTTCCCCCCTTTATGGAAAAACAAATTAGTAGTTAATACAAAGGAATCAACATGAGTGATCAAATTTTTCAACGTGTAAAACAAATCATTGTAAAACAACTTGGCGTTGATGAAGAAAAAGTAACCCCAGAAGCCCGCTTCATTGACGACCTAGGTGCAGATAGCCTAGACACAGTAGAAGTTGTCATGGCATTCGAGGAAGAATTCGGTTGCGAAATATCTGATGATGCTTCACAAAAAATTATGAGCGTCCAAGATGCTGTAAGCTTCCTTTCTGAAAACGCAACTAAATAAGATTATTGTTTTTATGAAACGTCGTGTTGTCATCACAGGCTTAGGTTTAGTTACTCCTTTAGGATGCGGAGTAACTCCCACATGGAAAAACTTAATCGCAGGAAAATCCGGAATTCGTCGAATTACTGCGTTTGACCCCACAAACTACCAATGTCAAGTTGCTGGTCAAGTCCCAGAAGGTAAAGAGCCAGGTCAATTCGACATCGATGCCTACGTACCTTATAAAGACCAGAAAAAAATGGATCGATTTATTCATTTGGGTTTGGCTGCTGCGAAGATGGCATTAGAAGATGCTGGGTGGCAACCTGAGGATGAACACGCAAAAGAAAGAACTGGTGTTTCTCTTGGGGCTGGAATTGGTGGTTTACCTGAAATAGAACGAACCGCCATCAATCTACATGAGAACGGTCCTCGCCGTATCAGCCCTTTTTTTATCCCAGCCTCATTAATTAATTTATTATCCGGCCATGTATCTATTAATTATGGTTTTAAAGGACCCAACCATGCTGTAGTTACAGCTTGCGCTAGTGGTGTACATTCTATTGGAGATGCCGCTCGCATGATTCAATACGGTGACGCAGAAGTTATGGTAGCAGGAGCTGCCGAAGCTTCAGTTTGCCCTATAGGCATAGGGGGGTTCGCCGCATTAAGGGCCTTGTCAACTAAATATAATGATACCCCAGAAAAAGCCTCTAGACCATGGGACAAGGGCCGAGATGGTTTTGTAATGGGGGAAGGCGCTGGTATAGTAATTTTAGAAGAGCTAGAGCATGCTTTAAACCGCGGAGCCAAAATATATGCTGAATATAAGGGATATGGGATGTCCAGCGATGCTTACCATATGACCTCCCCACCAGAAGACGGTGCGGGCGCTTATAGGGCTATGAAGGCAGCCTTAAAGGATGCAAACTTAAATCCTGAAGAATTAGATTACATTAACGCTCATGGTACATCCACTCCAGTGGGAGATGTTATAGAGCATCGTGCCGTTAAACGCTTATTAGATGGCAAACAACATAATTTGTCTATGTCTTCTACAAAGTCTGCAATTGGTCATTTATTAGGTGCCGCGGGAGGAGTAGAAACTATATTTTCGATTTTAGCACTTCGCGACCAAATCGTTCCCCCTACCTTAAACTTAGAGGATCCAGAGGGAGAATGTGATTTAGATTTAGTACCTTTAGTTGCAAAGAACCGCAAGGTAGAACACGTATTATGTAACTCATTTGGTTTTGGTGGAACCAATGCATCTATTGTACTTTCTAAGTGGAATGATTAAAAAAATTTTAGGCTTTAATTTGCAGAGCGCTCTAACGAAATGGCGCTCTTTTTTTGTATTAGGTAGCTTTGCTTTACTTTGCGTTGTAATAGGATGGCTGACCTATGCTTATTATGTTTACTCCAATCCATACAATCCAACCCAAAAAGAAATAACCATCATAAAAGGCTCCTCTACTTTAGATGCTCTTTTTCTCTTATATAAAGAGAAGATTTTACCCCATCCTTATCTAACGATAACATTTGCCATATTTATGAGATCACCATTTAAATTCGTTGCAGGAGAATATCTATTTCCAACAAATGCTCCTCCAAAACAAATTTTTAAAATATTACGCATGGGACAAGTATTAGAACATAAGTTTGTTTTTCCAGAAGGTTTGACAACACATGAAATTGTTACATCTATAAATAATGATCCTCGCCTATCTGGGGCCCTTAACATCAAAATACCAGAAGGAAGCCTTTTCCCATCTACTTATAAACTTCAAAGAAATTCCGACAGAATGCAGCTTATTAAGGTTATGCAAGACAACATGAATAAGCTCGCTAAAGAGTTAATGAAAACCAACCAGAATCCATTTATAAAAACAGAAGAGCAACTCATTACGTTTGCTTCCATCTTAGAAAAAGAAGCCGCCATACCCGAAGAACTGCCTAGAATAGCTGGAGTTTTTGTAAATCGTCTTAAAAACCACATGAGATTACAATCTTGTCCTACCGTTATATACGCTAAAACTTTAGGGAAGACAAAAACCTCTAATATTTTAACTTATGAAGACTTAAAGATAGAATCCGAATATAACACTTACAAAAAAAACGGGCTACCTATTGGTCCCATATGTTGTCCTGGCTTAAATGCATTAAAAGCAGCTGCTTATCCAATGAATACCACAGAGTTATTTTTTGTATTTGATGGAAAACAACACCATTTTTCGGTAACATATAAAGAACATTTAAATCGCAAAAACCTTATAAAAAAACGTAGTAAGGATAGCAGATGAATCACCATATAAAACGCAGAGGTATTTTAATTATAATATCTTCTCCTTCTGGCACCGGCAAAACTACTGTTGCAAATGCATTGCTTGAAAATGATTTCAATTTACATATGTCTGTTTCAGCCACCACTCGTTCTCCCCGTCCCAATGAAACTCATGGAAAAGATTATTTATTCATCTCTGAAGGCGAGTTTCTAAAGCAACGCGATGCAGGTAATTTTGCTGAACAGGCCAAAGTATTTGGGAACCACTATGGAACGTTTAAAACTACCGTAGACGATGCAATTGAGAATGGAAGAGATGTATTATTTGTAATTGATTGGCAAGGTACACAACAATTATCCCAGTCCTACGCACATGACATGGTTCGAATTTTTATGCTTCCACCTACGTTTGAAGATCTACAGTCTCGATTAAATTATCGCGGGACCGATAATAATAAAATTATTCAACAGCGTTTATTAAAAGCTACCGATGAAATGTCGCATTGGGCTGAATATGATTATGTTGTCATCAATAACAATCTAGAGCACACTATATCTGCTATACACAATATTATTAAAAGCGAACGTCTTCGACGACGACGACAAGTAGATTTAGTTCACTTTGTAACTAAATTACGTGAAGATGGAGAAGAGTATGCCAAAAAAAATGGCTAAAAAGACAAAATCTTCTCTAAAAAAAATTTGGTTGAACCGCTTGTTCAAGCTTAGCATTTTAGTCCTAATTACTCTAAGCATAATAATTGCTTGGTACAGTTATGATTTACCCCACATACGCACATTAGAAGAAGCTGAACGCAAGCCCAGCATTACTATGGTCACAAAAGATGGGGAACTTTTAACTACATATGGAGACCTATATGGCACAACTATAACTTTAGAGAAGGTACCTTCATACGTACCTAAGTCTGTTTTAGCTATTGAAGATCATCGTTTTTACCGTCATCTAGGAATAGACATTGTCGCCTTCACACGAGCAATATACAATAATTTAATTCGTGGTCGCGTAGTTCAGGGTGGAAGTAGTATCACTCAGCAACTTGCAAAAAACTTTTTATTAGCCAAAAAAAAATTTCATTATACTGATAGGTCTCTTCGCCGAAAAGTCCAAGAGTTATTGGTTTCTTTATGGCTGGAATATCATTTTACTAAAGATCAAATTTTATCCATTTATTTAAATCGCATTGACTTTGGTGCGGGTATATACGGATTTGACGCGGCGGCCCAACGTTATTTCTTTAAACCTCTCCATGAGGTTAGTATCTTTGAAGCTGCTATTTTAGCTGGAATGCTAAAGGCCCCTACACGTTACAACCCCTTACGCCATCCAGAGGCCGCTATACAGCGCGGAGCTGTCGTAATTAATAAAATGATAGAATATAATTTTATATCTAAAACAGCTGGAGAGACTGAAATTAAAATAGGCAGAGACAGACTACTCAACCGCAAATTAGATATAGGTTCTTATCGCTATTTTACTGATTGGGTTATGGATACATTACCTAGTTATTTAGGCTATATTGATAGAGATTTAACAGTAGTAACCACCCTAAACACAAGGGCTCAGAACGCTGCAAAGCGCACAATTCAAACTCAAGTAAATCAATACGGTGACACAAAAGGTTTTAAAGAAATGGCTTTAATTTCTATGAATACCGATGGAGAAGTAATAGCCATGGTAGGCGGAAAAGATTACAGTCGCAGCCAATTTAACCGAACTACACAGGCACTAAGACAACCAGGATCAGCTTTTAAGCCCTTTGTATATATTGCTGCATTTGAGAAAGGGTTTACACCTTCTGACACCATGAATGATGAGCCAAAATCTTATGGTAAGTGGAAACCAAAAAACATATATAATCAATATCGAGGAAATCTTACCTTAGAAGAAGCTCTAGCTTATTCTAGCAACACCATTACGGTAAAATTATTACACGAAACTGGTGTTGCATCATTAATTAAACTAGCAAGACGCCTTGGCATTCATACAAAACTGGCAAGGAATCTAACGTTAGCACTGGGTTCTGGCGAAGTAACCTTATTTGACTTAACTGCTGCTTATGGAGTTATCGCAAATAAGGGGTACGAAATATATCCTCACGGCGTGGTAGAAATTAGAGATAAGAATACGCATGAACTGTTGTACAAGTCTGCTACTCCTCCAAAACGGAAAATTTTAGATGAATCAGTAGTAAAAGATATAGATCATTTATTAACTTCTGCAGTACAGTATGGCACCAGCCGACGTTCCAAATTAAAAAACAATATACCTTCAGCTGGGAAAAGTGGTACTAGCCAAAATTATCGAGACGGGTGGTTTATTGGGTACGCAAAGCGTACCAAAGGGCCAATTACGGGGATTTGGCTGGGCAATGATGATAATTCTCCCACAAAAGGTGTTACTGGGGGAACGTTACCCGCTGAAACATGGAAAATGTTTCACGATATGTGGTTACCTGCATTAGCACGCGAAACACCAATAGAAAACAATGAACCTTCTTCAGAAAACGAAAACAATATACCGCAAGACGGCCCGCCTGAGGCGGAAGGAACTTTAGATGGAATTGACCAAGTTCTAAATTTAATTCATCCTGAGGAAACAGAAGAAACTATTACTCCAGAAACCATTGAAGAATATGAGGAATTTGAATGAAGATAACATACCACATAGAAGATCTACCAAATGATATTAAATTTGCGGGAAGTATTGCTGTAGATACAGAAGCTATGGGATTAAATGTAAATCGAGACCGATTATGTTTAGTGCAGATTTCTGATCCAGAGCAGAACGTGCACTTGATTCACTTTAAAGCTGACTCTAAATATAATGCTACTAATCTTAAACGGATTATGAATGACCCCACATTGTTAAAAATTTTTCATTTTGCTAGATTTGATGTAATGATGATTCAAGCTTATCTAAAAACCCAAGTGCGATCCGTATACTGCACCAAAATAGCCTCTTATTTAACTAGAACATATACAAACAGGCATAGCTTAAAAGATTTATGCAAAGAACTTCTTGGAGTAGATTTGTCTAAAACTGAACAAACTTCTGATTGGGGAGCTGATATTTTGCGTCCGGAGCAAATGGAGTATGCTTCAACAGATGTGATACATCTCCATCAGTTAAAAGATAAGTTAGATATCTTATTAAAACGAGAAAACCGTACAGAAATCGCACGTAATTGCTTTGAGTTTTTAAATACACGCGCATTATTAGATATATTAGGCATGGTAGATGAAGATATTTTTGCACATAGTTTAGGGTCAAAAACGCGCATATAAATATTTATTTTTAACTAAATCCATTATAAGTGTAAATACTACAACTTAGAGAGTTAGGGGTTAAAGCAACTTTGTTAAACGGTTGTTCTAGGCCTGTTTTTTGTTTAAACTACTAAAAAAATAAAGTTAGGTTATTTTATGGATACATTTGATTTAGTCGTAATTGGCGCAGGCCCTGGCGGGTATGTAGCAGCAATTCGAGCTGCACAACTTGGTTTAAAAACAGCAGTGGTAGAAAAAGAACATCTGGGCGGAATATGCTTAAATTGGGGATGTATCCCCACAAAAGCATTACTACGTAGTGCTGAGGTGTATCAGCTTTTCCAACATGCTAATGAGTATGGAATTAATGTATCTAATGTTTCATTTGACCTAAAAAAGATCGTAGAACGCTCAAGAAACGTTTCTAATCAACTGGCCCAAGGAGTAAAACATTTACTGAAAAAAAACAAAGTTACAGTATTTGATGGCATTGGCACTTTAAAGGGATCAAAAACTGTGATGGTGAAAAATGTTGATGGTAAAACAATCGACCTAGCTGCAAAAAATATTATTATTGCCACTGGGGCTCGTCCCCGTGTACTCCCTAGTTTAGAAGCTGATGGCAAATATATCTGGACTTATAAAGAAGCCATGATACCTGAAACCTTACCTAAAAAATTACTTGTGGTAGGTAGTGGTGCAATTGGATCAGAGTTTGCTTCTTTTTATAATGCTTTTGGAAGTGATGTGACTATTGTAGAAGTAATGGATCAGATACTTCCGCAAGAAGACGATGAGATCTCTCAAAGAGCCCGAAAAGCTTTTGAAGCTAAGGGCATTAAGATTCTTACTAATACTACTGTTCAGTCTTTAAAGGTATTAAACAACAAAGTTGAGGCCCTATTAAAAACTGCAGAAGGAGAGCAAAAAGACACGTTTGACAGAGTGATTACGGCAGTCGGCGTTGTAGGCAACATTGAAAACATTGGGTTGGAAAATACAAAAATAAAAACTGAACATTCACGCATCCTAACAGACGAATTTTGTGAAACCAACGAACCCGGTGTTTATGCAATTGGGGATGTAGTGGCAGGTCCATGGTTAGCTCATAAAGCAAGCCATGAAGGGATACTTTGCGCAGAAAAAATTGCAGGCAAGAAACCCCACGTTGTAAACAAACTAAACATCCCAGGATGTACTTACACTTCTCCTCAAATTGCAAGTATTGGTTTAACAGAAAAGAAAGCAAAAGAGTTAGGCTATGAGCTTAATATAGGCCGTTTTTCGGCGATTGGAAATGGAAAATCCATTGCGTTAGGAGAAATGGATGGATTTGTTAAGACTATTTTTGATAAGAAAACAGGTGAATTGTTGGGCGCACATTTAATTGGTCCAGAAGTTACAGAAATGATTCAGGGTTTTGGAGTAGCAAAAACCTTGGAAACCACAGAATCTGAGCTAATGCATACTATTTTTGCTCACCCCACACTTTCAGAAATGATTCATGAAAGTGTATTAGATGCATATGGACGTGCAATACATTTATAAGGATATTTATGGAAAAGCTCTCTAAACCTGATTGGATTCGTGTAAAAGCACCAGTACATAAAGAATACTTTGAAACAAAAGATATTATCAAAGGGTTAAAGCTAAATACGGTATGCGAAGAAGCCGCCTGCCCTAATATTGGTGAATGCTGGTCTAAAAAACATGCAACCATTATGATATTAGGTAGCGTGTGTACAAGAGCCTGTGCTTTTTGTAATATAGCCACAGGCCGCCCGGATCAATTAGATCCCCATGAGCCCGAAAGAGTTGCTGAAGCATTAGGAAAGTTAGAACTTGACCATGTGGTTATTACCTCAGTAGATCGTGATGATTTAGAGGATGGGGGAGCTGCACATTTTGCTAAAGTTATTACGGCTATTCGTCAATCTTCTCCTTCCACTACGATTGAAATATTAACACCTGATTTTCGACGAAAAGAAAGTGCTATTGAAACCGTAGTCGCAGCAAAACCTGATGTATACAATCATAACTTAGAAACTGTTCCTAGGCTGTACCAAACCGTGCGGCCGGGAGCGCGTTATTTTCATTCGCTAAAACTTTTGTCCTTAGTAAAGGAGCTGAATCCAAGCATTTTTACTAAGTCTGGAATTATGGTAGGATTAGGAGAAGACACCAAAGAAGTTTATCAAGTTATGGATGATTTAAGGTCTGCAGAGGTTGATTTTATGACCATTGGGCAGTATTTACAACCCACACCGAAACATCATCCTGTAATGAGTTATCCCCATCCGGATACGTTTAAAGAAATGGAACGAATGGCAAAAGGCAAAGGTTTCTTGATGGTTTCTGCGTCTCCCCTTACTCGATCATCCTATCATGCAGGTGATGATTTTAAGAAATTAAAGGAAGCTCGTGAAGCGCAGTTAAAACAAGAATATGCCAAAGCTTTTTAAAACTGCATGTGTGACCTATTCGGATGTACAGCTTTTTCAGTTGGTATCTGATGTAGAAAAGTACCCCGACTTCCTGCCATTTTGTTCAAAGACGATCATACACAAAAGCACGGAAACCCTGCTGATTGCAGACATGCACATTGGATATAAAGGGTTTTCCGGAGCGTTTCAATCGGAGGTGACGAAACGATTTCCCGTTAGTTTGGACATGAAACAAACGCACGGTAGCTTAAAATATTTAACCAGTTCTTGGGTGTTTAAAAAGGTGTCTACAATGCAACCAAGGGGGGTTACAATGCAACCTGAGTGCATAATTGAGTTTAGGGTTGACTTTGAACCATCATCTTGGCTGGTGGGTAAACTGGTTTCCCCCCTGATGAATGAAATCGCTGACATGATGATGCAGGCATTTATAAAGCGAGCTGATTTTTTATATGGGAACAATAAGATCTAAACTCCCAACATTCATGCCCGCAATATTATTTAAGCTTTGAGTAGTAGAAACAGGACGGCTATTAATCATCAAACGCATATTGTCTGTATGAGATGTTATTCTGCCATGCATATGATTAGCTTACTGCCGCAGCAAAATCGCTTACCTGATGAAAGATAAGGACAGTTGGACCAACCGACATCGTCATCTAGCGACCTGTGAGTGTTCTAAAGACACGGTGATATGTCTGGTGTTAAAGTTGAAACCGCCATTGTTGGGGGGCGGTATGCTTACTGCCGCAGCAACTGAACTGACGAAGGTAGGTGTATGTTTATAACACTTGAAATTCCGGAAGCGTGACTTATAATACAAACATCGCATAGTACACACCCACCGGAGATCCTTATGACCAAATATGTATTCATACGTTTATTAAGCATTGTTGGCACACTAAACTGCCTAACATTGTCTTATGCTGCTGAAAAACGTGCATTTCCAGATGATGATAGACCCGACCCCCTTCGCCGTCGTATAGAAGCTGCCGCGACTTCTAATTCAGGCAGGGAGGCTGAAGCAGAAGAATTCCGCACTGATCGTAGCTCGCGTCGATATTTATCAGCTGCTACTGGGGTGGAAAGTAGGGGCTTGGAGACTGCTTCCCATTTAGAGAGCCACCCCCAAGTATATGGAATTCCCACATATGATGCTTTATTTAAATATGTATTAAGCGATGACGAAGTGCGTTCATCGTTTTTTAAGGCATTTATTCCTGGTATTGGCGTTGTTAAGTCCGAACGCTTAGATGATCACATGCATCCTGTTCAAAGCTTACAAACCTTACGTACGTTCTTGCATCGTGAGGAAACTGAAAAAACTGTAGACAAATTATCTGGCGCAACTGGAGCCAAGGTAATATTACCTCAAGCTGGAGATTGTGCTGCTCCTATAGAAGATGCAGAATCGACCGCATTTTTGCACGAAATTGTAGGGCGTTTTGATGAAATAAAGGCTGCCTTTCCGAAAATGCGATATGATGGAACAATGGATTTTGTGTGTCAATTAAGCACAGGTGGATATGCAATGGTAGAAATGCAAGTTATCCCCCAAAATTATTGGGATAATCGTGCCCTTGCTTACGCTGCAGCATTTTATGGAAATCAACTATTTAAGGGCGATGAATGGAAAAATATTCGCCGTGTTATAGGCATCAATATTTTAGGCGGAGGAAGAGATGATCTTGTTCATTGGACGGATACTCCAAGTCAATTTATGCGTCATTATAAGTTTCAAGAACAATTACATGCACCAGCGCGGTATATTGATGGGATAGAGTTGATCCAATATTCGATTATGAATGCACGAGGCGTCGCCTTAGAAGAAAAAGAAATGCATGACTGGATTACTTTTTTTAGGAATGCTCATCATATGAGTGAGGACGCTGTGCGGGAGCAAATTACCACACCAGCCGTATTACGCGCATTTGAATTATCAAAGATACACACATTGCCAGCGGTAGTATTAGCATCTTACGAAGCGCAAGATAAGGATTACGAAAGATATTCACACCACAATGGCCCGTGAAATGCTTGCCGGGGATGAAGCTTTAGATAAAGTTATGCGTTATACAAAACTAAGTCGTGAAGAGATTGAAGCTTTACAGCGTGGAGAGCAATTACCTATTGAGAAAGAATTAGATGCGGAGATGCTTCCTGCGCCTTCAGGTTCGGATCAATAACGAAAGGGTATTAACGTTAGAGGAGAGAAAAAAATGAAACATACATTTATATTTAAACTAGCAGGGGTTGTATTAGGTATGAGTACTGCTGAGGGGTCTTTGTTAGAGTCCGCCAAACAAAATGCAACTACGGGAATCTCTACTCAATATGAGAAGTATTCTATCTATACACGGGAACAAGTACTGGCTGGAGAAGCCCGCGGAGACCTATTAGCACGGATAACAATGGCCCGTGAAATGCTTGCCGGGGATGAAGCTTTAGATAAAGTTATGCGTTATACAAAACTAAGTCGTGAAGAGATTGAAGCTTTACAGCGTGGAGAGCAATTACCTATTGAGGGAGAATTGGAGGCAACGTTCAATGAGAAGTACGTATCCGAGGAGGAAGCTTGAAAAAGGGTCGTAGAAGAGATTGGTCATTACAACATTATGATAGTTTATGCGTAACGAGGGATCAATAACGAAAGGGTATAACGTTAAAGGAGAGAGAAAATGCAATACACATTAACAATGAAAATGGTCACAGTAGGGTTTCTAATGAATGGAATTAGTACTGCTGAGGGGTCTTTGTTAGAGTCCGCCAAACAAAATGCAACTACGGGAATCTCTACTCAATATGAGAAGTATTCTATCTATACAGGTCAACTGGTGGAAAAAGGCAGAGCGGAAGGCAGAGCGGAAGGCAGAGCGGAAGGCAGAGCGGAAGGAGTCACTCGAGGCGAAGCAGTAGCTAAAATCGCTATGGCCCGTGAAATGCTTAATCATCATATGGATATTAACTTGATTATAGAAATTACCAAACTGAGTCGTGATGAGGTTGAAGCCTTACAGCGTGGAGAGCAATTACCTATTGAGGGAGAATTAGATGCGGAGATGCTTCCTGCGCCTTCAGGTTCGGATCAATAACGCGAGGGTATTAACGTTAGAGGAGAGAGAAGATGAAATACAATTTAATATTTAAACTAGCAGGGGTTGTATTAGGAGTGAGTACTGCTTATGGGTCTTTGTTAGAGTCCGCTCAACAAAATTCAAGCACAGAGGCTCTTACTCATCAATATGAGAAGTATTCTATCTATACAGGTCAACTGGTGGAAAAAGGCAGAGCTGAAGGCAAAGCGGAAGGCAGAGCTGAAGGCAGAGCGGAAGGTATAGCAAGTATTATCAGGTCAGGGTTATTGTCGTATGATAGTTTTATGCGTAACGATCAATATTCGGAGGATATTAAAGCACAAGTGAAGCAGTTGTTAGAGGCACCTTCTCAATAAATGAAACTGTATCTAACTATCAACAAAGGAGAAATGAAATGAAACACACATTGATATTTAAACTAGCAGGGGTTGTATTAGGTATGAGTACTGCTGAGGGGTCTTTGTTAGAATCTGCCAAAGAAAATACAACTACGGGGACACCTAATCAATATGAGAAGTATTCTATCTACACAGGTCAACTGGTGGAAAAAGGCAGAGCGGAAGGCAGAGCGGAAGGCAGAGCGGAAGGAGTCACTCGAGGCGAAGCAGTAGCTAAAATCGCTATGGCCCGTGAAATGATTAATCATCTTATGGATATTAACTTGATTATAGAAATTACCAAACTGAGTCGTGATGAGATTGAAGCGTTACAGCGTGGAGAGCAATTACCTATTGAGGGAGAATTGGAGGCTGCCAGTTCGGATCAATAACGAAAGGGTATTAACGTAGGAGATGTATCGTGAGAATCAAACATTTATTATCCGTAACATTGCTCATCGGAAGTTTAACTACTACTACACATGGGGCTGTTCTTACTGAGGCATACAGCTTAGTGTCCAGAGCAGCCAGTCATTATGCTGTGCGGGCATGTTGGGTAGATACAACTGTTAGGAATATAGCAACAAATTCAAGAGTAGCGCCTCCTATTTATCAGACACGAGTACACAACCCTGCAAAAAATATAACAATTCATGTCAAGCGAACTCCATTTTTTAACATGAAAACGCATGCGGGAATGAAATGGATTCCTATATCTCACGATGCAGATTTTAGGCTTTATATGCAACACCGCAGCCCTCTATTTATACCCAAGGCATATGCCGCATTAGATCACTTTACAGGAGCGACCGATCTAGACTTTGATTCCTTTAAAGGCGCTTTCAGTTTTAAGTTTTTGTTAAATGTGAATAAAGCTGACAGTTTATCTGAATATCTTTATTGGATTATACAATATCGTACTTTTCTGCGAATCAATGTTTACCAATCTGTTCCAATTATTGATGAGCGACGTCCTGAAGTATACACAGGGCCTACAGAAAGCTTATTTTCTAAAGAAGACATTGAAGAATTTACGCTATGTTTTTTTACAGACTTATTGACAAAAACAGAAGAAGAACAATATGTCCCTAACCCCTTTGTGTTAGGCGCAGAGGCCAATTTATTTCTTTGTGGATATTTAAATGAAGGCTATTTTTCAAACACATATAATGAACATAGAAAATATCTTGCCGCCTTAAAAGATATGAAAACATTAATTGAAACGTCTAATATCTCCTTAAACAAATAAACAGTTAAACAAAAAGAGGAATTAGCTGCCATAGATAAAATCTTTAGCCTACAAATGAGGGACGGACCGAAGGTATCGCAGATCTTATTCGGTCTGGATTTGTGTCCTATGATGTGTTTATGAGCAGCGATCACTATTCAGACGAACTGAAAGTTTGCGTCACGTTGCTATTGGAGCCAGCCCCTCAATAAGGCAAAACCATATTAACGTAAATGAGATGCATCATAAAACATACATTTATATTTAAAACGGCTGGAATTGTATTGAGCTTAGAGCAGCCTGCATACACCACACGGAGCAGATGTACATTTAGGACATTTGGACAGTCACCCTGTAAGAGGATCGTATCCCTTAATTTCTAGCGCGACATACGATGAGATTGTAAAGGCTGTATTAGCCCGACCAGAAAGCCGAAGGTCGGGAGGAAGGGGAAATGCTGGCAAAAATTGCTATGGCACGCAAGTTATTAGCCCGCAACCGTTTTAGTATCGATGAAATTATTGAAGACGGCCCCTGCTTAATAAGGGACGCAATGTTATCGTAGGAGATGTATCATGAACAGAGGGATATATTTAAGTAAGGCTAAAATTTAAGCATAGCTTAGTAATGATTTTTTCAAAAAAACAACCGAGATAGAGCATGACTGTTGCCATGAATCGTGGTACATAAGTTTTGAAATATGAAGTATAAAATACCACGTACATATGCAGATTGATCTTGAACACACCACATTATTTAACGGGAAAGTAACGGTTTTTCAGCCCAAACAAGGGTATAGATTTTCTGTGGATTCTTTGATGCTGGCAGCATTTACCCATGTAAAAAAGAACCAAATGGTTTTAGAATTAGGCATTGGCGTAGGTGCAGCATCGTTAGCTTTAGCTTATCATCATCCTGATATTAACTTAGATGGGGTGGAAATTCAGGCAGAGATTTTACCGATTACTGAAAAAAATATTCAAATAAATAACTGGCCAGAACGTTTTAAACTTTTTTGCGGGAACTTAAAAGACCGTATAGTTCCGGGTAATACGTATCATCATGTGATGATGAACCCCCCTTTTTTTGAAGATCACTCCTATACTAATTCACATCATGTACACAAGAGTTTATCGAATGGGGAACATGATACGCCTTTAACGGAATGGATTTTTGAAGCTTATCGCACTTTAAGACAATTAGGATACGTTACGATTGTACATACAGCTGATCGGTTAGATGATATTATTTCTGTTTTAAAGACACGAAAGTTTGGAGGGATAGAAGTTTATCCTTTGTGGCCCAAGTTAGGCAGTGCTGCAAAACGGGTTTTAGTTAAGGCCCGAAAAGATGTGGAGAGTCCTTTAAAATTACATGCAGGTTTAATACTGCATGAAGACGATGGGGCGTTTACGCGAGAGGCGAGAAAAATAATTTTTGATGGTGAAAAAATACGCACCTGAAAATTAGGATCTTCTTTTTCTTTAATCTTGCCCCTTGTTAAATTAGAGAGCGAATTTTATACAAATTAATTAAATTTATACCTTAAACGTTTTTTTAAAGAGGGGGCGTTTTTCATATTCAAAGCGCTCGCTTTTTAAGTGTGATTTAGGTATACTTCAAGCAAAATAAATATATCGGTTAAAGAGGAGTTTGAAATGATCACGTTTTTAAGGCAAGCATCTAGCAGTATATTGATGCGTATTGTCCTGGCCACTGTTGTGGCTGCGTTGGTTTTAACACTTGGTATTTCAAGCTTTTTCATTAAAAATGCATCCAAACAACCGGTAGCGCATGTGGGGTCAAATATAATTGCTGCTGCTGACTTTGCATATGAATTGGAAAATAAAAAACACGCATTAAAAAAGCATTTTGGGCGTCCATTAAGCGACCAAGAAGCATTAGGTTTAGGTTTAGTGAATCGCACCTTATCAGAGTTAATTACGCGTGAATTAATTACACAAGAAACGGACCGAGTGGGCATTGTTGCATCTGATGAGCAATTATCTAAATATATGAGTGAAATGCCTGTGTTTCAGGATTCCACAGGTAAGTTTAGCAGTCAGAAGTTTGCAGATTATTTAAATAAAACGCATACATCTGAACGTAAATATTTAGATGAATTACGCAAACAGTTAAGTCGAGGAATGTTGGCTGGTAGTTTAGACGCACAATTAACACGTGTGCCTAAAATTTTTACTGCGCCTATGTTTAAATATTTAAACGAGGAGCGTGATGTTGAAGTAATTACGGTTGAAGTCGATAAATTGCCAGATCTTCCCAAACCTGAAGAAAGCGTATTAAAAGAATTTTATGAAAAGCATGTGCAATATTTTCAAGCACCTGAAACACGATCTTTTGACATGCTGTTGTTAAATTTTCAAGAAATTTCACAAACAATTAATATTACCCCGGATGATTTAAGAACATTATATCAGCAAACTGACAATAAAGTTGCGGAAAAACGTTCAGTCAGAATGTTAATGTTACCTAACCGTGAAGATTCCATAAAAGCACGGACAGAGCTGATGGGCGGTGCCCCTTTTGAGGCGGTGTATAACCGATATACTGGAGATTTATCTCAGAATGCTCCCCCTTCTCAAGAGTTAGAGTTAAAGCAAGTTATTCCTGAAGTTGGTTCTGAAATTTTTTCCATGAAAAAATTGCATGATGTATCAGAGCCTGTATTTTTAGGCGGGAAATATGCCATATTTATGCTGACGGATATTAAACCTGCCCGCACGTTGAGTTTTGACGAGCAAAAATTTACGTTGTTAAAACGTTACAAAACAGATTTAACCCGTGAAAAGATGTATGACTACACACAGCGTGCGGAAAAAATGTTAAATTCCGGAGCAAAATTAAGCGAGATTGTTGAGGTATTTAACAAAGAAGGTATACCTGGCGTTGTTTTATTAACATGGAATAAGGTAACTGATAAGGGTAAGAACATTGAAGGTGATTCAGTGACAGGGCTTTCTGCTTTTGATCCTAAAATATTATCTACAGCATTTGATACGCCTCAACACACGTATAGCGATCCCCAAAAATTAGCAACAGAAGATTATGTGATTGTAGAAGTAACTGCTATAAACCCTGCGCACCAACGGTCGTTTGCAGAGGCTGTTAATCAGGTAGAGCGTTATTGGCAACATGAACAAAAACGCACCCAAGCGAGTACATATGTTAAGAATATAAAAGAGGGGTTAGAACAGTTTAAAGATGCATCCAAATTAGCTGCTGCAAACTTTGGGCGTATAGATGTATTAAATAAAACTACACGGGCGAATCCACCTCAAGACCCCAAATTTGCAGGCATATTTATGCAACTGAATCATACAAGTTCAAGCACAGATATCGTAACGGATGTTACGGCAAATTGGGTTCAGATAGGACGAGTAGCTGGTACGTATTCTGTAAACATGGATACATTTAATGCCCAGGCGCCAAATTTTGTACGTCAAGTAATGTTGCCATTAATGTCTAAAGATTTATTGTCATCTTATATTGCAGCATTGGAAGCTTATTTCCCAGTTTCACGCAATGAAGAATATTTCAGTAATTTCTTTGGAAAAGAGGAGTTAAAGAATGCAACCATCAACCAAGCTCCAGATTTCTAAAGCTGCGGCAGAGCAGTTGGAAAAGACTTTATCGAAATACCCTGGCAAATTTTTACGTATTACCGTTATGCCAGGGGGCTGTAACGGTTTTGAATATAATTTAAAATTAGATACAGAGCTGCAAGACGATGATGTAAAGTTTTTACCTTCTGCCACGGCCACTGTGGTGGTTGATCAAATATCGTTAGATCTTATTGAAGGATCTGAGTTGGATTACGAAGCAGATTTAATTGGTGCATCGTTTAAATTAAAAAACCCCAATGCTGCAACGTCTTGTGGTTGCGGTAATTCGTTTAGTATGTAGTAAGTCATCACAATGAAAATTGCCACCTGGAATATAAATTCATTAAGATCACGTTTTGAACATTTGGTTCAATGGTTAAAAACGTTTCAACCTGATGTGGTATTGCTGCAAGAAATAAAGTTAATGACGGAGTTATTTCCCCATGACTTATTACTGGACGAAGGATATCAAGCAGCAGTCTTTGGGCAGAAGACGTATAATGGGGTAGCAATTTTATCTAAGTATCGGATTGAAGATGTTACGTATGGCTTTGAGGGTAATCCTTTACCGGAGGAAGCAAGGTATATTGAGGGATTAATTGACGGAATAATTCGAGTAGGTTGTGTATATGTACCCAATGGCCAAAACATACAATCACCAAAATATCCTTTAAAGTTAGATTTTATGGAAAATCTGGGAGGTTATCTTCACTCTCATATTCATAATGATACTCCTTTTCTTATCGGTGGAGATTTCAATATTGCGCCTTATGATGAAGACGCAAGCCGGCCTGAACGGTGGAAAGGCGATGTTCCATTTACCCAAGCAGAACGAGTTCATTACAACAAGTTAATGCATAGCGGGTTTCATGATGCGGTTCGCATAAAGCACCCTTATAATGATCATAATAATCCAAGCTTAATGAGCTGGTGGGATTATCGTGGAGGATCGTTTGAAAAGGATGATGGATTACGTATCGATCATATTTTATTATGTCCGAAAGCCACGGATTTATGGAAAGATGCAGGGACTGACCGAACTCCAAGAACGTGGGAGAAACCATCCGACCATACACCTGTTTGGTGTGAATTAGATATTTAACTTATTTTTTTAATCGATATTTTTTCTTTTTATGTCCCAGAAGTCAAAATAAGTGCCCTGAATATTTAAAAACTTATAAAAAGTTCGATAAAATTAAAACCTTCAAATTCTTCAAATTACACCTTGTTTGTAAGGCATTTGTCTATATTTTTTAGTCGTAAAATTTTGTCAAAAAAAATATAAAGGTGTATTGACAGAAAATAAAGTTGCTGCTTAACGTTAATATGTAAAGCGCCCTAACACCCGTTAATAAGAAATGTGCTTTTGACCCCAATTTTTTATTTATGGAGTAGTACATATGAAACGATTATTTTTACCCACCCTTACCTGTTTAATGTTGTTTCCATCCACCACATTGGCCCTAACCCCGGCGGAACGAGCTGCCGATGCAAGAGTAACTGCTATACAAGGTGCAGCAATAAGAGTGGTAAGGACGGAGGCCAAAGGTGTATTTAAAGCTTTAGATCCATACCTTTCAGACACCACAGCCTTGAGTTATGGAGACATTATTGCACTTAATCCATCAGGCCTATCATCCGGTCGAAGAATTGGGGATATTGAGTGCAGGATCAGTCGCACTGGATCAGCCCCTGAAGACGTCACTGCCACACCCACCACTTGGAATAAAAGTGGTATTCGTGTTTACGTTGGATTATTGGCAGCCTTTGGTATTCATACGAATCCCGATTTAACTGATGATGAAGTAAGCGCCCTTATCAAAGGGGGCAAGAAAGACACAGCTGCTGCAACATCCACCCACGACGTTTGGGAATTAGCCCGCGCAGAAGCTGTGTCTCTTTTAGAATCTAAACCCACCACCTTTTTACACGCCAATACTTCTGCTTTACAGCATAGCGATGCTGGTTTGATAAAATTATATCTTCAACGCGCCCATGCAGGATTAACTGGTTCCCGTATTGAAGCTATTATAGAAATGATACGCAAGACACCCATTGGAACCTTATTTTTCACGCAGTTATTGTCATCTGATGAATCAGAACGTTTACAATTTTTTCAGTGTATTCTTGATTCAGTTCTTCCTTATGGAGCTGAGCTTACGAATGAAGAGATTGCTAAGGATTTAAATTATCCTTTGTTTAAACATGCGTTTCTATCAATTTTGCCGGCTCGCAGCCTGAGCAGCAAAAAATAACCCAGGAGAGACCTATATGAAAATATTCATATGTTTATTAAGCCTTCTTGTAGTTTACCCAACTTACGCGGCATTAACAGTTGCTGAGGACAGCAGCTCGCATAGTCGATATTATGATGTTGAAAACGGATGCTTACCCTGCAGCCCAGACGATCTTGCTCGTGATGGGTATAAGACCGTTCGTTTAACCCCTCATGATGCTGCCGCAGGAAGCTCAACTTCAAGCAGTATTTGTTTAGGGATGGGGGCTGTATCAATGCGTCCTTATGCACCAGTGTTTGCATCCGCCGCTGCATCTGCTGATACAACTTCATTTGAAATCCCCACCATATCCCCTGCAAAGGATCAATTATATCTGCCATCGTGTACAGTATTTGCGATTGTTGCAGCCCTTGAAGCCCTTGTTCCAGACAAGCGTTTTTCAGAAGCAGAGCTGTGGTTGCGAATGGCAACATGGGGAGGAAAAGGTCGAGCAGATAGGGGAACTTCTCTGCATACATATATTCCCTTATTAAAAGAGGGCTTGGTTGAAGAGGATGCCTTTATCCCTTATGATATATATAATGAATATGTAAATTGGCGCAGAGAACGAGTAAGTAAAGCTGCTGTATTAGCTGAATCTGAAAGTTTTATGGAAAGTATCGATGCCTTCAAACGCTGGTGTGCTGAACAGAGAAAAGCGATTCCAGCAGATTCTGCTTTGCGTCCTGTATGGGAAAAAAAGAGATTACCGTCTAGATTTTATGGAATGAGGGAATGTACCGTACGCACGGGGTATTGGCGGTCGATGATTTTTAATTCTTTTCTTTTAGATCTTGATCCAAAGTCATCGGATTTTATAAACAACTTAAAATATATTTTAAGAAGGGTCCCTATTGTAGCTGGTCTTGGTACTTTCGAAAGTAGATTAGGAGACAAAAAAACTACTTGGTTATCCCACTGTGGAGAATTCACTTCAGGCGTTGTATATTTACCTACAGAGTCAGCGTGCCCAGCTGCATTAAAAGGAAGTCTCTTTTCCTTAACTAAGGTTGGACATGCCATATGTTTATGTGGATATAATGACAGCATCGGAGGAGGAGCCTTTAAATTTAAAAACAGTTATGGAGCGGATTGGGGTGAAAAAGGATTTGGATGGGTTACCTATAATTATGTTAAAGGAACAGGTATAACTGCGGAAGGTATAGCCGAAAAACTTCTTCATAATGCTATGGTTATTATTCCACACCCAACAGAAAGTTGGACTGATGTTGATAGGGATGATATTGCAGATTCTAAATTAACCCCCGATGACAAAACAATAGAAACATTTTATCGAATGCTTGACGAATATACAGCACGAACAGGAAAGAAATAAACATGGAATATAAGAATTTATTATTGGCCAGCACTGTTTCTATAGTTCTAACAGCCTGTGGAACAGAACAGTCCTTGCTAGATAGGGTTCAAACATCAATTCAATTAACCTCAAGATCTTCAATAGAACTTGAAAAGGCTAAAACTGATTTTGTATCAAGTATTAACGAACTTGTGACGGCTATCAACAGTAAAAAGATGCCAGATGAACTATTGGAAGTATATTCCAAAACCGAACTGGCTCTATTTGCATACCTAAAAAGCGTTACGGCAAAATACGCTGCTTTAGATCAGTTTACTTCTGATGAAGATATCAAAAAATTGTCACCGGAAGCGCTCATTTTAAACCAAAAGAAAGTTATTCAAAGGTTTATAGAAAAGCGCTCATTTTACAATATAGAGTGGAAAAAGGCTATTAAACGTCTGGAAGCTTATAAAGATCTGACTGACATCATTACCCCTAATGGTAAGCAGTCAGAGCTGCATGATGCCCACAGAATTACTCGAATGGCTATTAAGGATTTGTGGGGAGATTCGAATCATATAGATATTCTAGAAACATTAGGAGAAGCGTTTCAGCCCGCAATAGGACCCTTCCATGAATTCAATGAATATAGCGACATATGCTATAAGCTAACATACGCCTACCTAATAAAAGACGCCCCTAATTCGACCACACATACAGTGAGTCATGAAGCCAAAAATCTCCTCAAAAATCTATGGGACAGATTAAAGTCCATAGGATTTAGTGGATACACATTTGCAGAAGACGTTACTTATAGAAAGCAAATTATTCGTAGCGTTGCGCGCGAAAAAGGAGAAAATCCTACACATGCAGAACAAGCTTATCCAAATTTTTCTAATTTAGTCATTGATAATTTATTATCAATACCAGCAACTATACTTGCTCGTGCTGATGCTGTTCGTAACTATCAGTATATTACCTCTATTAATGCCAGACATCCAGCCATGTGGATTGACGCGGCCTTAGAACCAGATACGAATCAAGAATATATCAAGCCATTTTTGGAATCATTAGTTGGCTTAAAATTTGGTGACCGTTATGTTCTAAGAGTTGTTGATAAGCCTTATAGTCACAAGAGTACATATGTATTGTCTAGAACCTATAGAGATATTATTCCAAGGGGTCGTGTTGAAGGCGGAGCTATTCCGATGGGCGTCAGTCCTGAATCCGTTCCAAAGTCTTCCACATTTTACACCCCAGAACCACCAGAAATTCACCCAACTGATATTGTTATAACTGATTCACAACTTCAAGAATGGTCTAAAGTTTTTCTAGATGCCTTAAAGGCGGATCCGTTCTTCAAGCATTTTTTTGAAGATACTGCTCTCCCCGCAGATAGCAGTAGTGGACTTACGTTACATGCAGGACGTACTGGAAGATTGGGATTGGATGCAGCTGCTTTTTCTGTGAATGGGATTTCGGGATCTAAAATCGAGTTAGGACTTCCAGTCTATGTTCAATTGAAAGGGTCGATTGATGCTGGAAAATCCACAGACCTTACCACCGGCACCGTGGCCTATAAAATTGGTAACACCCTGCTGGGGGCTATTCATACGCATGCGAATACCGGTGTTGGCTTTGGAGAGAATGGACGCCAAACAGAAACATCCGTGGTTGCATCGCATAACTTTGGGTCTTTCTTTGTTGAAGGTCAGTTGGGGCATGTGTCTGCAAATGATGTAAACTTTAAAGATTGGTCAGGGGTGCGATCTCAATTGACATTAGGATATGATTTTGATTGGGGGGCTCCGTTTGTGCAAGCGGTTCATCGTGACTTTGGGAAAACAACAGATACGGCTGCTTATGCCGGCGTTGAAGTTAATATGTCTGAGATTAAAGGTGATACGTATACCTTTACCACTAACGGTGTATTCAAACTTGGTTATCATTCTGACAACGATTTGGTTGGAATGTTAGAGGTGAGAGGTTCTTTAAATCTGAATAATGGAATTTCTTTTTCTTCTAATTTGACTGTAGGAACCTTGGCTGAAGCTAATGCTGGGCTGAGTATCAGCCTTAGCCAATAAAAAAAGCCCTCTTGTGAGGGCTTTTTCTTTAAATATCTTTATTAGTCTGAGCAGGATCGAATTATAGTTGCTCCGCAGGCTTTTAGTTTTTCGTCTAAACGTTCATATCCACGGTCTAAATGGTAAATACGATTTACGGTAGTATCACCCTTAGCGGCAAGCCCTGCCAAAACCATTGATACGGAAGCTCTAAGATCGGTAGCCATTACGGGTGCACCTTGCAAAGAAGGAACGCCACGAACGACTGCGATGTTGCCCTGAATCGTGATATTTGCCCCCATACGATTAAGTTCTGGCACATGCATAAATCTGTTTTCAAAGATGGTTTCAGTAATTAATGAGGTCCCTTTGGCAAGGGTCATTAGTGCCATCATTTGGGCCTGCAAATCTGTAGCAAATCCTGGATAAGGTTCTGTAATAATATCAACAGGTTGAATTTCATTACCACCTTCAACAATAAGGCCGTTATCAACAGGAGTTACCGATGCGCCAGAGCGTTGTAATGATTCAGTGAATGCGTGTAATACTTCATGAGTTGTATTGTCCAAATGAATACGCCCACCTGTAATTGCTGCAGCAACGGCGTACGTTCCTGCTTCTAAACGGTCAGTCATTACTGTGTGCGTAGTACCATGCAGGCGGTCAACTCCGTGAATAGTAATCGTTGGCGTCCCTGCCCCTTCAATTTTTGCGCCCATTGAATTTAAACAATTACACAAATCAACAACTTCAGGTTCCCGGGCTACATTTTCAAATACGGTGGTTCCATTTGCGAAGACAGCAGCCATAATTAGGTTTTCTGTGCCTGTCCATGATGGTACGGCCAACGTATAGTGAGTACCCTGTAATTGATCACCTTTTACTTTTGCGTGAACATAACCGTTATCCAGAGTGATTTCTGTGCCTAATGCTTCTAAACCTTTAAGTGTAACGTCTATTGGACGTGCACCAATGGCACACCCCCCTGGGTAAGAAACGACAGCTTCACCGAATCTGGCTAATAGTGGGCCTAAAACTAAGATAGAGGCTCTCATTTTACGAACGATATCGTACGGAGCATTATAATGATGAATACCTTTTGCATTGATGCGGGCTTTTGAACCGATAAATTCTACTTCACACCCTAAATGTTCCAACAGGTGTTTTAGAGAGTCCATATCAGCAAGAGAGGTTGGTGCATTTTCAAACACCACGTCTTCTTCTGTTAAAATTGCTGCACACATTAGGGGTAAGGCAGCGTTTTTACCACCACTGATAGAGATTTTTCCATCCAGTGCTTTACCCCCTGTGATTATAATCTTGTCCATAGTCTTCTTTCTTAATTAAAGTTTAGGTGGGGTTACCCCAGTTTGTTTCATATATTTGCCTGCACGATCTTTATATGAGGTTTCGCATATTTGATCGCCCCGGAAGAATAAAAATTGGCAAGCACCTTCATTCGCATAAATTTTAGCTGGTAATGGTGTTGTATTAGAAAATTCTAATGTAACGTGCCCTTCCCATTCAGGTTCAAGAGGGGTTACGTTTACAATGATACCGCAACGCGCGTATGTGGATTTACCTAAGCATATGACCAATACATCACGAGGGACTTTAAAATATTCAACAGTCCTGGCCAATGCAAAGCTGTTAGGTGGAATAATACATACGTCAGAATTGCGTGTTACAAAACTGTGATGAGAGAAATCTTTAGGGTCCACAATCGCGTTATCCACGTTTGTAAACACTTTAAATTCGCTAGCTACCCGCGCGTCATATCCATAAGAAGACAATCCATAAGAAATAACACCTTCTTTTTTCTGACGATCCACAAAAGGGCTGATCATTTCATCTTCTAAAGAACGTTGACGAATCCATTTATCAGACATTATCATCGGAGAGACCTCTTTCAGTTTTTACTATAGGTTGTTCTTCTGCTTGACTGCGCTGATTGGCCTGAGCCTTTCTGCGTAAAATATTGCGTTTTAAGGCAGCCTCTAGTCGTTTTTTTCTGTCCTCTGCTTTAGAGGTGGCTATTTTTGTGGGGTTATTCATGGTTTTTTTACGTGTGATGAAAAATACCCACGAAGTATGCAATAAAAAGCTTGAAAAGTCACGAAAATATTTCTATGTTAATAGCGTTTATAAAGCACACGGAATACGCTTGGCGTTTCTGGTCTTTTCTTAAACCTAGTCTTAACTTTTATGCGGCTACTTCCTTGCTGGGTACTTACAGGCAACGGCATCACTGTATATTTTATATTAAGATTAGTTTTTCAAGAAGAGCAAAGTCCGTGGATGTTTAACCAGATAAAGGAAAATTAAATGGCAAATACTCAATTTACTATGCGCCAGCTTTTAGAAGCAGGTGTTCACTTTGGTCACCACCCTCGTCGTTGGAACCCAAAAATGTCACAATATATTTTTGGTAAAAAAGGCAGCGTACATATTATTGACTTGCAGCAAACTTATCCTATGCTGAAAAAAGCATTAGATGTTTTAACTGAAGTTGCTGCTCAAGGTGGTCGTATTTTATTTGTAGGCACGAAAATCCAAGCCACAGAAATTGTAGCTGAAGCTGCAAAACGTTGTGGCCAGTATTATGTAAACCACCGTTGGTTAGGTGGGATGTTAACGAACTGGAAAACAATTTCTCAATCTATTAAGCGTTTAAAAGAATTAGACGAAGCTTTAGACAATCAAAACAATAGCTTAACAAAAAAAGAATTATTAAAGTTAGAAAAAGATCGTGAAAAATTAAACCGCGCTTTGGGCGGGATTCGCGAAATGGGTGATACTCCTGATGCATTGTTTATTATTGATACGAACAAAGAAAGTACTGCTTTATTAGAAGCAAAAAAACTTGGTATTCCTATCGTTGCTGTATGTGATACTAACTCTGACCCTGATTTAGTAGATTACATCATTCCAGGAAATGATGATGCGCGTAGAGCTATTGAATTTTACACAAAACTTGTATCTGATGCAGTTTTGGCTGGTATACAAAAACAATTAACAAAAGCAGGTGTGGATGTAGGAGCTTCGGAAGAAATTGCTCCTCTTGAATTAGCGACAGAAGAAGTTGTAGCTGCTGCTGATTCAACAAACTAAGAAAGGGGTTAAAGATTATGTCAATTTCTGCAAGTATGGTAAAAGAGCTGCGCGAAAAAACAGGCGCAGGTATGTTAGACTGCAAAAAAGCATTAACAGAAACCAATGGTGATTTTGAACAAGCTGTGGACTGGTTGCGTCAAAAAGGTTTGTCTACAGCTGCAAAGAAATCTGATCGCGTAGCTGCAGAAGGGTTAATTGCATTTGATGTAAAAGATAATACCGCAGTTGTTATTGAAGTAAATGCCGAAACAGACTTTGTTGCGCGCAATGATAAGTTTCAAGAGTTCGTACGTAACACAGTGAAAAAAGCGCACGGCAAAGAAACTGCCGAAGCATTAAAAACAGAAACATATGCTGGCAGTGAAACTGTTCAAGAGTATTTAACAAACTTGATTGCAACAATTGGTGAAAACATGAGCTTACGCCGTGTAGCCAATATTGGTGTTTCTAAAGGACACATTATTTCTTATATGCATAACCAAACAGCACCTGGCCTTGGTAAAATTGGTGTGTTGGTTGCATTTGAAACAGAAGCACCCGCTGAAAAGTTAGCAACCATTGGTGAAGGCATTGCAATGCACATTGCAGCCATGAACCCAGCAGCGTTAACGTCTGACGGTATTGACAAATCATTAGTTGAACGCGAAGCAAAAATCTTGCGCGAAAAAGCAATTGAAGCAGGTCGCCCTGAAAACATTATTGAAAAAATGGTTGAAAGCGGCGTAAAAACTTTCTTATCAGAAGCAGCTTTAATTGAACAAGCCTATGTATTAGACAACAAGAAAAAAGTTAATGACATTGTAAATGAGTTAGCAAAAGAAGCTGGCACACCTGTAAAGTTAACTGGCTTCTTAAGGTTTGAATTAGGCGAAGGAATTGCAAAAGAAGAAACTGATTTTGCCGCAGAAGTTGCATCAATGAGTCGTTAAAATTATGAAACCCCTGTATCAAAGGATTATGCTGAAATTATCGGGAGAAATCCTGGCTGGTGAAAGCATTTTTTGTCCAACTGTCATGAATCGCGTGTGTCAAGAATTAAAGGTAATTCGCGATATGGGGGTTCAGATTAACGTTGTTATTGGTGGTGGGAATATTTTCCGTGGAAACATGGGACAAGCCCAAGGAATGGATAGAGCCACTGCTGATTATATGGGAATGTTAGCGACTGTTATGAATGCATTAGCGTTGCAAACGTGCATGACAGATATGGGAATTGACGCCCGTGTAATGACTTCCATTAATATGAATGAAATTGCAGAAAAATTCACCCGGCGCAGAGCATTTGAATACATGCAAAATGGTCGAATTGTGGTTCATGCAGGCGGGATTGGTGTCCCGTTTTTTTCTACCGATACGGCAGCAGCATCCAGAGCATGTGAAATGAACTGTCAGGCCATTTTTAAGGGTACGAAAGTAGACGGTATTTATAGCGAAGATCCTGTAAAGAGCCCTTCTGCCATTTTTTATAAAAAGCTAAAATATCAAGATGTATTAGCTAATGAATTAAACGTTATGGATGCAGCAGCCATTTCATTAGCAAAAGAAAATAGAATCCCAGTTGTTGTGTTTAATATTAAGAATCCTGGGCAACTTGCTAAGGCAATTTGTGGAGAAGGTTCTTACACAATTGTTTCTTAATTAAATAAATAGAGAGTTTATCAATGCAATCATTTTCAGAGTTATCAACAGAACTGCATGAAAAGATGGGTGCAGCCATTGAATATACAAAAAAAGAATTTGCAGGTTTGCGTGCGGGCCGAGCATCTCCCCAGTTATTAGAATCCGTCATGGTAGAAGCTTATGGAAACAACACGCCATTATTACAATTAGGAAATATTAATATTCCTGAACCACGTATGTTATCTGTTCAAGTATGGGACAAAGGTTTAGTAAAGTCTGTAGAAAAGGCCATTAGAGACGCAGGATTAGGTTTAAACCCTGTAGCTGATGGGCAAGTTGTACGCGTACCGGTTCCACAGCTGAATGAAGAGCGCCGCAAGGAAATGGTAAAAATTGCGTCTAAGTATGCTGAAGAAGGTCGGATTTCTATCCGGAACATTCGTCGTCATGGACTGGATATATTAAAGAAAATGGAAAAAGATAAAGTAGTTTCAGAAGATGAAGCTGCACGCCATGAAAAAGATATTCAGAAGCTGACAGATGAGTACATCGAAAAAGTAGATGTTCTTTTAGTACAAAAAGAAAAAGATATTATGCAGGTGTAATAAATGACCGAAGCGTCGCCTGTTCCGTATCATATCGGAATTATTATGGATGGCAATGGTAGATGGGCTTCTCAAAGAGGCCTGCCTCGTTCTATGGGCCATCAAAAAGGTGCAGAAGCCATCCAAGCAGTTGTACGTTCTGCTGCAAATATGGGCGTTAAAGCATTAACTTTATTTGGTTTTTCTGAAGAAAACTGGCAACGCCCCCAAGAAGAGGTGACTCTTTTAATGCGATTAGCTGAGAGTTATTTAAAGAAAGAGTTAGACGCTTTACATAAAGAAAACGTTCGGTTTAAAGTCATTGGTAACAAAGCAAAGTTACCAAGAAGTTTACAAGTCATTATTGCAGAAGCCGAAAAAAAAACCGCAACAAATAATAGATTTTATTTAAACATAGCATTGAGTTATTCTGGACGTTACGATATTTTGCAGGCTGTAAAATTATTGATAGATAAAAACGTCCCCAGCGATACACTTACAGAAGATGTATTTTCTAAGCATTTAAGTTTATCTGACTTACCTGATCCCGATTTAATTATACGAACAAGTGGTGAACAGCGAATTAGCAACTTTTTATTATGGCAGTCTGCATATTCTGAGCTGTATTTTTCTTCTGTAATGTGGCCTGATTTTAATGAAACAGAATTAAGCGCAGCAATTCAGGTATATCAACAACGAAAACGAAGATTTGGGAAACTTTAATGGCTTTAATGAACAATTCATTGGTAAGAAGAACCATTTCTAGCATAGTTTTAGTACCATCTCTTTTACTGCTGATTGCAAAAGGTGGTGTTTGGTTTGACCTTTTGTGTATTATCTTAACAACTTTCTTATTATTGGAATGGGGCAAGTTATGGTGGACGTATTTGCATAATAATTATATCAAGCTGTTTGATATAATTATTATTTCTGTGGGGATACTTTACATTGCTTTGGCCATGTATAAATATTGGACCTTAAAAGATAATCAATACAAACAAATTATGACATTTTTGATTGTTTGGAGCACAGATGTTGGTGCGTACATATTAGGCAAGAATTTTGGAAGAACACCACTGGCTTCTACAATTAGTCCCAAAAAAACGTGGGAAGGTTTTTGGGGCGGAACGGCAATGTGTGTTTTAATTTGTTCCATTGTTTCGTACATTCAATTGGCAAGCTTGAGCCCCCAAACAAATTCTTTTATGTTTATAAAGAGTTTTTTTAGTGGTGTCACTTTGTTTTCAATGTTGGTATTTTCAGTTAGGTATACGTTTTATAGTGTTTTTGCTCATTTGGGCGATTTGCTAGAATCTTGGGTTAAACGATACGTTGGCATCAAAGATTCAAGCCAATTAATACCTGGACATGGTGGTTTTTTGGATCGCTTTGATAGTTTTCTTTCTGTTTGTTTGGCGTATTATCTGAAAGATTTATTACATTATTACGGGATATTTTTCTAAATTTTTTAAAATTATTCGTGATTTTGATAAGATAAAAAATCTAAAAACGTTTGTAGAATTATGCTGGCTGCAACAGCATCTATGTGATCTTTCCGTTTAGACCTAGACATATCTACATCTAACAATACCCGTTCTGCAGACACAGTAGTCATTCTTTCGTCCCATAATAGAATAGGTAAATTTACTGTATTAGCAAGAGATTCAGAATATTTTTGCACCAAAACGCAACTTTTGCCTTCTTCCCCATTCATATGAACTGGATAACCTACGATTAAACTTTTTACTTCGTATTCTTGGATAATCTTTTGAATTTCTGAAAGTTCTGAAAACTTATTTTTACGGTGAATAGTTTTTAAAGGGCTTGAAATTCGGCAGGCACTATCGCTTACAGCTGTGCCTACAGTTTTTGTTCCAATGTCTAATGCCAACAGTCGATGTGGTAATGTTGCAACTTTTTGGCGAAAATCTAAAAATTTTTTATAAATCATGAAAGTTTACTATTCCTTAAGTCCCGTCTGGCAATCTGAGTACAGTTAACCATCTATAGCGAAAAAATATAACGATTACGAGGCTAAAATGGATATTACAAAAAAATCAGCTGAGCTGATGCTGGATTTAGTAGAGATTAAGCTTAGCATGATGCAAGTTAATGACAGGGATGACGCAAAAGAGCTTTCTAGTTTACGCGCATGTAGAGAAGAATTGCTAAAAATAATTCATAGCTCAAAAAAAACAATCTCTTCAGAAACTTTTCAAAAGTTATAAACAACCTTTGTTAGTATTAAGTTGAGCCATCACCTGTCAAATTTTATGTACCTTTCTTTTTTAGGAGATTGGTTGATTTAAACATTATGGTAAAGGATCTTCATTTGCCCAAGCAATTTGGTATACGTGAGCTTGTGTCAATTTCATAAAAGTAGCGCAGTCTACACCTACTCTTAAAATACGTTTTCCCAAAGGGCTTCTGGGGTTATGCATAATAACAACCACAGTTAAACGATCACGACCACACATTTGACAAGGTTCATTTCGATCTTCTAAACGCATTTGTTCTGTCCAACCAAATGAAGGTATTGCCCGTGCAAGCGGATATCTTTCTGCAGTCCCATATGCTGCCAACCAATAACGCAACCAAGCCCTTTGTATATTGGCCAAAAAATGCCAATGAAACGGAGCAAATGGGAATGCGTCTCGATGTGCGGCTGCTCTTAGGTTTTTACGTAAAATAACCGCGGGATCAACTGGCACAACAGGAGGAACAAACACACCAACGATACCTGGATTTCCAGCTGGAGCTGGCCCCAAGGCATGACGATAAACTGGTCTAACCTCTACTTCTTCTACTGCAGCTCGAGCTGCTAAACCTAGCTCTTCTTCCACTTCCTCGGCTACTGCCAGTAAGTCTGCATCTGCTACAGCGTCGGCCCTGAAACCAAAGCCCCACTCTGGAGAAGGAGAACGGCTTCTCCTGAAGCCTTCCATATCTACATCTTCGTTATCACTAGAATCTATTGGTGAAGCGGAGCTGCAATCCATCCCCCCACTTGAAGATGTTGATGAAGCGGACGTATCGTCTCTCATATATACAGCATGGTAGCCAGAGCCAGAACCTGAATCCGCATGCAAAAATGGAGCTGGATCTTTTGCTGCTGCACCTGCGTCTAGTAAACTTGATGCATCATTAATCGAAATGCCTAACAAGAATGTAAGGATTAATGCTGTTTTATTCATAATTTCCCTGAAATAATTTTTAATTTTGTTTATATGTAGTAACAACCTTGACAATTGTCAAGTTTTTATTATTTCTGGTAAAGTAAATTTACAATTGTTCAGATTGTGAAATTTTTCTAAATATGGTATAAAAACACCTCGTATGGAGGTTTTATGACAGTTATTACGCGTTTTGCCCCAAGCCCTACTGGTTACCTACACATTGGAGGTGCTAGAACAGCTTTATTTAACTGGCTGTTTGCCCGACACTATGGTGGAAAGTTTTTATTGCGCATTGAAGATACGGATCGGGCTCGATCCACTGATGATGCGATTAATGCTATTCTTAAAGGGTTAACCTGGTTAGGTCTTGATTGGGATGAAGAGCCTGTTTTTCAATTTTCTAGAGCATCAAGACATATTGAAGTGGCTGAAGCTATGGTAAAGTCTGGTCATGCTTATTATTGTTACTGTTCTGCTGAAGAATTGGAGCAAATGAAGCAACAAGCAGCTGCCGAAGGCAGACCACCTGTATACGATGGTCGCTGGCGCGATAGAGACACAAGTGAAGCACCCAAAGATATAAAACCTGTTATTCGCATGAAAATGCCAAAAGACGGGGAAACCGTTATTCATGATACAGTGCAAGGTATCGTTACCGTACACAACAATCAATTAGATGATATGATTTTATTGCGTAGCGATGGAACACCAACATATATGTTGGCCGTTGTGGTAGATGATCATGATATGGGAATTACGCACATTATCCGTGGAGATGATCACTTAACCAATGCTTTTAGACAAAAACAAATATATGAAGCTATGGGCTGGCATGTCCCTTCTTTCAGTCACATACCATTAATTCATGGGCAAGATGGTGCAAAATTATCAAAACGACACGGTGCATTAGGGGTTGAAGCTTATGACGCCATGGGATTTTTACCTGAGGCGATGCGCAATTATTTAGTTCGATTAAGCTGGGCCCATGGCGATGACGAAATTTTTTCAACTCAACAAGCCATTGAGTGGTTTGATGGAACCAGCATTGGAAAATCTGCAGCCCGATTTGATATGGTAAAATTAACAAGTTTAAACGGACATTACATACAAGAATCCAGCAATGACCGTTTAGTATACCTATTAAAAGAACAATATCCGGATTTAACCGCTGAACAACTTTACCGTATACAGCACGGAATGGAAGGTTTAAAAAAACGGGCAAAAACATTGATTGAGTTATGGGAGAATGCTCAGATTTATGTATGGGATGTTCCAAATATTTATACTGAAAAAGCAAAGAGCTTTTTGATGGATAAAGCCTTGTTACAACAGTTGTGGAACAGCATGGCTGAAGTAAATGTATGGGAAGAAGGTCCACTACATGACTGGGCAAAACAATTTTCTGAAAGTAACAATATAAAATTAGGCGATATCGCGCAACCTATTCGAGCAGCATTAACAGGTTCTACCGTTTCACCAAGCGTATTTGAAATAGCTGCCGTAATTGGAAAAGACTTAACAGAAAAAAGATTTCAACAAGCGTTAGATTTAAATTAAAGGAGCAATAAAAATGTCGGCAGAACAAACATTAATGAACATGCAATTAGATGTAAATGCACAGTTTATTAAAGACTTATCATTTGAAAACCCACAAATTTTAAAAATGTTACAAGGTGGGGATCAACTACCTGATATTGACATTAAAATCAATGTTAATCATGCATCATTAGAGCAAGAACATACGCATGAAGTAAGTTTGGTTGTTCAAGCAAAAGGGACAAAAGAAGGTACTGATGTGTTTGTATTAGAATTAACTTATGCAGGAATCTTTACCGTAAAAAACATTGAAGAAAACCTATTACACCCAGTATTAATGATTGAATGTCCTCGCATTTTATTCCCTTACGTACGTAACATTATTTCTGATCTTACGCGCGATGGCGGATACCCACCATTATTATTAAAGCCTGTTGATTTTGCTGATTTATACCGCATGCGTTTAGAACAGTTGGCAGCAGACCCTAAAGGTACAGCTTAATAAGTATATATAAAGCAGTATTTCAAAAGAGGTAAAACTAGGTTTTATCTCTTTTTTTTATATAAATCGATTTTTTCGGAGGTATTGAATTTTTAATATTCGTAGTGTATTCATATTTTATTTAGTATAGCAAATAAACATTCCACACACGTCATTTACACGATTTAACCACAGGAAAAAATATTGCAAGTTTTAGAACAGTTTTTTAATACAACGGTCCCTAATTTAAACGGGCTGAAAATTGCAGTTGCTGTATCTGGCGGGGCAGACAGTATGGCGTTGTGTTTAGGATTGAACGAAATATCAGCAGCATATAACTTAAGTATTACTGCGTTAACGGTAGACCACAAATTACGTCCAGAATCAGGTAGTGAAGCTGAACAAGTACATAATTGGTTGATGGATCGTAATATGCATCATGAAGTATTAACATGGAAACACTCTGGTATTAATAGCAAGATTCAAGAAGAAGCGCGAAAGGCAAGATATTCTTTATTAACGAATTATTGTAAACAGCATAGTATTGAATATCTATTTTTAGGTCATCATTTATACGACCAATTTGAAACATTTATGATGCGATTATCCCATCAAAGTAGCTTAAAAGGGCTAACATGTATGGCCCCCATTAAACAACGAGACGGGATTAATTTATGTCGACCTTTTTTAAATGTTTGCCCAGAGGAATTAAAAAGTTATCTGCGAGAACATTCCCAACCATGGCTGGAAGACCCCAGCAATAAGATGGAGCATTATGAACGCATACAATGGCGGAAATGGTCTCCAGAACTTATAGAATTAGGCATCTCACCAGAAATTATTGCAAATGTTTGCGAAAAGCTACGCTTAGAAAATGATGCATTAGATTGGTCTGTAGACGATTGGATGCAACGCAATACAATATGGCATAAAACGTTGAAATATATTCACTTTGACGCAGTTAATTTTAGAAATCTTCCATCTGTATTAGCAAAACGAATAATGATACGAATGGCGTCTAAGGTTCGGGGTATTGAGTTGACGGCGTTAGATATACGACACAATTTAACATTTCCTTACCAACATTTATGCACACATCCGTTTAAACCCTTTACATTTGGGGGGTGTTATTGGATGCGCTTTCATAAGCGTATTTATGTCGTACGTGAATGGGACAAGTGTCCAGAAAGTTTATCAACCAAAGAAGATATATTATACGATCACCGGTTTGTATTAAAAGATTTACCCATGCACGCAAATATTCAACCTATGCGTAAAAAATATTGGCCTTTTTTTAAACATCAATTAGATGAACCTGACATACCGTATCAAGTGTTCTTATCCTTCCCTATTTGTATTACTAAGGAAGAATTAATACTGCCTAATAGTATATTTGATTAAAATAAAAAATACTTATCTTCTAAATAAGAAAGGCCAAATCATGATCCAGAAGTTATTTAGCATTCTATTTTGTACCTTTTTGGTTATAGGGTGTTCTAATGATAACAAAGACCCTTTAAACACAGTTTCTTATGTTGATTTACAAAAATATATGGGAACATGGTACGAAATCGCAAGTTTTCCGACTTGGTTTCAAAAAGGGTGCACGAGAACTACGGCAACGTACATGCTGAATGCTGATAACAAAGTAAAAGTACTGAACAAATGCTTTAAACCTGATTCAAAAGGAAATTTAACACCTTCTACGGCAGAAGGAACCGCATATGTTGCAGACCCTATTACCAATGCAAAATTAAAAGTTAGTTTCTTTTGGCCTTTTTCAGGAGATTATTGGATTATTGAGTTAGCTTCGGATTATAAATATGCCGTTGTGGGTCATCCAGATCGTGATTATCTGTGGATATTAAGTAGATCGCCTTATATGGATTCTAAAACATATGCAGACTTATTAAAAAGAGTTAAAATCAAGGGGTTTGATATCCGTCGGTTAAACAAAACTGTTCAACCAGTGAAGTAAGTATAAAGCGGCGTATTTACACAAAAAATATTTTTAACTTTAATATCTGAAAAAACTTCAGTATGATCCCCTTACATACTAATTAAAATATCGAGTTTATTTATGCAGCGTTTGCCATCACCCAAGTTGGCTTGGTTTTCATTATCTTTATTTTACATGTACCAATATATATTACGTGTATTTCCAAGTATTGCAGAACAAGAATTGCGAAATGATTTGCTGTTAAGCGCTGTGGATTTTTCCACACTGGGCGCAATGTATTTATATGCATATGGAGGCATACAGGTTCCTTTGGGCGTAATTGTAGACCGATTAGGACTTAAAAAAGTTGCATTAACTGCCATTATTTTGTGTATTTTAGGTGCATTTTTATTTTATGCATCTTCATCTTTATGGCATCTGCAAATAGGTCGTTTATTAATGGGAATTGGCTCTGCTCCTGTATTTATGTGTGCATTAAAAATTTGTTCTGATTACATACCTGATGGAAAACGTGGCATATACATGGGCGCAACGTTAGCCATGGGAACGTTAGGCGCGCTTACGTCTGGTAATTTGGTGGTGATTTTATTAGATGATCATGGATGGCGATATACCATATTAATTTTAGGATTATTAGGCATTCTGATTATTGGGTTAATTTTATTTAACATTCCCAAACAAATTAATCATTCACACAAAGAATTTTTAAATTTAGAAACCTTAAAAAAAGTTTTTAAAAATAAAACTGTATATGCGTATGGTATTTTAGGGTTAGGTTTTTTTGCTTCTTTAACGGCATTTACCGATTTATGGGGAACAGCTTATCTTGCAAAGCGATATGGCATTGAAAGATCCGAAGCAGCGGCAGCATCCATGATGATGTATATAGGATTGTCAATTGGAAGCATTTTATTACCCTGGTATTTTGAAAAGAAAAACAGACTGTTAGTTGGGTTTAAATTATGTATGTTTGTACTGACAGCTTTATTCTTGGCCTTTATTTTATTACCTAACTTATCTTTCGCTGGCATTAAAATTATTATGTTTTTTATGGGGATGCTTTCTGGATCTATTATGATGGTGTTTACTGGAGCAGCCCTGCATACTACTCAAGAAACTTCAGGAATGACTATTAGTATTATAAATACCTTTAATATGTTTGGGGGCGGCATTTTAAACCAGATTATAGGTATTTCTTTATATTGTTTTTGGGATGGAACTTTAAATAGTTCATCAGTTCCTCAATATTCTATTCAAATGTTTAATAAATCCTTTTTATTTACGTTCGGCAGCTTATTTTTTATATGTTGCATGATTGCCTTAAGTCTAAGCAGCAAAATGTCTAAGAAACAGAGAAAAAATTGACTTTTTGGCATTTTTCTGATACCAACGGAGTAAGTAAGAAACCCAAAAATTAGAAAACTTAGGGTTTTTTTACTATTTTGGGCTAACCTAACACCCAGGGTTTAGATTCCAAATAAAGAAAATCAATAAGGATTTAAAAAAAATGTCAACAAAAACAACAGAGAAAACACCAAATGTTCAGGATTTATTTTTGAACACCCTAAGAAAAGATAAAGCATCCGTAGTAGTATTTTTAGTAAATGGCGTAAAATTACAAGGTACCATTACTTGGTTTGATAATTTTTCTATGCTATTACGTAGAGACGAGCATTCACAATTGATATATAAACATGCTATATCAACTGTTATGCCACTTAACCCGTTTATATTAAATGGAACAGCAGAAAACGATTAAAAATCACAATTTAAATTTTATCTTATCAGAGGCCCAGGAATTAGATTTACGCACAATGAATCTGCCTGGGCTGCTTTGTTGGGTATCGTATGTACATTATCCCAACTCTGCTGTTACTGATCGCCAAGCACGCCTTGAAGAAGATTGCGGTTTAGTTAAAGCAATTAACCTTGAGGTTGCCGGTTCAAATATTTATCCCTTAAAAAAAATACGTTCTTCGACTTTGATTGGTGAAGGACAATTACAAGACCTAAAACTTAATATTAAAAACAACGATTGTAATATTGTGTTTTTAGACGCTTTTTTAACCGGGTTACAACAACGCAATCTTGAAAAAGAATTAGGTGTTAAGGTATATGATCGCCCTGGGTTCATTATTGAAATTTTTGCCAGACGTGCGCAAACTGCAGAAGGTCGATTGCAAGTTGCATTAGCTGCTTTAAATTACGAAAAAACACGATTAGTCCGCATGTGGTCCCACCTTGAACGCCAACGGGGAAGCCTTGGCTTTATTGGGGGCCCTGGAGAATCGCAGCTGGAAATGGACAAACGTATGCTGGATGTAAAAATCCAACGATTAGAAGAAAAACTGGCCGACGTAACCCGGACAAACCATTTACAAAAAAAAGCACGAGAGCGTTCTGATTTATTAAGTGTGGCTTTAATTGGATATACCAATGCAGGGAAATCCACATTATTTAACACACTAACAAAAGAAACCGTATTCGCAAAAGATTTGTTGTTCGCAACATTAGATACAACACGCCGGAAATTAAAGCTTTCCTCTGGTCGTCAAATCATTTTATCCGATACGGTAGGATTTATTTCGGACCTGCCCCCACAGTTAATTGCTGCATTTCAAAGCACATTAGAAGAAACTTTAGACGCAGATATTATTTTACATGTGCAAGACATTACTTCCCCCCAAATGTTAGACCATGAACAAGAAGTTTTTAGAATTATCCAAAAAATCTTAAAAAAACGCGCAGATTATTCGCCCAGTAAAATTATTCCCGTATATAATAAAATTGATTCTGCACCTGATGGTATGGTTGCCTCTTTAAAAGAAGCCTATCCAGAAGCAATGTTTATTTCTGCCATCGAACAAACTGGTCTGAATGAATTATTGCAAACATTAGACCAGCAGCTGGGTATTAATGATCAACAGTACTGTATTCTGTTAGGTTTAGATGAAGGCAAGGCCTTAGCCTGGTTACATCAGCATGGGCGTGTTACGTTAAAAGAATTTGAAGAAGATCACATAAAAGCTGTTGTTTATTTAAGTGTGCCTTTATATCAATATTTTGAAAAACACATACTGCATAAGTAAAACTCTTTTTTAAAGGCTATCTTCTAATCTATTGTAACTTTTAGAGTGATGTTATCCATCAAGGGGCTCTTTGTATTTATCAACAATCACTGTTGCACCAGCAAATGTATTCATCGCATGTTGAATTAGACTTGATTGTAACACTTGTTGTTTTTCTTCTGCCTCAAGATGTTGTTGTTGTTCATATAACGTTGATGGATTTGCTGTAGTCGTATGAACAAGTTCAAATACCCATTTTTCATTAAGCCGAGTTTGCAATAATTGCTTTAATTCACGCAACAGATTTGTATCGCTGGCAGATTTTATGCTGCATTCTATATACCCAGGGGTAAAGCCATGAACCCGCAAATCACGTTTTAAAAAATAAGATAAATGAGGATCTCTTTGTGCATCTACCCATTCTACCAATTTATTAAAAGTGGTAAGATCTGTATCCATTTTTGAAGAAGCCTTAGAAGCAATAGGAGCTGCTGTTTTTTCCAAAGTTGATGCAGCAGTTGTTCCGTTACTTACAGATGTAAGCTTTTGTTCCATACCTTGGATTAACTGTTTTAAAGGAGGCAAATCTGACACATAACATAACCGCATGATCATAACCTCACACGATTCTTTTGGAAGTGGGGAGTGGATAATTTCATTTATAGAATTATGCACAATCGCCCACAGACGATTTAATTGTGGCACGGCAAGTTCTTCAAATAAATTTTCTTCGTTTAATCCATTTCCTATTGTACTGCACATTGCTGCATGGAACGCTCTCAACAAGCCTTTTGCGATAGCTAAAGGTTCAATATCTTGGCTGAAAAAGTTACGTACAATTTCAATAGCGTTAGGCACCTCTCCATTTTTGATAGCACCACATAAATTTTTTAATTCCTGTTGAGGCGGTCTACCTAATATACGTTCGACCACTGAAGCAGACATACTTTCACCGGTAGAGCGAGTAAAGCTTGCTACTTTTTCTAAGATAGACAATGCGTCTCTCATGGATCCTTGCGCCGCTTCAGCTATTAAGGAAAGTCCTTCGTCGTCCGTAGCAAGGTTTTCTTTAGTACATATTAGCTTCAATTGCTGCAAAATAGTTTCAACTGCCATAGGGCGCAATTGAATTTGCAGGCAACGTGAAAGTATTGTTTCTGGAACTTTTTCTAATTCGGTGGTTGCAAAAATAAATTTCGCATGGGCAGGTGGCTCTTCTAATGTTTTTAGTAAGGCATTAAATGCATTTTTAGACAGCATGTGGACTTCGTCAATAATATATACGCGGTAACGCCCATAAATTGGCGCATAAGAGACACCTTCTATAATTTCGCGTATATCGTCTACCCCTGTGTGGCTGGCGGCATCCATTTCAACGATGTCGGTATGTTGTTCTTTTTCAAAAGCCATACACGAATCACACGCGCCGCAAGGATTAATGTGGTCCACCGGGTTTAAACAGCAAAGTGTCTTAGCTAACAACCTTGCAGATGTAGTCTTCCCTATTCCTCGAATCCCTGTCATTAAAATAGCATGACTAAGAGTATTTTGACGCAATGCATTTTGAAAAATCCGAACAGCAACCTCTTGCCCTAAAATCTCATGAAAGGCTTTAGGTCTATAAGTTCTGGCAAATACTTTATAAGAAGGTATAATGTTCATGATTTCTCCAACCCATTATATGAAAGAAGGGTTACCTTGACCCGCTTATACGTTGTTGGCTGCTACCTCTCGGTCCTGACCAGGTGTAACGCTCTACGTCCATGATAACCCCTTACGTTTATCGCTTATTTTGCTTTATGAATCAAGAACTTTTCACGTTTTAGTATTCAAAGGAAAAGAACTTCCTGCTTCATTCCGATAATCTGGAAACGATGCATGCATATGCGCAATTTTCCAAATATCATTTTCTCTTTCAATAATGATGGTGCCTCTTAAATGGTCAAAAATATGTTCTTTCCCACCAGTAGTAATTCTGACCTGACACACAGCAGCAGCCCAGTTTGCATCCAAGGGGAATTCTACAAATGACTGAATATGAATTTCACTTTTTTCAGATTGCCCCCAATCACGTTCTAACTGCTTTTGTATATCGTTTATCCCCTTTAAGTATTCATCTTCCGCAGTACCCCACTGGTTACTATTTACAGTAAACAACTGAAGAGCCCCTTGCAAATCACGATTATTATTAGATAAAATGCTCCAATATTATTTTTAGGTTCTGGTAACGCTACAGCTATCATATCGTAATATTCTTTTGAACGACGAACTAAGGTTAAACCGTGGTGAAGGTTATATTTTCCCTTGCCATATTAACTGGGACAGAAGGCAATACATCATCATAACATCTAAGATATTGAAACCATTTTGGGTAAAAAAATTATTGCACCGTGATGCACACCGTATCTTTTACTTGACGCACAGGATGATTTAAGTCAATCAATACACCCATTAATAGCTCCTAACCATATCTTTTTATATTAATATGGGATATACTTTTAAAGTAAAGCCTTTA
Organism: Candidatus Paracaedibacteraceae bacterium; assembly: GCA_024236035.1. Lineage (GTDB taxonomy): Bacteria > Pseudomonadota > Alphaproteobacteria > UBA6184 > UBA6184 > Bodonicaedibacter. The sequence continues at coordinate 161,299 of JACKLG010000001.1, forward strand.
ATAAAGTTAACTCTAGTACAGATCATATTTTTATCTTATACTCAAAACATGGTATTGGTAATAGGTTAGGAAAAACCATGCAAAACATAGCTGTTTTATGTGCATTAGAATCTGAATACCTGCCGCGACTATTTCAAGAAAACGTATTTTTCTCAGGCCTTGGAAAAATTAATGCTGCGTATAAGACATATGAAATCATTAATACGATTAAGCCTGATGTAATTATAAATTTCAGTATGGCTGGGGCTATTAATCCAGCAGCAAACGGGCTTTTAGAAGTAGGAAAAGTTTTGCAGCGAGATATGATGACCTGCCCCTTAGCACCCAGAGGCATTACCCCGTTTTCAGAAGAGCCTTTACATCTTTTATCTGGGTACCCAGGTGTAGTATGCGGCACAGGTGATAGTTTTGTAACTGATGAAGACCAATGGTTAATACAGAATGAAGTAGATATAGTAGATATGGAGTTATACGCAATTGCTTTAGTTTGCGAACGTTTAAAAACCCCCTGGAGGTCATTCAAATTCGTAACAAATTATGCAAATGACAGCGCTGAGCCGGATTGGCTTGAAAACCTTACGCAAGGACAAAAATTATTTGATGAAATTTTACAAACAATTTAGTTTTTTTACTATTCATAAAAATCTTTTAATTCTTTAAGCTTTATTCAACTAAAAAGAAAAATATTTTACGTAAAAACAATTTTAATTATTTTTAGCTATTTTAAAAATAGTTGTTGACCTTATAACGTTAATTCGCTATAAAAACAACCAGAAGTCCACGTCCCCTTCGTCTAGCGGTTAGGACACCACCCTTTCACGGTGGAGACACGAGTTCGATTCTCGTAGGGGATGCCATTCAACCAAATCATCTTCTTTCTTTTATAAAGACATTAGCTATTATTTAGAAAAATTAAGTTTTCTAAATAATATATAATACTTATAACAAGAAGATGGAGTGCCATTAATACAACAAAGGGGATATTTCCAGGATTCATTTTCTGTTGGCGACCATGCGCCTGACGAACAAAATAAATATAAATACTGTCTCCAAAAATACCCGCACATATGTTTAATAACGCGATTAACATAAAAACCTGAGGAATATGTGCCAATAACACCGAAGAAAGTATAACTAAAATGTATACAGCATATAAACGCCTGTATAATAGCCATATTGGCATAAACAAAAAAGCCATCCAGTTCCAATTTGGAAACAAACTACATTTATGCTTATTTCGCTGAAATGCTTTTAAATAATGTTGACTACTATCAGAAACATTTTTTCCAAAGTAATCAGTTTCATCATGATATTTAAATTCTAAACTTTCAGGATCACTATCTTTACAAATAGCTACATAAAATTCTTGAATATTCATTTACTACGTTACCCTCAAGTTAATTAAATACCAGCATCTAAATTATTTTCTATATATAAATATAATATCTATATTCAACACAGCCAGTTAAATTTTTTCCAATTTTACTTCAGCTAAGTTATTAAAAAATAGATTTTCAGAATTAACAGCCCTAACACACCCACTACAACGGGAACCAATAAACCCAAATATATAGATAACCGAGAAGGTGACGACATAAGTCCTTTTTTAAACCGCCTGCGGGTATTATTTATATATAAGCTATTTGCAAACAAACTAACATATATGGAAAACACAACATCTCCAAGAATCTCGGATATCCAAGGCGGGCTAAGCTGCATTAAAAACAATTCGATCCCAAATGAAATTATCAGAAAAAGCAATGCGTGAACATACATTCTGCGGTATAAAAACCAAATGGGCCCTAAAAAAATAGCCGGTATATTACGGCTAATAAATATAGGCTTATGGCCCTTGTTTTTAAATAGTTTTAAATATTGCCGCGTACCATAAGAAAGGGAGTTTTCACTGGCTTGCGCAAGCACCTCTGGCTCAAACTTATGGCGAATAGCTGCATAAAATTCTTGAATATTCATTAGCTTCACTCATTTGCTGTTTTTTATAAGGTCAAAGCCCCCCTCAGCGTAAACTTAATTCTCTATGCGTTTAAATAACATTAAGTGAGAAGGAATTTTGGCATACCCATACCCAAAATTAAATTCAAGCAACTGTAATGGTTGGCTATCGTATGCTTTATTTAGTTCTGGCTGCTTGAAGGCTGCAAAAGATTCACCATAAGGCCCTACATACTCACCAAACAAGCTATACCGCCACTTTGAAGGTATGTAAAATTTAAATGGTACCCCAGAATCATCTTGCAAGACACATCGACTAATATCCAATACAGCATCGCGCATCCAGATAAATTCTTTCATATGCATTAAGAAAGAGGCCGACTTTACAAATGTCATAGTAGTCCCCAAACGTTTTGTAATAAAACTTCTTAAACCTTTATTTTCTGCCATTGGCTTATTCGTCAAATCTGTTTTGAAATAATAAATTGTCTGGTCGTATCCTTGTGTTGGATGGGCAATCGTGACCTGCACCCCAAAATTATCACAATTAACCTTTGTTTCTTCAGCTGTTAAATAACGCAATGAACCATCTTCATTTAAAGCAACCCACTGAACAGATTTAATATTTCTATCCATTAGCTTTAACATCAACAGCATGCCAGGCAACACTCCTCGTGTGCCGTTTCTGCTAAAGTCAGACGACATGTCTAACGTCCTGAAAAAGCTTCGAATAAATACAGATTCTACAGCTTTACGAATAGTATCCATACGTGATTGTGTTAAAGGCTTCATCCAATCAGCAACCGTATCTATTGTCCCCACATATTCCATCCCCATCATAACGTATGTTTGTTGGTTCGGAAAAAACGTCAACATATTAACTACATCTGGTCCGCTAAATGGATAAAAAAGCGTTTCATGCTGGCGAGGAACAGTAATTAATTCTTGGTCCCGCCACTTTCGCATTTTTGATAAATTCCGATCTTCATAGCTAAGCTTCATTTCCATTATTGATTGACGATATGCATCTACTTCAGGTGAAACCGTAGTTGCATCCCCCACAGGCTTACCTAATAAATGATCACCTAAAGCATTGGGATCAAAAACTGGCTTCGAAGAGGCTTCATTTATAAACGTAAGATCTTTTAGGCGTGATTGAAATGGTACGAAGATCTTCTTCTGTTTTTTCTTTGCAGTAGCTGCTTTTTCTTTTTTCTTGGATTCTTTTTTTTGCGCCGCATCACCAGGTAAAGTAACAACTTGATGTGGTCGCATTTGCTCTGCTGTAATTAATTCAGGTGGATTAGCTGAAGCTACGATACTTCCCGTGTTATCTTTTTCAATTTCCACCCCTTTATTAGGATCATCATTCAATAAATCTTCAGCGTCCAAAATAATTTCATCTTCAATAAAGAAATCATCTAATGTAGGGTGCTGACTACATGCTGTCAAAAATAACGCAATAAAAACTATGGAGGAATATATGTGCTTCATTATAAAAACCTATTAAAACTCTAAACCTTGATCTTGATAGTATTGAGATTTGTTTTTCCAATCTTCTTTTACAACAACCTGCAAAAAAAGTTTAACTTTTTTTTGTAAAAGCTGACGAATATCTTTTTGAGACGCCAAGCGTACTTTTTTTATTAATTCGCCATTATGCCCCAAGACAATCCCTTTATGATTTTCTTTTTCAATCACTATTCGTTGATAAATTTCTACTTTTCCGGGAACGTCCTCTTTCCATAATTCATGTTGAACCATAAGTCCATATGGGATCTCTTGATGCAAAAAAGAAAATAATTTTTCTCGGGTAAATTCAGTAGCCATCGCATGTAAAGGTAGATCAGTTAAATCATCTTCTTCAAACAGCCATGGCCCAGACGGTATTTTCCCCACAATAAATCGCACCAAATCATCCGTACCTTTTGCTTTCAAAGCAGAAATCATAAATATATCATTCAATTCATAGGTCTTACTTATATCTTGTGCTAAAAACAAAAGTTTTTCTTTGTCCGTTTTATCTACTTTATTTAAAACAACACATATTGGTCTGCCTGACTGTTTTGCAACTGTAAATAAATGACTATGATCTGCTAATTTTTTACATGCATCAATAATAATACAAACTAAATCAGCCTCTTGAACAGCATGCAATGCCACTTTTACCATGGCGTGATCTAAACGTGTTTTAGGCGTAAACACACCTGGCGTATCTAAAAAAGCAACTTGTGTCTTCTCCTGTGTAAAAACCCCCAATACTCGTCTTCGGGTAGTTTGAACTTTTGGCGTTACAATCGATACCTTAGTTCCCAATATTGTATTCATTAATGTAGATTTACCTGCGTTAGGCAAGCCTATCAATGCTACGTATCCAAATGAAGTGGCGGCCATATGTCTCCTATAAATTTTTTAATTTTTGCAACATTTTCTGTGCGCATGCGTTTTCTGCTATTTTCTTGCTGGTACCAATAGATGTTACAATAAGATCATTTAAGCAGCATTCAACAGTAATTTCAGGTTCATGAGATGGCCCTATTTGTTGAATAATACGATACTTAGGTAAAATTTTAAATTTAGCCTGAGAATATTCCTGCAACTGGGTTTTTGGATCCTTTACTGAAATATTTTGCTGATGCAATAAAGGCGCCCAAAATTTAGTTATAACTTGTTTAGCCGCCCCCAAACCACGATCAAAATATACAGCACCGATCAAAGATTCACACGCGTCTGACAAAAAAGTCATCCATTGGGTGTTATTTTCTTCTGTTGCACGCGCATACAATAACACAGAAGGTATTTCTATTTCTTTGGCAACCTCTGCTAATGTTTCCCTGCACACCAGCCATGCTAAACGTCGCGCCAGTTCTCCTTCAGTAGATTCAGGAAAAGTTTCATACAACATTTCACCTACCACTAAGGCTAAAACTCTATCTCCCATAAATTCAAGCCGCTCAAAGTGATTAATTTTTAAGCGTTGTTTTTTGGTAGTATAAAAACTAGGGTGAGTTAAGGCTTGCTCAAGTAATTCAGCATTATTAAACGAATAGCCCAGCGTTTTTTCAACAGACATCATGGAGAAATACGCTTCATTAATCTTTCTTTTAACAATGACCAAGAAAACCAATTGGTAATATCAAATAATGACCGAGCATTTGTAGAAAACCACACTAAATCTGCGCGTCCGATCAAGTATTTCTTGTGAATAGTCCCTATATGTGAACGACTATCCGCAGAATGGTCCCGATTATCCCCCATTACAAAATAATGATCTTCTTCTACAACAAATTCTTTAGTATTATCAAATGGTGCCTGCCCCCACTCGTATGTTTTTAAAATTTGGTGACGAACCCCATCTGGCAAAGTTTCATAAAAAATTCTACCCGTTTGTGGTCTGCCTTTTTGATCATAATACGTATAAGGTTCTCCCATCTCTATCATGGTTTTTTTACCATTAATATGTAACACACCATCGATCATTTGGATTCGATCCCCCGGAAAACCAATTAAGCGTTTAATGTAATCACGATCTTGATCTTGAGGAACACGAACGACTATAACATCTCCTCGCTTAGGTTCTTGAGCAAGCATACGGTTTGCCCACGAAGACGGAGTATAAGGTATAGAAAGTGCGGTAAATCCATACGGATAATTTGCAACAGCTATAAAATCCCCAATGTTTGCACTAGGCACCATTGATTCAGATGGAATGCGTGAAAGCCCATAAAATGTAAAGCGAATTCCCATTACAACAAGAAAAATAACTGTCAGCTCTTTAATAAACGAACCAATGCTCTGTTTCTTCATCAGATGTCCCTAATTTAATGTTTCAATTACTACAAATGCTATAGCATAAGCTACTTCATCGGACAATGAAAGGTGTATTTTTTTGGGGCCAAGATGCAAAGTTTCAAAAAAGACAGCAGTTTCACCATCAAAACGAACCTCTGGTTTTCCTAATTTAGCCCGACATACATAAATCTGTTTTAACTTTACATTTTCTGTGAACCCTGTACTAAAAGCTTTGGCTACAGCTTCTTTTGCAGCAAATCGCTTAGCAAGAAAAGGTATTTTTTTAGATTCAGCCAATTTATTAAATTGTTCAATTTCTAAAGGATGAAAATATTTTGTTAAAAAGCGCTCAGAAAAGCGCTTATAAACAGCATTTATGCGTTCAATTTGAACAATATCTGTGCCGATGCCTAAAATCATATTCTTTCTACCGACATTACTAAAGGTTCTCCCTTTAATTCCATAATTAACCTACTTAACTGATCGGCGTTATTCACTTGTAATTCCACCAATAAATCACAATGTTCTGAATCTCTTTTTGTAACTTTTAAGTTATCAATATTGGCCTTCAACCGACTAGTAGCAGCAGATACCACAGCTAACGCGCCCGACCTATTTTCCACTACTACCCTTAACAAGACATCAAACACCGATGATTCGTAATCTGAAACTCCGCCCCATTCTACATCTACCCATTTTTCAGGTTGTTCTTCAAATTGGGATAAATTTGGACAATTATTCTTATGAATTTTCACCCCTCGTCCCGTTGAAATAATACCAACAATCGGTTCACCCGGCAAGGGATGACAACATTTGGCATAATGCAACGCCATACCGGGAATCAACCCTCTAATTGCAACGGACTCTTTCTTTTCTTGCTTCTTAATAATCGGTTTTTCAGGCGGTTTTGGAAAAGAAACATGAAAGTTTAATTCATCTTTTTTAGGTAATGTATCTTGATCTAAAGCTTTTAGATAATCTGTAACAGCTGTCGCAGAAGTTAACCCCATACCCACTTGAGTAAATAAATCAATTGGGCTATCCACTTTAAAATACCGAGAGGCTTTCCGTAAGTCTGGGTTATTTAAATCTAACTTTTCTGCTTTAGTATTTGCCTTTAACATATTTTTACCCAGCTGAGCATACTCTTCTCGTTGTTGCTCCCGGATAAAACGACGAATTGCTGATTTAGCCTTACCTGTAATCACAAAACGCTCCCAAGTCATGGAAGGCGTTTGATTTTTGGCCGTTATAATTTCTACTTGGTCTCCATTTTTAAGTTCTACCCGTAAAGGCATCATACGACCATTTACTTTACACCCCACACAATGGTTGCCGACTGCACTGTGAATTGCATAGGCAAAGTCTACTGGCGTTGCACCTTGGGGCAAAGAAATGATATCTCCAGCAGGGGTAAAACAGAACACCTTATCTTGATACATTTCCATCTTAGTATGTTCTAAAAATTCTTCAGGAGTATTTGAATGCTCAAGTATGTCAACTAACTCACGAATCCACTTAAAGATAGTTTTCTCTTTTTGCTCTCCTTTTCCTTGCTTATATTCCCAATGGGCAGCAACCCCCATTTCATTTACCTCATGCATATGTTGGGTACGTATTTGCACTTCAATGCTGTAACCAAACGGTCCAATAATGCACGTATGTAATGACTGATAACTGTTTGCTTTTGGCGTGCTGATATAATCTTTAAAACGACCTGGAACAACAGGATAACTACTATGTAATATACCCAACACCTGATAACATTCAGCCGTAGTTTCCACCAACACGCGATACGCAAAAACATCAGAAAGCTGTTCAAACGGTAAATTCTTAGTTTGCATCTTTTTCCAAATAGAATAAGTTGCTTTTTCCCGCCCAGACACATAACAACGTATATTATTACCGCTAATGACTTGTTGAAGTTCTTGGATTACCTTAGAAACGATCGCTTTATCTTTAGTAAATAAATGTTTTTTTCGACGCTCGATGGCTTCATAAATTTCAGGGTGAAGCACTTCAAAACATATATTTGAAAGCTCATCATGCAAACTTTGCATGCCAATACGCTGTGCTAATGGAGCATAAATTTCTTGGGTCTCCAACGCTTTTCTGCGCATTTTTTCGGGTGATTTTAAAAATTTTAAAGTCCTCATATTATGCAAGCGATCCATTAATTTAATTAATAGAACGCGCACATCCATGGACATGGCCAGAACTAATTTTCTTAAGTTTTCAGCTTGTTCTGACTTTTCAGAGGTTTCTGGGTTAATTTCAATAGAGTTTAATTTAGTAACACCATCTACAAGTCTTGCGACCTCCGGACCGAACTCCTTTTCAATATCAACTAAGGTAGCAACAGTATCTTCAACGGTATCATGCAGCAAAGCAGTTGCAATACTTTGAGAATCTAACTTCCAAGTGGTTGCTATGCGCGCAACCTCTAAAGGATGAACAAAATAAGGCTCTCCTGAGGATCTTTGCTGAAAACGATGGTGAAATTTTGAAAATTCATAGGCTTTAATAATTAAGCTTTCCTTGGGCTCGGGCTCGTATACTTTTACGAGCTCCACAAGATCTTCTGGCGTTATCGGAAACTTATACTCATCACCCATGAAAGTATTTTTTTATTCTTTATTACTTATCTTCTTCTAAATCAAAAGCATCATCGTCCAGCTCATTATCACTGTCAGCTACATCAGAGTCATCTAATTGAGAGTCATCTAATTGCATATGATCTTCTATGTTATCTTCAATTGAACCTAAAGATTCTAATTCACGACTTAACTGAGCAATTTGTTCAGACCAATCTTTTTCTAAATCAAAATCTTGTTCCGCATCGTCGATTACCACAGGTTCAAATTGCACTTTTTGCATAGAAGCAACCAAGCTTCCTTTAAACTCATCTGCCAACGCTTTATCTGCTGCAATTTCGCGCAAAGCTAGAACTGGATTTTTATCATTATCTCTATCAACATGAGCCGTCACTCCACGGAATAATTTTTTAGCACGGTTTGCAGCTACCAATACTAACTCAAAACGATTGGGAATATTTTTAGTACAATCTTCAACGGTGACACGGGCCATTTAATCTACCTTTTAATTACATCGTAAAGGATTATAACAAGTTTTCAAAAAAAATAAAGAAATATAGCATGGTGTATTTAAACACTTGCGTTTTATATAGAATCTATTAAAATTATTCTTTGTCATAAAAAATGACTCCTGTTAAAATAACAATTGCACTACATTTAAATAATCGCTAAAATATGGTTTAATAATTAGAGCACGTTATGTTTATTCAAACTGAAGAAACACCAAATCCCAACACTTTAAAATTTCTTCCCGGAAAAATTGTGATGGGTGCAGGAACAATTGATTTTCGGACAAAGGAAGCTGCAAAGCGCTCTCCTTTGGCCTCTAAATTATTTGATATCACAGGAATAACAGGTGTTTTTCTTGGTGCAAATTTTATTTCCGTTTCAAAAGAACCTTCTCATGACTGGTCTACTTTAGTTCCGTACATAATTGAAGCTTTAACCATACATTTTGCAAGTCAATCCCCTATTTTAAGTGGGTTGCTTGATATAAATAATGCTTCCATACCAACTGAGATGCTCGATTCGATCTCTAAACAGATTGTTGAAATTTTAGATACTCGTATTCGTCCTTCTGTCGCTCAAGACGGAGGAGATATTACGTTTGAAAAATTTATCGATGGGGTCGTATACTTACAAATGAAAGGTGCTTGCGCGGGATGCCCCAGCTCACTGATTACATTAAAAAATGGTATCGAAAATATGTTGCGACACTATATTCCCGAGGTAAAAGAAGTCCAAGCCATAACCACATAGTTTTATTAGAGGAGCACACCCATGGAAAAGTTACCCATGACTCGTGAAGGATTTGAGAAATTACAAGCAGAATTAAAGCAATTAAAAACCATAGACCGTCATGAAGTAATTAAAGCAATTGCTTCCGCCCGAGAATTAGGTGATTTATCTGAAAACGCTGAATATCATGCAGCCCGAGAACGTCAAGGCTTTATCGAAGGCCGAATCGCAGAATTAGAAGATAAATTAGCTAGGGCAGATGTTATTGATGTAAAACTACTTAATGGAACAAGTGTAAAATTTGGTGCAACTGTTAAGTTAACTGATGAAGATACCGACGAAACAGTAACTTATCAAATTGTAGGCGATGATGAAAGTAACTTAAGTCGGGGGAAAATTTCTTTATCCTCACCTCTTGCGAAAGCCTTAATCGGCAAGGAAATAGGTGACTCTGTGGATGTTAGAACACCCGGCGGTGTAAAATCTTATGAAGTCATAGAGGTTGCGTTTTTATAAGGCTTTCTTGGGGGATAGTTTAGCGGTAGAACTCCCGGCTCTGGACCGGGCAACTTAGGTTCGAATCCTAATCCCCCAGCCAATATAAAGTTTAATTTTTTTTATTTTACCCTTAATCCTAAATTTTTAAGTTTTTTCTCCTGAAAACGGCTATTTTCCTGCTTTATTCATATATTGATTTGACATACTTTTTAAATGTGTTTTTATAAAACTGAAGCTGTAAAAAGCAGTGAAAATCAAGCTTTCTGAAAAGAGGCTAAATAATGTTTAATTTCTTATCAGTTCTTTCTTAAGATTATTCAAAATAGCCTCCTTAAATGTTTTTAACAAACAACCTAAAGGAGATGCATCATGACAAATTCTAAAAATAAACACACCCCAAAAAAAAGCACCGCGTCTCGCGGATTCGCTTCAATGCCCAAGAAAAAAGTTTCTGAAATTGCTCGCAAAGGTGGTAAAGCCAGAGCTAATCAATTAGGTCACGAAGGTTACGTCGAAATGGGTCAAAAAGGAGGGCAAACCCGAGCCGAACAATTGGGCCACAAAGGTTACGTCGAAATGGGGCGTAAAGGTGGCCAAGCCAGAGCGGACCAATTAGGTCACGAAGGTTACGTCGAAATGGGGCGCAAAGGTGGCCAAGCCAGAGCTGAATACACTAATAAAGAAAACCAAAAACACTAATTATTAGTATGTAAACATATCCCTATTGTCAAACAGACAAACCTCTTTTTTAAACTTGAATAAGAGGTTTGTTGTTGCTTTCCTGCACCATTCATCCATTTTATATAAAACTCACCGACCAACTTAGGTTTAATTATTACCCTCAAATATGGTCCGCAAAAGTTGGTAATTAGAATGCGCAAACCCTTCGTTCAACTCTTTTGGTCGGAACCTACCATCAGGGTCAAGAAATGACTGCATGTTTTCATACACCCCTAATAAATGTTCCAAACTATACTGACCAGTTGAAAAACCTTCTTCATAATTCGCATCACATATATTTAAAATATTTTGTCCACCATAAAAAACTGCTGCACTTTGATAATCCTCAGAATTCCTATCTATTCTCTCAAACAGCTCTCTTGCTTTACTAACGACATTTTCACGCAAAGTACGACTGTTATTTACACTTTCTTCAGATAAAGTTTCTGCCCCAGTACCATATACAGGCAAAAAACCAAACAACGATACAATAGAGAAAAAATGGATTGTTTTCATTACACTCTCCTGACATTTGGATAAGCAGAGAGTAAGTTATTTTATTTAATTCTTCCTTAATTGACTAATTTTATTTTCTAGGATGCGTTTTTAAATAAATATCCTTTAAGCTTTGCATGCTTACATCCATATAACGTTGTGTTGTTGATAAAGAAGAATGACCCAATAACTCTTGAATTGTTCGCAAATCAGCAGATTCATCTAATAAGTGTGTAGCAAAACTGTGGCGCAACGCATGGGGAGTTGCTTCAGCTGGAAGATACAGCGCCAAACGTAATTTTGCCATTCTCTTTTGCAACGCCCCCATATGCAAACGCCGACCTTGCTTACCCACAAATAACGGATCATCGATATTCAACTTAAATGGACATTTATTTAAATAAGACTGAATAGCATTATTAATAATCGGCAAGACGGGAACTATCCTTTGTTTTTGTCCCTTCCCTGTAATCGTCAAAACCTCCGAAAAAGGGAAATCTTTATAATTCAAATTTAATGCTTCACTAATACGCATCCCAACCCCGTACATTAAAATAATTAATGCAACGTCTCTTAAATCTGTCCAACTTTCTTTATCTCTTACAGCATCTAAAATTAAATTTATTTTATCAAAAGTGATGGGCCTTGGTAATCGACGGCCAAATTTAGGTGTGCGAATTTCTAATAATGGCACTAAATCAATATTTAGCTTTTTCATTATATATTTAAAAAAATGTTTTAAAGCAGAAAGAGCACGCGCATTACTAACGGGAGAAATGCCTTCATTAATTCTTACCGTCAACCATGCACGAATATCACCGACCTTAATACGACTAAACTTTTCCAGATTTATTTCTTCTCCCCAATGAGAATTTAAAAAATCAAAAAAGTGATAAGTATCTATTTTATATGCTCTTAACGTATTAGCAGAAAAATTTTTAAGATATTTAAGTTCTGTTAACCAATTTTCGATTAAGTTATATGAAGCCATAATATACGTTTTAAATAAGTAAAAACTTTATCCTTATAGTAAAACATATATTAGCCCGGCTTTCATTAAATGAAAAGTATATTATCAATGGAGAAAAAAATGAAACTACTAAATGCAGCCTGGCTTGTGTGTGCTATGCTATTTGCTGGCTCTACCCTTTCTATCGAAACACTAGAAGCAAGACCACCTCACAAAACTCAACATGCAGGAAAAGGCCATAAGAAAGCGGCTCCACACAATAAACACTCTGGAAAAGCTGCAAAACATTCTGCCCGAAAAGCCCACCAAGCTTTGAATAAAGCTGCTCATTCACGCGCTGGAAAAGCTGCAAAGCATTCTGCCGGAAAAGCTGCAATGGGTGGCCTTATGGGTGGATTAAATGGTCTAATGCATGGAAAATCTTTAAAAGAAAGCATGCACGATGCTGAAAAATCAGCCAAAAAATCTGTTGAAGATGATGTTGACAGCGCAATGAATGGTGAAGCTGATGGCGACGGTGACGACAGCGGAGAAGAAGCCGATGAAGAAGCTTCAGATGATTCAGACGAAGAAGGCGATGACGAAGGCGACGAAGAAGAAGGTGATGACGAAGGCGATGACGAATAAATTTTACGAGCCCTTTTTGGGCTCTTTTTTTTACTGATTGTGTCCCTCCATATCTACTCTTATTACTTCTCTCTATTCAACATCTATTCAAACTATTGAAGCCTTCTCATTAAGATTATCTTCATATTTTCAATATACATTAAATATGTCTGATTTAATTAAGATAAAAAACAGGAGTAAAATCAATGAAATGGATTAAAAGTATATTGGTTTTGGCAATGGTGATTTTTGCTCATTCTACCATATCAATTAATGATATTGAAGCAAGCAGAAGCTCTCGTTCCAAAACACACGGCACCAAAAAAGCAAGTCATTCACGCGGGAAAGCTCACTCTGCAAAATCTGCCCACAAAGGAAAAGCTGCCAAACCTGCAAAAAAAGGAGGTTTTTTTTCCTCACTTAAATCAAAATTTTCGGCTTTTGGTGCGAAAGTCAAAGCAGGAGCCTCCAAATTAAAAGACAAAATGTCTAATGGCATTAGCTGCAGAGCTGGAAAAGGTACAGCACCAGGCAAAGCTCTATTTACTATGGCATTAAAAGAGAAACTTACCGATGCACATGTAGTAGCAGCCCATGCATCCCCAGGCAAGCACGCTGGTGGCAGAAGCAAACGCGGCAGGAGATAAATCCGATAGAGTCCAAAAAAGAAAGGCAAGAAAATGAATAAAAAACTATTTACAGGCATTGGTTTTGGAATCCTATTGTGTTTAGGAGCCTTAACTTATACAACTACGCCAGATGCACGGCCCACTGCTAAAGCAGATAAAAATCTTGAAAATTTAACAAAATGTGCAGCAGATAAAAACCCTGCATTTTTAGCACACGTTCTTTCAGGTGCGTTTGAAGCTTATGCAGCTGATACTGCCAGATTAATAAAGGAAGATAAAGTCAGGGAAATGTCAAAGCCTAGAACGGCATTATTACATGTAATATCTTTCTTATTAAAAGAGTCCAGGCATTTTTCTCCCATTTATAAACATGTCGAACATCAAGCTGCATTTGATAAAGAGTTAGACAAAGAAATTCAAAAACTCTTCAAAAAAGAAGTTAGGCAAGCAAAAGATCCTAAAATGCAAGGTGAAATTGTTAGAGATTACAGAGAATTTGTAAAAGCCTTAGAAAAAGATGGTGTTAAAGGCCTTTCAAGAATTGTTAGCCCCGAAAAAGAAAAGAAAAAAGCAGCGCGCCGTTCCAAGAAAAATAAAAAACAAGGTGGCGTTGGAAGCAGAATAAAAGGCTTCTTCGGTAGCGCGAAAGCAAAAATTGCTAGCAAATTCCACCACGAAAACCCACCAGAAGAACAAGAAACTGCTGACGACTCTGACGACAGCGAAGGTGATTACGCTGACGACGAAGGCGAAGGTGAAGGCGAAGAAGAATACGCTGACGATGCTGGCGAAGGTGAAGAAGAATACGCTGACGATGCTGGCGAAGGTGAAGGCGAAGAAGAATACGCTGACGATGCTGGCGAAGGTGAAGGCGAAGAAGAATATGCTGACGACGAAGGCGAAGAAGAATACGCTGACGACGAAGGCGAAGAAGAATATGCTGACGATGCTGGCGAAGGTGATTACGCTGAAGAAGATGAACAATACACAGAAGAAGATTAGTCACCTGCTGGAAAGCATAAAAAAACCCTCTTTATTGAGGGTTTTTTTGTTTAAAAAATTCAATCATAAATAATTTAATCACTGGTATAACTTTCTGAAAAGCCTTTATGTAAAGTTTTATGTGAGGAAAGAAATAATCCCCGCCATCTAAAAACAATACCTGGTCAAACTTTTCTTTAAGCTTAGGAGAAACTTTATAGAGAGCAGACTGTAAGCTTTTCCAAAAAATTAACAGTTTATCATCTATACAATCTTGAAATCCTTCTTGATCCAAAACAGATAATTCAGACTGAATCCAACTTACTTTAGATGTATCCAAAAAATTATGCCATGAAACCTTACGAGAAAAACCTTGAGGCCCTCCCTTAAGTTTCCCAACAACATTACTTAACTCAGCATATTTACATGCGATCAGATAATCATCAAAGTTAATATACTGTTGCTCCCATAAATATCGCAACGCCGAAAAACTACACTTTCGACTAATATTATTGGAAGATGCTGTGGGAAAATTATCTTTTCTTAAAGTCACTTTCGGCAAAACGATTTTAGCTTTTTTAGAACGATGTTTTAAATTAAAGGCTTGCTTCATATTGGTCTCCATTTATTTTTTATATATACTCTAGCAACCAAAAACACCGTTGTTGCGTTATTAAATAAGTGCGCACTCTAATTTGAAGTTAGTTAACAATTGTTAACAAATTATTAACAAGAAACTTGATATTAGAAAAAAAATATGACAATTTAAAGTAGTTGGTAAAAAAATTAACAAGGTAAAAAATGTCAGTAGCAAAAAATTTAAGATTACTAAGGCGCATACGTGGTTTAACCTTAGAAGAACTATCTGAACAAGTTGGAATTTCTGTTTCCTATTTATCCCGCATTGAATCAGGAAACCGACGTGTAACAGAACCTTTACTTTTCAAGTTGTCTGAATTATTAAACTGCGACCCTACAGAGATCCTATCTGATGAACCACCAGAAAAACAAATTGCCTCATTAGGCTTTTCTTCCTTAAGTTTTCATCGCAAAACTCCCCCTGAAAAAGTTTCAGAATTAATGGAATTACTAGAAAAGGTGGCCGGTCAGCTACAAGACAATACATATATTCACAAATTACCTATATTTACATCTCACTATTTTAAAAATACTACCTTCCCTAACCAAGAAACTACAAAAACTGAATCTTTAGACGGTATTCCTTTAAATGAACCCTCAGACTGGTTGCCTTGCCCGCCCGAATTAACTCAAGTAAAAAATGCATTTGCTTATTATGTGGTAAACGATGAAATGTCCCCACGCTACAGCCCCGGCGACGTAGTATTTATTAACCCGCAAAAACCCCTTATGCCAGGATGCTTTGCATTATTAGTCAAAAATGATGATACAATACACTTACGTCAATTCATTAACTCGAATGGACAAACCTTTACCTTTAAATCTTATCATGACAGCAAAGAAGAAAATCTTTCTGTGTCGGACATAAAAGGTATCTATCGCATTGTGGGTTCTCGAGAGTTTGCATAATCCCATCTATATTATTAAGGAGGCATTCCATAACAGCCTCCTTAAATTTATTTTAATTCTAAACTGCTTTCTTTTGACATTACCGCACGAATTTTATCTAAGCTTTGATTCGACCAGCCGTTATTAAAAATAATAACCCGCCTTAAAAAAAATGCAGAACTAATTAAGTTAATAAATGCATATATATTCACTGATTCAGTCCCATGTAAGCGAATTTCTTCAACTCCCCAATCATTTTTTGCAATCTCTCTAATATACAAATTGGTTGGCAGTTTAGACGATCCAGACAAAACCAAGCTGCTAATCCCCATCTGGTTATTTTTCAAATCTTTTAATTTTTCTGTAATCATATCCACAGGCGATCTTGGGCTCACTTGGTGCAAGTTTAATAAAATCTTCTGTTTATACGCTTGTTTAGAAGGCACCCTCCATATTTTATCCACGTTTGAAGGCACAGTCAGGTCTTCAGAAAAAAACTGTCTTATCAATGACTTAAACAGCATTAAAAACCCTAATAATATGCACACAAACATATATATATAAATTCTTCTCATGGCTTCCTTTGTTCCATTTTCTTATTCGTATTAAATTATATTTCTATATCTAAAACTACGTCAAACCTTTCCCAAAAAGTTTTTAAATTCCTTCATAAAAAACAATTCAAACCTAAAAATATTTTTTTCTCATTGTTTATTGTGCAAAAAAAAATAAATTCACAAGATAACAAAGAAATTACCTTATTTGGGTGTTGACATTATATACAGGACTGTTACTAAATATAAGTAAAGTATGTCGATTCCTTCGTCCCTTGAAAGACACGACACATAACAAAAACAACATCTGCCTAAATTAAAAAAGGAGACTTTTGATGAAAATACAAATTACGGGAAAGCACACCGATATTGGTGAAGCTTTTACTCAGTATATTCAAGAAACATTACAAACAGCAATGCAAAAATATTTTGCTGATCCAGTAGACGCTCATATTATTATTGAAAAAAAAGGCCATCAATTTCATACCGAAATCACCTCACATGTATGCCATGGGTTTGATGTAGTAGCAAAAGGTCATGACTTTGATCCTTATACCAGCTTTGATATGGCAGTAAGCCGTATCAAAACAAGATTAACACGCTACAAAGATCGCTTAAAAGATCGCAGACACTCTGCTGAAAATCTTAAAATTGAAATGGCTCAAAAATATGTATTTGATGGCCTTGAAAAAATAGAACAAGAAACACATCCAACGATCATTGCTGAAATGAAAATGGAAATACCTACTTTTTCAGTTGGTGATGCGGTAATGCAAATGGATTTAAAGGATTTACCGGTGGTGTTATTTAAAAACCCATTAAATAATCAAATCAATATTGTCTTCCGTCGCCAAGATGGAAACATCGGATGGGTTGACCCAAACAACCTTTCAGAAAATACCATTTAAAAACATATGAAAATATTATTTTTAGGCGATATTGTTGGCAAATCAGGCAGAGAAGCTGTTTTAAAACATTTACCTGAACTAAAAAGCCAACTTAAACCAGATTGCATTATTGTAAATGCTGAAAATGCTGCACATGGGTTTGGTATTACCAAACCCATTGCGTCTGATTTATTTAATGCAGGAGTTGACGTAGTAACCACAGGCAACCATATCTGGGACAAACAAGAAATCCTTTCTTATATCAGTCAAGAAAAACGCTTGCTGCGTCCCCATAACTATCCCTCCCATCTTCCAGGAACAGGCATCTGCGAATTTGAAAATATAAAAGGCCAAAAAATTGTGGTCATTAATATCATGGGGCGGCTATTTATGGAAACATTAGACGACCCCTTCGCATGCATTGATACCCTATTAAAACCATATATTTTAGGTCGCAATGCCCATGCAATCTTTTTAGATTTTCATGCAGAAACCACCAGCGAAAAACAAGCCATATGCCATTACGTAGACGGACGCGTTTCTGCAGTGGTGGGTACACACACACACGTCCCTACTGCTGATGAACGTATTTTTCCTAAAGGTACAGCTTATTTAACTGATGCAGGTATGTGTGGTGATTATTATAATTCAATAATTGGAATGCAAGTTGCAGGTTCATTAGGTAAATTCTTAAAACGTATTCCTTACGAACGCATGCAACCTGCCGAAGGTGAAGGTACAGTATGTGGTGCATTCATTACATTACTTCCAAACGGACTAGCTACCTCTATTGAACGTGTGCGCGCAGGCAAACCCTTATAAAAAGTAATTTAACACCGTTTTAAAATTATCTGGCAGCTCACGCTGAAATGTCATTTCTTGATGTGTAATTGGGTGGTTCAATTTCAAATAATAAGAAGCCAACGCGTGCCCATGTTCGGGTCCAAAATGCTCAGTTAAAAAATCTTTGTGTTCTTTTTTTAACCCCTTAGGCATATTACCATATAATTCATCACCCAATACTTGGTGCCCAAGGTGTGCCATATGCAACCTTATTTGATGCGTACGCCCTGTTTCTAATTTACATTCAACCAGCGCCAATTGTTTTGTTTGCTGCAACACAGTGTAATGTGTAACCGCATTTCTTCCTTTGTTATGAATCGCCATTTTTTGTCGATTGTGAAAACTTGTACCTATGGGGGCGTTCACAGTTCCCTTGCTTTCTTCAAATGATCGCCACACTAACGCTAAATAACGACGGTCAATTACGTGATCCCTTAACATATCAGATAACTTTTTATGGGCTTCTTCTGTTTTTGCTGCCATCATCAACCCTTGGGTTTGCTTATCCAAACGATGCACAATTCCAGGTTGTTTCACACCCGATATCCCTTTTAAAGATTCACCACAGTGATGCACCAATGCATTGACCAATGTACCTGTGGGGTTGCCTGGTGCAGGGTGAACAACCATTCCCACGGACTTGTATAAAACAATCATATGGTCATCTTCATACACGATATCCAAAGGAATATCTTCACCTTCATAAGTTGCTTCTACAGGCACAGGAAGATTTAAAAATATTTCTTCATTACCTTGTAAAATTTGGCTGGTAAAAACTTTATGACGCTTGGGCATTTTTATACACCCTTCGCTAATTAATGTTTTAATGCGTGTGCGCGAAAGGTTATAAGGGGCCGGATGCCCTTCAAAATTATTGACTAAGAACACATCCAAACGCATACCCTTAGCAGAAACAGGAACAATGATTTTCATGGGCGTAATATACGTAGATTTTAACCACAGATCAATAACTAAGAATACAGCAGAACAACTTATCCCACAGATTAAACATTAACCATATTTTACTTTGCCTTCTCATCTCAATTTACTGCAAACAGGATGATCTTCTGCTTTTTTCCATATTCTAATCAGCACTTAAGGCTTTTTCAGGATCTCCACTTCCTTTAGGTAACAAAGTATATACCCTTCAAGATTATACATCTCCCCCCACTTGTTAATGGGTATAACGACGTACCCGGTTAAATCCACCTTCAAAAACTTACGTGCCATATCAGCCCCCACAAAATCATCTCCAGCCATATAATTTAAAAACAGATCATAAATTTTCACTGCTTGCTTTTGCGATATCGGGGGTTTTAAATTTCCAAGACGATCTATATCGTAAAATACTTCTTTCTCTCTTACTTATATAAATTAGGTTGCTTGTGATAATTAATATCTGTTTTCCATATTTTTCAGAATCAAAATTCAGGTAACTGGGTTTTGACATATTGTTACCCTCAAATTTTATAAGTGGATCAAATTTAAAAAGAAATACTAAGTTTTTCTATTTTAATTTAAAGTGTTTTTGTACGATTTCAAGGAAATGACATTATGAATATTCAACCAGGACTTTATCAACATTATTCGGGAAATTTTTATCGCGTGTTGGGTGTATGTCGACACTCTGAAACATTAGAAGCTATGGTTGTGTATCAATCATTATACGGCGACTATGGCTTGTGGGTCCGTCCCTTAGACATGTTTAAAGAAACCATCACCAAAAATGATGAAACTATCCCTCGATTTAAGTTTATTTCAGAAATGTGGACTCAACCACCAACGCTGCGCTAAGCATTCATAATGCTGTTTAAACCTAACAGGTTCTCCACAAACGCCTGACCATTAAACGGGCGCAAATCTTCAATCCCTTCACCTACACCCAGGTAAAATATAGGCAGTTTAAACGTATCCGCTAACTGAATCACAATACCCGCTTTTGCTGTTCCATCTAACTTGGTTAAAATCAATCCGTTTACATTTACAGCTTCTTGAAACAGCTTAACTTGCTGAATCGTATTTTGTCCAATGTTGGAATCCAATACTAACAACGTATAATGCGGCGCATCAGGATTTAATTTTTGGGTAACCCTAACTACCTTTTTTAACTCTTCCATTAATGTGGATTTCGTGTGCAATCTACCGGCAGTATCTACAATTAAAACATCATCTTTATGCTTTAAAGAATTTTCATAAGACATATAAACCAACGCAGCTGCATCGGAATCTTGCAGCCCTTTCTCCAATGGGACCCGGGCGCGATCTGCCCACACAGCAAGCTGTTCTACAGCAGCCGCCCTAAACGTATCCGCAGCTACAATTCGAACCTTTTTCCCCTCCGCTTTCCATTGGGATGCCAATTTTCCAGTGGTCGTCGTTTTTCCAGACCCATTTACGCCCACCATAAATATAACCGCAGGTTGCTGATCTATTAATATTGGCTGTTCTAAAGGTTGCAATATATTACTTAAATCTTCAGCTAACGTAGTTTTAACTTCGTCTAACGTTACTTCTTGCTGAAAGCGTTTCTTCTTTAATGTAGACACCAATCTGTGGCTGGTATTATATCCAACATCCGCTGCCAACAATAAATCTTCTATGTCTGTCAGCATCTCGTCATCTAATTTACGCTTAGTAACAATGGATGTTAAACCTTCGGTAATACGATTGGTGGACTTTTTTAATCCCGCACTTAAACGTGAAAACCAACCTTTGTTTTCTGTTTGTTCGGTCATGCAATAATCCTTTCACACGTCAAATTACCGTTTGTTACACCCGTAATATTTAAAGAAATAATATTCCCTTCAATACGGCTACTTTCAGGTAAACCACTTAAATCCACCGGCGCAAAATGTTCTGTTCGTCCCAAGCTATCAGACTCCACCAACACACTTGCTGTTTTACCAACTTGTTGGGATATAAACGCACGCTCTTTTTGTGTCCCCAATTCTCTTAAACGCTTTGCCCGGTCTTTAATGTCTTCTGATACCACCTGTGGCATGCGCGCAGCAGGTGTACCAGGCCGTTGAGAATATGGAAAAACATGTAAATACGTCAAATCACACTCTTCAACAATACGCAATGTATTTTGAAACATATCTTCTGTTTCTGTGGGGAATCCCGCTATTAAATCTGCTCCAAAAACAACATCTGGTCTACGCCTTCTAAACTCTTTACACATGTTAATAGCATCTTCACGCAAATGACGCCGCTTCATGCGTTTTAAAATTAAATTATCACCAGCTTGTAAACTAAGATGAAAATGCGGCATTAAGCGCGACTCATTTTCAACCAACTTCAATAAATCATCATCTACTTCTACCGAATCAATGGACGAAATCCGCAAACGCTTTATATTAGGAACCAAAGCAAACAATCGCCTAACCATTTCACCTAACTTAGGTTGACCTGGCAAATCACTTCCATACGCTGTAATATCCACCCCAGTTAACACAATTTCTTGGTAACCATTCTCAACCAATTGTTGGGTTTGCCTTACAATATCCCCCATGGGCACGCTACGGCTATTTCCCCGTCCAAAAGGAATAATACAAAATGTACACCGATGATCACACCCATTTTGAATTTGAATAAATGCACGGGATTTTCCATTAAAACTTGATATTAAATGGCCTGCAGTTTCTTTAACCGACATAATATCGTTAACAATGGCCTTTTCAGTATTAAGCGTATCAAATTTAAAATTGTGGGCTTGTAACTTATCCTCGTTCCCCAACACGCGATCCACTTCATGCATGTTCGTATACGTTTCTGGGTTTACTTGGGCAGAACAGCCCGTCACAATAATTTTTACGTTAGGATTCTCACGCCTTGCTTTTCTAATTGCCTGACGCGCCTGTCTTTCAGCTTCTGCCGTTACGGCACATGTGTTAAATACGATAACCTCTTCAGAAGCATCATCCACAAACTTACGCATAACTTCAGATTCATAGGTGTTTAATCGACACCCAAATGTAACTATTTTACCACTCATGTAATTTAAGCCAATTTTCCTTCAAAAACATACGTTGCAGGGCCCGTCAGTAAAATGACGCCATCGTCTCTCGTTTGCAATACTGCACTTCCACCCGGCATAATAATATCAGATATGGGGTCAATTAATCCTTTTTTCAAGGCTGCAGCATGTACCGCACATGCGCCACTCCCACATGCTTGTGTAATCCCCGTTCCACGCTCCCACGGAATCATATTAATTTGTTTTTTATCGATTACTTCTACAAAATGTACGTTGGTACGATAAGGAAACAAACGATGATGTTCTACATACGGTCCATATCGTTCAGCCATTTCCACTGTTGGGTGCTGCACAAATATTACAGCATGGGGGTTCCCCATAGAAACCGCCAACATTACAGGTTTATGTGACATATCCATAAACACATCCAACAAATCTAACTGTTGTGATAATGGTTGGTCTTCCCATTCAAATTTTGGTCGCCCCATTTCAATACATACACGTCCATCCTCCAGCATCCATGCTTGATGAACTCCAGCAGGAGAATATAATTTTATGGTGGATAATTTGCGTTGATTCATTAATAACGAAGCCACACAACGGATACCATTGCCACATTGCTCTGCAACCGTACCATCTTGATTATAAAATTTTACCTTTGGTTCCAGATCATCCGTATATGTAATTAACTGATCAGCCCCAATGCCTTTGTGGCGATCACACAAATGAATAACATAATTTGGGTCCAATGATTCTTCACTTTTTAAAATAATAAAATCATTCCCTAATCCATGCATTTTATGAAACAGCATGGGCACCTCATATTACAATAATTAATACCCTCATATCACAAATTGTGTGTTTTGCATATGGCTTGATTTATTCACTCCAATTTTAATCTCGTTTCTTTTAACTCAACCATATATTTAAAGTTACAAAAACCTAATATTTCAGCTATTCTAATAACAGCATAAATTTACTAACCACATGAAATACATATATCTCGCACTACTTATATTTCTGCATCCAATATTTGGTAATACAACCACAAACGACAGCAGCAAATTAAACAAAACCTCTGTAACAGAAATTATCCGCATTCAACCTGGTACGATGGCCGAACAATTACGCAAGGTCCTACTAAAAGCTGCCTCCCTCAAAACATCAGTTACACTTAAAGGTTCTCAACATACCCAAGGGGGGCATACATTTATAAAAAATGGAATCTTATTAGATTTCCAAGATTGTAAACACATCAAACAAATTTCTGATTCAGTCATTAGAATCCAATGCGGAGCCACCTGGAAAGATGTTTTAGATTACCTTCAACCTAAAGGTTTATCCGTTCATATTATGCAGTCTAATTTTGATTTCAGCGTGGGGGGCACTTTATCTACAAACGTACATGGATGGCAATTAAACACGCCTCCCCTTGTTGAAAGCATTCAAGGCTTTCATCTGTTATTAGCAGATGGCTCTATTGTTTACTGCACGCGCAATCTTTTCCCCGACTTATTTGCCGCTACAATTGGGGGGTATGGTTTACTGGGAGTTGTGTTAGACATAGACCTTCGCGTAATACCAAACAAAATGTATGAATTAAATTATTGGGTAACAGAAATCCCCTCCTTTGTGCCAATCTTTCAAGATATCCTTACAAATCCAAAAGCACATATGTTTTTTGGCCGCTTTAATTTGGATCACGATAATTTTCTAAAACAACTATCCATTACTACCTATAATGAAACAAATAAAAAAATTTCCACAAAACCATTAAAAGAATCAGCCGCCCTAAAAAAAATAACCAGCTGGATTTTTAAAAAAACCTATAACAATAATTTTTTCCGAAAAATGCGCTGGAAATTAGAAAATGCTAAGCTCACCCGCATGTTTGTAAACCATCTGCCTCGCAACCAACTACTGTACCACAGTGCCAATCATTACCTCAGTGATGAACCTAACACCGTGGACCTACTCCAGGAATATTTTATCCCCACAGAAAATTTTGAAAAATTTGTTGATGTATTACAAAACATGCAAAATGAATTAGAACCCCACTTAATGAACATTACCCTTCGACAAGTTAACAAAGACCATCAAACCTTATTAAACTATACGTCTACAGATCGCCTATGTTTTGTTATGTTTTTCAGGGGGCCCAATACAAAAATTTTTGACAAACAGATTGAAAAAGTTTCTCAAGAATTGACAGATCATGCCTTAACTTTAAACGGCACATATTATCTACCTTACCGCCCATACCAAACCAAAGAACAATTCCAAAAAGCTTATCCGTCCTATCAAGAATTTAAAAAACTAAAAATAAAATATGATCCTAAATTAATTTTTAAAAATCAATTTTATGAAAACTATTTCCAATAATTTCTAAAAAAAACTTACCTGATGTTATAAAACTTTACCTAATTATAATATTTTTAAGCTATAATCCCTGCAGAAAGGGTAAGCTGATGTTTATTTTAATAGTCTTAGCATTTTTAGCAGGACTTATATTATATCAATACTTTTTAACACATAAAAAATGGAACTCAGTTTACTGGAATCCAAAGACAAGACGCTTTTTCCACCCATGGAAACCAACCCTAAGCATTGTTACCATCAAAGCTTTATGGAAAATACTTTCTGCCCCCTCAGTAAAATGGCCCCAGAAATTAAACGTTGAAAAACTTCCAGTAATCGATCGTTCTAAAGAACTTATTATTACCAATATCGGACATGCCACTTTTTTAATTCAAATGGATAATTTAAACATCATAACAGACCCCGTTTTTTCTAACAGAGCTGGTCCTTTTGGCATACTGGGACCCAAACGTATTGTACAGCCCGGCATCTCTCTTGAATCTCTTCCTCCTTTAGACGTGGCATTTATTTCCCATAATCATTATGACCATTTAGATAAATCTACCGTACTTAACTTAGCAAAAAATCACCCAAATATTACCTTTATCGTGCCATTAGGCATAAAAACAAAACTATTAAAGTGGGGTATCCAACGCCCCATAATTGAACTTGATTGGTGGACAAGCCACGAAATTGCTCAACTCAAAATAACTGCCGTTCCTGCACAGCACTGGTCCAGAAGGGGCTTCTTCGATACCAACAAGACACTCTGGATGGGGGGAATGTTTGAAACTAACCAAGGCAGTGTTTTCTTTGCGGGGGATACGGGGTTAGGCCCTCATTTTAACCACATTGCTGACCGCTTTAAACATATAGACGTGGGGCTTTTACCCATTGGTTCTTATAAACCTTATTCGGTCATGAAACAACAGCACATGGGTCCAAAAGATGCTTTAGAAGCTCACAAAGCATTAAAAACAAAAGCAATGATTCCAATTCATTATGATGTCTTTCAATTAGGTAAAGAAGAATTTTTAGAAGCTGAAGAAGAACTTATAAAAGAAGTAAAAGTATTAAAAATACCTAAACAAGAAATCAAAATTTTAAAAGTCGGACAAAGACTGGAAGCAAATCCACACTTTCAAAAATAACAAACCCATTGGGGGGAAAATCCCCCATTTTTATTCAGTTACTTTAAGGGCAGCAATTAATGCAGATTGCGGTATTTCCACATTACCAAATTGACGCATGCGTTTTTTACCTTCACGCTGCTTATCTAATAATTTACGCTTACGGCTAATATCCCCACCATAACATTTGGCAGTAACGTCTTTACGCATTGCAGAAACAGTTTCACGGGCTACAATTTTTCCACCAATGGCAGCTTGAATCGCAATTTGGAATAACTGCCTTGGAATCAACTCTTTCAGCTTTTCACACAAGGCTCGTCCACGGGTTTCAGCACGATCACGTTGAACAATACATGATAACGCTTCAACAGGTTCGCCATTTACTAAAATAGCAAGCTTCACTAAATTCTCTTCTGCATACCCATCCATATGGTAATCAAAACTTGCATACCCACGGGATACAGATTTCAACCGATCATAAAAATCAAAAACAACTTCGTTTAAAGGCAATCGATATACCGCCATGGCTCGGTTACCCGCATACGTTAAATCCACCTGCTGTCCGCGTCGATCGGTACACAACGCTAAGATAGAACCCAAATATTCATCCGGCACCATAATTGTTGCCTTAATCCAAGGTTCTTCAATTTTTTCAATTTTCATAATATCGGGCAAGTCAGCAGGATTATGAATTTCCTCCATGCTGCCATTTTTTTCATACACCTTATACACAACGCTGGGTGCAGTCGTAATCAAATCTAAATTAAATTCACGCTCTAACCGCTCTTGAATAATTTCAAGATGCAATAACCCTAAAAACCCACAACGGAACCCCATGCCCAACGCAGGCGAATGATCCGTTTCAAACACAAAGCTTGCATCATTCAAACGCAACTTACCAAGGCTTTCACGCAATACTTCAAATTCCGCAGCATCCGAAGGAAACAATCCACAAAATACAACCGGCACACTTGGCTTAAATCCAGACAACGGCTTAAGCGCAGGATTTTTTTCTGTCGTAATCGTATCCCCTACGTTCAAATCTGCCACATATTTAATACCAGCTGTTATAAATCCAACCTCACCAGGATACAAAACATCTACATTTTCTTTTTTGGGTGTAAATACGCCCATCTGTTCAACGGTATATGTCTCTTTCGTGGACATCATTTGAATTTTTGAACCCTTACGCAAAACACCTTCTTTAACCCGCACTAAAATCATCACGCCAAGGTACGTATCATACCAGCCATCAATCAACAATGCTTGCAAAGGCCCCTCTGCATTCCCTTCAGGCGCAGGCAATCTTTCAATAATTGCTTCCAATACATCTTGAATACCAAGGCCTGACTTTGCAGAAATCATTAACGCATCCGATGTATCTAACCCAATTACATCTTCAATTTCTTGCTTAATTTTTTCAGGTTCCGCAGCAGGTAAATCAATCTTATTTAACACAGGAATAATGTCATGATTATTATCCAACGCCAAATAAACGTTGGCCAACGTTTGGGCTTCAACACCTTGTGAAGCATCCACCACCAATAAAGACCCCTCACACGCAGCCAAAGACCGGCTAACCTCGTAAGAAAAATCCACATGCCCAGGTGTATCAATTAAGTTTAACTGATACGTCTCTCCATTTTTAGCTGTATATTTCAACCGAACCGTTTGGGCTTTAATTGTAATCCCACGCTCTCTCTCAATATCCATGCTATCCAAAATTTGGGACTTCATATCACGTTCACTTACAGCATGACAAAACTCTATTAATCGATCCGCTAACGTAGACTTACCATGGTCAATGTGTGCAATAATCGCAAAGTTACGAATATGATTATGTGTCTTTGTCATGCTTAAACGCCCCGTAACTCTCCACCAGTTACTTTTGTAACGGCATTAATAATTTTTTTACTCAATTCTTGAATTTCAATATCCGTAAATGTGGTATCTTTCGGCATAAATTTTACACTAAAGGCCATTGATTTTTTCCCATCAGGGATACCCTTACCACTATATACATCAAATAAACGAATATCTTGAATATATTCTTTATCTGCACTTGTTACCGCTTTCATTAACTTCGCAGCCGGTACATCCATACCTATAATAAATGCAAAGTCACGTTCCACAGATTGCAATAAATTGGGTTGATACGCTTTATTTTTATTTGGCTTCAATGGCAAACGATCCAAAAATATTTCAAAACCATACACTGGCTGGTCAATATCAAATAATTTTTCCGTGGCAGGATGAATACGTCCAAAATATCCTAAAGTTAATTTAGGACCCAACTTTAATGCCCCACTTTGCCCAGGGTGATACCATGATGGCGCTGACTCATTGTCTATTTGTACCGTATCTGTCCTTACCCCCAAAGCATCCAACAAACTTAATGCTTCTGCTTTAATATCAAACACGGTGTAATGATTTTCCTGCATCCGCCAATCTTTAACCGAAGACGATCCAGTTAATATGGCTGAAGCAACCACCTCTTGCTTAGACTGTTCGTTTGTCCATTGGTACACCGGCCCCACTTCAAACAAACGTAAATTCTTATTCTGATACGCTATATTTTTTTGAATAGATTCTAATAACGAAGGCAATACCGCAGGTCGCATGTGACTTAACTGCTGACTAATCGGATTCATAATTTCTATAATTTCAGCACCCGCACCAAAATGTTGGGCTGCATTTTCATTTATAAATGAATAATGAATACATTCATTAAAACCATTATTTGCTAAAACTTTTTTAGAAAAAGAACTTATACTTTGTTTAAAACTTAACGCCTTAAACCCTGGCGTCATATCTAATTGTACCGTGGGCAATGTATCGTATCCATGCACACGTAAAATCTCTTCAATTATATCTTGCTCATTTTCAATATCAAAGCGCCAAGAAGGCGTCGTCATTTTCAAAACATTGCCGGGTTCAAGCTGAAAGTTTTTAAACCCAAGCCCATCCAAATAACCTTCTATCGTCTTAAGTGGAATTTCTAACCCAGTTAAAAGCTTTACTTTATCTAACGACAATCTTATTTCTTTAATATTCGTTGGCACAACACCGGCAACCACAATGTTGCTTGCTTCACCACCACATATATCCAAAATCATCTGTGTGGCCACATCTAAACCAAATCGTACAGTTTCAGGGTCTACACCCCGTTCAAATCGCAATCTAGAATCCGTATGTATATTTAAAGTTCTACCACTTGTTGTAACAGCGTCTGGGCTAAACAAAGCACATTCTAAAAACACAGTTGTGGTCTCTAAAGTAGTGCCTGAATTTTTACCACCTAATACACCAGCAATGGCCACAGGTCCTGCTTCATCCGCAATCACCAAATGTTCACCCGACAAATCATATTCTTTGTCATTTAACCCTAAAAAGTTTTCGTTCTCTTCTGCTCGGCGAACTGTAATGTTGCCGTTTAAACGATCTGCATCAAAGGCATGTAACGGTCTGCACAAATCATAATTAACGTAATTGGTAATATCTACAATTGCAGAAATGGGGTCTAACCCAATCTTTCTTAAACGTTGCTGCAACCATTCAGGGCTTTCAACATTTTTCACATTTTGAATCACCCGTCCCATATACGCTTGGCAATCTTCCGCAGCTTCTATGGTTACTGTTTTAGAGCATGGAAAACCACCCTTAATCAAAGGTGCCTTTTTAGGAATAAACTTCCCAAACCCAGCTGCAGCAATATCCCTGGCAATACCCACAACACCAAAACAATCTGCACGATTGGGTGTAATACCTACTTCAATAACCGGGTCATCATGATTAAATGTGCGTGCAAACGGATATCCCACCATGGCATCTTTTGGCAGATCAACAATTCCATCTTGCTCACTACCCAAGTCTAACTCACTTAAAGAACACAACATACCATTGCTTGCAACGTCACGAATATTACCCTTTTTTAAAGTAATATCTAACCCTGGAATATATGTACCCACATGGGCAAAAACAGTTTTCATGCCTTCATATACGTTAGGCGCTCCACATACTACTTGAATTAATGCATCCTCTGGATTAGACGATACTTGAACATTACAAATATTTAATCGATCCGCATTCGGGTGTTTTTCAATCTGTTTAATTTCTGCAATTAAAAATGGGGCTAATCTAGTAGAAGGATCATCAAACGATTCCACCTCCACACCTAACATAGTTAAATAATGTATTAAATCAGCTAAAGATTCTTTTGTTTCTAAGTGGTCTTTTAACCAAGAAAACGTAAATTTCATCATGCATCCTCATTGGCATTGCAATTAACAGAAAATGGCAAAAAACCATAATGCTTAATCCATTGCAAATGGCCTTCAAAAAAAGTTCTAAGATCAGGAATGTTATATTTTAACATAGCAAGTCGTTCAATCCCCATACCAAATGCAAATCCTTGGTACTCTTCTGGGTCAATGCCACAGTTTCTTAAAACATTCGGGTGCACCATTCCACACCCTAAAATTTCTAACCAATCAGAACCGCCACCAATGTGAACGCCCTCTTTCGATCTGCTACATCCAATATCTACCTCTGCAGAAGGTTCCGTAAATGGAAAGAAACTTGGGCGAAAACGAATGGGCAGTTCCGACATCTCAAAAAACGCACGGCAAAAAGTTTCTATACAACTTTTTAAATGCCCCATATGTACATTTTCAGCACGATCAACATACAAACCTTCAATTTGATGAAACATCGGGGTATGGGTTTGGTCAGAATCACAACGATACGTTTTACCCGGGGCAATAATCCGAATAGGAAGCTCCTGACTCAACATTGTACGCACTTGCACAGGTGATGTATGCGTCCGCAATAAAAGTGGAACATCATCAGCTCCTCGTTGCTTTAAATAAAACGTATCATGCATCTGTCGGGCAGGATGGTTTTCCAAAATATTTAAAATAGAAAAATTATAATGGTCCGTTTCAATGTCTGGACCTTCCGCCACACTAAAACCCATCTGGGCAAAAATATCAGTTGCCTCTTCAATAACTTTGGTAAGGGGGTGAATACGTCCTGCTGCCTGCGCAGAAACAGGTAACGTAACGTCAATAAATTCTTTTTTTAATTGCGCCTCAAGCTCAATTGCTTCCAGTTGATTTTTTTTGACTTGCAGTTGTGTGTTAAATCGATCTCGAAATGTATTTAATTTTTGACCCTCAGCTTTTTTCTCTTCCACAGATAAATTAGCTAAATTTTTCATGGCCGCCGTTAACTTACCATTTTTTCCCATAATATCTATGCGAACTGCTTCAATGGCATTAAGGGTATCGGCACTTTGAATTGCTTCCAATGCTTCTTGTTCTAAAATTTCAACATCAATCATTTAAATTCCTTTACCTTACACAGTTTTATACCCAAGTATCCGGTAAAATTAAAGTATTATATTGCGTGTTGTATTGTAACCCCCCTATGTTGCATTGTAGACGCATTATAAATGCCTAAATTTTTATCAGAAAAAACTATGCAAAACTTACCGCACATAAAAAACTACAGACAATAAAAGGTGCAAATGGCAGCTGATTTCTGCGGGTTAAAATCGCTGTAATTAAAAACAATCCCCCGCATATAAACAAGAAAAACGGCACTGTTTCCAAGGGTAAGAACACAAGAAACACTGCTATTAACTTTACATCCCCCCACCCCATTAACTCTTTTTTGAAAAGCTTTTCTAAGCCAATTTTCATTAACAAAACACCCCCTATAAGCAATCCAGACACTATCAAATTAGGTGGAATTCTTAAATATAACAAAAAGCAAAAACTCACTAATAATAAGACATCAGGAACCACTCTGTCATACATATCGATGATACTAATCCAAAACAATAAGATACCTAAAGCCGCAGAAACAAAGGATAATTTCATAACTGCAATTAACAAAAAGGCTGCACAACAGATACTTACTCCAACTTGATACACCCAAGGTTTGCATTGCAAACTAGTATATATCTTCTTGGTAATATCCCAGGTATATCCAATACTTTGAATAGGGTAAAACATAAAACTAGCTGCGTTTTCTGGTTTTCTTTTCCTTAGGTTTTGAAAGTATCTCCACAGCTTCCTCTAATGTAATTTTGTAGACAGACAAACTATTTGGAATGGATGTATATCCCCCATTATATTGAATATACGGCCCGAATCGTCCTTTGTTGACAACAACCTCCTGCCCTGTCTCAGGATGAGAGCCCAATATTCTGGGAAGAGACAATAGTTCAATCGCCATGTCTAAATCAACACTATCAATTTCTATATTTTTGGGCAAAGAAGCACGTTTGGGCTTTGCCTTAGTTTTCTTCTTTCCTACGGTCACAGACGAATCGGGATCCTCCATTTCTATATAAAGACCATAGGGCCCTTTTTTTAAATAAATAGGAAAATTACGTTCAGGATGGAAACCAACTTCTTTAGGTTCAAATACCTCTACGGCCGGAGCAGAAGATGCCTCCTTACCGTCCTCTTCACTGTTATTATCTCCTACAGAAAGTTTACGCGTATAATTACATGTGGGATAGTTAGAACATCCAATAAAAGAACCGAATCTTCCTAATTTCAAGCTCAAAATACCGTCTGCACATTCTGGACATTTACGTCTATCGGCTTTTTGTTCATCAAAAGGAAAAAGGTAATTTTCTAACTCTGTATTTAACGTATCAATAACCTCAGCTATGCGTAAAGCATTCGTAGACTTTACATCTTCTTGCAGCTTCTCCCAGAAAGATTTTAATACAGACTCCCAAATCTGTTCTCCTTCAGCAATATTATCTAGCTGATTCTCCATCTGGGCTGTAAAGTCATACTCTACATATTTTTTAAAAAAGTTATGTAAAAATGCCGTTACAATACGCCCGCGATCTTCACAATGAAAACGCTTCTTATCTAATTTTACATAATCACGATCTTGTAAAACTTTTATAATAGTAGCATAGGTTGAAGGACGCCCTATCCCCAGCTCTTCTAACTTTTTAATCAAGGTTGCTTCAGAATACCTCCCCGGAGGCATTGTAAAATGCTGCTCTGGTTTAATTTCCTTACACTCGACTATTTGTCCCTCTGTTAAAGCAGGAAGCAGTCTACCTTTTTCCTCCTCCTCATCATCAGAGGTTTCATTATATAAAGCTAAAAAACCTTCAAACTTAATCACACTTCCTGTTGCTCTAAATATCGAAAGCTTATTGGTATCTTGTATATCTATGCGTGTTTGATCTAATTCAGCAGAACTCATTTGTGATGAAACCGACCGCTTCCAAATCAAATCATACAAACGCCACATCTCCCGGGAAATTTTTGTTTCAAGTACTTTGGGCTCAAGTTGAACATCTACAGGTCTAATAGCTTCATGGGCTTCTTGCGCATTTTTAGCTTTAGTTTTATATTGCCTTGCTTGATCTGGCAAATATTGACTATCAAAGTTTTTTTGGATGTAACTTCTAAGTGACTGCAATGCTTCGTTAGAAAGATTCGTACTATCTGTACGCATATAAGTAATTAATGCCGTGGTATGACCATCAATGTCAACTCCTTCATACAGCTGCTGGGCGATTTGCATAGTTTTAGACGCACTAAATCCAAACTTTCGGGATGCCTCTTGCTGTAACGTAGAGGTAATAAAAGGAGCAAATGGGTTTCGCTTTACTAGCTTTTTTTGTATCTCGCGGACAGAAAAGCTAGCTCCTTTCAATGCTGAAACAATAGCCTCTGCCTGAACTTGACTTACAATATCTAGGCGCTCAAGTTTCTTTCCTTGATATTCTATTAATTGGGAATCAATATCTTTTTGCGCAAAAAAACTTCCTTTAATAGACCAATATTCTTGGGATTTAAATGCTTCTATCTCAGCTTCACGATCCGCTATTAATCTTAAGGCTACTGATTGCACACGCCCCGCAGACCTACTTCCCGGCAGTTTTCTCCACAAGACTGGCGACAACGTAAACCCCATGAGGTAATCTAATGCACGTCGAGCTAAATATGCTGAAACCAGGTTTTTATCTACATCTCTTGGAGCCAAAATGGCTTTTTGTATAGCGGCTTTTGTTATC
Organism: Candidatus Paracaedibacteraceae bacterium; assembly: GCA_024236035.1. Taxonomy (GTDB): domain Bacteria; phylum Pseudomonadota; class Alphaproteobacteria; order UBA6184; family UBA6184; genus Bodonicaedibacter. The sequence continues at coordinate 195,107 of JACKLG010000001.1, forward strand.
TCATTAAAAACCACCCGCCTCACGGTAATATCTTTTAATTTGTTTTGTTGCCTCAATTCTTCTGTAACATGCCAAGAAATCGCTTCTCCTTCCCGATCAGGGTCCGTAGCTAATAAAATTTCATCACATGTTTTTAATTGATTAGTGATTTCTTTTAATTGTTTTTTTCCACGGTCATTTAACTCCCAAATCATTTGAAAATTTCTTTCAGGAATTACAGATCCTTGCTTTGTGGGCAAATCACGAATATGTCCATAACTAGCAATCACTTTATATTCATTACCAAGGTAATTATTAATCGTTTTTGCTTTTGCTGGAGATTCGACAATAACCAACTTTGTCATTTAATGGGTGTCCCTTTTCTTTCTCCTTAAACGATTTAGTTTTCCGAAGTCAACTACTAACTTATAAAAATAACATAAAAAATCTTTTATGTTATGTGTAAAAAAAGTATAATTCCTCTTAGAGGAAAGCAGGAGAGTCATGTTAAGTAAGTTTATAGAAAAGATTTTTAAGTCTACCCCCTCCCCCAGCAAACAGAAAAATACCTCTATTATCCAATGTAAATTCATGGAGGCGTTTCCTGCTCCTGTCTTTTGGCTAGATGAAAATAAACTTTATCAGGGATGCAATCAAATATTTGCAGATTTAGTAGGTTTTACATCCCCCTCAGAAATTATCGGTCTTTCTGACAAAGATTTGCCATTTTCTTTAGACACATTAAAAAAAAGGGAAGAAATTTTTGAAGAAATTCTACATAGCAAAACAAGCGTGTCTATATTATATGATTGCATTATAGGTGCTGAACACAAAGCAATCTGGGCACAAAAACGTTTTACCCCACTTAAAGATGAAAACAATAGAATTATAGGGATTTTTGGCACCCTTGTGGACATATCTGAGCATGTATATCGCAAAGAAAAAATAGAGCAACATCTAGAAAGAAAGCATATTCTCTCTCATTTTATTGAAGAGCTTAATAACACACCTATTCTTTCAACTGAGTGTTATCAACTGTCTAAAAAAATAATCACGATACTAAAAGAAACGAGCGGGGCAGACTTAGCAATTTGGGCGAAAGCAGATGCCGACTCTCTAAGCAACTTCGTACATTTTGCCACAGATAACTTTGACAGCTTAGAGCTTTTTAAAGAGCGTGTTGCTTTCTTGCTGGATAAAAAAACTTATGGGTATCTTGACGCTATCTCCATAAAACTTTTAAAGGAAATTTACCCAGACGTAGAGACAGCTTTATTTTACCGCATGTCTTCAACCACCTTCCCCACCTATGACGATATAATTCTATTAATCAACCCCAAAAAAGAAAAAATTCAAGAAACATCAATCCGGCTTGTTTTAACTCATCACACAATAAAATATTTTCATATTCATAAGTTTCTTACTGAAGCAAGCGCCCTAAAAAAACCCAAAAACTCTACGCTTGATTTTAATATTTAAACAAAATCACAGCACATATTAAGCTTGTATCATTTACTTTCCGCCCTTAGTCTTGCCTTTTACAAATAACGATAAAACAATTCCTAAAATCATCGAAACAATTAATGCAGAAAGACCCCACTTATATTGTTCTATAGTATAAACAGGAAAGCCGCCCTCCATATGTCCTTCCCATAAATAATCCATTACGAAACCTATGCCTGGCTGTAAAGCTATCGCTCCTACCATTACTAATAAATTAATAATGCTTGCAGATAACCCTTGAAAAGATTGTTCAACATACCTTGCGCCCAGTGGAAAAACCATATTTTCAGCGCCAACCATACTACCCACGAAAAACAACCCACAACACAGCATCCAAAAGCCAGACAGTTTTACCCAAATAACAACAGCCATCGAAAATGTAGCTAAAAACATAAATAAGCTAAAAAACCGTTTGTTGCTAATAAATTTAGAGAAGACCCATCCTGCGAAAAAAGATCCAAACGCATTTCCATAGAAAATAAATGAGGAGGCAAATGCTGATTCAATAGAAGAAAAACCATATACTTGCTTCATAAAAGCTGGCCCCCACACTTCGGCCAATACAGAAACTGGGGTATATAACAAAAATCCAACAAAACCAAGTAGCCATATTTGAGGTTCTGTAACTAAGTGTAAAATTTGTTGCTTGATTTCTTTAAGGCTTATATGTGAAGGCAGTTTTTTATCTCGTAAAACCAACATATATACTATTGATAAAACAAACGCTGTCAAAGATAATCCAAAAAAAATAGCCCGCCAACCAACTGATTGTTGCAACACAACCATAGGCGCTCCAGCTAGGCTTGCACCTAAAACACCTATGGCCGATATTGAGCCTACCAACAAGGGCAACCTTTTGGCATCAAACCATTCTGAAGAAATCTTAAACGTACCAATAAAACCAGAGGCTGAACCCGCACCTATTAATAGCCTGGAAAAACACAACCAAGAAAAACTTTCAGTGCAGGACATAATTAAAGTACCCACCCCACACAACAAAGCTGACAAACTAAAAATCTTACGAGACCCCCATTTATCTAAAGCAATCCCAACAGGAACTTGTAATAAAGCATAAGAAATCAGCCAATAAGACGCAAAAAGACCGTACTGGCTAGCACTAAGATTAAATTCTATAGTAAGCGGCTCCTTTAAATTTCCGGTAGCTACTCTAATAATAAATTGATAAAAATAGAAAGTTACTGCTTGAATCCACATAAACCATGGAGATAATCTTATACTTTTTAACATTCGATCGTTCGCTCAAAAAATATTTTTTTATGTGTACCATAGTTTATAAACATTGAGAACAATTTTATATTTACGCCACCTCTCTTTCCTGGCTTCGAATTACTACTACCTCTTCATTTAAATCTATGGTTAATTTTTTTTCTATTTTTGTAGAACGAGCTGTAAGTAACTCTTTAGACAATGGAAGCTTTATCTTTTCTTGAATTAAGCGCTCCATTGGTCTTGCCCCCATTGTTTCTGAATAACCATTTTGAATAAACCATTTTCTCGCCTTAGGAGTAATAGTTATAGAGATATTCCTTTCTCGCAACAAAGCTTCGGTCCTCCCTAAAAATTTATCAAAAATATGGATAATGTCTTTTTCGGACAGTCGATGGAAAGTCACAATACCATCCAATCGATTTCTAAACTCTGGGGTAAACATGCGATTAATATCATTAGTTTCAGATACTTCAGAAGCACCCTCTTTTCCAAAGCCAATAGGAAACTTTGAAAGCTCTATTGCTCCAGCATTTGTGGTTAACACAATCATCAGATGTCGACAATCTATTTCTCGACCTGCATTGTCTGTTATTTTACCGTAATCCATAATTTGCAAAAGTATTGAAAATAAATCTGGATGGGCTTTTTCTATTTCATCTAATAACAAAACAGCATGGGGATTTTTATCTATAGCTTCAGTTAACAAGCCTCCTTGTTCATATCCAACATAACCTGGAGGAGTTCCAATTAATTTTGCAACGCTATGTTTTTCCATATATTCAGACATATCAAATCTCAACAGCTTTATCCCCAGTTGCGAAGAAATCTGTCGGGCCAACTCTGTTTTTCCTACCCCAGTAGGTCCCGCAAACAAAAATGATCCCATGGGTTTTTCTTGATGAGATAACCCTGCTCTAGCAATTTGAATTGCATCCACAACCACATCAATTGCTCTATCTTGCCCAAAAATAGTTTTTTTCAAATTTTTGCGTAAATTTAAAATTACTTTGCGTTCGTCTGTTGTAACGCTTAACTTAGGTATGCGGGCAATTTTAGCTACTGTCTCTTCTACCTCTTTTAAGCTAATTGATTTAGTTGTTTCATTTTTTAAATGATGTTGAGCACCAACTTCATCTAATACATCAATTGCTTTGTCAGGAAGAGCCCGGTTATGTATATAGCGCACTGATAGTTCCACAATTGCTTTTAGTACTTCCGTAGAATACAAAACAGCATGGTAAGACTCATATACAATCTTTAATTGTTCTAAAATTTTTAAGGTATCTTCCGAGTTTGTTTCTTCCACCTCAACCTTCTGAAAACGACGTGTTAATGCACGATCTTTTTCAAAAAACTGTCGAAACTCTTTATGAGTGGTTGCACCAATGCATCTTATTTCTCCTCGCGCTAATGCAGGTTTTAATAAGTTAGAGGCATCCATCCCACCTCCTTGCGTAGAACCAGCGCCGACAATATTATGTATTTCATCAATAAATAATATTGCACCAGGTGTTGCTACGACATCTGCCACTACATTTTTCAACCGCTCTTCAAAATCTCCTCTATAACGTGTCCCAGCTAAAAGCAATCCTAAATCTAATGAATATATCGTTGAGTTCATTAGAACAGGTATTTTTTGTTCTACAATTTGAATTGCCAAACCTTCTGCGATCGCTGTTTTACCTACTCCAGCCTCACCAACTAAAATAGGGTTGTTTTTCGTCCTGCGACTTAAAATTTCAATAACCCGCTCAATTTCTTCATGGCGCCCAATTACTGGATCAATTTTTCCGCTTAATGCTCGCTCATTTAAATTTATACAAAATTGCTTTAAATGTTTTTTGTCACTAATCTCTGCCGGAGGTATTTGAGAATCTATTGGCGTAGTGGAAAAACCGGGCAGCTGAACTTTAGAATCAAAAGAGGATGTTTTTGCTAACTGTTGCAGAGTAGGGCTTTCCTCTATTTGCTTTTTAGTATTTTTTCGTAAAGAAATAGGGTGACTATTCATATATTGAATTATATCCATTCTATTCAAATTATGGATTCTTAAAAAGAATGCTGAATGAGACTCTTTTTCATCAAATAATCCCGCCAATACGTAACGACTATCTACACTCTTTCCACTTGCAGTTTGAGTCTGTAAAATGGCTCTGTGTAATACTCTTTGAAACGAAATTGTGGGAGTAGACTCTTCTAATTCTTTAATTTTTAGATAAGTAAGTTCTGTCGTTATAAATTCCCATAAAGTTTCTCTCATTTGAGGTATATTTACAGATGCACTTTTCAAAATACAAATGACATCTGGATCTTCAGTTAATGAGTACAGAAGGTGTTCTAAGGTTGTATGCTCATGCCCCAAACTCAATGCATAATCGACGGCCCTTCTTAGGCTATTTTCAAGGTTTTTTGTTAACATCACCCAACCACCCCTAATTCTCCCTGTAAAGGATGTTGAAATTTACGCGCCTGCTTAAGCACTTGATTTAACTTTGTCTCAGCCACTTCATATGTATATGCACCAACTATACCAGTTCCGCTTAAATGTATATTCATCATAATTTGGGCTGAATCATGTGATGATTTGTGAAAAATATCTTGCAGTACTTGCACCACAAATTCCGTAGGTGTTTTATTATCATTAATTAACACCACTTGATATTTTCTTGGTGAGAGTGTATTTTGTGTCATTTTTTATTCTCTCCCTAATTTGGGGTTTCTTATATATTATCTTAATAACAAAAAATTTAAATATCGGTTAAAAATGTAAAAAAGAGGTGACGCTACAATGCAACCAAGGGGGGTTACAATGCAACATGCTGTTTTTAACGGACAAGAAACATAAAAAAACATAAGTTATTTATGTGAATTTTTTCATCATGTGCCGAAGAGGATGTTTTTTATTTGTTGGGTTGGGATGGTGTGGGTTACCCCGAAGAAGCTGTTTTTTGTTTGTGAGTTTATGAGTTACTCCTGGGAGAGGATGTTTTTTGTTGGGTTCGAAAGCTCTGATTCTAATATGCAATGAAAGTTAGGGATGTTTGATGATGTTTTATGGAGATGTTGTTGAGCTTCATGGTTAGAAAAAGGGGGATTAACCCTGATAATTTTTGCAGCCTTAAATATTAGGTCGGATGCGTAAGGCAGGGGCCCCCACCTTTAAAACTTGATCCGTTGTTAGAGGGGTATTTTGGTAAATAGTTTTTTGAGCACAATTCAAATGAATATTAATTCATTTTATGAAGCAATCCGTTTAAAGTCGGATATTGATCATATTGAAGATCTAAATTCTGTTGAGGAACTTCATTGAAATTATGAAGGAAAAATTAGCAGAGCGACCCATATGTATTTAAAAATTTATAACGCACAGCGCAAGACTCAGCGGCGTGCGGCGGAGATGGAAAGCATATAATATACAGAAGTACGTTATGGGATTTCCAACATGGAGATACAAGGACATAGTCATCATGTATTTTGGATTATGTATCACTTAGTATGGATACCGATATATCAGAAAAAAGTATTTGAAGAACCTTATCGGAAGAATAGGGTGTGATTACAGTATAGAAATAGTGGAGCTGGAAATACCCAAAGATCATATACATATGGTGGTTCAAACGGGGGCCAAAGTATAGCCTTAAACGTATTAATGCTTGAGATTTTTAAATACTATCCTGACATAAAAAGAGACACTATTTTTGGGGTTGGGAGGCTGTGGACACAGAGTTATTTTGTAGAAACGATGGGAAATGCGAACACAGAGACGATAAGAGCCTATGTTCAAAATCAACTTAAAGTGATGGATCAGTTAGAAAGTGCTTCTAAACAAACCAACCTTTTCTGAAACTCGGTGGCTTGCAGCCGATTAGTTCATCAATGGCATAGAGAATTTCTGGAATCAAGCGAAGCATCATATGCGTAAATTTAATGGTATTCTTAGGCAGAGTTTTTGGCCTATTTTTGAAAGAATGCGCGCAGCGGTTTACACCCACGACTAAAGCCCAATTATCTCACTTAATTTAATAGCTTAAGGACTGTTTGTAACCTCTTATCTGATATAGCCCCATTTTTATTTGAAAAAGGTCGGCTTTTCCTTATGAAGCAGTGTATATTTACCGTTTAGGTTCTTAATCTGAGATTACTCTGCGGAAAGCAGTAACCATACATGCTTCTACTGTAAGGCTTTTCATATACCAAGACTTCAAACATCAGGCGCCACAGTTATTAATTTTATTTTTTGAAATGTACTGTTCAAACTTACCGAAAAACAAGCCCGCCTTATTGCTTGTATACCCTTAAAGCCTTTTAACCCGCTTCTAATTTTGTTATGCTGTTTTAAAACTTAAAGAAGGAAGAATACCATTGTCTTATATTTTTGATTTTTTAGTTTCAGTTGGCGTCCCTCGGTTTATAGTACAATATTTAGCAATTGCACAAGGTTTGATTCTTTATTTTGCTATGGTAGGGATTGTTTTATTTTTCTGGCTAAAGCAACTACCTAAAAAATGGGAAAGCTTCTTCCAACGTCACCACCTAAAGAAAAATGTTTGGCGAGTTTTTATCCTTACCTATATTGCTTATTACATTCATGTATCCAAAGAGGTAATACCTGATTATAAGTATATTTTTGAACATTTATGGACAATTTTTGCCTCTGCCGCTGTAGTTACAAGTACTGTCTTATCTTTATGCTTAGTAAATATTGCTGTAGACATTTATGAAACCTATCCTATTTCAAAACGAGTCCCTATCCGGTCTTATAATCAGGTGTTCAAAATTCTTTTAGGCATGGGGGCTTGTATTATCGTAGTATCTATTTTCCTTAATAAATCACCTCTTGCCTTCTTTACAGGATTAGGTGCTACTATCGCCCTTGTAACTGTTCTATTTAAGGATACAATTGCTGGGTTCATGGCCAGTGTTCAACTGTCATCTTACGACATGGTAAGAATTGGTGACTGGATTACAGTTCCTAAATACCAAGCAGATGGCGATGTTTTAGAAATTACACTTAGTACGGTTAAAATCCAGAACTTTGATAAAACTATTTCTATGATACCGACCGCCGCATTGTTAACTGATGGAGTAAAAAATTGGCGCGGTATGTTTGATTCTAAGGGAAGGAGAATCAAAAAATCTATCCCTATCGATATGCATACCGTACGGTTTTGCACATCTACAGAAGCATCAAACCTTCGAAAAAAGTTTCCTCAATTAAAGATGGTCCGAACAGGCTCCGTTACAAATTTAACATTATTTCGCGAATACACAGAAGCTTATTTAAAGGAAAGCACAGCCTTGCATCAAGAAGGTTTTTTATTTTTAATACGCGAATTAGATCCCACAGACAAAGGGCTTCCACTAGAAATATATGTATTTACAAAAGACACGCGGTGGGCAGAGCATGAAAAAATACAGGCAGATATTATTGATCATATGTTGGCAGCATTAGATATCTTTGGACTGAAAGCTTTTCAATCTAACACTAGCAGTTAGGTTTACCTTTCAATATTTAAAGAGAAACTGCACATGAAAAACGTAGGGGCCAAGGATAAGCTGCCTGATGTGGTAATGCCATATGCGTGACTTATCTAAGGGCGGTGGAGATCTTGATATAAAGAATTCTTTGGCCCTGAATAGGTATATTTCCCAGCAATCGTTAATTTCATTTCTAAATTATCTATATCGGAAAAAGCATTATTGTATTCTACGAATATAGAAATTAATTGGGTTAAATTACATAATATGTAAGGGTTAAGCCCCATAGTCATTTTCTCAAAATCATACCCTAGACTTAAAGTTTAACGGACAGCGTCAGGTGCTGAATTAGACATGTTTAAGTACATTTGCCCTTTCTTCATGCCCCCTACGGCCTGAAAAACAGGTGACATTCTTATTTCGAAATGGGTGCCGTGGCTTAAATTGCTTAATAAGCTTGACTGTAGATTTTAATTAATAATTCTGAGTTTGTAATAAATTGATCTGCTGAATGTGGCGGCTGTTCCTATCAGTTTTCTAATCAGAAAAGGATTTTAATCAGCGATATTGGTGGCAACCTTTTGGGTTTTGAATGGATTAGCAGATTTAATGTAGGAAAAATAGCGTGCGGAAAATTTATAAAAAAGCACTTTGCGTTAGAGTGCATAAAAGATGATTAGAAAAAATCGTAACGTAAAGTTCGTGCTATCATGAAATCGGGTTTAAAAATCAGGTTAGATCTTAATTAAAAGAATTTATGGGAATTTTGTCCGTCGTTTCAATGAACAAGATAATTAAAAACCCCGGCGAACCGGGGCTTTTAATTTAGGCTGATTTTTTCAGCGCTGTTTGAGCAGCATCTACCAATGTTTTGATATCTGCTTCTTCACGCACAGCTAAGTCAGCTAATACTTTGCGATCCAGATCAATCCCAGACAGCTTTAATCCATGCATGAATTGAGAATACGTCAATCCATGTAAACGAACTGCTGCGTTGATACGTTGAATCCATAGTGCACGGAAATCGCGTTTGCGAACACGACGATCACGATATGCATATTGCATATTCTTTTCAACGCGTTGACGTGCTGTTCTATAACAACACTTTGCACGACCAACTGAACCTTTTGCTAAATCTAATATTTTTTTGTGACGCGCATGGGCAGTCACACCGCGTTTAACACGAGCCATTGCTTTTCCTCCTTATGCGTACGGTAACATATGACGTTTAACACGAGCCACATCGGATACACTCATAACATGCATACCGCGAGAATCCCGTAACATTGATTGGGGGCGTTTGCTCATCCCGTGACGACGACCTGCTTTACCAAACAATATCTTGCCAGTAGCGGTCACTTTGAAGCGCTTTTTAGCACCACTTTTGGTCTTTAACTTGGGCATTTCTAATCCTTTCAATCGATTAAACCTGTGGAGGAGGCATACCCTGGGCAATAAACCCGCCATTCCACAAAAAACACCCTAGTATAACTTTCTTAATATAAAAATCAATATTTTTATAAAAATTAACCAACAGTGATATAAAACTAGTCATTATGATAAAATCTAGTGTTCAATTATCATTCAGGAAAAAAGAAGAAACATACTTAAAGTCGTCACTGGTTGTTAATAATAAAGCAACACGCACAGCTTTTTAAATAGTATAAGCAATGACTTCAGGCTGTTTAATAAACCCTTTATATCCATCTTGAAATTAAGGCTATTACACTTTCTGGAACCCAAGGATTACAAGCTCTTAGGATCTTTCTTTATTGAAGGTCAGTTAGGGATGGTATCTGCAGATAATGTACATACCAGTGCGTGGTCTGGATTAAGGTCTCAACTGACGTTGGGATTAGATACAGAATATGTATCTCCGTTTATCCAGATATCTCATCGTCAGTTAGATAAAGATAGTGCATATCATCTGAATGATACAACTGCGTATCTTGGGTTGGATATGGATATCGCATCCTTAACGGCAGATACGTATGCGTTAACTACCCGTTTAACCACAAAAGTAGGATACGGTGAAAAACACTGGAAGGATACAGACACAGACTTAGGTGCAACCCGTGGTGTTACAGGATCTGTTGCATGGTCTGCATCGCTTAATTTAAACAGTGGTATTTCGTTTACCACCAACCTTAACTTAGATACAGCCTCAGGTTCGAATGCTGGGTTGAATATCACGTTAAATAGATAATATCTTTTTAATCTATTCCTCATCACAGGTCTGATAATACTTCGTTATCAGACCTGTGTGTCTTCTTGTAATGCCCCTAAATTATTCTTGTTTTTATCCCACCTCTGTATGGATGTTTAATTTTTATTAACGTTTTATTGATACTCTATCCCTAATAAACTACTCAAATAAGGAAAAAAAGAATGAGATCATATGGACATGTCTTATTGGCGTCTACTGCTTTTTCAGCATTATTATTAACAGGATGTGGCGATTCTAAAGCCGATATTGCTGCCGATAAAGCTGCTGAGGGTGTTACCTCTGACGGTAAAAAAGGTGAAACTCCTACCGGAACCGAAGGCAGCCTTCCTGCAATCAAAACCTTTGATCAACAGTGGGCAGAAAGCGCAGATGTACAAGAATTTAAACGCTTAAAAGCAGAATATGCGGCCCTAGAGACGGAAAGGGACCGATTAAGTAGAATATCAATTAGAGATTGGACACCTCAAGATAGAGAAGCTTCAGAAGCATTTTTTACAGCTAGAACGCAACTTCAAAAGAATCTTGATGCATTAGAAACTAAAATAGCCGAAGCGTTAATTGATCAGCGAACTGCTGCATACAGAGCGTATGATCCTGAAGGAGATCTGAATGTAGTGCGTACTCCAGATGCACCATGGTCAGACCTTAGAAATGTAGCACTAAACTTAGATAGGTATAATCCTCATACACTTGCAGAAATGATTACATCAACGCTGGGCATCCAATTACTACCAGATGAAATAAATAGAATATTAGGTGATTATGATAGATTTATTCAAACACCTGTAGAAGAAACTGCAGATGTAGACGAAATTGATGATGAAGCCTCTGATGATGGGGCCTCTACCACATCAACTGTGGCTTCAAGTGTTAGCGGGGCCCCCCATGAAAATTATACTCTGCTACAAGAGGCTTATGAGAGGGCTGTTGAGGAAAGAACGGCCAAAATTTTTGCTAATGAATTATACTATGCCAACGTACTGGCGGATATGTTAACTGCAACAAAAGATGAATTTGTATCAATTCAACCCAAATTAACATCAAAAGCATACACAGGCGCAGATTTAATGAGCGATTTTAAAACCGGTGAATTAAGTGCTCCAGCTAGATCTATAAATATTTCATTGCAACTTCGTGTGGATGAGATTATTCATAAAGCGTTAATTAACAAGCGCGCAGAATTATCTTTTAACAATATTAGCAGTATATTTCTAGTAAAGGGTGCTTTAGTTGGTGATGACGGTGTTCAAGCGGACGATGTATTTTCTGTGAGACCATCTTCTTCTAGTGATAATTACGTAGCCGTATTAATGAAACCTAGTGCTGACGGAACACGTTATGAAACTGCAGAGTCTGGCAAAAGTGGTCTAGCTCTTACTGTAGAAATATCTGCGGACAAATACAAAGCCATCCAAAAATCCTTATATGACAAAATGGTTGCAGCCCTTCGCAAGTCACACAAAGGCTTTCAATATGTTGAAGATGAAGATGGTGATATAAAGCTTGTATTAGCGGATTCTAGTGATTCAAGCAGTTCACCCGTTGAGGTGGATTTAAATCCATTTGCAGGATTGTTTGACTTTTTAGATTCCCCCACAGCGTTGGCATTATCAGCGGAAACACCGTTAAGCTTAGATACAGGATTATCCGTTAAGGCACGTCGTGCAGGTGTGGGTAGTGTGGATTTAACATCACTGACTGCAAATGGAATCAATGGACAAGTTGTGGACTTAGGCTTACCGGTATTCGTACAATTAAATGGGAATGTCAGTGGGAATAAAACCACGGATAAACTGACAGGATCTGTAGCGTATCGTTTAGGAAATACCGTGATTGGTGCCATCCAAGCGTATGCCAACAGTGGTACTGGATTTGAAACAGAGTCTAACCAATTAGAAACGTCTGTGGTGATGTCGCATAACTTAGGATCTTTCTTTATTGAAGGTCAGTTAGGGATGGTATCTGCAGATAATGTACATACCAGTGCGTGGTCTGGATTAAGGTCTCAACTGACGTTGGGATTAGATACAGAATATGTATCTCCGTTTATCCAGATATCTCATCGTCAGTTAGATAAAGATAGTGCATATCATCTAAACGATACAGCTGCGTATCTTGGGTTGGATATGGATATAGCCTCCTTAACGGCAGATACATATGTGTTAACTACCCGTTTAACCACAAAAGTGGGATACGGTGAAAAACACTGGAAGGATACAGACACAGACTTAGGTGCAACCCGTGGTGTTACAGGATCTGTTGCATGGTCTGCATCGCTTAATTTAAACAGTGGTGTGTCCTTTACCACCCACCTTAACTTAGATACAGCATCAGGTTCGAATGCTGGGTTGAATATCACGTTAAATAGATAAACAAATATTCTTTACGTACACTGAATAAAAGCCTCTTTCCTCGGAGGCTTTTATTTTTACCTGGATTTCATTACCCGACCTTCTGTATTCTATTAATAAAAAACAGGTACCCTATATATGCATCGCAATCGTCATACTAAAATTGTAGCCACCCTTGGCCCAGCTTCTTCCTCTATTGATATCATATCTACCTTATTTGAACGAGGGGTCGATGTGTTTCGTCTTAACTTCTCTCACGGAAACCACGAAACTCATGCACAAAACATTCACTGGATTAGACAAATAGAAAAAAATCTTAATAAGCCTATTTCAATCCTTGCAGATCTTCAGGGCCCAAAATTGCGTGTGGGAAAATTCTCCTCTCCACCAATTAATATAACCGCCGGACAAAAATTTATATTTGATTTAAATCCAGAAGAGGGCAACCAAGAACGTGTGCAACTACCTCACCCAGAGATATTTCAAGCTGCTAAAAAAGGTGATGAATTATTAGTTGATGATGGAAAACTTGCATTCCGTGTAGATCATGTAGACCATTCGACCATAAAAACAACCGCTTTAGTGTCTGGCCCTATATCAAATAACAAAGGATTAAATCTACCTTCCACACATTTACCCATTGATATTTTAACCGAAAAAGACAAAGCAGATTTAGAGTTTGCTCTTTCTAAAAATGTGGATTTTATTGCTTTATCTTTTGTACAAACGTCAGATGATATTATACAGACCCGAAAACGCATTCATACCAATACTAAGATAATTGCAAAGCTTGAAAAACCCCAAGCAATACAAAACCTTACAGCGATCTTAAACGAAACAGATGCTGTAATGATTGCCCGGGGAGACTTGGGTGTTGAACTACCTCCTGAACAGCTGCCGCCATTACAACGTAAAATTTTAAGAGAAGCTAAAAAGCATAAAAAACCAGTAATCGTTGCCACCCAAATGCTTGAATCCATGATTAATACTCCTAAACCCACGCGGGCTGAAGCATCGGACGTTGCAACAGCAGTATATTTAGGAACAGACGCCGTTATGTTATCTGCAGAATCAGCATCTGGTGCTTATCCTAAAGAAGCAGTAGAAATTATGGACCGTATTATTTTTCATGCTGAACAGGATATTTTAAGCTCAAAAACTAATATGGCACCCTTAGCAGCCAAAGTATCCAATGCAGCCGTGCTTTTAGCACATGAACACAACGCAAAAGTCATTCTTGCAATATCAAATTCTTTCCATGCTTTTGCTTATTTATCCAGTATAAAAACACATATTCCAGTTTTAGCCTTAACTTCCGATATGTCTGTATACCGTCAACTGCCTTTATTGTATGGAGTTTTTCCTTTATTTAACTTGTCATTACCAAAAGTTAACAACTCTTTAGAAGATAAAGCTTTGATACATTCTTTAACCACTGAAGCAGGCATGCTTACACATAATGGCCAAAGGGTGGTGGTTCTTACACAAAATTCTTTAGATTCAGCTGATTTTTCAGGTATGTGGGTGTGTGAATAAGACAATAGATTATAGTCTATTTGGTTAGGTGTTTATTTGATAAATTCTAACGCAGAAAAATAGTTTACCCCCCTAAAAAATGCATATTATTGCAAATGCCTTTTCCTTTTGTTAATATCCCAACCAACAAAAGGAACTCCACATGATTCATACAGATGTTGTCATTATAGGCGCTGGCCCAACAGGACTTTTCGCTATTTTTCAATGCGGAATGGTGGGTTTAAAAACCCATGTAATTGATACTTTAGATTTTATCGGAGGTCAATGTACCGCACTTTATCCTGAAAAACCTATTTATGACATACCTGCCTATCCTTCTATTTCTGCTGAAAATTTAATTGAACAATTAAAACTTCAAGCAGAACCTTTTAATCCAGTTTATCACCTAGGACAAAAAGTTATCGCCACTGAACCTCTTGATAAAGAATGGGTTGTTACCACAAATACAGGGACCCAAATACAGGCAAAGGGCATTATTATAGCAGCAGGATCAGGAGCCTTTGGTCCCAATCGCCCTCCTTTAGAAAATATTGAACAATTTGAAGGAACTTCTATATTTTACGCAGTGCACCAACGAAAAAGATTTGCTGGCAAAAATATAGTGATCGCGGGTGGTGGTGATTCTGCCGTAGACTGGGCTAATTCTTTAGCTGAAGTTGCAAATTCTATCGCAATGGTACATAGACGCCCGCATTTCAGAGCCGCACCTGAAAGTGTTTCTAGAATGAATGGTTTAGTTGAAGCTGGAAAAATCACGCTAGTCACTCCTTATCAACTATCTGCTATCAATGGCAGTGATGGCCATTTAAAAGAGGTGATTGTTGAAAATTTAGACGGACAGAAAAAAAGCTTGCAGGCAGATGTACTACTACCTTTTTTTGGCCTGCAAATGGATTTAGGCCCTATTGCTGAATGGGGATTAGACATTGAACACAAACACATCACCACTGCCCCCCACACAATGGAAACGAACTTACCAGGTGTGTTTGCTATTGGTGATATTGCGATATATCCTGGCAAACTTAAACTAATCTTATGTGGTTTTTCTGAAGCAGCAATTGCTGCACATACTTTACGCAGTAAAATTTTTCCTGAAACAACTTTCCATTTTGAATACTCAACTACTAAAGGTTTACCAACGCTACAAACCTAGGGTTTTAACTTGCAATAAACGCAACCCCTATAAGTTGTTTTGTGCGTTGTATAAAAACCTTTAAAGCTCTACCTTGATTATAAGGAGAGCAATTTATGAAGCAGATTTTAGCAGCAATAGTTGAATACAAACTAACTAAAGATAATTTATCGCGTCTGCTAGACCGAATACAGCACTGTATGACTTATGATCATGTAAACTTAAGCAATGAAACCTTAAAAAATTTTTCTGATCTTTATAAAGACATCGCTCACTTTGCAACACAAGATGTTTTAACTAAAAAAGATCAAGAGATCCTAAACGTTACCTTGCAAGAAATGGAACAACTAATCGTAGATTTCTTATCGTCAACTTCTCCAAGAATATCTAATGCTTGTGTTTTAGATAAAAACCATTTATCTCTATAAACGGGGGACAGAAGGTCGCTGCTGCTTAGGCAATAGAGGAAAGTCCGGACTCCACGGAAATAAGGTGCCGGATAACGTCCGGCGGAATAGTTTTTACTATTTTAGGGAAAGTGCAACAGAAAATATACCGCCACTTTTTTGTGGTAAGGGTGAAATGGCGAGGTAAAAGCTCACCGCTTTTTCAGCAATGAAAAAGGCAGTGTAAACCCCACCTGGAGCAAGGCTAAATAGGAATGCATGTCTTAGACAAGTGAATTTCCGCACTGCATTTGGGTAAGCTGCTTCAGCTATCAGGTAACTGATGGCGCAGATGAATGACCTTCCACGACAAAATCCGGCTTATAGTCCCCCACTAACCATTGTCCCCACCTGTTGATACATTGGATAAAATAAACCACCCACCACAATGAGTAATAGTCCACCCATTAATACTAGCATCAATGGCTCTATTAATTTTACATAACCTAATAATTTTTTTCGTGTGTCTTTTTCATAGTAAGCAGAAATCACTTTTAAATTCTCACTTAACGTATTACTTTTTTCTCCTACCTCTATCAACTGCAAGAAAAAATTTGAGAAAATTTGATTATTCTGTTGTAAAGCGTTTGTTAGGGGTACTCCTTGTTGAATTTTATATGTAATTCTCTTTAATGTTGGGCCTATCCAATCCAAAGCATATATTTTTTGCAAATTTTCAAAACTTTCTACTAAGGAATGTCCATGTCTTAGCTGCAAATATAATACCTTAGAAATAAACGTATAATAGTATCCCAACCACACAGTTCTAATTCCCGGCAAATAAAATCCTATAGCGTGTGATACGGGGGAAATTTTTCCTACACACTTTATAGCAATAAACAATATAAAAGGGAGCGCTAAAAACTCTGTGGGTCTTTGCACTACAAATTGACTGGTTTGAATTAACATTAAAGTAAGCATTGGAAGATTTTCCATATTTTCATGAAAATACATACTTAGTTGAGGCGCAAAAAAGTATAAAATACAAAATATAGACACCCACAAAGCTCCGAAAACAATTGTTGGATATCTCATGGATTGTTTGATTTCCCCTCTAAAATTAATTTGCCACCCGGCATAAGATTCTAAATCATGCAGGATCTCAACATAATCTCCAGTTCTTTCGGCGGTTTCCAACAAACTAGTAGTTAAAATTTCGCGTTTAGGTAAATATTGTTTAACAGCTTGACTAAGCATTTCACCTTGTTTTAGTTTTTGATAAATATCATGTAAAATACTTTGCATCCCTTTATCGGCGATACCTTGCTTCAAATATTTTATTGCATTAATTAAAGTAAAATTGGACATCATATAATGTCTTAATGACATCCACAAAATTTCCTGCTGTTTATACGTCAATGTTTTATATGTCATTTTACGCATCAAACGATAGCTAATCAAACGCAAGTCTTGCTCATTTAGGAAAGCTTCTAAATCTTCTGAGTTTTCCATAGAAACAGAGCCTGTAATAATTTTATTAGCAGTATTAATTGCTTTATATTTTATAGTCCGCACTCTATGTTTCTCCACAGTAGCGTTTAATTTGCTCCAAGGTTGTAAGCTTTTCGTTCTCCGCCTCCCTTGCAGCTTCTTCTAAAGATATATAATGTTTTTCAAGCACGGTTTTGGGTATTTGCCTAACCCCTCCTTCATAATACATATGCTCACGCATTTCTGATGTAATCCAAAGCATTTCCCCTATTGCTATTCTGCCTTTTAAACCAGCACCATCACACGCATCACATCCTTTTGGATAGCACATACATCGCTTGCGCACTAACCTTTGAGACACCAATCCGACTACTGTATGTTTTATACTTTCAAATGAAATTCCTAAATCCATTAAACGGGGGAACACCCCCCATACATCATTTGTATGTAAGGTGCTAAAAACTAAATGTCCCGTTTGACTAGCTCGGAATGCCATTTTAGCTGTATCTTCATCGCGGATTTCACCAATTAAAATAACATCCGGATCTTGTCGTAAAATAGCCCGTATTCCCTCTTTAAAATTAATTACATTATCGTGAATGGACGTCTGACGAATACCTTGAAGTTCATATTCCACTGGATCTTCTAGTGTCATAATATTAATGTCATCACAATTTAATTGATTCAAAATACTATACAAGGTAGTTGTCTTTCCTGAACCCGTGGGGCCAGTAAACAGAACCAAACCCTGGGTGACTGCATATATCTTTTTCAGTAAACTTAATGATTTTTTACAAAACCCCAACTCTTCTAACGGCACCACCATCTTATGCTTAT
The DNA here is from genome assembly GCA_024236035.1 of Candidatus Paracaedibacteraceae bacterium. Lineage (GTDB taxonomy): Bacteria > Pseudomonadota > Alphaproteobacteria > UBA6184 > UBA6184 > Bodonicaedibacter. The sequence goes on from JACKLG010000001.1 coordinate 213,257, forward strand.
CTAACAGTCGTAAAACTATTGCCTCACCTTTAGTCGTAGGATGGGTGGCAGAACGAATATCAATCTCATGTCCATTTACTATTTGACTAAACCGCCCAGCCTGGGGGCGTCTATTTTCAGCTGTATTCATCCCACTTATAACTTTTATTCTAGCAGCTAAATACTTCCAGTAACGATAAGCAAAACTTCTTTGTACTTTTAAAATACCATCTATACGCAACCGCACCTGCACTCTTCCATCAGTGGGTTCAAAATGAATATCTGATGCTCTATGAACGCACGCCTCAGTCAAAATAGTTTGTAAAATTGAATCTGTAGAGATATCTTCCTGATTACCATTCCCTTTTATCCAGCGATCCAGGCTACCAAGATGTTTAACTATTATTGTGGGATCTTTCGGAAGAGTCCCCATGGCCTGTTCCCAAAAAAAATTGGGTACATAATATAAATTATGATGTATACATTCAGGATAGTATTCTTTTAATACCCCCCTTAACTCTAGGGTATCATTCTCACAAAAAACTACCTCTAATACAGAATCATGTTTTTGTATCGGCAGACACTTAAACTGCTTTAAAATCGATGCAGGAATAGTTTTTGCGACGGATATATCAAGCTCTTCCATTCGCCAGCGTTGATACATATACCCGTTATATTCGGACTCTAACTCAGCAATCAGCCATGGGTCAATTTTGTATATCTTGTGTAAATGTTGTGCTAAATCAACGCCCTCTTGAATCTCATTCTGCAGTGCCCATGCCTGTTCTTGATTCAAAAGATGTCTTGCTATCAATTCATTTAAAAGTAATTGCTGAACATTTTTTTCCATAATACAGCAAGTGTACTGACAAATGATTGTTGCTTAGTTAATCATAAAAATAAATTAAAAATACTTATAATAATAAAGGCTTTAATTCTTATTAAAAAAGATTACGGTCATATTGATGTATTGTATATAACAATCGCACCGTATGTCCTTGGATACACGTGGGCGCAGCGTCTATCAGATTACTTAAAAACGTATATATTAAATTGGGGTCTAACTTTACTTGGTGCCACACATATACTAACACTTCATTTACATGTGCATTGACTTCGTTGTCCCAGTCACTTCCCCCTGCATGTCGGCCAAAACTTCTCATTTTTGCTAAAGCTAATCGTAAGTTGTGAATATTATAAGGTCGTTTTGCTTTTAATTTTATATTTGCATCCCCAATTCTTAATATTTTATCTGTATTTACATGTGATAATACGCATTCTATCTCTTTAATTGTACGTTCAAAAATATCTATAAATTGCTGTGATTCACGCCTGGAATATCCTAAAATTTCAGGAGTATTTAGACTTTTCCATAATTCTTTATAATATGCAGCCAAGTCATGCACATTGGTTTTTCCTGCAGCCCTGGACAAATATTGATTGGTATTTTCAACAGCAGCTTGAATTGCCGCCAATCGTTCAAAATCAAAGAGAGGCATATCAATGGTTATGTTTTGAACAGCCAAAGGTGCTTGATCAAAGGGGGGGACTTGTCTTACAGTTGGTAAAACTTCCACAACCGGTCTATCTTCTTTCTTAGGTGCAACAACAGGCCTTGGCGTATCTGGACTATGCGTCAAAGGTACTAAAGCGATATCAGATGTTGACCCTTCTCCTTGTGGCGTTACGAATGGCACAGGCACTCCTTCCACCGAAGCATCAACACCGACAGCATGAGCTGATAAATTTTCTCCCTCCGCCTTTACTGGCAGAGGATCTACAGGTTCAGTAGTGGGTAATAAATCAGAGCTATCAGATGCAAATTTTAAAGCTTCTACTCGTGCTATTACAACTTCTGAAGCAGGAACACTTATCGCATAACCTTCTAAATCTATAATTGCACGTCCATTAAGAATAGACATTAAAGCCATAATAGAAAGAAATAGGTGTTGAAAGGTTTTCATCTTTAGTGTCTCCGAAATACTACTTATATAAGGGCAAAATATAAAAATTCAAGCGTAGTACTAAAAATCTAATTCAGGATAATGATCTGCTCGACGATGCCCTGCTACAATATCTTCTAACAAAGGACGGAAGGTGGGGCGACTCTTTAACTTCATATACCAGTCTTTTGTGGTTGGATATTTATCCCAAGGCACATCACCAAAATAATCTAACGTAGATAAATGAGCTGCGGCTGCTAAATCAGCTATGGTTAGATTACGCCCAGTTAACCAATTTTTTTGCTCTACAATCCAGGCAATATAATCTAAGTGCATTTGAATGTTTTGTAAACCTTCCCGTATCACTTCAGTGGAAGGGAACCCATTTTTAAACAAACGTTTTTCAACGCGCTCGCCATAAACTTTTTGGCTTACTTCACGATAAAACTTTACATCAAACCAATGCACCAGCCGCCTGATCTCTGCTCTTTCTTGCAATGTGCGACCCGTCAATCCCTTGTGTTGTGGATATGCCTCATCCAAATATTCTAAAATTGGGTAATCCCCTACCACTAAAACTTTATTGGATTCCTCCAATACTGGTACAAAACCGCCCGGGTTTAATCGCAGAAAATCATCGCTTTCTTCCCAATACCTTATGGTAACTAATTCTACCTCCAAAGCTTTTTCAGCCAATATTAAACGGATTTTGCGGGAAAACGGACATAATGGATAATGATACAGTTTACGCATTAAAAAGTTACCCCTAATATATTCTTAAGCCACTGAACACCGTTATAAATAAACCAACCAATTGGGTTAACCCGCACACCAAAGTTTTCAGTCAAGCTGGGCAAAGCCAATAACGCCAAGATAATAAACATGCCTAAGCGTTCTAATTTCATAAATTTCCGGTCATATGGCGAAGGTAACACAGCAGATAATACCCGTCCACCATCTAAGGGTAACAACGGGATCATATTAAATACTGCTAATACTAAATTTACTTGTATTGAATACATTAATGCCGCCACCAAATACGGAGGATCCGGATAAATAAATATATAAATTGACCACGAAAGCATGGCTAAAATAATGTTCATTATCGGACCCGCAGCAGCTACAAATATTAAATTCGACCGATAATGAAAAAATTGGGTAGGATTAATTGGCACAGGCTTTGCATACCCAAACAAAAAAGGGGCCTTAAGAAATACTAATGTAGCTGGAATTAAAACAGTACCAATAAGATCCACATGTTTTAAAGGATTTAACGTCATTCTTCCCATACGCTTTGCAGTTTTATCACCACATATGTAGGCTACAAACCCATGTGCAGCCTCATGAAATGTAATTGCAATAATTAAAGGTATGGCTACAATTAATATCTCAGTTAATGTCATCCACTGACCTTTTGAATAATTGCACTAAAGTTTTTTTCTCTCAGTAATTTTGCTGCTTCCTTAGCTTTACTTAAAGAAGAAAATGCCCCTATGTTAACCACATAAAACACCCCAGAATCACTTTCAATACGTTTAACTACACGCCCCACTCCATTGAAAGCTTTCCCTAACGCACTAAATACTCGATTCATTTCCCTTTCGGCAGTTTCCATCTTTCTGAAAGACGCAACTCTAATTGCATACACCCCAGGATTCAAAGCATTGCTTATTTTGGGTTTCTCAACTTTTTTTTGAACCTCTGTTTTAACTTCTACTTTTTCTTCTGTTTTAGAGGGGAGTACCTCTCTTTTTTTCTCAGAAATAAATTTTTCATTCATAACAGGTTCTGGCATTTTTATCCCTGTGTTCGAATTAAGTTTTCGTAAATTATTTTGCTTTTCAGCTGCTCTTTCTTTCACCATGTTTTTTGTTTCATCCGGCAAGTTTTGAACCTCTAAAGGTTTTTCTTGCTCTACAACTAACGCTTCTGTGGTATCTTGCTGATCATCTGGATTTTGATTTAAACGTTTATAAACCTCTTTATCTTGGTTTTCTACAGTTGTGTTGGCCGTTTCGTCTGGTGCTTCTTTATATGGGGCAACATCTGCTTTAATGACCATTACATTAGAAGAAACACCCGGCTGCTTTGAAGACGGCTGAAAAATAAACCATAATCCAATAATAAGCAGTATAGCCAAAGCTAATAGAATAATTACCCCTAATGGGTTTTGAAAAATCCACCACCATTTTTCTGTTTCTCCATAAGGATTGACTTCTTCAAAAAATGGTTCTTGTGTTTGATGGGGTCTTTTAAATGCTTTGTTTTCAAAATTATCATGCTGCATTTAGCGCATCTCCTCTACTGGCTTTACTCCAAATAAGTGTAAACCACTTGAAATCACTGTAGCAACTCCTTTTAACAACGCTAACCTTGCCATGGTAATGTCTTTATCTTCTACGATAAATCTTAAAGTTGCATCTTCCTTACCTTGGTTCCACAACCCATGAAAAGCAGCTGCCAACTCATATAAATACCCTCCAATACGATGAGGCTCCCGATGCACAACTGCACCTTCAACACATCTTGGCCAACTTGCCAGTAATTGTATTAATGCAATCTCATCGTCAGAATTTAAACCACTTAAATTTGCATTCTTCAAAGCACTTTCATCAATAACCCCCATTTGACTTTCAGCTTGCCGCAATACCGAATGTACACGGGCGTGTGCATATTGCACATAAAATACGGGATTATCTTTAGACTGCTCTTTTACTTTTTCAAAATCAAAATCCAACATCGCATCGTTTCGGCGCATCAACATCACAAAACGTATAACGTCTTTGCCAACAGAATCTACTACATCTTTTAAGGTAATAAACGTACCAGCGCGTTTGGACATCTTTAAAGGTTCACCACCTTGTAATAAATTGACCATCTGACATGTTTTTATATCCAAAGTTACAGAACCTTCAGAAATAGCTTTCACTGCCGCCAGCATCCGCTTAATGTATCCTGCGTGGTCTGCTCCCCACACATTAATTTGATACTTAAATCCGCGTTGCAATTTATCATAATGATAAGCAATATCTTTTGCGAAATAAGTCCATTCACCATTTGTACGTTTTAGAACCCGATCCACATCATCCCCAAATTGAGTAGACTTAAATAATAATTGAGGCTCTGCAGACCAGTCATCAACTTCTATACCCTTTGGTATATCCAACACGCCTGTATAAACCAGTCCTTTTTCTTCTAAAATGTCTATTGCACGCTCAACCGCATCATCTGCCACCAGTGCATTTTCTGAGGCAAACACATCATGTTGAATACCAATTAAATCTAAATCTGACCTAATCATATCCATCATTGCATCTACGGCATACGTTTGAAAAAAAGGAAGGTATTCTTCTTCAGTTTGATTTTTAAATATATCACCAAAATTTTTGGCCAATGCTTCACCCACAGGTTTTAAATAATCACCAGGGTATAACCCTGCTGGAATTTCCCCAATATCAGCCCCTAATGCCTCAAGATATCTCAAGTAAGTGGAACGGCCTAATGTCGCTGCCTGAGCTCCCCCATCATTGATATAATATTCACGGGTAATTTTGTATCCGCCCTTTTCCATCAAAGCTGCCATCGCATCCCCAACAATAGCCACACGCCCATGACCTGCATGCATCGGCCCCGTAGGGTTTACTGATACATATTCCACATTCATGGCCTGACCTTGACCTAAATTACATTCACCGTAAGATTCGCCTTTATGTAATACCGCGTTTAATTGTAAGTACCAAAAGTTGTAATGTAGGCGCATATTTATAAAACCAGCACCAGCAACTTCGGCAGAGCGCACTTCTTGAAAAGCTTGAATATGCTTTAAAAATAATTCTGCTAATGTACGGGGCGATTGCCCCACGGCCTTAGCCAACACCATAGCTACATTCGTTGACATCTCACCATGGTCTCTGCTTTTAGGAGGCTCTACGGTAATGGCATCCAGCTTTAAATCACCAGGTAATTTTTCGGTCTTTTGTAATTCAGCAATAACCGTAAGTATTTTTTGTTTAATCAACGTATAACAATTCATGAATTTAGGCCTAATATTGTGTTTGCCTTATTAAGTATCAAACTTCAGGCAAAATATAAATAAAAAAAGCGGGGTTTAACCCCCGCTTTAAAGAAATATAAAAATTTCTTATTGGCTTACAGCAAGACCTGTACCAAGGATAAAATTTGGTTCAGACAGTCCCTTATCAGATACTTCTGTTAGGTTATTGTAGTCTAAACCAGCCCAAGTACCTTCAACAAACCAACGGAAACCTTCGCGAATATTCAAATCAAGAGCACCGGAGACAGCTAAAGTTGTATCGTTGTTTTTAATTGTAGAATCTTTCCCATTTTTCCAACCATACAATGCTCCAACAGAAATGCGTGGCTTCCACATAGTGTTGTCAAATTGCAAACCAACTACACCGTGAATTTTCTTACCTGCGTTACCATCTTTGTTGTTTCCTGCGGCGAATCCTGTGCTGCAGTCATCAGCCCAACCAAATCCGATATCAAATGATTTCCAGGAGAATGCAGAACCTAAACGGTAAGTAAAGTTTTCGTTTTGATCAGCAATTTTCACACCTTTTGCATCTGTACGATCGCTTGCTTCATATACACCAGCAGCAGATACACGCACGCGGAAATCACCGAATGTATTATCATAGTTTACAGATGCAGATAAAATATTGTTTGCAACACCAGCAATACGTTGACCATCACCATAAGTACCTAAGCGGCCCTTATATGCAGCGCTTGGTTTCCAGTTAAGTATAGCTTGTAATCCAGCCATACGAACTGTACGGACTTCCAATGCGTTTGTGTACCAAGTATCGTTTTTATGAGTTAAGTCTAAAATAAACCGTTCTTTTCTAGTTTGGCCAGCACTAGTTGTGCTCTTTAATAAATTACCATAATAACCATTATATCCGTAAGTACCGCCCATTAATGAATCTGCATCCACCATTGACCACATTGCATCACGTTGAGAACCAATACGAACTTCAATCATGTTACCGAAACGACCAAACACATATGTATCACGTAAAAGACCAGTAAAATCTTTTGCAGCAGCGTTAACATCTAATTTTACAGTCGCACCGAATGCAACCGCGGAACAGCCACCTTCAGTTTTGAAAGTCATTTTTGAATCAGATAATGCCACTAAGCCGCGTTTCATCCAATCATCTGTATCAATTGAATCATCTTTTAACCCATCAGGTGTTTTGTGATAAAGATTAGCCCAATATCCTGCTGCGAAATCAGCATTGATTACGAAAGCTCCATAAGGTGCTTTTTGAGGCGCTGCAGCTGTAGATGCCTCTACTCCAGACGCAAGAACTAATCCTGCGAATACTGAACTTAGAATTAATTTTTTCATTGTTTTCTCCGTTGTTAAAACCATGCTCTCGGCATTTTTCATAACTCACAATACAGCACTTTTTCAAACACATACTATTTTTTTAAGGAAAAAGGGGAGCTTTTGTTGTCATGTGTAACTTTTACGCAACATATTTTGATCAAAATGCAAACGCCTATCATTAAGCAATCTCGCACTTTTTAATTGCGATAATGCTTTAAATATACTTTATATGCAGACCACAAACATATACTCACAGGCAATCCGATATACAACCCATACCGTTGAATTCGATGCATGTTATCTAAAATGACTTCAAACGTTCCACCAAAAAAATATCCAACCCAAGCTATTGCGACTGCCCACACCAACGCAGATGGAAAATTTAAAACTGTAAAACGCCTTGGACTTAATTGACTTGCCCCAACAATTAAGGGACTAGCAATACGTATTCCATAAATAAACCTGAACGTCATAATGAAAAGATTCTTATAGGCATGTAATAGTCGAAAGACTTTCTCTGATTTTTTCTTTAATACAGGAAACCTTTCCATCAACTTTGGACCATAATATCGACCAATAAAAAAGCATCCCTGATCAGCTATCAATGTGCCTAAAAAAGCAAAAAAAATTACCCATTTTAGGTCTAAAACTCCTGTATATGCAAAATATCCTGCTGTCATCAGGATCAACTCACCTTCGATAGTCGATCCTAAAAAAACAGCAAAATATCCATATTTTTGAATAAAAGATTCCATGTTGTATTACACTTGTGGAGATGGCTCCGTTCCGCCACCCAAAGGTGGTGTGGATTCATCCGTTTTCGTTTTGGTTCTTCGTTTCTTTACAGGCTCACTCTCTTGTCTAATACTCTTACCCTCAAGAATATCTGCGATTTCAGCTCCTGTTAAAGTTTCATATTTTAATAAAGATTCTGCCAACGCATGAAGCGACTTCAAATTCTTAGTTAGAATTTCTTTTGCTTTTTGCAACCCTTCATCCACAAGCTCTCTTACCTTATGGTCAATCATTTCATATGTTTTTTGCGAAACTCTAGCCGGTTCATACCCCTGAGAATTCAAATTATAATGCACAGCACCCAATTCTTGTGTTAAACCAAATTCTGTCACCATCGCTTGCGCAATACGTGTTGCACCTTTAATATCGCTATACGCCCCAGAAGTAACCTTGTCTTTACCAAAGATAATTTCTTCAGCTATCCTTCCACCCATGTAAATCGCAATTTCAGATTTCATCTGAATAAACGTACGTGAAACCTGATCCTTTTCCGGCAACTGCTGCACCATGCCTAAAGCTCGACCTCTTGGCAAAATCGTGGCTTTATGAATAGGGTGTGCATTATCTTTTAATGTATATGCAACTAACGCGTGTCCACCTTCATGGTAAGCTGTCAAACGACGTTCTTCATCTGACATAATTTTATTCTTACGCTCAGGCCCCATCAAAATCTTATCACGCGCCTCCTCAAATTCAACTTGAGTTACAGCTTTTTTATTATGACGCGCAGATAATAATGCAGCTTCATTTACTAAATTTTGCAAATCCGCGCCTGAAAAACCAGGCGTACCACGCGCAACCACGTTTAAGTCTACATCTACAGCAATTGGCACACCACGCGTATGCACTTTTAAAACAGCTTCTCTTCCTAATAAATCTGGCAAATCTACATTTACTTGACGATCAAAACGTCCAGGACGCAACAAAGCCGGGTCCAAAACATCAGCACGGTTTGTTGCTGCAATAATAATGACTGCATCGTTCTCTTCAAACCCGTCCATTTCTACTAATAACTGGTTCAAAGTTTGTTCGCGCTCATCATTTCCACCACCATAACCAACACCACGGTGACGTCCAACAGCATCGATCTCGTCAATAAATATGATGCAGGGTGCACTTTTCCGCCCTTGTTCAAACATATCGCGCACACGACTTGCACCCACACCGACAAACATTTCCACAAAGTCAGAACCTGAAATACTAAAGAAAGGCGCATTAGCTTCACCCGCTACTGCACGGGCCAATAACGTTTTACCTGTACCGGGAGGTCCCACAAGCAATACACCACGTGGAATTTTACCCCCAAGCTTCTGATATTTTTCAGGGTTTCTTAAAAATTCAACAACCTCACTTAATTCTTCTTTCGCTTCTTCTACTCCAGCTACATCTGCAAAAGTTACCTTTTTAGAATTCGCACTCAGCTTAGCTTTAGAGCGCCCAAAACCCATCGCCTTATTTGCACCACCTTGCATCTGACGCAAGGCAAAAATCCAAATTGCGATCAAAATGATCATTGGCAGCGTATGTGCTAAAAAGGACCAAATGTTCCAACCGTCATCCATTGGCTGCTCTTTAAATGGAATCTTAGATTTCTGCAAGCGATCAATAATATTTTGGTCGCGCAAACTGTAAGATTTAAATACTGTGCCATCTTCTAAAATCCCGAGAATAGAAGCACCCTTAATCGTAACCTGACGTATATGACCACCATCAAGACGTTGCAAAAACTCAGAATAAGAAAGTTCTTGTTGAGGCTTCTGCCCACCGCCATCGCTAAACAAATTTAATACGATAAGCAATGCTGCTACAATAGCAACCCACATTACAAAATTTTTACTTAATTGCTTCACTCTCTTTATCCTCTTAGACGGTGATTTAAACTTAGTGTACTTACAAGTTACTTAAAAAGTCTTTACAGGTTTGCAGACAATCTCTTATTTGTTAAAATAACACAAAGAGTCCTTATAAAACAATTCTGTTGTTAATTTAACTGCAATAAGGAATTTTCTATTTTTTTCAACTTACCATTTAAATCAACCTCACGTTGTTTATTTTCATTAATAATCTCAGCGGGGGCTCTGGCCACAAAATCTTCATTTTGTAATTTTGAAGTTACCACTTTTAAATCCGCCATCACTTTTGTTTTTTCTTTTTCCAAGCGACTGCGCTCCGCATCTAAGTCAATTACGTCCCGTATATTCAGGTTAAATACCGCCTGCCCAACAATCACGTTTAAAGGCTTTTCAGTTTTCCCTGAAAATGTTACGCGAGCCAATCTCTCAATTAAGGATTGGTTGCGCTGAAAATAATTACCCTCTTCTTGATTTTCAAATGTCACTTGTGCTTGAACAATAGTCGCCACCGGAACATTTAACTCTGCACGTGTTCCACGAATCGCTGTAATCGCCTGACTTATCCATTCCATCTCTTTGACAGAGCTATGATCAACCTCACTCGCGGCTGGCCAAGATTCTTCAACTAAAAATTCAGGATCATCTATCTGACGAAACGCTGACCATATTTCATCGGTTACATATGGCATAATAGGCTGCAACAAAACCAACAACCGCTTTAAAACCCAAGCCATTGTTGCACGTGTTTCAGCTTTTGCTTCTTCATCATCCCCATTTAGAATGGTTTTTGTAAATTCAATGTACCAATCACAAAATGTATTGCGCACAATTGCATACAAACCACTTGCCGCATCATGTAATTTATATTCATCCAGATTCGCGGTTACCTCTTGCGTAACAGTCTCACACATCCCAGCAATCCAACGATTCACAGTTAGCTTGGCCGTTGCCGCAGGATTAAAGCCTTTAATCAGGCGTACATTATGCATCTGTGCGTATTTCGCGGCATTCCACAACTTGGTTACAAAGTTACGGGAACTTTCCACCTTGTCCATTGACATGCGAACATCCCTGCCATGTACGGCCAAACTACTTAACGTCATACGCAAAGCATCAGCACCGTACTGTTCAATAACCACCAAAGGATCAATCACATTACCTTTGGTCTTCGACATTTTTTGGCCTTTTTCATCACGAATTAAAGGGTGAATGTAGACTACTTTAAATGGCACCTTGCCCATAAAGTGCATGCCCATCATCATCATGCGGGCAACCCAGAAAAAGATAATATCAAAACCTGTGACCAACACATCTGTGCTATAATAACGATCTAACTCTATTGTTTTTTCTGGCCAACCCAACGTTGAAAAAGGCCACAAGGCTGATGAAAACCATGTATCTAAAACATCTTCGTCTTGCGTTAATTCAACTGATTTACCATAGCACTGATTTGCCTCACTGTGTGCTTGCGTTTCTGTTTCGCATACAAACACTTTACCATCCGGACCATACCATGCAGGAACACGATGTCCCCACCAAATTTGGCGTGAAATACACCACGGACGAATATTCCGCAACCATTCAAAATAAGTATGCTTCCAGTTATCTGGAACAAAAACCGTTTCACCAGTTTCCACAGCTTCTAACGCTTTTTTTGCTAATACCTCGGCATCCACAAACCATTGATCTGTTAAACGAGGCTCAAGCTGTGTTCCAGATCGGTCCCCATGGGGCACCAAATGTTTATGATCTTCTACCTTTTCTAAGCATTCTAATCCCTCTAAAGCTTCAATGACTTTTTTACGAGCATCGAAACGATCCAATCCTTGATATTCAGCAGGACAGTTTTCATTCATCTTGCCATGAATATCCATCACAATAATTTTATCTAAGTCGTGACGCACACCCACTTCAAAATCATTAAAGTCGTGAGCAGGGGTAATTTTTACAGCACCCGTACCTTTTTCAGGATCTGGATATTCGTCCCCGACAATAGGTATTTCTCGCCCGTTTAAAGGAATACGTACAAATTTACCTATTAAAGCTTGGTACCGCTCATCATCAGGATGTACAGCAACCGCCACATCACCAAACAACGTTTCAGGACGCGTTGTCCCCACCACAATGTATTTAGACGCATCAGAAACCAAAGGATACCGAATATAATACATTTTCCCTTTAATTTCTTTTTCTTCTACTTCCAAATCAGATACTGCAGTCAGCAACTTACAATCCCAGTTAACCAGGCGCTTATCTCTATATATTAATTTCTGTTTATATAGTTCCACAAAGACTTTACGCACCGCTTCTGAAAGACCTTCGTCCATAGTAAACCGCGACCGTTCCCAGTCGGCAGTAATTCCCATTTTCTTTTGCTGGCCAACAATCGCGCTACCATATTTTTCTTTCCACGCCCAAACATGACTTAAAAATTTCTCACGACCCATCTCATGACGATTTAAACCATCCGAATTCAATTGACGCTCAACCAACATTTGCGTTGCAATCCCCGCGTGGTCTGTGCCAGGTTGATATAATGTATCTTTCCCCTTCATACGCTGGTAACGCAACAAAACATCTTGAATCGTATATGTTAAAGCATGGCCTAAGTGTAAATTACCTGTGACATTGGGCGGGGGCATCATAATAGTAAACGGCTCTTTACTGCTTAAAGGGTTACATGAAAACAGCCCCTTCTTGCTCCAGCTTTCATACAATTTTTCTTGCACATCTTGATGTTCGTAATTTTTGGTAAGCGTCGTCATTCTTATTCCTTAAACTTCTATAATTTTATCCAGTCAGGTTTATATATAATGGCTTTATCCTGATTAACTGTTATGGGCACCGTCTCTTCTTGGTGAATAGGTATCTTATCAACGCGCACCAAAGCCAATGCTAAATACTCATGGGTAGCTTTAATTTCGCCAACTGCTTCTCCGTGATAAAAAACCTTATCTCCTACATTAAACTCATCATGTATTTCATCAAATTGACACGGCAATAGCCGCTTTCTAATTTCTCCCAAATGTTTTGTTCGAGACATTAATTCTTGCCCCATATAACATCCTTTTGTAAATGAAATACCACCTAATTCTTCATACCACCATTCTAAAATGATGCTTTTATCTTTTTCAAAATCCTCACTGTCCGGAACCCCTAAGTGAAAACGGTTATAACGATATTTGCTATACTCAGTTGTTGGCTTTAATGCTTTGTCTGCTATCCCCCAGTACCCCAAATCAGGATGTCGTGGATCTTGAAAAGAAATATCACACTCAAACAAAAGCTCACTACCATAAACTTTGTGCGTATCAAATAAAGCAGTAAAATGAACATCCAATCTTAATTTGTAAGGCTGTATACGTTTAAGCAATGCTTCACCATCTACTGCTACTACGTATAAGCCATCTTTTTCATTTACTACAAAAAAATCAAATTGATATCGACCATTGGGACTTAACAAAGCGGTATAAATTGCTTTCTTTTCACCCCTTTCTAAAAGAAGAATATCTTGGGTAATTAAACCATTTAAAAAACGATACCTATCATTCCCCGCAATATGAAATACTTGTCGGCCAGGGTCTAAAAACATTATAAATCTCGCTGGATATATATGATGTTAAGATATTAAAAAACTCAGAATAGTCAAAGGGTTTTTTCAACCCACAGCTGAACACACAATCTTTATATTGTTTTTCTTTACCTATATATACAAAATGGAGGCTCAAAAGTGGCCCGCATCTCAGGAGTTTTACAATTGAAAATTATAATGTGCAACCAAACCCCATACTTAATGTCACGCCATGGGCAGCAGCATCTAAGCTATTTACGAAGGTATATCTCTATCTCAATAATCACGCATAAAGCATTTCACACGGGGTGGTGCTACAATGCAACCAAAGGGGGTTACAATACAACATGCTGTTTTTGACGAACAAGAACCGTAAAAAAACACAAGTTATTTTTTGTTAATTTTTTCATCATGTGCTGAAGAGGGTGTTTTTGGTTTATGAGGTTAGGAGTTAGCCCTGAGAGGATGTTTTTCGTTTGTGAAGTTGAAGGTTACCCCGGAGAGGATGTTTTTCGTTTGTGAAGTTGAAGGTTACCCCGGAGAGGGTATTTTTCGTTTGTGGGGTTTGGAGTTAACTCTGAAGAGGGTGTTTTTGGTTTGTGAAGTTGAAGGTTACCCCGGAGAGGGTGTTTTTCGTTTGTGGGGGGCAGCAGAGCTGGGGGGGTGTTACCAAGATCATTCCAGATGCATCTGGCAGTACATTCATTCCCATTATTGAACGCAAAATAGTTCCCCTGATAGTATTATTCTGACTGTTGGAAGGGATGCAACGTATTGGATGTATCAGAGTTTAAATACTTAAGCAAAATCATACCAATGGCATAAAGGATTTATGGGGTTAATCTAAGCGTCATTTGCGTAGATTTAATAGTATACCAAGAGAACCTTTCAGACTGGTTTTGAAGAAATGTGCGTGGAGGTTTAACACACCCACGGCTAAAGCCCAATTAGCGTAGTTAATTCAATAGCTTAAGGACTGTTTGTAACTTCTTATCTGGTATAGCCCCATAATTTATATTCAACACCCTGTTGTTTAACTTGTTGCGGCTATAGAACTTTCAATAAAATTCAAATGACGACGCGCATCCATTAAATTTTTTGCTAACAACCCTTTTGCCGTAGGGGTAATATTTTTCTGCAGTGCAGCTTCATATAGACGCACCGTTAACTTTTCGTTGGTTTGCATCGCTTCTAATGCACCTTTTGTTCCCATCATGCTGCGAATTGCCGTATAACCAGTAATTAAATATCCTTTAAAATCTCTAGAATATTCTGGTGGCTCACCACCAAGCTCTTTAATTAATTGGCTTGTTTCACCAATATGACGTTCACAATCTACTTTGAAAGTTAAAAAGTTATCCTTTAAGGTGACATCTTCTAGATTAGAAATCGCTTGATTATATGCATGTGCATCATCAATTTCTAACTGAGCAATTGCATTTAGCGTATCTACTGTTTCTTTCAGATTGTCTAAAATCATCGTCATAACTCGTCTCCTTCTTTCTTTAAAATTTAAATAAAAAGTAAACTATCCGACCTTTTTTAACGCTCTAAAATGCCCGATGTATTTTTTTGCAAAGTTTCAGCAATTGTATAATTTGTCACAACTTTATTTGCATCAAATGTGATCACTAACGTTTTTTCGCTTGTATCAACTTCCGAAGAAAACAAATTTGCAATCGGAATAAATGTTCTAGCTTTTATATCAGTCTTGCGGAACACATAAGTCCACATTTCATGACCAGCAGGTGTATACCCTACTCGCAATGGCGAACCTAAGTAATTTCGGATATCCTCTGCCGTAGTAACATTCCTTTTTATAACCGCATCCAATGTAACAGGTGTACTTCTCTCTAATTCAAGGTTACCTGTTTTGGTTACACATCCTAACAATGACAACGCAATAAAACATGTGGATAATATTTTCATTTAACCCTCCTTCGAATTAGATAATACTAATTTTATTTATGCTTAGAATAAGTCGCTCCAGATAATAAGCCTACAGAAATACCAATTAACGCTGCGGCGAAAGGATGTTGCTTAATCAAGTTCACCCCTTCTGTTTCAATCGCAGCCAAAGCATCTTTTGCATACTGTTCAATTAAAAGCACTTCAGCAGGAATATTTGCTTTTTTCCTTCTTACTAAGCCCCTTATGCCTTTAGAAATTAGGTGAATTAACCCACCACCTGACGCCAACACTAAAAAAGTGACCGACATATATGCCTTTGCTTGCACTGGCGTATATACAATTGTGTAATGTTCATACAAACTACTTAAAGCAAAAATTACCCCACATATAAATACCACCCAAAGAACAAAAACAAATACTCGTTGGCCACCATAACGCTCACCGCTGGCACAGCTGCGAATCTTTGCGCTTAAATATTCTTTTAAAATGGGCCCTATTAATGAGATGAATGCCATGATCCAAGCACCCTTGAAATAATAAGACCAATACCAAATGAAATAGCAACACTTGATAAAGGATTTTTCCTAATAGTATTTTCTAAATCATTGGCATATTCTTGTGTTTTTTCTTTAGCATTCGTAATTTGCGTGTCTACAAAATCGCTGGCAGAGTTTGTAACTTTTTGGTTAATATCGGAAAGCCTGGAAGCCACACCTTCCATTTTTGACCAAACTTCGTTGCTTACATCTTTTGTTAATTCAGAACCAGAACTCTTCACATGGCGAAGGATCGTTTGTAAATCTTCATTCAATTTAGAAAATTCTTTTTTGAAAGATTGAGCTTCTTTTTCTGCCCCATTTTTGTCAATAATTTCGGACAATGAGCTAGTCGATTTTTTCATGATAATCTCTTTTCTCTTTCCAACGAAAAACACTTTGTTTTCCTTCTTTTTATAGGCATATCTTATTTATCACGACCTTACAAGCGCTTTATTTTTAATCCTATCTTGACAAAAAAACCTCAAAATGATCTATATAAGAACACAAAAAATTACATAAAAATTTTATTAGTCTTTGGGTGTTGGCAAAAGTAAAAAAGGTCATATTTTAATATGACCTTTTTTAACACCCCTCTTTAAAAAACTAATTGCCTTAAGAAAATTTATTAATTTTTTATTAATTAATTTTGCGAACCTATGCTTTATTTTTTTATTATTTCGCAGACAGGTTGCAAAATTGCAACAAAATTTAACGCGTTATAAACACTCTTAATCCGCAATAAAATACGTAACATTCGTAACCACCCGCACCCGCAAATATGGCGAAGCTTTTCCATATGATGATTCATATTCTGACGTATCTGTTCTTAATCGAATAGAAAAAGGCCCCTGACTTGCACGTTTTATTTTCCCAACCTTACTTTTAGTATTACTGGCCAACTCTACAGCAGACTTATATGCATTGGCTCCCGCTTCCTGCAACATCTCTGGCTTTATTTTATTTAACTTATCAAAATAAAACACAGGGGATGTGGACCCCTTAAAAATAATGCCCTGGGAAACAAACGCATTAATCACTGTTGATGACTTGTATAACCGTTCTACATCTTTTGTTTCAACTCGCAAGCTTGTTTCTAAAATATATCGGGCTTGTTTTGCAGGATCAAAGCGATCGTTATACCTGTCTAACATTTTATCTTCAACTCTAACCGGTAAGTTAGTATTAATTTCCTCAGCTTTAAAGCCTGCTTTAATTAATCCTTCCACAACAACTTGCTTTTGTGCAGCCGCCATTTTGTTTAATTCCAAAACATCATTACCTGCCAAAGATATATCTAAAGACAACGCGCCTGTGTTTGCTATTACATCACGTTCACTTAACCCCTTAACATCAATCGATCGCCCGTAATACGTATGATTGTTAATTGCATTAGACAAAAAATAAGCACCAATTATAATACCCAAAGCAGACAATGCCCCTTTTGTAAACGCTTCTTTATAATTCATTTGAGCCTCTTCTCTATAATTCACTTTTTTAGTTTAGAATTTTTTATCTTCTTAAACCAACCTTATTTCTGACAACTAGATAAAAAAAGCACCCCGCATAAGTTCAACAGGATGCGTTAAACTAAAGCCCAGTTGTTACCAAAGTTCTGGCAGCCACCGACTTTAAAAATCTTTTTTTACAGGGCCTGATGGTTGAGTATTTTCTTTCGGTAAATTTACTTCATGTAAACGGGTACAAAAACTATTGGTATCGCCAATAGTTAACCCTGATAAAGAGCTGCCCTCTTCCATGCACATAGCAGCAGAAGCAGCCATTTTCTGGCAGTGTTAGCTCCAAACAGTTGAACACCTGCATACACATATTTTACGCGCCCTTTAAATGCATTTTCTTCCAACACATTTAATAAATATTTCCCACTTAAATTTTCTTGCGGATCTGCTACTGTCTTATGCATAACTTGGAATCCAGAAATTTTATTAAATTATTTTTATAAAGGCTCTTTTTCTTCTCATCATGAAATTTTTCGTTTATAACAAAAACTAGAACAAACAAGGCACATACTAATGACCTCTTCCCCTGCAAAAACGCTTTGCTTAATTGACGGCTCTGGTTTTATATTTCGGGCTTTTTATGCACTGCCCCCATTAACCCGGACTGACGGCACCCCCACAGGGGCAGTCTTTGGCTTTACCACCATGTTAATGAATTTAATTGAAACCCATCGCCATGATTTATGGGCTGTAATTTTTGACGCTAAACGCAAGAACTTTCGTCATGATCTTTACCCTGATTACAAAGCTAACCGGTCAGCCCCGCCACCAGAACTCATCCCTCAATTTCCCTTAATTCGTGAAGTATGCAAAGCCTTTGATGTCCCTTCAGTTGAAATGGAAGGATACGAAGCAGATGACTTAATCGCCACATACGCTTATCAAGCTGTACAAGATGGATATGATGTAACGATTGTGTCAGGTGATAAAGATTTAATGCAATTAATGAACTTAAATGTAGAATTATTTGATCCCATTAAAAACCGTCGTTTAACCCATGAAGACGTCTTTAAAAAATTTGGAGTCACTCCAGAAAAAGTGGCCGATGTACAAGCATTAATGGGTGACCCCACAGACAATATTCCAGGCATCCCAGGTATTGGACCAAAAACAGCCTCTGAACTTATCACGACATATGGTGACTTAGATTCTCTTTTAAAAAATGCGCACACAGTCCCACAAGCAAAACGTCGCGAACTATTACAAACACACGCAGACGCCGCACGCCTTTCAAAACAGCTCGTTCTGTTAAAGCCCGACGTCCCCGTAACAATCCCATACCAAGAATTAAAACCAAAACCTATGATCCGTGAAAAAGTCATCGACTTTATCAACCTGCAAGGGTTTAACCGCTTAAAATCAAGAGCTCTAACATTCTTTGACAACCATACCAATAATGAAAAACCCGAACTAAACCACACAGTTCTGGCACCTAAATTCAAAATGGTCAATACCCTTCAAGATTTAGAACACGCCATTAAACACATTGAAACAGCAGCACAGGTGGCCGTTGATACAGAAACAGATGGGCTCAACACATTAGAATGCAACCTAATCGGTATATCTTTATCGTGGAATGCAGATGAAGGAATATACATCCCTCTTCAACATAAAAACGCAGAAGGCACCATTGAACCTAACCAATTAACGATTAATCAGATTCAGCCTTACCTATCTACTATATTTCAAAACCCCGGCATCTTAAAAATTGGGCACAATATAAAATTTGATGCGGAAGTATTATCAAATCACAACTTGCCCTTAGACACCACCATAACTGATACCATGGTTATGTCGTATACGTTGGACATGGGGCGGCACAATCATAGCCTTAATGAGCTTGCCTTAAAATATTTTGATTATAATATGGTCCTGTATAAAGATACCGTCGCCCAAGCCCACAAAATTGGTCGCAAAGAATCAACCTTCGATTATGTCCCCTTGGACATTGCAACCACCTATGCAGCTGAAGATGCTTGGATGACCTTTGTATTGCATGACACGTTAAAAAAACGCCTTATTAATGAAAAATGCACCAGCCTTTACCTTTCCTTAGACAAACCATTAATTCCTGTAATTATTAATATGGAAATGGAAGGCATAAAAATCGATATACCTTACCTGCAACACTTAACCCAAACATTTGAAGAAAAATGTAAACAATTAGAACAGCATGTTTTTCAATTGGCAGGCCAGGAATTTAACTTGGGGTCCCCCAAACAATTATCAGAAATACTGTTTGATCACCTTAATCTTCCCACAGATAAAAAGAAAGGTAAAGCCGGCCATCACAGCACAGACAGCGACGTATTAGAAGGCCTTGCCCATCAGGGGTATAAAATAGCTGAGTATTTATTAGCTTGGCGCCAATACAATAAACTTATCACAACATATACCAAAGCATTACCCGAAAAAATCTGTGCTAAAACAGGCCGCGTCCATACTAACTTTGGGCTTACAATTACAACCACCGGGCGACTATCTTCATCTGAACCTAACTTACAAAATATTCCGATCCGCACAGAAGAAGGTAAACTAATTCGAAAAGCCTTCATCGCAGATAAAGGCCACAAGTTGGTTTCCTTTGACTATTCTCAAATTGAATTACGTTTGCTGGCCCATATTGCCGATATACCAGAATTAAAAGAAGCCTTCCAAAACAATCAAGATATTCACGCACTAACAGCGTCTCACGTGCTGGGCATCCCCGTAGAACAAATTACACCCGACCAACGCCGCAGCGCAAAAGCCATAAACTTTGGCATTATCTACGGCATCAGCGCATTCGGGTTATCTAATCAATTAGGGATCACCAGAACGCAAGCTCAAACATATATTGATGCCTATTTTCAACGCTACCCAGGTATAAAAACATATATGGACAACACCATCCATCAAGCCCGCACAGATGGTTTTGTAACCACATTATTAGGACATAAATCCTATATTAAAGGCTTAGATGATCGCAACTACTCAGTCCGGAACTATGCAGAACGACAAGCCATCAACGCCCCCATTCAAGGTTCCAATGCGGACATCATCAAAAAAGCAATGATTCAAATTTTTGATCAAATAACCAACGGAAAACTCTCTGCAAAAATGTTATTACAAGTGCACGATGAATTAGTCTTTGAAATTCCAGAATCCAACGTGGATACAGAAGTTCAGGTTATCAAAAACATTATGGAAAACGCTGCCAAAATCAGCGTACCAATCTTAGTAGACCACGGTATTGCATTAAACTGGGCAGATGCCCACTAAAGAAAAATGTTATCACGTAATAATTTAGGGGCGCCTTTTAAAGCTGCCCCCTAAACATACTTAATATTGCGCTATGGTAATTAGGCCCCTTGCTCAGAATTAATTTTCATAGAAGGGCCCGACAACAGCACTAACTCCGCCGACAAATCTTTGCGCAAAGTTTCCAATATTTTTGAAAAATCTGCAGTTCCCTCTACAATACCTGGGTTTGCCTTTGCTACCTCATTAAATAAGTCGTCTGCTGCCCAATCTTTAATTGCTGTTAAAACACCAGATATTCCCTCTCTTAATTCTTCCAAAGTTGCAGAAAAAATTAATCTGCCAAGGATATATAAAACAGGCGTATTTTCTTTATCTAACCTAAATGGTTTAACCACAGATCCACACCCTAAACATCCTGAAACTAACATTTGGCTGGAATATGAAAGGTGGGTGCGCCTGTTAGTATTAGATTCACCAAGCACCGGTTTATGATCTGCAGCAGAAACTAAATTCATACTTACACAACTAACAATAATAAAAATTTTCCACATCGTATCATCTCACCAAACTGAATTACAGAAACATTTCTAATACATTAATTCTTGCATACTTCAAAAATGTTCTATATTTGTTATTCTTAATTTTTTAACAAAGTTTTTAAAGCAATCCGCCCTTATTGATAAAAAACGTTTATAGTGTTAACGCATATATGTAAGTTTGACAAGTTATACCTAAGCTTTCACTAAAAAATCATCCCTCACAACTTAATGTTGCTTATAATTGAAACATTAATATATTAATAAATAGAAGTGCTTGGGATTATTTCATGTCAGAAGATGTTACAAATATTATTGATACACTTTCAACCTATGGAAGTATTACTGTTCGAAAAATGTTTGGCGGGTATGGTGTATATAAAGAAGGCAACATTATCGGCATAATTGACGACGATCAATTATATTTTAAAAGCACCCCAGAAACAGAAGCTTATTATCAATCTTTTGGCTCTGCTCCCTTTATATATGAAGGAAAAAATCGTCCCGTAAAAATGTCTTATTGGATGGTTCCTGATGCCGTCATAAAGGATCCTACCCATTTAAAACAATGGGTAGAAACCGCCTACCAAGCTTCATTGTCCTCTCAGAAAAAGAAATCTGCCAAACGATAATTCATTATTTGCTTACTAGCTATCTATCAAAACAAATCCTTCTTCAGTATCCTCATCACGCTTTGCCTCTACGCCTCTTTTTCTTTTGGCCGATGCTGACTCAGCTATCAAACGTGCATTTAAACTTCGCAAAGCATCCAACTCTGCCTGCATCTTTTTATGAC
Organism: Candidatus Paracaedibacteraceae bacterium; assembly: GCA_024236035.1. Taxonomy (GTDB): domain Bacteria; phylum Pseudomonadota; class Alphaproteobacteria; order UBA6184; family UBA6184; genus Bodonicaedibacter. The sequence goes on from JACKLG010000001.1 coordinate 235,296, forward strand.
GTTCAAAATGTCTTCTCAACTCTTTTCCTACTTTTGAAAGATGGTCAACTAAAGCAGTAGGAGGAATAATTTCTCCGGGCTTTATGTCTATCTCGATGCTCAATACCTCCGCAGTGTTTACATCGTGTAATAAATTTTCAAGCATTGATGAATGAAAACGATATCGATCACTATAATGACATACTATAGCATCTCGTGCTGGTGGCACTTCAGTTTTGTCAGAAATATAGTCTTGGCTACAAAGTGGATAAATAAAACAATAATTAACAAACAAAAAAAAGGTTGTATATCTCATGGCATGCCTCCTAAATGCAAATGTTTCACAAATAGGGTTTCCCTTTTTTAGATTATCACGTTAATAAAAATAGTCAATACACCTGAAAAAAGGGAAACTCAGTTCATAGATACAAAAGATAGAAGTGAATTCAACTCTCCCCTTTTTAACTAAGCCATATATAACCCACCGTTAATATGTAACGTGTGACCCGTAATATAATTAGCTTCTTCACTTGCTAAAAAGGCAATTGCAGCAGCAATATCCTCAGGTTGCCCCATTTTCCCCATGGGAACCCCCATTAAAATGCGCTCTTTCTGCTGTTCAGTTAAAATGTCCGTCATTGCAGTTTGAATAAACCCTGGTGCCACCGCATTAACCGTTACATTCCGGGTTGCAACCTCAGTCGCTAAAGATTTGGTTAACCCAATCAATCCTGCTTTTGCCGCAACATAATTCGCTTGGCCTGGGTTACCCATGGCTCCCACTACAGATGATATATTAATAATCCGTCCGTATCTGCGCTTCATCATTGCTTTCACCGCAGGTCTACACAACCTAAACGCAGCACTTAAATTAACGGCCAATACACTTTCCCAATCATCATCTTTCATGCGCATTGCCAAACCATCACGAGTAATACCCGCATTATTCACCAAGATATCAATTTGTTCATGGTTATGTTCTGCCATATCAAACAAAGCATTAACCGAATCCACATCTTCTAAATTACACGGTAAAATTCCAGTTTGCCCCTTGGGTAATTCAGCTTGTAATGTTTCTAACTTGCCTGCATTGGTACCACTCATCACAACAAAAGCGCCTTGCTTAACCAAAAAATGACAGATTGCTTTTCCAATCCCGCCAGTGGCACCCGTGATTAATACTTTTTTACCATCTAATCTAAACATTATAATACCTCTTTTAATACGGTCTCAACATCGCTGGGGGTTTCTACAGTATATGAAGATGCTTCAGGTAATATCCGCTTAACCAAACCTGTTAAAACCTTTCCTGATCCAACTTCTATAAAATGTGTAACCCCTTCCGCACTCAATTTCATAATAGTTTCACGCCAACGCACACGCCCAACAACCTGTTGTACCAATAAGGCCTTTGCTTTTTCGCCCGTCGTTACACGATCACACGTAACATTTGCAATTAACTTTCCCTGCAATATTTCTGATACAGTTACATTTTCTAATGCTGCCTGCATTACCTCTGCCGCTGGTTGCATTAACGCACAATGAAATGGAGCACTCACCGGTAACGGTAACGCTCTACGAAAACCAAACTCAGATGCCTTTTCTACAACCTGCTCAATCGCAGTCTTATGCCCACTTACCACAATCTGTTCTGCAGAATTATCATTTGCAACAGAACACATTGAATCACCTGTTGAAACTAATTCACACAATGCCTCTGCCTGATCTATTCCGCCAGCACCAATCAGCGCAGCCATACCCCCAACACCAACAGGGACAGCTTGTTGCATTGCATCCCCACGAATACGTAATAAGCGTGCTGTATCTTGCAATGTAAACGTATCAATCGCGGCATGGGCAGAATACTCACCTAAGGAATGTCCGGCAAAATAAGCTGCCTTTAAGTCTTTTGACGCATGCTTTTTTAACACGTTAAACGCCGCTAAACTTACAGTCATTAAAGCCGGCTGAGTATTTCGTGTTAATGACAACGCTTCCATTGGACCATTAAACATAACATCAGACAGTTTTTCTTCTAACGCATCATCCACCAATTCAATAACTTCACGCGCCTCAGAAAAAGCTTCACATAACAGCTTCCCCATTCCTACAGCTTGCGATCCCTGACCTGGAAACAAAAAGGCTATCATTTTATTCTCCTATTTATGCACCAGTTAAGATGCGATCAAACAATTGCTTTACCGTTGGCACAAACCCATTTGCATAAAATGGATCCGTCGCAAACCGATACGCGTTGTGACCAGCAAACATCAAGTTATGATCAATGTCATCCTCATGCACCGCATCCTGTAATGTTTTTTGAATACAAAATGACCGTGGATCAGGTTTATGTCCAGTCGTAAATGGTTCCTCTTGCAACCAGTTTGAAAACTGACATGCGCTTAAACACCCCATGCAATTTATCTGATCTTGCAAAATTTGCTGTGAACTTTCGGTCGTCACAAACACCATCGTTTCATCCGGTGTTTTTAACCCTTCTGTAAACCCCTGGCCTATCCACGTATTTACTTTTTCAACATCTTCAGGTTTAAAATAAACCATCCGTTGACGGGGCCCCATCGGAACACCCGCAGTAAATACGTCATCCGCAGCACCACTATATGCAACTTGTCGGTTACTACGATCAATCAAATCCTGCAAAAATGTGTTCCGCACTGCAGAAGAATAAAATCCTGTGGGGCTAAACTTATTTAAAAACACATCCCCGTTTTTCAACGTTAATAATTTTTGTTTCCAAGATGGCGGAATGGGACTTTCCTGCGTTAACAACGGCCGGGTACCAAACTGAAATGCAACAGGCCCAACTTCAGGATTATCAATCCAATTTGACCATTCATTTAATTGCCAAACTCCACCCGCCATAACAATGGGTATCATCGCCAAACCAAATTGATTCATTAATTTGCGTAATTCAACCACACGTCCATAAGGATCCTGGGGAACTAAAGGATCTTCACTATTCGACAACCCATTATGGCCACCCGCTTTCCACGGATCTTCATAAACAACACCGCCTAAAAAATCTGATAATTTACTGTAAGACCGCTTCCACAATGCATTAAACGCACGGGCAGATGAAACAATCGGATAATAATGCACCTTATATTTTGCTGCAATTTCAGCCAATTTATATGGCATGCCCGCACCACACGTTACACCATCAATTAACCCTTTTGCCTTATCCAAAATGCCTTCTAAAATACGTTGAGCACCACCCATTTCCCACAACACGTTCATATGAATACGCCCATTTCCCTTGGACACATCTCGTGCTATTTTCGCTTGCTCAACACCGCCCCGAATTCCAAATTCAATCAATTCTTCATGGCGTTCTTGTCGGTTTTTTCCTTTATATTCAATGGTAACTAATTTCCCGTCAGCGTCATAAAAATCCGCATTCACACCTGAAAACGTACCAATTCCATCCTGCGCAGCCCAACTGCCAGCAGTAATGCCATTTGTAACTCCAATGCCTTTTCCGCCTTCAATCAAAGGAAAAACTTCTTTGGCAGACATCACTAACTTATTTATAATGTTCATAAACACTCCTACTTTATAGGTCCTATATTACCTAAAAATTTGCGCTTCCTTCCTTTATATATCACAGAAATCTTACTGTACAGTCCGAACGCGCAAAAACCTTCTCCCCGTTTATTTTCATTCGGAAAGAAGGTTTCAGCAAAAAAACAACGTAACGTTATTTTTATCTTATGCTGGCATTGCATCCAATTGAGGAATATTTTTCATCGTTAATCTTAAACGACCCTTATCATCAATTTCCAGCAACTTTACTCTTACCTTCATACCTTCTGATAAATATTCTTTCACATCTTGTACACGTTCATCAGATATTTCACTAATATGTAAGAAACCGTCTTTACCAAAATCAAATCGTACAAAGGCACCAAAATCTTTAATGTTAACAACTTCACCAATATACAGCTGGTTAACCTCTGGCATAAATCCAATTGCCTTTACCCGTCGCAATGCTTCTTCTGCACCCTTCGAATCAATAGCAAATATTTTCACTATACCATCTTGTTCAATATCAATCTTTGCACCTGTTGTTTCACACAATTCACGAATATGTTTTCCACCAGGTCCGATCAACTCACCAATTTTTTCTTTATCAATGGTTACTGTAAACATTCGTGGAGCATGTGAACTCACTTCTTCACGGGCATCTGCTAACACCTTATTCATTTCGCCTAAAATGTGCAAACGTCCGTTACGGGCTTGTTTCAAGGCTTTATCCATGATTGCAGTGGTAATGCCATTAATTTTAATGTCCATTTGCAACGAAGTAATACCTTCTTCCGTACCCGCAACTTTAAAGTCCATATCGCCTAAGAAATCTTCATCGCCCATAATGTCAGACAAAACTACTGAATGTTTGTCACCCGTAACCAAACCCATCGCAATACCCGCAACAGGTGATTTCATCGGCACACCTGCATCCATTAACGATAAAGACGCAGCACATACTGTGGCCATAGAAGAAGAACCATTACATTCTAAAATATCTACCACTGTGCGTAATGAATAAGGAAAATCCTTACGATCAGGCAATACTGGATGTAAAGCACGCCAAGCTAATTTACCATGGCCAATTTCTCTGCGACCTGGCGATCCTGAACGCCCTGCTTCTCCTACCGAAAATGGAGGAAAATTATAATGCAACATAAACGGTTCTTTTTGTTCGCCCAACAGACCATCAATCATCTGCTCATCTTGCGAAGTCCCCAATGTTGTTACACCTAAAGCCTGCGTTTCACCACGTGTAAAAATGGCACTACCATGAACCCTTGGCAAGGCTCCGACCTCAACACTAATGGGGCGAACTTCATCAAATGCACGCCCATCTATACGTTCAGCATCCACCAATACTTTTGCTCGTACCACATCATATTCAACAGCTTTAAACGCATGTGCAAATGTAACATCTTCAAAATTACTTTCATTGTCAGGGTTTAATGCAGCCCTCGCATTTTCCTTAATAACGCCCACAATCGCATAACGATCTTGCTTCTTTTTAATGGAATATGCCGACTTTAAATCATGCGCAAATTTTTCAGTAATAACTTTTTTCATTGCCAAATATGTATCGGATAATACAGGACGCTCCCAATGCTCCTTACCTGCCTCTTTTGCTAAATCCTGAATCATCTTAATCACAGGCTGGAAAGATTCATGGGCAAATTCCAAAGCAGTCAACATTATCTCTTCAGATAATTCTTTTGCTTCTGATTCCACCATCAGCACACCTTCATGTGTACCCGCAACCACTAAATCCAGCTCGGAATTTTCTATTTGTTCAAAGGTTGGGTTAATCACAAATTCATTATTAACACGCCCAACTCTTACTGCACTTAAAGGATGTTCAAACGGAATACCCGAAATCGCCAATGCCGCTGATGCACCTATAATCGAAGGTATGTCTGCATCATTTTCCCCATCAAAGCTTAAAACTGTACACATAACTTGCGTTTCGTTATAAAACCCTTCAGGAAACAAAGGACGTATCGGACGGTCAATTAAACGGGATACCAACGTTTCTTTTTCACTGGGGCGACCTTCGCGCTTTAAAAATCCACCAGGCACACGACCTGCCGCATAAAATTTCTCTTGATAATTAACCGTTAATGGAAAAAAAGTAACATCTTTTTTTGCTTCTTTTGCAGCTACTACCGTACATAAAACCGTGGTTTCACCGTACGTTACTAACACAGCACCAGTGGCCTGACGCGCAACCCGTCCTGTTTCAATGGTCAGCGTACGCCCACCCCAGTTCAGTTCTTTTCTTACTATATTAAACATCTAATTCCTCTTCCTATAAGTAAAAAGTGGCAATCAACATAAATTGATTGCCACACGTATTTTTAAAACATTTGCTTAAAAAAATTAGCGACGCAGCCCTAATTTTTGAATCAAATCCAAATATCTTTGTGGATTCTTACTTTTCACATATGTTAATAAACGACGGCGGCGACCCACCAAAATCAATAAACCACGGCGAGAGTGAAAATCCTTGCGGTGCTCAGTCATATGTTCCGTTAAATTACGGATGCGTTCTGTTAAAATTGCAATTTGCACTTCAGGAGAACCTGTATCTCCTTGACCATTTGCATATTCATTAATTACTTCTTGCTTACGTTCAGCTGTAATCGACATCGTCAAACTCCATTTATAAATACATTTTTTGGATAAAAAACCTGGTCTTTTACAAAACCAGTTGCAATAACGTCAGTGTCATCAATGGCGAAAACCATATCAAAGTCTGGCAAACTTACAGGAATGCTTTGACCTTTTGAAATACAGGCAATCGCCGACTCCGTACAGGAAACCGCCGGGATGTCGTCCAGAACGGTCCTAATGGGGATAATAGCAGACGCTATTTTTTCTCGTGCATTATCATCGATTTGTTGTTCTTTTTCAAGTAAAATCGACTTATCCAATGTAAACCGCCCAACACGATCCCGTCTAAGATATGTAACATGTGCAACAGTGCCTAATATTTGTGCGATATCTCGAGCTAAGGCTCTAACATATGTTCCCTTACTGCATCTAACCTGAAATGTTGTCTCTAAATGTGTGTGATCAATCACCTGCAAATCAAAAATTTTAATTTCTCTTGGCTGTATCTCGACCACCTCTCCTTTTCGCATACGATCAGATGCTCTTTTGCCATCAATTTTAACCGCAGAATACGAAGGGGGCACTTGTTGCATTGTAACCCCCATATGTTGTATTGTAGACCTAATAAAATCAATTGTAGGAATTACATCTGAAGTCGCAATTATCTCGCCATCGCGGTCATCCGTACTAGTTTGCGTCCCCCATAAAACCCTGAAAGTATAAGTCTTTTCCGCATCCACCACCGCCGGTATTGTCTTCGTGGCTTTACCAATCGCAACAGGCAACACCCCACAGGCAAATTTATCCAACGTCCCTGCATGCCCAAGCTTGGTTTTCCGCGGAAATGCTCGTTTTATACGATTCAACAGCTGCGCTGACGTCACCCCTTCTGGCTTATTAATACACAACCATCCACTCAGCATATTTACCCCTTTTAAAAAAAGCGCTATAACACAAAAAGCCCCGATTTTCGGGGCTTTTTAATAGAAAGTCTAATTAAAAAATTAGAATTGATAACCTGCGTTGAAACCAAAAACTGTTGCGGAAGTTCCTTTTGTAGTTTTTAAATCACCTTCGCCAGATTCTTCGTTAAGCGCCTTTACAAACTGGCCATATACACCAACGAAGAAATTCTCAGTCACTTTAAAGTCAGAACCAACGCGCGCTGACCAAGAAAAGTTACCTTCAGGTAATGTATCTTTACCAGTTGAACTTACTATTTTTTGGAAACCTAAACCACCAGCAATATAAGGCATTGCGGATTTTAATGGTAGACCAACGCGAGCTTGTAAGTTTGGAGACCAAGCAAATATTGTTTTAGAATCTGAACCTTCAATGCTTTTATAGTCCATGTTAAAGTTACCTACTTGAGCATCAACCCCTAAATATACTGCATCGGATAAAATCATTCCCCAACCAGCAGCGATTTCAAAGCTTGCAGCAAGAGAAAAACTATCTTTTCCTTTAACTGCAGTATCTTTTAATTTGTCTGTTACACCTGTCCCAACTGCATTTAAACCACCACGAGCATAAAAACCACCCCAGTTAGCTTCAGTTGCAGAAATTGATACAGCTGCTAAAGCAGTTACTAATAAAAATTTTTTCATGTTTGTATATCCTTGATTAAAAAACTTTTTATACACTATTTTGTATTAAAAGCAATAGCCCTCTTGACAAAATGTTTCTGATTTTAATTGGGTGTTGCAATAAAGCAACATCCGCGCTTGGCAGACCAGTAAACATTTAATTCTCTTTAATGTTTTTTGAAATTAAAGCCTCAATTCTTGAACCATACGAAAACGAGGTATCTTCTTGAAATATTAATTGGGGAACATATTTAAATGTAATTTTTGGAGCTATTGCATGTCGAATTTGGGAACTCACCTCATTTAAGCAATCAATTAATTTTTTGATCTCCTCAGGCTCATATATACCCAAAGGCAACACAAACACTGATGCTTTTCGCAAATCTGGACTTGCCGAAACACATGTTACCGTAATTGATTTTCCCTCCAAAATGGGGTGATACACTTCACCATGCATAAATACCTTAGCGATCAAATGTCGCAAGTCCTCTCCAACTCGCAACTGACGCTGGGAAGGCATATTAGGTGAAGTTTTTTTTCCAATACCTTTTTTATGAAACGACACGGGCAATCTCTTCTACTTCAAAACATTCAATCATGTCTTTTTCTTTAATATCTTGATAACTTTGCAAAGCAATACCGCATTCAAAGCCTTCACGAACTTCTTTGACTTCTTCTTTTTCGCGACGCAATGATTTTAAGTCACCTTCATGAATTACGACGTTATCACGAATCAACCGTACCTTACACCCGCGCTTTACCGTGCCACTGGTGATCATACATCCAGCAATTTTACCTGATCCTGTAATCGTGAATACTTGTCGAATTTCTGCATACCCCAAGAAGTTTTCTTTCAAGTCCGGAGACAACAACCCTGACATCGCCTTTTTCACGTCATCGATTGCTTCATAAATAATTGAATAATAACGAATATCAACACCATTGCGCGCAGCAGCTTCCTTAGCTTGAGGAGTTGCACGCACATTAAAGGCTATAACCATAGCATTTGAAGTATTGGCTAAGCTGATATCGCTTTCGGTAATACCTCCTACACCTCCATGCATAACGCGCACTGAAATTTCTTCATGTTGTACTTTTAGCAAGCTTGCAGCAATAGCTTCCAGCGAACCATGTACATCTGCTTTAATAATCACATTTAACCATTGATGTTTACCATCTTCATCCATAGTAAGTAACGAACGGTGCTGTTGAGACAAAACTTTATTTCGTTCATCTTGGTATTTTTGGCGATATCTTTCACTTATAGCCTTAGCTTGAGCTTCACTTTCCACCACTAAAAATTTATCTCCTGCCACAGGAACACCGCCGAAACCCATAACCTCTACAGGTGTTCCAGGTCCTACTGATTTTACAGATTGTCCATGGCTATCTTGCAACAATCGAATCCTACCTGTTTCTGCACCAGCAACAAACAAGTCACCAATTTTTAAAGTTCCCCGCTCTACTAACACTGTAGCAATAGAACCACGGCCTTTTTCCAAACGAGCCTCAACAATGGTACCGTCAGCAGAACGGTTTGGATTAGCACTCATATCAAGCATCTCTGCTTGTAATAAAATAGTTTCTTCAAGTTTTTCTAAGCCAATCTTCTTTTTAGCAGATACTTCAACTGATAAAATGTCTCCACCAAATTCTTCTAAAACTATTTCGTGCGATAGCAATTCATGCCGCACCCGCATTGGATCTGCCTCTGGCTTATCTATTTTGTTAATAGCAACAATGATGGCAACCCCAGCTGCTTTCGCATGATTAATTGCCTCAATTGTCTGCTCTTTAATGCCATCGTCTGCAGCAACAACAAGCACAACAATATCTGTTACATTGGCACCACGAGACCGCATCTCACTAAATGCCTCATGACCCGGCGTATCAATAAAAGTAATACGTTTACCGTTAGGCATTAATATCTGATAAGCACCAATATGCTGTGTAATGCCTCCAGCCTCCTTAGCTGCTACATCCGTTTGGCGCAATGCATCCAACAAAGAAGTTTTACCATGATCTACATGTCCCATAATAGTTACTACAGGAGGTCTCGGCAACAGATCTGCGACATTATCTTCTTGGTTTAAAATTTCGCTTTCAATATCACTATTACCGACTCTTTCAACTTTATGGCCAAATTCGGAAATAATTAATTCTGCCGTATCTGCATCAATTATTTGGTTGATAGTAACCATCATGCCCATTTTCATTAAGGCTCTAATAACGTCAACACCTTTTTCTGCCATGCGGCTGGCCAATTCTTGAACCGTTATAACTTCAGGTAAAAGCACTGTGCGAATCACTTTCTGGATAGCTCCAGATTCAATTGCTTTGCGTCTCTCTTTCTCCCTAGCACGCTTAATGGATGCCATGCTGCGTTTTTTTCCGCCATCATAATTTTCATCTAAAGCAACTTGCACATTTACTTTTTTTGTCTGACGTCTTTCAGCATCTCGAACACTTCTAGGCAAAGGAACCTGGCGTTTCTTTGTAGCCTGAACTTCACTTTCTCCTTCTTCGTCTGTTGCTGCTTTAAAACGCTCTTTTTCTTTTGGCGACTCTGGACTTAACGTTTCAGAGCTATTTTTTTCTCTCTCTTCTACTGCCTCTACATTTTCATATGCTAAAGGTATAGCTTCTTCTACTTCAGTTTCTTTACTTTCAGAAGTTTCTTTCTGAGCTTGTTTCAGAGCTTGCAACCGCGCTTGTATTTCTTCTGTTTTTAAGTTGCCAGATAACTTTTCTTCTAAAGAAGATTCTTTACCACCCCCAGAGAGACGACGTTTTTTCACTTCTACTACTACAGACTTGCTGCGACCATGAGTAAAGCTTTGTCTTACTCTATCCTCTTCATTACCTATATTTTTTGTCAGTTCCTTAGATAATGTTAAAGGTTTTCTGTCTTTTTGAGGGGTTTTATTATCGTCAGTCATATAAAGCCTTTTCCTATATTTGTGGGGTTAAGAGGATGTTACCACATCATCTTTGAACCATAATTTACGTGCGCGCATAATTAAATCTGAAGCTTTGCGCTCTGTAATAGGGTTCGGTAAAATTTCTAACAGCTCATCACTTGCCAACCCAGCAAAATCATCTATTGTTTTAATTTCATTTTTTACTAAAGCAATGAAATCATTTAACTCTAACTCCGGTAAAAATAATACCAACTCCTCAGATCCACCTAGGGCTGTGTATTCTTTTTTAAAGTTAGCTTCTTGCTGAGAAACAAACTGGCTAGCCCTATTTTGCAATTCTTGAGCTATATCCTCGTCAAAACCTTCAATGGCTTTTAACTCGCCTAGATCTATCTCAGCAACCTCACGAACGTTTTCAAAACCTTCACCAACTAACAAATGTGCAATTACAGAGTCGACATCTAATGCATCAATAAAAGCTTGAGATAGTTTTTTATAATGCTCCGCACGCTTTGCCTCTGCGTCTGAAGCTGTCATCACTTCAATTTGCCATCCGGTTAACATCGAAGCTAGACGAACGTTTTGTCCCCTACGTCCTATTGCCATACTTAGTTGATCATCTGGCACAATAACTTCAATTCGAAGATTTTCTTCGTCTAATACAACTCTTTCTACTTCCGCTGGAGCTAATGCATTCACAATTGTTGTCGCAGGATTTGACGACCATGTGATTACATCAATTTTTTCACCCTGCAATTCATCCACTACAGATTGAACACGACTTCCTCTTACACCCACACAGCTTCCAACAGGGTCGATACTGGGGTCGTGAGTATAAACAGAAATTTTAGCACGACTTCCTGGATCCCTAGCAACACCTTTAATTTCAATAACGCCATCATAAATTTCTGGCACCTCTTGAGCAAATAATTTTGCTAAGAACATTGGGTGTGTACGAGAAAGCAAAACCTGCATACCGCGATGGTCGTTACGAATATCCAAAACGTATGCGCGAATTCGGTCTCCTGGCCTAAAACTTTCCCTAGGAATCATTTCATCCCTTCGTAAGAATGCTTCTATCTTATTTAAATCTACAACAACACCTGTAAAGTCAGCCCGTTTAACTACCCCGCTAACCACTTGATGCATTTTATCCTTAAATTCTTCAAATTGTTTCATGCGCTCCGCTTCACGCACCTTATTATAAATAACTTGCTTTGCAGTTTGCGCAGTGACTCGGCCTAAATTCATAGGAGGTAATTGCTCACGAAGAACCATCCCCACCTCTGCTTCTGGTTTTTTATTTTTAGCTTCGTCAAGAGAAATTTCGGTATATGGATCTAAAACTTCATTTACTACTGTATGACATAAAAACAAATCTATCTCAGCAGTAAGTCTATTGACTTTTGCGTCTATGTCATATTCTATCCCATATTTAACACGAGCAGCTTTACGTATAGCTTCTTCTACAGCAGCATAAATTTCTTCTGCATTTAACCCTTTTTCTTGGGCTACGGCATCAATGACTTGAATTAGTTCAGGCTTCATTTCTGCTCTTTCCTCTCTCTCAACTTTAACTCAATCATATAGTCTAAATCTAACTTACCTTTCAAAATATCTACAAAAGGTATTTCTATCACTTCCTCTAATTGCGGTGACTCAGAACGCATCCAGACATGTGTTTCTGTTACCTTTTCCAAAAAACCTTTAAATTTCTTGGCTCCTGAAATCCCGATAGATGTTTGAATAAGAGCCTTGTAGCCTACGAACCTTGCATAATCTTCAATATCTACTAACGGCCTATCAATTCCGGCAGAACTTACTTCTAACATATAAGCCTTGTGGATAAGATCTTCAACATCTAAATGTGTAGAAATGGTTCTATTAGCTCGCATACAATCCTCAACTGTTACTGGCTGAAGGTCTAAACGCTCAATTAAAATTTCTAATTTGGACTTTTCTGCCTCTATAAATTTTATTTGAACCACCTTAAACCCCAAATGCTGTAAAGGGGGCCCCACTATACTTTTGATTTTCACACTTAATGTCATATATACTCCCAAAAAATAAAGGTGAGCCCTAACGCTCACCTATTCTCGGTTAGCTAACAGAATATCTGTTACCCTTAACGTGAGTAGAACTCAATCACAAGATGAGGTTCCATTTGCACAGGATACGGAACATCTTCAAATTTGGGAGCGCGTAAAAACTTTCCCTTCATATGTTTATGATCTGCTTCCATATAATCTGGTACATCTCTCTCGTTTGATTTTGCTGCCAATTGTAAAATTGCATTTTCTTTTAATGCATCTACAACAACAATTTCATCCCCATCAGATACTTCGTAAGAAGGTATATTTACTCGCTTACCATTTACCAAAATATGACCGTGGTTTACAAATTGACGTGCAGCAAACGGCGTAGGAGCAAACTTCATACGATATATAACAGCATCCAACCTACGCTCCAATAAGTTAATTAAATGCTCACCTGTATCACCTCTGCGACGAACTGCTTCTTCAAAATAGCGGCGAAACCGTCTTTCGCTAACATTACCATAATAGCCTTTTAGCTTTTGTTTAGCCATCAACTGCACTGCATAGTCTGTGGGCTTTTTACGACTCTGGCCATGTTGGCCAGGGCCGTAGTCACGTTTATTAACCGGACTCTTGGCACGTCCCCACAAATTAACGCCTAAACGACGGTCAATTTTATATTTACAATTAATACGTTTTGACATCGATCCTTACCTAATTAATTCAAACCAGAATTTGCACTTTTTCCACCTAATTGTCAAGGAAAGAAATCATCTTAATTGCATAATAATACTTAGGACAAAGCATTTAAATTTTTCAACTGCACAATTTTCCGTTTATACAGAACTTTCTTGTCCTCAAAACAATGCTACACTCCTCACTGAGTATAAGGTTGTTCAGTTAACTCAACTTTAACCCCAAGGAAGTCTCGCCCTTAACGATAATAAAAGACAGTAAAAATCTTTTAAATTTAGAAGTTTAATTTAATTTCATCTATCAACCAAGGGGAGGAAGCTTCAAATGCTAACATGCTATTTAACTCACGAAATAAGCTATCTAACTTATCTTGAATTCCCCAAGGCAAGTTTACAAACACCATACCCGAGCCATTTAATCTGCCTTCTTCAACTGTACGATAAAAATAAAACTCTGTTTTAAGCAAGTTAGTGATACTAAGCTCACCCAACATATTATAAAAATCTTGCACTTGAGTTTTGTTTTTTAAAGGATACCACAACATAAATATCCCCTGAGGAAACTTGTCGAGACCATCTTTAAGAGCGCGCATCATCCGATCAAATTCGTTTTTTTCTTCAAACGGCGGATCAATAAACACAACTCCTCTTTTTTGTACAAATGGCAAAAATGCCTTTGGAGTTAAATATCCATCCTGCAGGTGTACAGAAACCTGAGGCTGATGTTTCAAAATATTTTTCAACCCCTTCCCATCTTCAGGATGCAGCTCTGCACAAACCAACTGATCATTTTCTCCTAAAAAGCGATCTATAATAAGCGGCGATCCTGGATAGTATTTTAAAATTCCGTCTGAATTAAAAGCTTGAATTGTCTTAAGATATGCTTGCAAGATAGGGTGATCTGGCAACGCTTTCCATAGTTGTTTAATACCTTGTTCATATTCATATGTTTTAGCAGACTCAGAACTTTCCAGATAATACAAACCAGCTCCAGCATGCGTATCCAAAACTCCAAAAGGCTTTTCTTTTTCCCGAAGGTGCTTCAAAATCGCAATTAGTAGCGAATGTTTTACAACCTCACAAGCATTTCCGGCATGATAACTATGGCGATAATTCATCTTTTAAACTCTTTACAATCATAACACATGACTAAAAAGATTGATGAAGTCAATGAAATATTTTAAGGTGAAAGAAAAAAACATCAAATTTAGGGAGAGAGCACATGCCAACATTTTTATTTAATAAAATTATTCGTGAAAAATTTCTTTATAAGCTTCTTGAGCAAGAAGGAACGTATACCTCTACCTCACTTACTCATGACCAAGCTATTCAAGAACTAAAATTAAAATTAAAAGAAGAAGCTCAAGAAATATCCGAAACGTTAAGCACCTCTGATATGTTAGAAGGTTTATCGGATATTTTAGCGATTGTTGAAGGGCTACTTACCGCAGCTTCCCTAACCATGAAAGATTTGTCTTCTGCATGCGAAGCAAAAAAGGCCGCCAGAGGAAAACTAAGAATTTACGAAAAAATTCTTACGGTAAGCATGCCTTCTAACGACAATTTTCATGATACTATCACTGAGTTAAGATCATCTCCTCAAAGGTATCCAGAGTTATAAATTTTATAACTCACTATTAAAAAATTAATCCATTCCTTTTAAATTAAAAGGAATACCTTTGAAATTAATGAGTTTAATAATAATTCTTGTGATAAAGTTACCTACAACCACAAACACTACCCATTGTAGCATGATTTCTGGCGACATCATTTCTGCATCCCAAGTTAAAGCCAAAGACAAAACCAGCCCCCAGATAACTGCAATTTCCCCATAAAAATCACCCTTAAGTATAGGAATATCTTTCTGTCCACGAATAATATCACGCATAATTCCACCACCTGTAGTCGTCAAAACAGCCATAAACGGGCCCCACAACCACAAAGGATCTAATTGTGAAATGAGCGCAACGATCACACCTGTTACAGTATATGCAGCCAAGCCAAAGGCATCTAGTAATTCTATAATCCAATCTCTTATTTTACCCACATGTTCTTTGTGCCACTTTATTTCCTTTTTAGTTTCGCCTTCCGTGCTTTTTCTAAATATTAATTGATAGCTCCAAACACAAACAAAGCCGATTAATACTAAAACCAAAATTCCAACCGCATAAATAGGCGATAAAACAATACCTAATTTAGGACGGTTCACTAATACGTCACGAATAATACCCCCACTCATTGATACAAACGCAATAAGTACCGTACCGTATAAATTAAATTTTTCTCTGTAAGCAATCATCAACCCCGATATCACCAAAGCTAAAATCGCAAAAGCCTCTAAAAAGAAAAACCAAGGCCGCTCAATAGTTTGTAAAATTAGTACTGGAAATAAATACTCACTTACTACTTTAGAATACGTCCCATCAGATTTGATTTTTTTAATCGCACTATTGATTTCTTGAACTACTGTTTCTGGAACCGCTTTTTTACTAAGCATTAAATGTATTGGCACCCCTATTCCTAAATATACCTCTTCAATTTTACTAGAATTAGACGTTTTCCAAATTGCAGTAGAAGACACAATACGATCGTCCAAAAAGCCATCCACAACGCCCTTTAAAAGCAAGTCGATACTCTCATATACATTTTTTGTTAAGAAAAGGAATTCTTTATTAGCTGGGTCAGCTACAAATTTATTAATTTCCGGAGAAGCAAAGACCATACCATCTAATAAAGCTATTTTTGTTTTATTCTTTTTTAAAGTATTCACAAATTCTTTCATACCCCCGGACTGAAATGCAAACTTTGTTCCCAACCCTTTGCGCGTATAAAAAGAGTTTTCCTCCTTACGATAAGGTTCAGAAAAATATACAAATTTTGATCTTTCTTCTGTAAAGGTTGCCGCTCCAGCAAAATGCTGAGTTCCTTGCTTTAAGTTTTGAATCTGATCCCCCCATTGGATGAAGCTAAAATCTGCCTTATAGTCAGCAGCCTTAGCAATCGCTTTAATAAGTTCTGCATCTAATCCCGACAATCTTTGCACACCACCTTCGGACTTAATAATGGTATAATATGGATCTAAAGAGAACCACCCTATTGTTAGATTTTTATTTTTTATGGGAGGGACTGTGTTGTTTTTAGAAGATGCAGCTTTTAATTCGCCTTCCGTTGGAGTTTTATTTTCTTTAGAAATAGCTTTGCCCTGGAGGCTTTTATTTTCAGCAGCATTCGCAATTTCTAAATTCAAAATAAATATACTTACTAATGCTGTTAAAGAAAATTTAAAGAGTTTATTTATCATTGTAATACCATTTAATTGCTGCATATGCTAAAATATTAGTACAACAATATTAAAAAACCATTAAAGATAACGACTAAAAAAAGTTAGATCAGAATGATGTCGAGAAGGTGAAAATTCATATACTGAAAACTCAGCAATTTCTTGTTTGTAAAAAGGATCTTGGTGAAGGATATCTAGCAGCTCACTACGGCTCTCAGCCTGCGCTAATATAACTCCTCCTAATCTAGGCTCCATTGGGCCAGATAATAAAAAATAATTATTATTATAACATTCGTGCATAAAATCTAAGTGCTCATGTCGCAATTGATCTACTATCTCCAGGTTTTGGATATATCTCAATACTACTACAAATAACTTCATGTATAGACTTTCTAATATACAGCTTGTACCATAAAACCCTATATTGAGCTAAAAAAGTAAAAAAATCATTAACTGTTGACATTATTCTGCCCCCCTCAGCTTAAAGTTTACAACTCAACTAAAAATTTCTCACATTTATTAAAATACTAATAAAAGAAAAATAGGAGCAAGTTATCCCACTTTTTTATGAATTTAATTATGGATAAAAAGGCCTTTCTAAGTCTTTTGAATGATACTCTGCAAGTATTTCGCGCTGATTTTAAAAAGTTTGTATATTCAAACCCCATTAATATTTCATGTATCTATGGAAGAGAGCGGTTGCATTATATATGGAGTATGGAGCACCTGTTTTTTTGAGGCCAATCAGAATATTCAACGAGTATGTGGTGTATTATAAACCATACATCAACGGCTTATAACACACAGAATCCTTTGCTTAACCTTCCTTTGAAAGAAAACCAATTTTGCTGTTACCACCCCTTAAATAGAGTTAATTTCATTCACTTTTATGAGATGGATAAGTATTATCTGACAGAAAAATATTCTGCGTTTTTAAGCTTAAATTATATTAACAATTGCAGGGTACAAGCAAAAGATAAATGGGGTCTACAATGCAACCAAGGGGGGTTACAATGCAACATGCTGTTTTTGACGAACAAAAAAACATAAATTTTTACTTATTAATATTTTAGGATAATTTTTGAAACATGTCCGGAAGAGAGAGGGGGAGGTGCGTGAGAAAGAATGAAGTAAAGGTACTGAATATGAATTTTGATGAAGAGCATATTTACATAGTTCAACTCTTAAAAAAATGAGGGTTGATGCAGTGCCAACTATAAAATCAATCAGGGGTTGATTGTTAAAAAAAAACCGTATTGGCAAGTAGTAAGAAGTATAGTTTGACGAATATTTTTATCAACAAGTATGTATGATGCATTGATCATTCAGCAATATACGTATCAACGAGAACAAATAGCACCTTGTAGTTGATCATTTTAGTCAACAATGTTACCGGAAAACTTGTCTTTTATTACAGAAACCTGAAAAAAAGAGGTTTCTTCGCTGCGATATGGGGCTGGAAAATATACAAACTTCTGCCGTTTTGCTGTTTTTGTTGCTGCAGGTGCAACGTGTTATCCTTCCCCGCTGCGGAGGAAGTAAATTCAATTTATACGCTATTACACTGCAATGGCTTTTGCTATTTCCACATTCAGCGCACGATAAAACTTACCCCTTCTTTTTAGATTTAATAAGGGGGGGGGATAGTAGGATCAAATTCACACCATCCAGCAATTAATGTTTCATCCTTTATAATTGGTTTTGATTGAACAAAGATGTTTATGGAGGTAACTGCTTCTTTACAGCCTGTGAGCCCGAACAAGGGAACCTAATTTAAATATTATTATAATTGTACAAGGTCCTGGGGGGGGAGCAATTCTTAGCGTTACATTTATTAAAAATAATTAAAGGCCCGATGATATCATTGGGCCTTTATGGATCACTAACAATGAGCAAGCTTATTTATTTGCAAATTCAAACACGTCTTCCCAACTTCCTTGAGTAGTCCCTTTTGAATATTCAGTCACACGGTTTTCAAAAAAGTTTGTATGTTCAACGCCATTTAACATTTCATCCATCCACGGAAGAGGGTTTTTTTCTGCATTATATACAGGATCATACCCTAATTGTTTTAACCGGCGATCTGCTATATAGCGAATATATGCCTTAACCTCTGCTGCACCTAACCCTTCGATATCTCCAGCCTCATAGGCAAGATCAATAAAGGCATCTTCGAGTTCTACAGAAATTTTGCACTCTTGAGTGATTTGCGCTTTTAATTCTGGAGTATCCACTTCTGGGTTTTCTTGCAAAAAGGTTCTAAACAACTGAATGATAGATAAAGTATGTAATGTTTCGTCTCTTGCTGACCAAGCCACGATTTGCCCCATACCCTTCATTTTGTTGAAGCGAGGAAAGTTTAATAAAATTGCGAAACTTGCAAACAACTGAAGACCTTCCGTAAAGGCTCCAAACACAGCCAGGGTTTTAGCAATATCTACCTTGGAATTCACATTAAATTCCTGCAAATGATCAAACTTATCTTTCATTTCTTTATATTTTAAGAAAGCTTGATATTCTGCTTCTGGAATACCAATCGTATCTAATAGATATGAATAAGCAGCTATATGGATAGTTTCCATGTTAGAAAAAGCCGCTAACATCATTTTTACTTCTGTCGGCTTAAAAATCCGACCATAATTTTCCATGTAACAATTTTGCACTTCCACATCACTTTGAGTGAAAAAGCGAAAAATTTGGGTTAATAAATTACGTTCTGGATCACTTAGCTTTTGTCGCCAGTCACGAATATCTTCATGCAACGAAACTTCTTCGGGTATCCAATGAATACGTTGTTGTGTTGACCAGGCATCATATGCCCAAGGATATTTAAACGGCTTATAGATACGCGCTGCTTCTAATAAAGACATGTTTCCCTCACTTCTGTTTTAGCTTTAAGCTATGACTACTTGATACCAATATAAATATCTAATATCGTATTTTCAGGTTCCTGTGCTCGATGATCATACACCTCAAAATCTGCTAGATACTGTCTTTTTCCACCTAATTTTTCTGAGTCCATCTTCCAAATTTCTAGCCACCCATTGATGCAAACTTGAGGCATAACACCGGCGTCGGTAGTAAATTTTGCATATTTTTGTGCAGGCACTGTAATTGCTGCAAACCCCTTTGGGGGAGTGGTATTTTCTTTTACTTCTTGCCCTATAAAATAGGTAAAATCACCATCATGATTGCTTTCATATTCAGTATATACACACAAAGTAGTGCCTGGCTTTGTAGGGGATGGAATTTTATTATATATTGCTTCCGAAAGGTATTTATGCACAGTTGCACCTATTTTAGCAGTTTCAGGGTTAAATTCTGCTGCATTGCTGGTACGAACAGTGATTCCGATCAATTTCATTTCTGGCTGAGTTACAAGCTCCTGCTTCATCATACTGTTTCTTAACCTCTATTTTTATTGACAGGCTAAACACTCTTCTCCAGAGTTATCAGCATCTGGCTTAGCATCCCACGTATAGGTAGTTTGATTAGATTCTGCCCTTTGTATAGATTTAGAACGCTTATAATACAAACTTTTAACGCCTTTTTTCCATGCACTAAAATGAATTTCATGCAACGTCTTTTTATGTACATCCGACGGCAAGAAAATGTTCAGGGATTGTGCCTGACAAACGTATGGAGTGCGGTCTGCAGCTAAATCAATTAACCAGCGTTGATCAATTTCATAGGCGGTTTTAAATATAGATTTTTCATCTTCTGTTAAAAAGTCCAACTGCTGTACAGAACCTCCATTTATCGTAATAGAGGACCATACTTCCTCAGTATCTTTTCCACGCGTCTGAAGCACAGCTTTTAAATATTTGTTCTTCACTGTCACAGACCCTGTTAAAGTCTTATGCACAAAGCTATTTGCCGCTATAGGTTCAATACCCGGAGAAGTATTATTGGCTATTGTTGAGATAGAGGCAGTTGGTGCAATTGCAAGTTTATGGGAAAACCGTTCTTGAATACCAAATTCTGCTGCATCAGGACATGCTCCTTTTTCTTCAGCCAGTTTTTTAGATGCTGCGTCAGCTTGTTCTCTAATTTGTTGGAAAATTTTCTTATTCCATACTTTTGACATTACGGATTCAATAGGAATATTTTGCGACTGCAAGAAGGTATGAAACCCCATTACGCCTAAACCTACACTGCGTTCACGCATTGCAGCATATACCGCATTTTTCATATAAGAGGGTGCGTTTTCAATAAAGTCTGTTAATACGTTATCCAAAAAGCGCATGATATCTTCAATAAACAGAGGAGTATCTTTCCATTCCAAATATTTTTCCAAGTTTACGGAAGACAAGCAACATACAGCCGTGCGTTCTTGACCATGATGATCTTTACCTGTAGGCAGTGTAATTTCAGAACACAAATTAGACATTTTAACTTTTAAACCAGCTTTTTTGTGGTGTTCTGGCAAATATTTATTAACATTATCAATAAACAAAATATATGGTTCGCCAGTTTCAATGCGGTTGGTTAGTAACCTTATCCACAAAGCTCTTGCGTCTACCTCTTGTACTACATGCCCATCTTTCGGGCTGCGCAAACTAAACTTGCTGCCAGATTCTACTGCATGCATAAATTCATCTGTAATGACTACGCCGTGATGAAGGTTTAATGCTTTTCGGTTAAAGTCTCCTCCTGTGGGGCGACGCAATTCAATGAACTCTTCAATTTCTGGATGGTGAATTGGAAGATAAACAGCGGCAGAACCTCTGCGCAAAGATCCCTGGCTAATAGCAAAAGTTAAAGAATCCATTACCCGAATAAAAGGAATAATACCAGAAGTTTTTCCATTAATGCCCACTTTTTCACCTACGGAACGGACATTACCCCAGTAAGATCCAATGCCACCACCATTAGACGCCAACCAAATGTTTTCGAACCACAAAGCAGCGATACCTTCCAGGCTGTCTCCAGATTCATTTAAAAAGCAAGATATTGGCAAACCTCGTTTAGTTCCTCCATTAGATAAAATAGGAGTAGCTGGCATAAACCATAAATTACTAATATAGCCATACAAACGCTGTGCATGTTCTTCGTTATCAGCATAATGGGCTGCTACACGAGCAAATAGATCTTGAGGCTCTTCATTGGGCAGTAAATATCTATCTTTTAGTGTCGCAATAGAATAATCTGTTAAATTTTTATCGCGACTATAATCCACGTTAATATTCTTTAAGGATACACGCATACCCAAGTCTTCAGCCAAACTCATTCTAAATTCCTCTATTTAAGAAAAAACACCAGATAATTACTATGATTACATTAAGGTTATCATGTATATGTTTTTCGTCAATTGCTTAGACCACATGAGCACACAATGTTGGCTTGCAAAAATAACAAAAAGAAAACAATTGCTTTCGTTTTAATACGAAAACTATAAAAAACTATTTTAACCTAAAATTATGTTAACTTTTTATTAACTTATTATCTGGAAAGATATATTTTTATAAAAATGATCCGCAAGTAAAAGATTCTTTATAAAAAACTTTTTTATTACTTGCTATTTATTTTAATGATTTTTCAGAAACAACTGTTTATATAAAACTTACATTTATAGTTTTAAATCCTGAAAAACAAGCAGTTAAGAAACTTTATCCGACAGCATAGCCATAAAGCTAGCTTCTGTTGCTACCTTGTCATCAACTTTTGCTTTTGCCTCAAATTTAGCAATAGAACCACGTTTCTGAACTAGGTTTACTTGTAGCACAATCTGGTCACCAGGTGCAACAACTTGCCTGAATTTTACTTGATCAATACTCATAAAGAACATAAGTTTATCATCCATAGACTGGCCTTGTTGTTCTAAATGATATCCCATAAACACACCAGCTGCTTGAGCTAAAGCTTCGACAATTAGGACCCCCGGCATAACTGGAGCACCGGGGAAATGCCCTTGAAAAAAGGGTTCATTAATCGAAACATTTTTTATGGCAACAATTTCATTTTCTGCAATCGACAACACTTTATCTACAAACAAAAAAGGATATCGATGAGGAATAAACTGTTGGATTTTTGTTACATCCATTAATATGCTCATTACATGCCTCCGCCTAAGGAGAAGAAAAAGACCTCTTCCTGATCATATTCTTCTTTTAATAATGGCTTGGCTACGCCTAATACCAACCGCCCCATAAATGGAATATCAACCTGAATCCCCGCACCTATACTTACACGGGTTTTTACGTTTTCATAACCAGCATAAATATCTATATCATTTTTCTCTTGCGTTTTAGGAGATCCCAAGCCCCAAACGCTTCCTACATCCACAAACGTCAAGGCTCGCACACCTACATCTGGAGCAAATGGAAAGGAGAATTCTGTAGTAACTTTATACATATTTAACCCACCCGTACCATTTGTTGTAAATTGGTTTTTGCTTCCTGCCGAAGTCTTTGCCTTTATATCGCTCGCTTCTCTGGGGCCAATTCCTGAAACTTCGAACCCCCGGAAAGATAAATACCCCAAGCGATATCTTTCAAAGAAATTGATATAATTATTATTTACTTCCCACATTTTTCCAAATGCGCCTTTAAAAGCAAGCACCATACCACTACGCCCAAAAGGAATATAATAATCACCAGCTAAGTCTAGTTTCACATAGTCTACGCCCCCCCCTAATCCAGCATATTCTAAGGAACCCGCAGCCTTAAAACCATCTGTAGGCGTAAAACGATCATCTCTTGTATCATAAATTAAATTCACTGAAGTCGCTGATTTATAACAATCTTCTTTTCTATCAGCATATTGTATGTTGTGTTTTTTCTGCCCTAAATCCGGATCAAAAAAATCTGTCTCGTACCTTTTAAAGGTATAATCAAAAGAAGTTCTAAAGTTTTCTGTCCAGTTAAACGTCACAGTAGGAGAAAGCATATAAGAAAACTCTTTATATGCAGAGTATTCTTTGTCCTGATCGCTTTTAACGTTACCCGCGACAGAAAAGTCTATATCCTTTAAAACGGCCGGCTTTAAAAGATTAATGTTTAAGCTTTGAGTATTTGCACCAAATACTGTCTGCAACTGACTTGCAATTCCAGTCCCTTTTATATTTCTATGGGATACACTTACGTTACCGGAAATTCCCTGCTTGTGGCCATATGAAACGCCCCCCATAATACTAAAGAAAGATCTTTCAGAAACTCTCAAAACTAAGATGATTTTATCTGGAGCTGATCCCTTACGCTTATCTGTGGCTATATATGGTTCAAACAAACCTAAGTTGCGTAAATTCTTAATGGATCTGCGAATCAACACAGGGTTAAAGGGGTCACCTTCTGAAAGCATTAATTGATCGCGGATCACATGCTCTCGCGTTAAACGATTTCCTTCAATTACAATTTTTTCAATAAATACTTTTTGTGCTGGCAAAACTTGATAAGTAATATCAATGATATTGTTTTTTTCATCTTTCTTAAATTCTGGAGTAATTTGAACAAAAGGATACCCTTGTGCTGCATAATAATCGTTCAATTTATCTAAAGATTCTTCTATACTTTCTTGATTAAAAACACTTCCAGCGCCATATGGTATTTCTTGTAAAATTGTATGTACATCTAAGGCCGGAAAAGGATTTTGAATTTTGATATTACCAACTGTATATTGAGGCCCTTCTGTTACTTGATAAGTAACATGGAACCCTTCATAGGTTGGTAGCAATTCTGCGGCAGAGCGGTTTACTTTAAAATCATAAAAACCATTTTTTAGATAAAAACGACGTAATTTTTCTTCGTCCACACGTATTCTGTTAGGATCATAAACATTGTTAGTTTGGAAAAATGAAAATGTACCACTTTCTTCTGAATCAATTACCGACTTTAAATCAATGTTTTCAAAGTTTTCATTTCCAACAATGTTAATTTTTGAAATGTGCGTAGGCGCACCTTCTTCTATCTTAAACACTAGATCTAAACGGTTTTCAGGTCGATTAATAATTTGAGGCACCACCCGAGCATTAAAATATCCCTTAGATCTATAAATCTGAAGCAAAATATCTACGGCCTTGACCACATCTGCTTTTTTAAATACTTGTCGGCTTTCAAGGTGAAGTTCTTTTTTTACCATCTCTTCTGGCAAAGCAGACATCCCTTCAAAAGCGATCTCATTTAAAATAGGGTTTTCTGAAACGTGAATATATAGGATTGCGTTTTCAAAAGTGAAAGACAAACTATTAAACAATCCAGTCGCAAACAAGTTTTTCAAGTCATTATTAACCAATTGCGCATCATATGCATCCCCTGCCTTTGAACGCAAGTAAGATTGAACCACGGCAGGATCGACACGACCGCCACCTTTAACTTGAATTCCTTTAATAGTTTCTGCTGCAACTTCTGAGATAAATACTGTAGTTAGAAATGCTGCTAACAAATTTTTATTAATCTTCACGTTTAACACCCTTTCTAGGCTTTTATTTAAAAAATACGTCTTTATATGTTACGAATAAAAACAATACCATCAACGTTCCAAAACCGATCATAAACGCCCATTCTTGAATTTTCTCACTTACGGGCTTGCCACGAATAGCTTCAATAAAATAAAACAACAAATGCCCACCATCTAATGTAGGAATCGGCAACAAATTAAAGAAACCCAAACTTGTAGAAATTAATGCTGCATAAAATATCACCACCATTAACCCCATTTCTGCAGCTGACTTAATACCTTTGGCAATGGCTATTGGTCCGCCCAAACCTTCCATATTAGTTTTTACAATCATGTTTTTCAGGGCCAGTAAAGTAGAGTAAGAGATTTGGAAAGGATACATGACTGATTTAGAAACTGATGACCAAATTTGAAAAGAAGGTCCATTTCCAGTTTTCACACCCAAGATAAAACGTTCGGACTCTCCTATTTTTAATGTATTGGCCAGCAACATATAATAATGTTCTGTACCATTTCTAGAAATTTTAACGTTTACTTCTGGTGTTTTTAAGTCACCCATTACATTTAAAATATCTGCAAACGTTTTTACTTCATGATCATTAATAGACCTAATTTCATCCCCAACAACTAACCCTGCAGATTTTGCAGGACTTTCTTCAGAAAAGCTTTCAATTTTTGTTGACATTCCTGGTTGACCAACCAAAAAGAATGCTGAAAAAAATAAAATCATGGCTAGCAAATAATTAGCAGCAGGCCCACCAAATGAAACGATGATTCGTTCTTTAAGCGGACGATAATATAGACTAAGTTTTTTTTCTTTTTCAGAAATAGTTTTATCTACAGAAGAACTTGAGGCATCTGCATCCCCAAAAAATTTCACATATCCGCCCAAGGGAACCCAGCTAAATTTCCACCTTGTTCCTTTAGAATCGGTCCACCCGAATATCTCTTTACCAAAGCCTATAGAAAAAGTATCAACTTTAATCCCATAATACCTTGCCGGCAAAAAATGCCCCAATTCATGAATAAATACTATAAATGATAAAACAACCACAAATAAAAGCAGGGTTGTTAAAAAGTCAGCTGCAAAAAATTGCATAATAATCCCGATATTTTAACTTTATATTAATATACTCAGGAATACACAGAAAGCCAAAGGGTTTTTCAACAAAAATATAAAATTTTATATTAACCTTTAAAATGTTTTTTCTTTTTCATTTGTTGTCTGCTCTTAACTTTTCTTAATTTTATTTTGTTTATCTAAAAATTAACCGTTTTGCTTTATTATCCTCTCAATAAGGAAAAAATGATGATAAAGCATAGTTATTTACTTTTAACTCCCTTGTTGTTAACGTCATGCTCTCAAATTAATTCAGATGAACAAACAGACACCGTTTTTTTGCACGGCAAAACTCCCTTAGAAATTTCAACAACGGAGAGCTCAACCGAAAGCTTAGAAGACGATGAACTAAGCTTATATAAAAAAGAGCATCTCGCCCTTAGCAGCTTAATAACGCTGTTTATAAATAGTGGTTCTTCACCAACATTTCCTCAAAAAGAAGAACTGCTAAAATTATATGACAAAGTTTCAAGTTCATATTATAAACTTGCCCTGCAAATTTACCAACAAACATTAGAAAATTATTTAAAATTTAATGTGTCGGGAAATCTAACTATACCAGCCAATGCAGATGAACCATGGGATGGTTTAATAAAAACGGCAACGAGTATTTCTTTTTTTGAAAGACGTGGTGTTCATCAAAGACTAGACCTAATATTAGGAAGCAACCCTTCTAAAGAATTTACCGCAATTGAAACATTATACGCAGCCCATGAGTCTTCCGAAAGGCAATTAAGCAAAGCAGCTTATGCAGAGTTAGAAAAAAAATATGCCGAAATATTAAAAGGTGGGACAAAAGCACAAAATTTATTTGAGTTAAAATCAAACCTTCAAAAAGCTATCACCATAAAAACATGGGCTGCCTTTTCGGATTCTCCTTATCCACTTGACTGGGAAGACGAAGATCTTGAACCTTTACCCACAAAACTTTCTGCTAATGGGGCAGCCATAGCAAATAAGTTGCGAACCAATTTAATAAGCAAACAATTCGCGATTAATCACACAGACCTTAATGAGTTTACCTTTGAAGAAAGGACTAATTTAGAC
>JACKLG010000002.1 GCA_024236035.1 Candidatus Paracaedibacteraceae bacterium
CAGGAAAGTCGACCTACACTTGAATTTATTTTAAAGTCAATGTTAACTACGCCCCTAAGTTTTTACGAAGACTTACTAAAGAATATTAAATTCGCGGTATTAACTATTAAAACATTAGAAGAGTTTTTAGAAGAAAAATTTAAGGAAGATGCTGTTACATTAAAAAACTTTGATGCTTACTTGGTCCAGATAGAAACTTACGCTGAAGAAGCACTAATTCAAAAAAAAGCATATGCTGACAAATCACCCCAGGAAGAGGAAGAGGTTTTAGTTGAGGAGGTGCATTCTTTTGATTATGAACAATTGAAGAATATTACTTCAAAACAATTGTACGAGCTATTGGAGAAGCTGGCAGAAAGACTGGAAGAGTTAGAACCGAGTTCTCCTTCTCATAAACTCCTACGCAAGGCTATCGAATGGGGAAATATGAGCACAACAGATTTTGTACATGAATTAGCTCGCAATAATATTAATCCATCCGAGCTTGCAAAATTGTTAACCTAATCTTTATTCCTAAGTAAGTATATTTGCTTAATAGGAGAGAGATCTAACACGTACCTGTTTCCAAACTAATGCTTCCCTTTCCTGACCCCATTTTCTTTACCAAATCTTCCCATTTGTCATCATCATCGTTGAAAATTAAAGCTTTAGAGCAGGTGGTCCAAAGCCATTTGTTGTCTTTTAATTCTTGTTCTAACTGTCCGTTGTCCCAGTTTGTATATCCCAAAGCAAGCAAAGTGCTTTTAGGGCCTTGATTTTCTCCAATCCGATTTAAAATATCTAAAGTTGCTGTCAGAGATATTTCATTATTAATAGCAATAGTTTGTTCATGTTTGTAATCAGGAGAGTGTAGTACAAAACCTCTGCCCATGTCTGTTTCTCCTCCTGTATATAGGGGAATCTTTTCAGGAAAGTTTTCACTTGTGGGAATGTTTAATTGTTCTAATAAATCATCTAAATACAAAGAAGGTATTTTTTTATTTATGATTAAACCTACTGCACCATTTTCGTCATGACCGCAAATTAATATAACAGTCTTGGCTAGTTCTTCTTTTAATGTTGGCATCGCGACTAAAATAGTGCCCACTAATGATGTTTGTAAGGTCATGGAATATCTCTTTTTATCTAATAAGAGAATATGTCAAAAATATGACCAATAACTTAATAAGGGTTAAATATTTAAGGAGAAACTAAATCAAGGACTTTGTGAAGGGTTGTAGGGTGAAAAATAAATTACTTTACAGTTGTTGATGTCATAAGATAGTAGGTTTAAAATTTAAAGCAACCCCCCAATACATGCCGCCGTGGCACATAATTCAGGGGGGATGGAATTTTCTTTTAAGAGCACAGTATTAAGGCCCACAGAAATACATTGTTTCATTTTTGCAAAGGTCTTTGCTCTTTTTGGAGTGATCCCTTTTCTCCATTTAATAAAATTTTCTTGGGATCGTTTTGGTTTTTCTTGTAATTCTCCCCAGCCACCCTCTTTGAACTGGTCATTAATTTCTATGGGTATGCTGTAGAAATCACCAATAATTTTGTTCGTTTGTTGTGCTCTAATTAAAAGACTTGTAATGATAAGATTTATATCTGTTCCTTTTTAACGTATCTAAAGCAGCATTTGCCCGGCATAAACCTTCTGTATTTAAAGAGGAATGTCGGTATTCCCCATACACAAGCATTGCCTATTCCGGGTTGATTCTCTATGACGTATAAAAAAAGGTTTAAGATTCATTAGAGCAAGCTATTTAATAAGAGTTAAAATCATTTACAAATTGCGCAATAGTTCTGACTGGAACATCAGATCCTAATTCATCATACAAACGCATCGTGGTTATCACTCTTTTTACGTATTTGCGAGTATCATAAACGGGAAAAGCCTCCAGCCATAAGAAGTCATAATCATTTCTAGGAAGCGGTATTTTTTCTAACCATTTTTTTAAGCGGGAGGGCCCCCCATTATAGGCGGCAGTAATTAGGATAGGAGAGTTATTAAACTTTTCTGCTAGTTCAGATAGGTAGGTTTCGCCTATTTGAAGGCTGCGCAAAGGTTGATTTCCTAAATCCTTATGGCTGCAAGCAATTAGGCCATTAGTAGTAGTAATGTGTGCTAAAGTAGTTGGCATTATTTGCATAAAACCTATGGCACCCAGGCTATCCTTAATTTTTGGATGAAAGCGACTTTCATTATATACAATGGCTTGGATCAAATGAGGATTAGGTAGTTTTTTACTTTCAAACTCAACCTTTAACCAATTGTCTTTAACATTAAGATTAACCAGCTTATTGGCTTCTTCATAATAATGGAAAGCAAAGTAAGGTATAGAGGTTGCCTTTGTAATGGCTAAACCCAACTGATGTTCCTCTACAGTTTTTAAGGTGTGTGCGAGGTGGTCTAAAAAAATACTCTTTATTTTGTGATGACCTAGATTATTCATTATTAAGCTCGCCATAACTAACGGTCGATTTATAAAGGCATTCATTTTTCTGGAATTGTTTTTTAATGCAGGAAGAATTAAAGGTTGTTTTAAGACATCATTTGCCAGTTGACCGTAATATGTTTGAGGATAATGAGCTGCCAAAGTATACCATTTTGTCTTTTCCATCATATTGCGCCCCCTATCTGCAGAATAGCCAGCCCAGAAAGCATATTGTGCTTTTTCAAATGATGAAGGGGTGAGTTCAAAAGCTTTTTTAAAATAATATAAACCTTTAGAGGGTATGTTTAAATATGCTGTTGATAACCAGCCAGATAACCAATGGAACTCTCTATAATATTCTTCTTGTGGGGGGCTAATACTTATTCCTGTTTCTGCTAGCTTTAAGGCTTTATTGTATTCTTTTATTAAAACTAATTCCCGCACTACTATGGCACATTCATGCAAAAATTTTCTTGGTAATCTGAATGTCCTCTTGGGTTGTGCTGCTAATAAAATTTTATAGGCCCTTACATAATTTTCGTTTTTTCTTAAATGTTGACTTAACGCACATGCTATACCTGGATGTGTTGTATAAATGCTGGGTACAGCTTTTCCTCTTAAAACATCCATCCAGTATTTGTAAGTAGGTTGTTTGCTTTTAAGAATTAAAGGTATTAATGCGTTAGCTAAAGTAACATTTTCTTCCCACAATAAGCGTTCTAAGCGTTGTTGGTGACATTTTGGTGTAAGAAGCATTCGATGCTTGGTATAAAAAGTTTTTTGTTCGGCTAAGGTAAAGTTAAAGCTCACCCAAAAGTTAGTAATTAAATTTCTAACATTCATGGCTTGCCGTTCTCTCGCTGTTAATTTGAACAGAAAACTTTCTAAACCATGAATAGTACGTGGGGGATTTTTAGAAAACCATCTTAAAAGGCTAGACTTGGGGGTGTGTAGAGTAATTTTATCTTCTAAATTAACAATTAGTTTGTTCCATATAGGCCAATCGGGGTGTTGTATTAAAAAGTCAGTGCCTTCTTCAAAAGATAGATAGTTATTTTTTAAATTTATCCATGTTGCAATGGCTCGAGCCACTTTACACTTAGTGGGTATTTGCTTTGTATCAATTTTTGTATCAATGTTTTTTAGAGCTTGTATGCAGCGTAGGTCTAGAGCAGGATCTGGTATGTTTGCAGAGTTAATATCTATTGTAAGAGTTAGAAAAAAAACAAACTTGAAGCATCCCATAAAGGGGCGTATAGTGTTGAAAAATTCAAATAAAGGTTTCCCTAGATGTTGAGCGGTGTATTGACAGCGTTGGTAACCCCATTTAAAGATGGGAAAGTAGATTTTCAAGCACTGGAGCGGCTTGTAGAGTGGCAGGTTTCTAGTGGTATTAATGGGTTGGTTCCTTGTGGAAGTACAGGTGAGTTTGCTAGCTTGTCGGCTGATGAACAAAAGCAAATTTTGCAGACGGTTGTTGGGTTGGTCAAAGGACGAGTTCCTGTAATTGCAGGAGCTAGCGATATTAACCCTTATAAAGTAATAGAATTGGCGCAACAGGCTATGGAATGCGGTGTAGATGCGGTGATGGTAGTCGCACCTTATTATGTGAAGCCAACGCAGGAACAAATTCATAATTTTTATACTCTTATTGATGATGCTTTGAAGTTTCCATTGCTGTTATATAACAATCCGGGCCGATGTGCTATTAGTATGTCACTAGATATTATTGTAAAATTAGCGAGTCGGTCAACTGTAATTGGTATAAAAGAAGCGGATCCAGATATTACTCGACCTGCAAAATTATTAAATCATATTAAACGATCTAATTTTTCACTGTTAACAGGTAACTCATCTTCTACCGCAGGTTTTTTAGCTGAGGGCGGGCACGGGGTTATCTCGGTTACTTCTAACGTAGATCCTGTGCGTTGTGTAAACTTAGTAAAATCTTGGTTCAATATAAATCTTGATGAGTTTGCAATATTGCGTCAATCTCTTATTGACTTAGATGAAGCTTTATATTTGGAGCCTGCACCAGCAACAATAAAATATGCACTATCACGGCGTGGACTATGTACTGATGAAGTTCGTCCCCCCCTTGGGCAGTTTACAGATAAGCACAAAGAAACGATAGATCGGCTGCTTAGAAAGTTAGAATTAGGAATAATTAAAGATGAGCGCGACTAAGACGATTATAAGTCAAAACCGCAAAGCTAGATTTGATTACTTTATCCAGTCCACTATTGAAGCAGGTATTATGCTTGTGGGGTCAGAGGTTAAATCTGCAAGGTTAGGACAAGTTAATCTTTCTGAAGGCTTTGTTGGAGAATCAGATGGGGCCTTATATCTGTATCAATCCAACATAGCAACTTATCCTTATGCAAATAAATTTAATCATGAGCCAGCGCGGCCGCGCAAATTATTACTTAAAAAGCGAGAAATAACAAAGCTTATGATGAATATACAAAAAAAGGGTATTACCGTTGTACCGATATCAATGTATTTTAATGCCAAAGGAAAAATTAAAATCGAACTTGGTTTGGCCCAAGGTAAGAAGCAAGTTGATAAGCGGGCTACAATTAAAGAGCGCGACTGGACACGCCAAAAACAGCGTATTCTTAAGGGTGATGAATAGAGTTTTAGTTCTTTTTTATTAGTTGTCTTGCGTAAGAGTTGTATTTATTAATGATCGTTTTTCCTTTATTAATATACTGCTAACTATCCCTAAATATTCAATTTATGAGAGATTTGATGCAACTTACGCTAGGATTTCAATGGGAGGATTTATATGATCCTGCAAAACTTTCTCAGCTTCACAGGCGCTTTCTAACTAGTTTAGATCCAGAATTATATACTGAAATTTACGTAAATAAAGCTGAGCCAAAAGATTTTTTGATCCCTTTGGCTATGGCTATTGAAAATTTTGTTGTTGATCTTTTTCAGTTGAGGCAGCAAATTCAAGGCTTTTACGATGCTCATCACCAATACAGGTTGGTGAGTCATTTTAAGCGTAATTTTGTGCAGCGAGATGCAATACATGTGTTTTCTGATGTTAAAAATATTGATGGGGATGCGGTTTTAGCCCGATTATCAAGGCGTTTGGGGCAGGAAATAGATTTTAGGGATGAGGTTGCTTTTGCCCGGCTGGGGCTGGCGGCATTAAGTCGTGACGATCAAGAAAGCGTTGATTTGTTTAGGAAATATGCGGCTTGGGCGTTTTATTCTGAGGCTGGGCGACAGCGACATCGGGACGGTTTTTTATTTAAAAAACCTGCGCCTACAATGCAACACAAGCGGGTTACAATACAACGCGATGGTGATTTTATTAAAAGTCCCAACATTAAGAACCGAATAGGATTTAATTTAACAGATGAAGGGTGTGGTACCCCGGCTGCTGTGGACGAAGCTTTTTATTGTATCAAATGTCACGAGCGGGAAAAGGATAGTTGTCGAAAAGGTTTTAAAATAGATGACCAGGTATTCAAGATGGATGAACATGGTCAACCTTTGGCAGGGTGTCCTTTAGATCAAAAAATTTCAGAAATGAATGTTCTGTTTGAACATGGCCAGTTGATTGCTGCCCTTGCTGTGGTAACGTTAGATAATCCTATGGTTGCTGCAACGGGGCACCGAATTTGTTATGATTGTTCCCGCAGTTGTATTTTTCAAAAACAGGAACCCGTAGATATACCTTCTATTGAAACACGGTTATTAAAAGAGGTGTTGTCTTTACCTTATGGGTTTGAAATTTATAGCTTGTTGACGCGGTGGAATCCATTAAATTTGCAATCACCATATCCCAAAAAAGAATCTGGATATCATTCGTTAATTGTAGGCCAGGGGCCTTCTGGATTTGCATTAGCCCACCTTATGATGCAGGAAGGGCACAACGTAACTGCAATAGATGGCTTAAAAATAGAACCGTTACCACTGGAATTAAAAGATCCATCTAAACCCATTAAAAATATTTTTGAATATTATGAAAATTTATCAGAACGTTACGCGAAAGGTTTTGGTGGGGTTGCTGAATATGGAATTACTGTTAGGTGGGAGAAGAATTTCTTATTTGTTATTCGCCTGTTGTTAGAGCGTCGGAAGTTATATGAATGTTTGGATGGTGTTCGATTTGGCAGCAGTATTAATTTTGACAGTGCGTTTAATACATATGGGTTTGATCACATTGCTTTATGTTTGGGGGCTGGGTCGCCAACGGTGTTGCCATTGGACAATATGACCATACCTGGTGTGCGCTTAGCATCTGATTTTTTGATGGCATTACATTTAGGGGATGCTGCAAAGATGGATAGTAAAACCACGTTGCGCATACAATTGCCATTGGGTGTGGTTGGGGCTGGGCTTACTGCGGTGGATACTGCAACGGAAGCTTTGGCTTATTATCCTGTTCAGGTGATGAATTTTTATTTAAGACACCAACAGATTGTTAATACATATGGTGCTGAGAAAGCTTTGGAAATTAGCCAGATTGACCCCCAGGTATCCGCAACATTTTTAGAGCATGGACAAATTATATATGAAGAATACTTAGCAGCTGAAGCAGACGGAAGACAGCCAAATTATTTGCCGTATTTAAATGAGTGGGGTGGTGTGATTCTGTTTTATCGTAATGCGATTCAGCAAGCTCCATCTTATAAATTAAACCCTAATGAATTAAAAGGTGCTTTGGCTGAAGGCGTAAATTTTGTTGAGTATGCAGTGCCTACTTCTATTATTCCTGACAAGGATAATCGGTTAGATGCGGTAGAGTTTAATATTAAGGGTGAAGCCAAAAAGTATCCAATGAAAACTTTATTGGTTGCGGCGGGTACAAAGCCGAATACGGTATTAGCACAAGAGTTTGAAGAGCTTAAATTAGAGGGAAGCTTTTTTAAGCCGTTAGATAACCAACCATTTTTTGTTTCAGATATTTTTGATGGTAGATGTGTATCGTATTTGGGGGATTTACATCCTGAGTATACGGGAAGTGTTGTAAAGGCATTGGCAAGTGCCAAGGTGGCGATGCCAGCGATACATGCAGCCATGATGAAAAACCCACCCAAGGGAACGGTTTTTGTTAGGGACAATTTTATTAGCGTCGTGAATAAGATGGACGTTAAGGACGACATAATAGATTTGCAGGTATATTCGCCGGCAGCTGCAGCAGCGTATAAACCAGGGCAGTTTTTTAAGCTGCAACCTTATGGAGAAGGATTTACTGAATCTGTGCCTTTGTCGCCTGTTTGTGTTGACAAAGATGCGGGAAAGATTGATTTTAAGATTAAAACGGTGGGAGCAACAACCCGTTTATTGTCAGGCATTAAATTAAATCAAAGGGTTTATTTAATGGGGCCTGCGGGGTCTAAATTAAACATACCTTTACATCACCGAATTTTATTTATTGCTGACCCTAGTAATAATGTTGATGTGACGGCACCCATTAGGAAGCATATACCTAATTTACACCATCAAATAGTGGCTGAGATAAATGCAATAAAGCCTGAAGATTTTATAGGGTTTGATAGCATTTTTGTTTTAGGGTCTGTTGAATTTATTGAAAGCTTTAAGGCAGCATATCAAGGAAAGCTGCCATGTTATACATTTGTATATACGCGGTTGCAATGCATGATGAAACAAGTGTGTGCCCAATGTATTTATACCGTGAAAGATTCTGATGGCTTTGTGTCTGTTAAGTTTGGCTGTGCGAATAGTATTGAAACTGTAGATAAAATTTCCTATTCTGCTATAAATAAAAGGAATAAAAATGAAGCATTGGAAGAGGCTGTTTTGGGTTGTATTGGTTTTGACCAACCTGCCGATGTCTTGCGCAGAAAATCCCCATAATATTACACGTCGTATAACCCTTTCGCTGGGGTATGATCCCAAATATAATTCTAATGAAGGTATGAAACATATGCCTTTAACTACTATTCAGGCATATAGTTGGGTGTTTGATTGGGTGACAAAAGTCACGGATGGGCCCATTTCGCGATCTGTATTGGTAGGGGCTGATTTTATTTTGCATATGCCGTATTTGGGTAAAGAATTTAATGAGAGCACAAGTAATTGGTTTTTTGAAGAAAAGTGGTGGCCATATCTTCCTGCGTATCATGAGTTTGGACATGGGCGAGGGTTTAAAGCTTTTTCGGTTGGAGGATTAAAACATTATACTGTAACTGTGAATGGGCAAACCTATACAACTGAAAATGTATGGATGTATTATTTTTATTCATTACGCCATGGGGCCCTTAACGATGGCGCGGAAACTCATGGGGAGGACAATGTTAAGAAGGCGGTGCATATTTTACCTATCTATGCTGGGGGGTTAAATAATGAAAGTCGTTTGTCCAGTGAAATAGCCAATTGGGTTTATCGGTTTAAGGGGCATATTGCTTATTTTGGGGCGTATCTTCGAGGAAAAATAGCCCCGATAGGTTACACAGCAAAGACTATTTCTAAGGTGGTTGATGAAGGTACTTCGGATATTGGCCATATTACTAAATATTATAGAGGGTATTATCCAAAGTTTAATCGGCACCAAATTCAGTATGGTGGATGGGCTTCGTTATTGTTAAGTGGTACTACATATTCATTTTTAAAAGGAATTTATGATTTTATTGAAACCGGGAATCCTGAAGTTAGAACCTTTGTGTGGAAGGGGTTTCGTCTGCCGGATGTAAACTTTTATTTTACACGCAATGGGCTGTCGTTAGAGGTTGTGACAGGATATGAAATAAATCCAAATTGGTGGTTGGATTTAGGTGTGGAAACGGTATATTACCCCCGCATAAATTCTGTAGAGTTTACCCCAAGTGTGAGGTATGTGTTACCAACAAGCATATATGGCAAATTTGAATTTGATGTGGGATTGGTTGTAAATTCCCATGGTGCGCTTTCAGGTAATATGGGGGTTGAATGGACAGACCCTGTTAACCCGTTTACGCTGCAGGCTAAATTAATACATCATAATGCAAACACATATGTGGGGGAACGCAATATACCTGATGGGTTAAATTCTGATCATGATGTGGAGTTTATGTTGGCCGCATCTGTTAATTATTAATAAGGAGAAAACTTTGTTGATACGTATTGTTTGTAACACAGTAATATGTGTTGGATTATTTTTGCGTACAGTTTTTGGGGCAGATGCGGAAGAAGTTTTGTCCACAAAAGAAACAGGTTCTGCTTTTTTGGTGGGGGCGACAGAAGTTTTATGTGAAAAAGAAACAGGTTCTGCGGAGGAAATAAAGTTAGTTGAAACCAATCGTGATTATTATTTAGATGGAAAATATAGAGCATTCTTTTTTGAAATACACGATGGTTTGGGTAATGTGATAAAAAAGTGTTCTGCTTTGATAATTAAAGATGATGATCGTTGTTCTATATGTTTGGATGGAACGGAGGAAGATGCGTACGTTAAGTTGGTGCTTGAATATTTACGAGCGTTGACAGCGGCACCTGGGTTTTAATTGGTGTTTTGTACACATGATATATGTTAGGTGGCATCTGAAATAAGGGCAGGTTTGATTTTGTCTGTTTTTAATCGTCCCCATTAGTGATAAGTTCGGCGTTTGTTTAAAGTTTCAATTGCATTACGGCCGCATCGTGAAATGTACCGTCAGGTTGAGGGTAGTAAGCTTTACGATAGCCCATAATTTGAAAGCCTGTGTGTTGATATAGGCGTTGGGCAGGAATATTGGTAATATCGACTTCTAAAAATATTTTTTTGATTTGTTGGTTTTTTAACACCTGAATTGTATGGGTTAATAAAGCTTTTCCAATGCCTTTTTGTTGGTGGTCTGGATGAACGGCAAGATTTAAGATTTCGCTTTCATCAATCATGATAGAAACGGCGATAAATCCCGTTAAGTTGTTTTGGATAAAGACGCCGTATAGTGCGTGAGATGGGGTTTGAAAAATAAAATCTAATTCTTCCCAGGGGGTTGTAAATGCTGCTTTTAAGATATTTAAACATGCGGGTGAATCTTCTGAGCGAAGACGGCGAAAATCAAGCAAGTTTTTTAGGTTGAGCGACATTGGCGGGACGGACATATAAAGGTTGTAGATCTGATGGTTGTATATTGTGCGACGCTTTTAAGATTCCAGTTAAAGTTAAAGGTGTGGTTGTAATTGGCATATCTTTTAACAAAACAGCAGATGTAGGATGTGTAATGATTAATTCATCGGTTGCGATTTCTTTTAGTTGATCTAACGGAATTGAAACCGGTTCAGTTTGGGCAGTGATGTGTTCACCTGTAAAGTTGTACGTTTGGTGATAGACTTCTTTGCATTTGGTATCTAATACAGTGTGGAATATGGGTGATGTTTTTTGCGCTGTTTCAAGCCAAGCATAGCTTAACGCTGTAAGGGTATTTACGGCAATGACAGGAATATTAAGGGCGGCTTGAAAGCCTGCTGCTGTTGCAAGCCCTACGCGGATGCCGGTAAAAGATCCGGGGCCTTTTGTTGTTATAATTTTGTTGAGCTGTTTAAAGTTAATGTCGCAATGTTTCAGTAATTGTTGAATAGTTGGCACCAGCCATTGTGTATGAGAATATGCATCTTCATTTGTGATTTGATGAAGCAGTTTGCCATCAGGTTGAAAAAGTCCAACAGTAAAGCCTTCGATAGATGCATCAAAAATTAAGATCATTTTTTTAAACTTAACAATGGACCCAGAGGTTCGCCCCCACATAAATGTACATGGAAATGGGGAACTTCTTGGTTGGAGTCTTTTCCGTGGTTGGTAAGCAAGCGATAGCCCGTTTTGTCTAAATTAAACATGCTGGCAACCTGACCAATCATGCGATTTAGGGAAACGATTTCTTCTGAAGAAGCAGATTCAGAAAAGTCTTGAAATGATATGTAAGCTTTTTTGGGAATAATTAAAATATGATATTTTGCTTTTGGAAATGCATCATGAAATACCAAGGTGTGATCGTCTTCTGCAATTTTTTTTGAAGGGATTTCGCCCCTTAAAATTTTAGCAAAAACGTTTTGGTCATCATATTTGTTAGCCATTTTTTACCTATTTATCGTCTGATTGCGACACAGATGATAGTGCTGCATCTAGTTCAACCTGATTACACAGTCCCAATTTTACAGGGCTTTGTGCTTTTAATGCACTGTAGCTTTTATAAGTTTTATTTCGAATGGATTCAACCGTGCTTTTGGTTGTTCCTAATAATTTGCATACTTGAATATCAGAGATATTAGGGAATTCTTTTACTAACCATAAAATACCATTAGGACGGTCTTGTCGTTTTGCTCTGGATAGATATTTTGGGCCTTTTTGACGGAATTGTTCCACTGTACTGACTGTAAGCATAAGTTTAGCAGAAGGATTTTTTTCGCATCGTTCAATTTCTTCTTTTGTTAATTGACTGTGAGAAGTTGGATCGAAGGGAGCTATTTTTCCCACGGAATCATCTGCAATCGCTTGTATTTCAAGGATATGAAGGCCACAAAATTCGGCAATTTGTTCAAATGTAAGTGCTGTGTTATCGATTAACCAAACAGCAGTAGATTTTGGCATAAGTGGCATCATAGGTAGGGCCTCTCTGATTATTTGTATAACTTCAGTGTATTCGTTATTAACATTTGAATCAATACAGTTTAATTGGTTTTTCTAATTGAGCCGTTGCACGTAAGTGGATATATTTAAGTAAAATTTTAATTAAGGAAAAAATATGTTTCCAGATCCGTCTAATACTTTTCCTATAGCAAGCACTGATCGCGTGTGTTTTTTAAAAAATATTATTGAGGACCCCAATATTATTGTGGGCGATTATACGTATTATGATGACCCAGAGGATGTGCATAATTTTAAGAAAAATGTTTTGTATCATTTTGATTTTATGGGTGACAAATTAATTATTGGGAAGTTTTGTCAGATTGCAACCGGGGTTAGATTTATTATGAATGGGTCTAATCATGCAATGAATGGAATTTCTACGTATCCATTTAAAGTTTTTGGAGAGACGTGGGGTTCTGCACCCATGGATGTTGTGAGCAAAGGCGATACAATTATTGGAAATGATGTGTGGATTGGTAATTCGGTTACCATCATGCAAGGCATTAAAATTGGAGATGGTGCCATCATTGGAACCAATGCTTTGGTTACAAAAGATGTAGAACCTTACACTGTTGTTGGCGGGAACCCTGCACAATTGATTCGCAAACGGTTTGACCCAGAAACGATTGATTTTTTGTTAGAACTTGCATGGTGGAACTGGTCAGTAGAAAAAATCACTGAGAATTTACAAGCAATTATATCTGCAGATTTTGATGCATTAAGAAAGCTTATATAACTTCATTATGTTTATCGGATGGAGTGACGTTAGTTTGTTTTGTGCTTTGATAGGACAAAATTGTTGAGGGTGTAATGGATTTATGTTTGGAAGAATTTACGCAAGTCAATTGTGGGTGCATCCTAAGCATTGCAAAAAAGATATAGAGCGTATGTTTTAAGACGTTGCGTTAAAATATAATTGGATAAAGCGTTGATAGATTTTTGTTAACGCGGTGAGATCGTGAATAGAAACACGTTCATCCACTTTATGAGCTAAGTCATTTTTTAGCCCACATTCCACAACGGGGGCGATTTTATGGATGTATCTTGCATCTGACGTGCCCCCGCTTGTTGAAAGTTCGGGGATGATGCCGGTAATTTCACGGATAGCTTGGGTTAAATGGTTCGTAGCCGCGTGGGTTTTTGTGAGGAATGGTTCAGAGCTGCCAATGATTGTAAGTGTGCAATCAATATTAATTGTATCTAATGTGGTGCGCAAATGGTCTTCTAGCGATTGTGTGGTATATGTAGGGTTAAAGCGACAATTAAAACGAGCCGTGACTGTTTGTGGGATGACGTTGCTTGCCTGGTTTCCTACATCGATTGACGTGATTTCAAGATTTGAAGGTTGGAAGTTTGGGTAGCCTTTATCCAAAATGGTGGTATCTAAAGCAGTTAACAGCTTTAACATTTTAGGGATAGGATTATCTGCTTTGTGTGGATAAGCCACGTGGCCTTGCGTGCCGTTTACGGTGAGGGCGGCATTTAAAGAGCCGCGCCGACCAATTTTAATAATATCACCTAATTTTGCTTCGCTTGTGGGTTCGCCTACAATGCAAAAATCAATGGTTTCATTATTTTTTTCCAGCCATTCAATTATTTTTTTTGTACCGTG
This sequence comes from Candidatus Paracaedibacteraceae bacterium, assembly GCA_024236035.1. Classification (GTDB taxonomy): domain Bacteria; phylum Pseudomonadota; class Alphaproteobacteria; order UBA6184; family UBA6184; genus Bodonicaedibacter. The sequence continues at coordinate 13,601 of JACKLG010000002.1, forward strand.
TGTTCCGGGGCCTTCTTCGTCCCCTGTAATCATTAAGCTGATAGAGCCATTTGTGATTGTGGTACTTGCGGTGGCTGATATAAAGGCTGCTATGGAGCCTTTCATATCTACGGTGCCGCGCCCCCATAAATACTGACTGTGAATGTTTCCTTGAAAGGGCGGGTGCGTCCAAGAAGTTTCAGGGCCCGTAGGGACCACATCTACATGTCCTGCAAAACATAGGTTGGGGGAAGCGGTCCCTTTTCTGGCGTATAAATTTTGGATTACTTGATTGTTATCATCGGTGAAAGGAAGCAGATGACATTTAAAACCCATGGGTTCTAAGATCGAAACCAAAAAGTCCATGATTCCTTTGTCTTGAGGGGTTACCGATGGAAATTGGATAAGGTGTTGGCAAAGCTGAAGGGTGTTCATCATATTATAATGATTTAGTTCCTTTTGTATTCCACGTCAAGAAAAAGAATAGGGCGCCCAAGAACGCAGAGACAATAAAAAACAGGAAACATATATCCCATCCATAGTTGTGGGAAATATATCCGATTACTACGCCGGAAAAAATTGAGCTGGCTAAGTATCCAAATGTTCCAGTTAAACCAACGGCACTGCTGACGGCTTTTTTTGAAACGACTTCGGCAGCCAAGACGCCCGTAATTACTTGAGACCCATACACAAAAAAACCAACACAGAAAGTTGTGAATGTAAGGGCATACAAGTTTTGGCCTGAGGTGTACCAAAAGTATAGTAAAAATAGAAGTAGCGCGCCCATATAAAAAGCGCCGGTTAATCCTCGACGGTTTGCAAACCATCGGTCAGAAATATATCCAGCTGCCACACCACCAATTGCCCCTGCAATTTCGAACCCTGCAGTTACCCAACCGGCTTGAATTAAAGTAACGCCTTTTACTTCTTTTAAGAACATGGGGGCCCAGAAGAAAAACCCCATGCGCACAATGTATAAAAAGAAAGTAGAAAAGCACACATACCATACGTATTTATTGGGAAGAATATGTTCCATTAAAATTTCTTTGATGGAGGCTACTTTTGAATCTTCGAATCCTTTTTCTTGAATGATGGGAGGGAATCCTGCATCTTCCGGACGATTTTTAATGGCTTTATAAATAAATAACCCGCCCAATAAAACAATTAGTCCAGGTATGATAAAGATAGATTGCCATCCATAACATAAGATTAGATAAGGGCCGCCAGCTAATACAATAACGGAGCCGACCTGGTGTGAAATATTCGTCATGCCCCACTTTGAGCCAAGTTCTGTGGGGGGATACCATCGGGTAATTAGTTTTGCAACGGGCGGCCACCCCATTGATTGGAACCAGGCGCTGAAACCAGCAAGGATAATGAACCCCATTACAGATGGCCAGCTGGCAAATAGAATACTGACAACTGCACTGCCAATTAAACCAATTGTAAAAATAATACGGGCATTTCCACGATCTGTGATAAAGCCATTTCCAAGTTTTCCAACACCATATACAATTGAAAACGTCGTGAAAATCCAGCCGATATGCTGTTTAGAAAAATTTTCTGTTTCTTCAAGGATTGGCATGGCGATAGATAAGTTTTGACGAGTCAGGTAAAATAATGCGTATCCTAAAATCATGGAGATTAGAATCCGCCACTGCCAATATTTTAATGAGTGTTGTTTGTTTTTTATCATTTTCTTAACGTCATATTCTGAAAAACTTTTATTATTTTGTCTAGTATAAAATATAAAGTTATAAAAATTAATGTGGGGTTAATCATGCGGGCTGGTGTGGGCATTTAGAGGTTGAAGTTGAATAAGAGCGCCTGCTTTTAGGGCGTGCGCTCTTAATATCAGATATAAATTAATTTAAGCGGATAATTTCTTTAAGATATTTTATGCATCTTTCGTATAGATAGTGAAGCTTTCCACCTTTAAAATCAGCCAAGTTTTCTCTGCCCGGGACTCCTTTTCCGATAAAGCGCCAAGCTATTCTTTTTCCAGAATGACCTGGGATAGGATAATATAGAGTATTGCTTTCAATTTGTTGGATCATGTCTTCTAAAGGTACCCATACAAAACTATGTTTTTCGTGAAATGGGGCCGAACTTACTTTTTTTCGTACGGTGGCCATTTTACTGTTAAGTTGATCAACGGTTTGATAGTGTACGGGTAATAGACAGCTTAGGTATGAGTTAGATTTTGAATACAGCCATGGTATAGCCTTGGAATAAACTTTTGGGTCAGGTTTTTTGGCTAAGTCTTCCAATTGCTTTGATGTTGTTGCTTGCCTGTCAAGAGGAGTGCCTGCAACATCTTCCCAGAAAGCCAGGGCGGTTTCTTCCATAAATTCACGCATTGCGGTATGTTGACGGGACACATCTGTAGCATCAGAGGATCCCCCGAAATCTGTAAATCCAGTAACGTTTTCTGTTTCATAGCCCAGAAGTACGACTACTTTTTTTGTTTCTGGATCAATGGCAATTGGTAAAACACCTCCAGGTTTCTTTTGGGCATTAAGTGCAAAACCAGGTATTACGTTATGTGAACTTTGGGGTAAAATAGGACGTGGTAATTTTTCTGTTGGTGTGTCGGAGGTGGGTATATGTAATTGGCTTGCCGGTGTTGAGGAGATATTATAATCATCCAAGTCCGATATATCTATGGCACGCCCATTACTTAAAGGTAACAATAATATTGCACCCAACAAAGCATGTTTAATTGCGGTGTTTAATAAGTTTGTCATGTTTTTTCTCCAGGGGGGGGGTATAAGACATATATAGGGGTTATATATGTTGGGTTCAATAGGAAAAATAAAAATAAGTAGTATTTTTAGGTGGTATTTGTAAATTAACCTGGTTTTTAAAGGTAGTTTTAACCTTGCGTCAGCTGTTTAAATTTCTGGCTGAGGGCTGTAAAGATTAGAACTTGGCCAAATAAAAACCCTATGATAAGATTACGCATAATTTATAATAGGTGCTGAAAAACGATGAAGATTGCGATTGCAAAAGAGCGTCGGCCGTTTGAAAACCGCGTGGCAGCCACACCAGAGACTGTAAAAAAGTTTGTTTCTATGGGGGCTGAGGTTTTTGTGGAAAGAGGGGCCGGGGAAAGCGTAAATATTTCCGATAAAGAATATGAAGTAGCTGGAGCCAAAATTACTAAAGATGCGGCTGCTACGTTTGAAAGTGCTGACTTAATATTAAAAGTGCAGCGTCCATTTTTACCCAAAGAGGGCAAGGATAACGAAATCCAACATATGAAAAAAGGCGCCATTGTGTGTGCGCACATGAACGTTTTAAATTCGCCTGAACAAGTTAAAGTTTACCGAGATCATGGTATTACGGCGGTTGCTTTAGAATTGATTCCACGGATTACTCGGGCACAAAGCATGGATATTTTGTCGTCCCAAAGTAACTTGGCTGGGTATCGAGCTGTTATTGAGGCTGCCAGTGTATATGATCGTGGGTTTGCAATGATGATGACGGCAGCTGGTACGGTTGCTCCGGCCAAGGTATTGGTATTGGGCGCGGGGGTTGCTGGGTTGCAAGCGATTGCATCAGCAAGAAGAATGGGTGCAGTTGTGTCTGCCTTTGACGTTCGTGCTGCGGCCAAAGAACAGGTAGAAAGTTTAGGGGCAAAGTTTATTGAGGTGGATTCTGAAGAAAAAGGAGACACATCTTCTGGATATGCCAAAGAAATGAGTACAGATTATCAGAAGCGCCAGTCAGCCAAAATTGCAGAAACATTAGAAAAAAGCGATATTGTCATTACCACAGCATTAATTCCTGGAAAGCCTGCGCCAAAGTTGATTACCGCTGACATGTTAAAACGCATGAAGCCTGGGTCGGTGATTGTGGATATGGCCGTTGAGAATGGTGGAAATTGTGAAGGAAGTGTTCCGGGAGAGGTGGCGGAGGTCAGTGGCGTAAAAATTATTGGTCATCTGAATTTACCTGCCCGCATCGCAAAGGATGCATCGGGGTTATTTGCAAAAAATGTATTTAATTTTGTTAGCTTGATTGTAAAAGATAAAGCGATCAGCCTGAATTTTGAGGATGAAATTATCCATAATAGCGTTTTAACGCACGATGGAAAAATAACCAGTCCGCTGTTTAAAGACGAATAGGATTTATGATGAGCGATATTGTAAAAGATCGATTAAACGATTTGAGCGAAACCTTGCGTGATGCTGCGGCAAAGGCAGCAGAAATAGGAAATATGGTTGCAGATAATATGCCAGTGAGTGGTGAGGCAGTAGAAGGTATAAGTCCTTTTATTACAGGGCTTACTGCTTTTGCGTTGGCTATTTTTGTTGGATATTATGTGGTGTGGAAGGTTACTCCGGCGCTGCATTCGCCGCTGATGTCTGTAACGAATGCTATTTCCAGTGTAATTGTGATTGGGGCATTGATTGCTGCGGGACAAGAATTAAATGGCGTGGCCCAAATCGCAGGCTTTATTGCAATTATATTGGCGTCTATTAATATTTTTGGGGGCTTTGTTGTAACCAGCCGCATGTTAGAAATGTTTAATGCCAAGAAAAAGGGAGGCCAATAAATGAGTGTTAATTTAGAAGCCTTTTTATACTTAGTTGCTTCGATCTGTTTTATTATGTCGTTGCATGGATTGTCATCTGCAAAGACATCTAAGATGGGTAACTTGTACGGCATGGTAGGTATGGCTTTGGCTGTGGGTACTGCCTTAATGGGTAATGGTTTAAGTTCATATAGTTTTATTGCAGGTGGTATTATTATTGGTGGTGTGATCGGAACATTTATTGCACGTACTATTAAAATGACAGCTTTACCCCAGTTGGTGGCTGCGTTTCACAGTTTGGTTGGTTTATCGGCGGTATTTGTGGCGTATGCGGCGTATCAAGCGCCAGAGGCGTACAGTATAGGTGCGGCAGGAAGTATATACCGGTCAAGTTTGTTTGAAATGACGTTGGGGACCATTATTGGAGCAATCACATTTACAGGATCCATAGTTGCATTTGGTAAATTACAGGGATTAATTAAAGGAAAGCCACTTACATTTGCGGGACAACATTTTGTGAATGCAGCATTGGGCGGTGCCATTTTCTTGATGGGGACCATTTTTGTATTATCGGAATCGCATCTAATATTTTGGGTGATTGTTGCGTTATCGTTTGTGTTGGGGCTTATGTTAATTTTGCCCATTGGTGGGGCTGACATGCCAGTTGTAGTATCCATGTTGAATTCTTATTCAGGATGGGCAGCAGCAGGAATTGGGTTTACTTTACACAACAACTTGCTGATCATTACTGGGGCATTAGTGGGTTCTTCAGGTGCGATTTTAAGTTACATTATGTGTAAAGGAATGAACCGATCATTCTTTAGCGTGATTTTAGGTGGATTTGGAAATGATGATAGTGCTGGACCTGAAGGCATGAAAGCTATTGAGGATCGTCCTGTGAAATCAGGTAGTGCAGAAGATGCTGCTTTCATTGTTTCGCAAGCACAAAACGTTATTATTGTTCCTGGGTATGGTATGGCGGTTGCCCAAGCGCAACATGCATTAAAGGAAATGACCGACCAATTGAAAAAAGCGGGTATTAATGTAAAGTATGCAATTCATCCCGTGGCGGGCCGTATGCCGGGCCATATGAATGTTTTATTGGCAGAAGCAAATGTACCGTACGAAGATGTGTTTGAATTAGAAGATATTAATAGCGATTTTTCAAATTGTGATGTTGCGTTTGTGATTGGGGCAAATGACGTAACAAACCCAGCTGCAAAAACAGACCCTACAAGCCCAATATTTGGGATGCCAATTTTAGAAGTTGAAAAAGCAAAAACAGTTTTGTTTATTAAACGATCAATGGCTGCTGGATATGCAGGCGTAGAAAATGAATTGTTTTTCCGTCCAAATACAATGATGTTATTTGGGGATGCTAAAAAAGTGACCGAGGATTTATCCAAAGCGTTACATGACGTATAGTTAGGAGATTAAAATGTTACAACTTGCACCATTGCCGTATGAAAAAAATGCTTTAGCGCCATTTATTAGCGAAGAAACATTGAATTTTCATTATGACAAGCACCATACAGGGTATTTAAATAACCTGAATAAATTAATTGCTGATACGGATTATGCAACGGCGACATTAGAAAAAATCATTACAGATTCCCATGGAAAAGAAGGTAAAGTTGGCATATTTAACAATGCTGCACAAGTTTGGAATCATACATTTTATTGGAGCAGTATGAAACCAAATGGCGGAGGAAAACCTTCAGGTGCTTTATTAAAGAAAATCAATGAGACGTGGGGTGGATTTGATGCGTTTAAATCTGCATTTAAAGAAGCTGGAACCACACAATTTGGAAGCGGATGGGCCTGGCTGGTTTTAAAAGATGGTGCGTTAAGTATCATGAAAACACCCAATGCGGATTTGCCAATGGTTCATGGGGCAGTTGCTTTGATGACATGTGATGTGTGGGAACATGCATATTATTTGGATTATCAAAATCGTCGAGTAGATTACATTGATACGTTCTTAGACAGCTTAGTTAATTGGGACTTTGCTGCAGCAAATTACGAAGAAAATATTTAAACTTTTTTTGCGGCCTCGCCAGCAAGCTACTCGCTTGCTGGAACGGCTTTCTTGGCCGTTAAGCTGTATAGCTGCGAGGCCGCGTAGATACCTTTCCTTAATTTTTAGCTATGTATTAAAATAGACTGCCGGTTGCTTGCCTTAGCAAAGTGATTACTTGGTCTGTGTGTATTTGAATTAATAATCGTTTGCGTCGATCGGTTTCGCCTGAAATAATCTGAATAAGGGATTTTGGAATATCTAATTTTTTGGAAATTAAGGCGATGATGGCTTTGTTGGCAGCCCCTTTTTCGGCGATGGCAGTAACGTATACTTTAAGATGTGGTTGTTCTGCTGTATCCAGAATGATTTCACCCAGGCGGTTTTTAGCAGCACCTGGGGTTGCCCATATATACAAAATACAGAATTCGCCATGTGGTTTTATGGGGGTCATTCGGTTGCTTTAGGTGGGTTGGGGTTAAAATGTTCTTCAAATTTATTTGGCACATTTAACCAATCATCTGCGTCGTCAGGGGCTGGTTTTAATTTACGAATGTTTGGCCACTGGTTTGCATATTTTGCATTAATTTCCACCCATTTTTCAGCCCCCGGATCGGTGTCTGGAATGATTGCGTTTGCTGGGCATTCAGCCACACATACGCCGCAATCAATGCATTCTTCAGGCTTGATTACTAACATGTTTTCGCCTTCATAAAAGCAATCAACCGGACAAACAACGACACAGTCCGTATATTTGCAATTTACACATGCGCCGGTTACACAATATGTCATTGGGGGCTCTCTCCTAACTTAATTTAACATGCTTTTAATATCAGCTTCAGAAGGTAAGTTTAAATCTTTTCCTAACGTGGTCAAGATTGGAGCGGTGGTTAAGGTTTTAGTAGAAACCTGTGCCAGGTCAATTTGTGTTACTGCTTCAATTTTTGCAGTAATTTCTGTTTGATCAATCGTGCGACCAAAAATTAATAATTGATTTGCTAAACGTTGGCATCGCCCTGATGTGCTTTCCATGGCCATCGTGAGTCTAGCTTTTAATTGATTTTTGGATTTTTGAATTTCCGATTCTGTTAGGGTGGCTGTGAATTTTTTTAATTCAGTTAATGCTGCTGGAATTAGTTCGGGTACTTTTTGAGGGTCGCATCCTGCATAAATACCGAATGTACCTGTGTCTGAATAAGATGAATGAAAACTGTATATAGAATATACTAAGCCACGTTTTTCGCGAATTTCTTGGAAGAGGCGTGAAGACATACCATCGCCCAAGATGGATGCATAAACGCTCATGGCATAATAATCGGGGCTGTGAGAACTTACGCCCTGTAAGCCCAAGACAATATGGGCTTGTTCTAGGGTCCGATTTTCATAAAAGTTTCCACCTTTATATTCTGCGGGGAAATTTTCAGTAAGGCTAAGTTGTTTTCGGGAGCCAAAATATTGTTCGGCTAATTTGCATAAAGTTTCATGGTCAACGTTTCCTGCGGCTGCAAGGACCATTTTAGTTGGGCAGTAATGTTCATCCATGAATTTTGCAATCATTTCACGTTGAAATGTGCGTACATTTGAAGCAGGCCCTAATATAGGACGGCCCATGGATTGATTTGGGTATGCAGTTTCTTGAAAGTAATCAAATATGATGTCATCGGGTGTATCATAGGATTGGCCGATTTCTTGTAATATTACTTCGCGTTCTTTTTCTAATTCTTCTGGGTCAAAGGTGGAGTTGTTAAGGATGTCTTGCAGGATATCAAATGCTAAACCCACGTCTTGTTTCATAACGTGCGCATAGTAGGCAGTAGCTTCGCGAGAAGTATAAGCATTTAAATATCCGCCCACTTGTTCAATGGTTTCTGCAATTTCTTTTGCATTGCGTGTGGTAGTGCCTTTGAATGCCATATGTTCTAAAAAATGGGCAATACCATTTGTTTGGGTTGTTTCATTGCGAGCGCCACATTTAACCCATATGCCAATAGAGGCCGTTTCTACATGAGGTATATAATCGGTGGCAATGCGAAAACCATTGGATAGGGTTGTAATTTGAATCATTCATCTTTCCTTTTAAGTGCGAGATAAAATATGTTTTGAACTGTTTTTCAAATATATTCACGCAGCGTGATTGTTTTATTTATGGGGATGACAACAAAAAACATACAAATATTCAAGTGTTTTTATTAGAGACGTAAAAAAGGCCGGGAGAACCGGCCTTTTTTTATTGAAGTTTAAAGTGTTTATACGTCGTTGTCTAAGTAATGGTCAGCTGTTGATTTTACGCCAATGTTATCCCAGTTAGCATATAACCACTTATCTGCGCATTTTCGACCTTCGTCAAACAAGTAATGTAAGAATTCAGGCGTAGAGTTTAACTTACTGGAGAATCCAAGTGGTTGGAAAACCTGATCGTTTTGAACAATGTGAACATCCAGACGTTTTGCGTTAGCAGATGGCTTTAGATGACCTTCATCAATCCAGTTTGTAATCAAGTTAATTGCTCTTAATTCACGCATCATTGTTACGTTGTTTGAGATTTCATTCAAGCGATCTGAAATTCCACGAACGTCTTTTGGAACATCTTCACGAAGCGTTGGGTTTAATTGAATGATAATGATACTTGGCGCATCACACTTGTAGATTAATGGATAAATAGCTGGGTTTGCTGTGAATCCACCATCCCAATAATATTCGCCACCAACAGCTACTGCTTTATGAATTAGTGGCAAACATCCTGAGGCTAGCATTGCTTCTGGACACAAGTCTTTATTTTGGAAGATTTTTACTTTTCCGTCACGAATATGTGTTGCACACAAGAAAACCTTGTGCTTTGTTTCGCGAGACAATACCTCAAAATCAAAAGTTGCTTCAATAACGTCTTTTAATGGATCTGTATCATTAGGGTTAAATTGATAAGGGGACATGTTTTTAATCATAGCATCAAACATGATGTAGCCCAAAGAATTGTACATAGTATAATTGCCGCGTTGCTTATCAATCCCGGTTGGCTTTAAAGGACCATCTTTACCTTTTTCTCCAACTCCCTCCCAAAACTTACGCATAGTTTTGCGAGCACCTTCGTTTCCACCTTCAATTAGACCTTGCAATACAGATACAGCGTTCATCGCACCTGCGCTTGTTCCAACGATGCCATCTATTTCTACATTTTCTTCAAGTAGACGATCAATCACACCCCAAGTAAATGCACCATGAGCACCACCACCTTGAAGCGCTAAGCTGACTCTCTTTTTTCCGTTTGCGGCTTTTACCATAGTCTTATTCCTTTATTTAAATTACATTGGTAATGTTAAAACAAAAAAGTTAATAGAATATAAATTTTGCTTGAATTAAGCTAAAAGAATATAAAGAAGTTAAAAATGAATTAAGATTTATAATATTTAAGGACAAAAATACGAATGGCACTGGATAAGCCCGAAATCCTGGATTCGTCGATTTCCTTGACAACCTCAACAAGAGATTGATTGCTTTTGTTAGCGATTTCTTTAAGTGATTCCCAAAATTCATCTTCTAAGCTGATGCTGGTTCTGTGCCCATCAATTGTTAAGGATCTTTTTTTCATTTTGGAGACAACATATTTTCTGGTTTCACCCACTGGTCAAAATCTTCTTCACTAACGTAAGCAAGCTCCATTGCTGATTCTTTTAAAGTAATACCTTTTATATGAGCATTTTTGGCAATTTCTGCAGCTTTGTCGTAACCAATGTGGGGATTTAGAGCAGTAACCAGCATAAGGGAGTTATCTAGATGTTCTTGTATGCGAGGATAGTTGGGTTCTAATCCTTTAATACAATTTTTTGTAAAGCTGCACACGCTGTCGGTTATTAAATTTATGGATTGTAAGATGTTGTATATGATTACAGGTTTAAAAACGTTTAATTGAAGGTGTCCATTTGAGCCTGCTATGGTTACTGTTGTATGGTTGCCCATGACCTGCGCTGCAACCATTGCTAATGCTTCACATTGGGTGGGGTTAATTTTTCCTGGCATAATTGAAGAGCCGGGTTCATTGGCGGGAAGGATTAATTCCCCAATCCCACAGCGGGGGCCAGAGCCAAGCAAGCGAATATCATTTGCGATCTTCATTAAGGATACTGCTGTTACATTTAAAGCACCAGATAATTCCACAAATGCGTCATGGGCTGCAATAAGTTCAAACTTATTAGGTGCGGATATAAATGGAAGGCCTGTTAATTCAGATAAGGTTGCGGCAAATTTTTCAGCAAAGGTTTTTCGTGTGTTAATCCCTGTACCTAGGGCAGTACCACCTTGTGCAATTTCATACAAATTAGGTAATGTTCGTTGAATGCGTGTAATGCTTTTTTCGACTTGGACTAAAAATGCTGAAAATTCCTGCCCTAAAGTTATTGGGGTGGCGTCTTGAAAATGTGTTCTTCCTACTTTGATAATATCTTTGAATAATACAGTTTTTTCTTTTAAAGAGTCCTTTAAATGAGTTAATGCAGGTATTAAATAGTATTTTATTTGTTCTGCTGCTGCAATATGCATTGCGGTTGGAAAGCTGTCATTAGAAGATTGGCCTAAGTTAACATGATCATTTGGATGAACTGGTGTTTTTGTGCCGACTTTTCCTGTTAGTTTATAATTTGCAAGGTTAGAAATGACTTCGTTGGCGTTCATGTTGGTTTGAGTGCCCGAGCCTGTTTGCCAGACAACAAGTGGAAATTCATCCAAATATTTTAAATCTGCTACTTCCCCAGCTGCTTCGATAATAGCATCTGCAATAGTTGGGGGCAGGTTTCCCAATTCTTTGTTTACAATTGCAGCAGATTTTTTTAATAAGCCAAATGCCCTAATTAATGGGGCGGGTACGCATTCAGAGCCGATTTTAAAATTTAGTATAGATCTTTGGGTTTGAGCTCCCCATAACCTATTAACAGGAACTTCCACCTGGCCCAAAGTATCGCTTTCAATTCGGTTATGCATTTATAAACACCTTCAAAAATATTTGATATAGTATAAACTAACTTAAATTTAACAAAAGCTTTAAGTGTGTTTTTGAGCAGAAAATATGTCTTCTTTTGCAGCTGTGAAACAGGACTGTTGGAAGGAGAATAGTAAGGGCTGCTTAAGTTCTTCCAAACAGCTTTTCTATATCTGCTTTTTTAAGTTTCACGTAAGTTGGACGTCCGTGGTTGCACTGACCTGAAAAAGGAGTAATTTCCATGTCTCTTAATAGTTGATTCATTTCAGGGGTAGTTAGTTTTCGACCAGCCTTGATGCTGCCTTTGCAGGCTATTTCAGCACAAATTTCGTGAACTTTTTCTTGCAGTGTTAATGCTGGATCCATATCTGTCATAAGGTCCGCAATGTCGCGTAATAATTCTTTGGCGTTAATGCCATACAGTAAAGATGGTATTTCTTTAACCTGTATTCCATTAGGGCCGAAACTTTCCAACGTTAATCCCAGTTTTTCAAGCTGGGGTTTTAAATTTAACAATATCTCTTTTTGAGTTTCTGTAACTTCTAATATTTCTGGTATTAGCAGTGCTTGTTTTCTTACACCTTGTGTATCAAGTTGATGTTTCATTTTTTCATAAACTAAACGTTCATGAGCTGCATGCTGATCTGTAATAACCATTTCGGTTTCAGTTTGGGAAATAATATACGTATCATACACTTGAGCGATGGCTTTACCTAAATATCCTGCCTCTTGATGGGGTGAAAGTATTTCTTCATTTGTTTCTGTGTCAGACACAGTTGTGTGCGCTTCTATTACGTTTGTTCCCATTGTTTCAAACGCTTTTTGTGGGAACGTTGAAGAAAAGTTTCCATGACCGTGGGGATGCGCATAAGATTGTGAATAGGACCTATGACTGTTGTTTTTGGGAAATGTCGCAGGAAACGAAGAGTTGTTTGGCGAGTTCGTAGGTTCAAATAGCTGAATAGCATCCATGGCAGCCTGATGAATAGTAGAAGACGTTAGATGGCTAACTTGGGTTAAATGTTGACGAACTGTAGAAACAATTAAATTTCTAACTAATTGGGTGTCTTGGAATCGGACTTCTGTTTTTGCTGGATGAACATTTACATCTAAGTAGTCTGTTGGTAAAGACAAATTGATTACTAACATAGGGTGACGATCTTTAGCTACCAAATCTGTGTATGCTGCACGCACTGCGCCCCCCAGCAACCGGTCTTGTACAGGGCGACCATTTACAAACATATATTGATGTTGGTTCGTGCTGCGATGTAACGTAGGTAAGCCCACATACCCAGAAATATTTGCATATTCCCTTTGTCCTTCAATACCCAAAGAATTTTCGATAAAATCTTTACCTAAAATATCGTGTAATCGTGCTTTTAAGTTACCTGCAGCTGAATAATTAAAGATTTGTCGTGATTCGTCCCTGAGTGTAAACCCCACATGCGGGTTTGCCATTGAAAGTTTGGTTAATACGTCAATAATATGCCCCTGTTCTGTTTTCGGGGATCGTAAAAATTTTAATCGGGCAGGTGTTGCAAAAAATAAATCCCTGACTTCTACAATGGTGCCTTTTGTTAAATTTGCGGGTAAAAGATCGTGTTTAACGCCTCCTTCAATTGAAAGGGCCCATGCCTCATTTATAGATTGATCATGGCTGGTTAAACTAAGTCGGCTGACAGAGCCGATAGAGGGTAATGCCTCACCCCGGAACCCCATGGTATGTATATTCATTAAATCATTATCAGGAAGTTTTGATGTTGCATGACGTTCCACTGCTAATACTAAATCTTCCTTGCTCATTCCCGAGCCATTGTCGCGTACTACAATTAAGCTTTGTCCACCATCACGAATTGTAACGTCAATTTGAGTGCTGCCGGCATCCAGGGCATTTTCAACAAGTTCTTTTACTGCGGAAGCTGGTCGTTCCACAACTTCACCAGCGGCAATGCGATTAATAATAGTAGAATCAAGTAAGCGAATAGTCATATGGGTAAATCCTTGAACGAATTCAGCTTACATTCGTTGTGTGAATTTTGCAACATGAATATATATGGATGTACCCAAATCCGAAATTAATCAGTGTTTTACTTTTTATAGACACAATCAAGAAAAATACAGGGTTGTGTTGTGTGTATATTAAAAAAACTATGGCTGATTTTTATACTTGGATGTTCACCTTTTATTACTTTGCAGGCAAAGGAGATAAAGCGAATTGCAATTAGTATTGATGATGCGCCTTCACCTAGTACACCCTTGTTTACGGGCATGCAACGTACATTAGCAATTATTAATCACTTAAAGCGGGTAAATGCGCCGCCTGTGGGCGTCTTTGCTATTGGCAAGCATGTAATAGATTTTGGCGCTGCGCAATTAGTGGAATATGGCAAGGCGGGACATGTAATTGGTAATCACACTTTTGCCCATAAAGCTTTAAAAAATTGGACAGCCGACGCATACGTCCAAGACATTGTTAAGGCAGACAATTTATTAAAAAATATGCCTGGGTATGCGCCTATGTTTCGGTCTCCTTTTTTAGATGAAGGATACCCCCAGCAAACACGTCAGGTAAAAGAAGCTTTGGATAAGATGGGTTATATTAAGGCTGGGGTTACTGTAAACAATTTTGATTTTTATATGGAAAGTATTCTGCAGAAAGCCTTACGACAAGGAAAATTTATTGATTTTGATAAATTGGGCAAGGTGTATTTGCAGGTGATGTTGGAATGTATAGAATTTTATGATGGGTTGGCCACCTTACAAAAGAAACACCCCATTAATCATGTTTTATTAATGCATTCAAATGATTTAACAGCATTATATATAGGGGACTTAGTAAAGGCGTTGCGGCAAAAAGGATGGAAAATAATTTCATTTAAAAATGCATATAAACCTTTGCCAGAAGTGCTTATAAACTTGCCGGGTGAAGAATCGAAAGAAGAGAAAAAGGTAAACCCAGCAACTTTAAGAAATATTCCCAAGGGAATGTCTGTTTCATATTTATCCGAGCTGTTTAAGCAGGAAAAAGTATTTGTTGATGTTGCCCCCAACCAAACCTATACTGCGGCTAAGTAATTTAAGTTTGGAGGCACCATGAAGAGAGTTTTAATGTTGGCATTTTGTATGCTTATTGCGCCTGTATTTGGTATGGGCAAAGGTAGCATGGTCAATATGTTAAATAGAATTAACCAAAGTGTCGTTAATATCGAAACCACGATCGTTCACTCTTCATGTAAAAACGTGGGGTTATCTTATGGAACAGGGTTTTTAATTAACAAAGAAAAAGGTATATTTTTGACAAATGCCCATGTGATTTCATCGGGTTCTGTGTGTCGATATAATATTCAGTTTGCAAATGGTAAGGAAGCGCCCGCAAAGTTAAGATATTATGATCCTTGGCAAGATTTTGCGTTTTTGCAGGTGGACCCAGCGGATATACCTGATCAAACTGATGCCTTAAAATTAAAGCCTAATGGTGTTGCTGAAAATGAAGAGGTTTTTATTATAGGTAACAACGGGGGCCGGGAGTATTCTTTTCTGTCAGGTAGAATAGCAAACAGCTTTGAATGTATGGGATTGTTTCCTAATCAATCATTCAGGATTACATTAAATAACTCACCTGGCAGCAGTGGTTCACCGGTGTTAAATATGGATGGTGAGGTTATAGGTATTATCCATTCAGGTAATGATGCATCATCTGGCTTTGCACTGCCTATGCAATATGTGGTGGATAGTTTAAAGCAAGTACTGGCGGGAAAAACGCCTGTGCGCAAGCATATTGGTGCGTTGGTAGATTATGCATCTTTAGATAAAATGGTAAAATTTTTAAAGTTGCCCGTTGATATAGCAGATAAATACGTTAAAGACTTTCCCCAAGCGCGCAGAAAAATATTAAAAGTAGTTAAGGTATTAAAGGGGTCACCTTCAGACGGCGTGTTGGAGCCGGGTGATATTGTGGTAGCTGTAAATGGAAAAACAGTTGGGCCCAACCTTTATGAAATGGATAAGATGTTTGATAATAGCAATGGTCCTTTAACTATTGATATTTATCGGTATGGTGAACGGAAAACTTTAAAAGTTAATACATATAATTTACAAGAACACAAGATTGAACAACTTGTAATTGCCGGGGGTGCAACTTTTTATAAAGCTGATGATGCTATCCGTTTGCAAACGGGCGCAAATCCAGGTTCAATATTTATTACAAATGTGCAAAGAGGTGGTAGTTTCTATTATGCGCCTATTTTTCCTATTCCAGATACAGATAAGCTGTTAATTAGCGTTGTGGATATTAACAAACAACCTGTAAAGACTTTAGATGATATAAGTAGGATTTTTAATGGCTTATCAACAGAAAGTCATTTAAGTATTACCTATAAAAATTTTGGATATTATTACACATATTCCAGAACGTTTGTTTTTAATCACGGATTGGAAAATTCAGAAGTAACGTACAATCCATCAGATATGCCATTAATGGTGTTTGAGTTTAATGAAAAAGAGATGGACTGGATAAAAAAATAACTTTGTGCTGTAGAAATAAATCAAGGGGAGGTGGGTTGATCATCCTCCCTTTTTGCTATCTAAGCATTAAATGAACGTGTTATTCTAAATCAAAAATGTCTTTTTTAATTCACGATCGTGATCGTTTATTTTTGTGGGTGCCTGTGCTTTTGGGGGTAGGGGCTCATGGCTATTTCTCGGCGCAGATTGCTGATATCAGGTGGATTTTTTTGGTTCTTATTTTTTCCGGGCTAGTAACCTTTTTGTTGCGCAAAAGTTTGTGGGTTTATTTAGGTGTGGTGATATTTTGTTTAGGATTAGGAGCGGGTGTTGCTGCATTAAAAACCCAATGGATTGCTTCCAATTATACTCCCTTACAAAGTGAGCTGGCCGGTAAGATTAAGGCTACAATAAATGATATTGATGTGATGGAGGGGCAGGTTCGTCTTTTATTAAAAGATGTTCAGGTGCGAGATAGAGTTTTTCATAAAGTGCGAGTAAATTTTAAGCATAAAAAGGACCAGCTAGACGAAAAATTAATGTCCAAATTGCGACCTGGTGTGCGCATTAAAGCGTATGTGAGGTTGTTTCCCATTCCTGCCCAAGAAACGCCATTAAATTATGATTTTCAATTTTGGTCTTTTTTTCAAGAAATAGAGGCCGTGGGGTTTGGAGGTATGGCGTCTATTCATGTGGTTGCAGAAGACAAAGCGGGATGGTTTGAACGTGTGCGTTATACCATTGCGCAAAAAATACGGCAGGAAAAATTGGGTCAAAAAGGTGAAATCGCAATTGCTTTAATCACTGGATATCGCAATGGGATTGCTTCGTCTATTAGGGAAGAGTTTGCAGGCTCAGGAATTGCCCATATTTTAGCCATATCAGGGTTGCATCTTAGTTTGATTGGGGGATTAATGTTTTTAATCTTTCGTAGGGGGCTGGGTTTTTTTGCATTTATTGCTTTGCACTGGCCCCTTAAGAAAATTGCTGCGGTGTTGGGATTGTTGTGCGGATTTTTTTATTTAAAAATATCAGGGGAATCCATACCTACTGTGCGTGCCTTTATTATGTTGGGTTTAATAATGCTGGGAATCGTCTTAGACAAAGAGCCCATATCCTTAAGGTCTGTTGCATGGGCAGCTGTGGTTATATTGGGGTTTAAGCCAGAATCCATATACAGTCCCAGTTTTCAAATGTCATTTGCTGCGGTGTCTGGATTAATTGGGGTGTATGAATACTTTCGCGAACATTCGTGGAAGATATATACGCATCAGAATAATAGTTGGCACAAGAAAATATTGATGTATTTAGGAGGGGCAACTCTAAGCTCATTAATTGCAAGTCTGGCTACATTGCCGTTTATTATACATACGTTTCATCGCTTTTCTTGGCACAGTATTGAGGCAAACTTAATTGCAATTCCATTAATGTCTTTTTGGATTATGCCTTTGGTAATTGTGGTTTTAGTTTTTATACCATTAGGCCTGCATGCGATTCCTTTAACGTTGATGGGATGGGGAATAGAGGCATTAATGCATATAGCAAGTAATATTAATAGCTTACCAGGAAGTTTGGTTCCAGTTGGGGTGCGCAGCGATTGGTTTATTTTGTTAATATTAATGGGGGGGCTGTGGATTTTGGTATGGACAAGTCGTTTGCGATGGTTGGGTATTCCTTTGGTTATGGTGGCATTCTTGTTGCCCAAGCAAGATATCTTTTTGTTGGTATCCCAAGATCAATCGCGCATTGGAGTAATGGCTGGCGAAGAGGTGTTGTTAACTCAGACTGGTCGACCAAGTTTTGTAAGTCAAGATTGGCGCGGGATAGCGGGTCTTGAAAAGTTAGAAAAATTAACCAAGACAAATTCACCGTGGGTTAAGACAGAAAGTTGGGGGTGGATGGTTCAGCCTTTTGTAAACAGGCCTGAGTTTAGAGTGGCAATAGTACCCTTTAGAGAAGAAGAATTACCCACGGCAGATGTGGTTGTAGTAGATTTTCCAAAGGTAACATCTATCATGTTAAAAGATGGTGTTAAGTTAGAAGGTGGCTTTGCTTTGGAATACGATGGCCGGAACAATAAGGTTAAAATAATACAAAATAAACATTCTAATTTTCCATGGCGCAGAAGTAATTCTTAATATTTTTTTGCAGGTATAAAAAATTTAAAAAACGCTGGACAAATTAACTATTTGTTTATGAAAAAGTTTGAGTGTTAACAATAAACAGACAAAGAGATAAAAATTTAAATTCAATTTTTTATAGGTTTTTTTTCCAGAAGAGGTTAATCTTTATGTTGAAAAAGGTTGAAAAATCTTATAAAAGGATATGGATCACACTTGCGGGCGTGGTGAAATTGGTAGACACACTAGATTTAGGTTCTAGCGGCGAAAGCTGTGGGGGTTCAAGTCCCTCCGCCCGCACCAATAAGCAAGTTTGTAATCTGTAACGTCAATAACACACTGAAAAAAGCAGGTAATTAAATGAAATTAAGCGCAGTAAAAACAGAAGGATTGAGCAAAGAGTTCAAGGTTGTAATTCCAGCAAGTGATATCAAACCTGTGTTTGAGGCTAAGCTGGCAGCATATGCAAAAAACTTTTCTATGCCTGGATTCCGTAAAGGTAAGGTTCCAGCGCAACAAGTAAAAGCCCGTTATGGATACCGCGCATTTCAAGAAGCCGCAGAAACATTGATTGAGAAAACTCAACGTAAGGCATTAGAGCAAGAAAAAATTAAAGCTTTAACTACGCCTAAAATTTCTGTGTCTAAGTTAGAAGACGAAAATTCAGATATTGAATACACTTTGGCGGTTGATATGATGCCAGAGTTGCCGACGTTAGACTTAAAAGGGTTTACGTCTGAAAAAATGGTGGCGGACATTACAGATAAGGATATTCAGTCATTAATTGAAGAACAATTTAAAGATTTTCCAATGTACAAAAATGCCGGCGCAAAAGCAAAGGCTGCGCTTGGTGGGGCTGTGCGTGCTGATGTGGTTTTCCACATTGATGGAAAAGCACAAAAACCCACAAAAGGTGCTCGCATTGAGTTAGTGGAAGCTCAAAAAGAAGAGAAAATTGTAGCTGGACTTATTGGTGCAGTTGCAGGGGAAGAGAAAACAATTGAATTTGACCCTATTGAAGAAAAAGGAAAAAAGAAAAAAGTTGAATGCCTTGTTTCTGTATCGGAAGTATTAGAAAAAACAGCAGTTAAGTTTGACGATGATTTTGCAAAAGAATTAGGCTTTGAATCTTATGCAGCATTGAAAGAACAGACACTGAAAAATGTTCAAAGTGGTGCAGAGTCCAAAGCACGCGCATGCTTGAAGCGTGAATTGTTGGATTATATTGACATGCAAGCAACATTTGAAGTTCCTTCTTCTATGGTTAATGCAGAACTTGAAAGTATTTTGCGTCAAGTTAAGTCTGAATTAACAGAAACAGAAAAGAAAGAAACTAGTGACGAAGACTTAAAAGATGAATATTTAAGTATTGCTAATCGTCGTGTTCGCTTGGGGTTGTTATTGTCAGAAATTGGCAATAATAAAACTATTAAAGTTTCTAATCAAGAGTTAAGCCAAGAAGTTTATCGAATTGCATCTCAAACAGGCACTGATGTAAAAAAATTAGTAGATTATATACAAAAAAACCCATCTGCGTTAAATAGCATTCAGGCCCCTTTATTTGAAGAAAAGGTTGTAGACGCATTGCTAGCAGATATGAAATTGGCTGAAAAGAAAGTTTCTTTAAAAGATTTAGACAAGCATTACGATGAGGTTTTGTCATCGGATATGCCTGAAAAAGACAAGAAAAAGGCTGCCTCTACAGAAAAAAAGGCAACGAAATCTAAAGCTGCGGCTAAAAAGTAAGCGTAGTTAAGTTGTAGGACGAAGGGTGTTTTGAACAAATGAACAATAAAATTTTAAACCAATTAGTGCCAATGGTCGTTGAACAAACCTCTAGAGGTGAGCGTTCATTTGATATTTATTCGCGGCTTTTAAAAGAGCGCATAATTTTCTGTGTGGGAGAAGTTGAAGACCACATGGCTAACTTAATTTGCGCTCAATTATTGTTTTTAGAGTCTGAAAATCCTAAAAAAGATATTTATTTATATATTAATTCACCCGGCGGGGCAGTAACATCTGGGTTAGCCATTTTGGATACTATGAGATACATACGTCCAGACGTTGCAACGGTATGCTTAGGGCAGGCTTGTTCTATGGGATCATTGTTGTTAACAGCTGGAGCAAAAGGAAAAAGATACTCCTTGCCATATGCTCGTATTATGATTCACCAGCCTCATGGTGGAGCTAGAGGTCAAGCTACAGACATTCAAATTCAGGCTGAAGAAATTTTGCGTATGCGTCGTACGTTAAACGATATTTATGTTGAAACTACCGGCCAAAAACTGGATGTCATTGAAAAAGCGCTTGAGCGAGATACGTTTATGAGCGGAGAGCAAGCCAAGGCTTTTGGCTTAATTGACGAAGTCATCCAGCAACGCCCCCCTATTGGCACAGAATAGAAAAATTTTGACAAATTAACTATTTATTTGATAATTTCGCCCATTCTGTGTTTAGTATTAGTTAAAGAACCAAAGCATATTCTGGGGTTATAATGGTAAAGACAAGCAAGCCCGAAACGAAAAATGACCTTCATTGTTCATTTTGCGGCAAGGGACAAAAAGAAGTAAAAAAACTGATTGCAGGACCTAACGTATTCATTTGTGATGAATGCGTGGATTTATGCATGAATATTATTCGTGAAGAATTTTCTTCTAAATTATTTTCTAAAAAAAATACAGAATTAGTTCCTTCTGAAATAAAAGAAATTTTAAATGAATATGTGGTTGGCCAAGATCGGGCAAAGCGTATTATGGCTGTTGCCGTATATAATCATTATAAGCGCATTGCTCAGCTTGAAAAAGGAAATCACTCTGACATTGAATTATCTAAATCAAATATTTTGGTAATTGGTCCAACAGGTTCTGGTAAGACATTATTAGCACAAACTTTAGCACGCATTTTAGACGTACCATTTACTATGGCGGATGCTACCACCCTTACTGAAGCAGGTTATGTGGGTGAAGATGTTGAAAACATTATTGTAAAGTTGTTGCAAGCAGCAGATTATGATGTCGAACGCGCACAACGTGGCATTGTTTATATTGATGAAATTGATAAAATCAGCCGCAAATCTGAAAACCCATCCATTACACGGGATGTGTCGGGTGAAGGTGTTCAACAAGCTTTGTTAAAAATTATTGAAGGTACCGTTGCTTCTGTGCCACCTCAAGGTGGGCGTAAGCATCCCCAACAAGAATTTTTGCAAATAGATACATCAAATATTTTATTTATTTGTGGTGGAGCTTTTGAAGGTTTAGATAAAATTATTAGCATGCGCGGCAAAGAATCATCTATGGGATTTGGGGCTGAAGTAAAAGCACCAGAAGAGCGAAACATTGGTGAACTTTTTGCAAAATTAGAACCCGAAGATTTAATTAAATTTGGTCTGATTCCTGAGTTTGTAGGAAGATTACCTGTGGTTGCAACGTTAAGCGATTTAGATGAAGCTGCATTAGTTCAAATCCTTACAGAGCCCAAAAATGCTATTTCAAAGCAGTATCATGCCTTATTTCAAATGGAAGACGTAAAATTAACGTTTGATGAAGGTGCCTTGAAAGCTGTTGCGAAAAAAGCTCTGGAACGAAAAACAGGTGCTAGAGGATTAAGATCAATTTTAGAAGAAGCCCTTTTAGATACTATGTATGAATTACCCGAATATGAAGGAGTTCAAGAAGTAGTTGTCAGTAAGGAAGTGATAGATGATAAAGCAAAACCTTACTTAATTTATTCTGATGATACTAAAGTTAAGAAAAAGGGACAGCCAGTAGCTTAAAGCTAAGGAGATAACCATGGCTCAGGAAATTATGCGTCTACCTTTATTGCCCTTAAGAGATGTTGTTGTTTTTCCAAAAATGATTATCCCCTTATTTGTGGGGAGAGATCATTCTGTAAAGGCAATTGAAAAAGCATTAGAAAATCACCGTCAAATTATTTTAGTAACTCAAAAAGATTCCGACGTTACTACCCCAAAATTAAGTGACGTTTATACCACGGGCGTTGTAGCTAATGTGTTACAGATGTTAAAACTTCCTGATGGTACTGTAAAAGTTTTGATCGAAGGAACGGAACGGTTTAAATTAACTAACTTTTTAGTTGAAGAAACTGGATATATTGGTGAAGGCATCCCCCTTCTTCAAATTGTCGAAAATAAAGTAGAAATTGAAGCTTTAAAGCGTTCATTGTTAAGTTCGTTCCAAAATTATGCCCAATTTAATGAAAAGCTTACCTCTGACGTTATTGACACATTAGAAGACATTCAAGACGGTGCCCAGATGGCGGATACTGTTACAACGTATTTAGGTATACGTCTTTCAGAAAAACAAGCAGTCCTGGAAATTTTAGACGTACAAAAACGCTTGGAACATATTTTGGCGTTAGTTGAGGCTGAAATTACTTTAGCCCAAGTGGAAGATAAAATTCGTTCCCGCGTAAAAGGGCAAATGGAGAAAAACCAGCGTGAATATTATTTGAATGAACAGCTAAAAGCGATTCATAAAGAATTAGGCGAAGAAGAAGATGATGATGAATTTACTGTATTGAATAGGCGTATTCAGAATGTAAAGTTATCCCCTGAGGCAAAGAAAAAAGCAGAACATGAGCTGAAAAAACTTAAGGCGATGAGCCCAATGTCTTCTGAAGCTTCGGTTGTTCGTAATTATTTAGATTGGTTGCTTTCGTTGCCCTGGAACAGTCCTAAAAAATTCAAAATTGATTTGCCAAAAGCTCAAAAAGTATTGGATCAAGACCACGAAGCTTTAGATAAAGTTAAAGAACGTATTTTAGAACATCTTGCAGTTCAAGCACGATTAAAAAGTCCAAAAGGCCAAATATTATGTTTGGTGGGGCCTCCCGGTGTAGGTAAAACATCGTTAGCAACGTCCATTGCAAAAGCAACTGGCAGAGACTTTGTCCGTGCTGCATTAGGTGGGGTGCGTGATGAATCTGAAATAAGAGGTCATCGTCGCACATATATTGGCTCTATGCCTGGACGTATTATACAAAGCTTAAAAAAAGCAAGTTCATCTAACCCAGTGTTTTTGCTGGATGAAATCGATAAGTTAGGCGCTGATTGGAAAGGTGATCCTACATCTGCATTATTAGAGGTGCTAGACCCTGAACAAAACCATACATTCAATGATCATTATTTAGAGGTAGATTTTGATTTATCTAAGGTGATGTTTATTGCAACTGCTAACACACTGAATATGCCTCAGCCATTAATTGATCGTATGGAAGTCATTCGCCTGTCAGGTTACACAGAACAGGAAAAAATAGAAATAGCTAAAAAACATCTTTTGCGACGCGCTTTAGAAGCAAACGGCTTAAAAAAAGGTGAGTTTGTATTAGAAGATGATGCTTTGGTTGATGTTGTAAGATATTATACGCGCGAAGCTGGGGTGCGTAACTTGCAACGAGACTTGAATAAAATTGCCCGCAAGGCTGTGCGTAAAATTTTAGAAGGTGAATCTAAAAAAATAACGGTTACGTCAGAAAACTTGAAAGATTTCTTAGGCGTACATAAATATAAATACGGTGCGATTGAAACTGAAGACCAGGTTGGCGTAACCACAGGGCTTGCCTGGACAGAAGTAGGTGGAGAAATTCTGCAAATTGAAGCTGTAGTAACATCTGGTAAAGGCAAAGTTACCATGACGGGTACATTAGGGGATGTTATGCAAGAATCTGTACAAGCTGCACACAGTTTTATAAAATTTAAAGCTGCTGATTTTGGAATTGATATCGATCGTTTTGAAAACAGCGATATTCACATCCACGTTCCTGAAGGAGCTACGCCTAAAGACGGCCCTTCAGCAGGTATTACAATGTGTGTATCAATAGTATCCGCATTTACAGGTATAAGTGTTCGCAAAGATATTGCAATGACTGGAGAGGTTACCTTAAGAGGTAGAGTTTTACCTATAGGCGGGCTAAAAGAAAAATTATTGGCTGCGTTGCGCAGTGGTATTAAAACGGTTTTAATTCCTGAAGAAAACGTAAAAGATTTGGAAGAAATCCCAGAAACAATTAAAGGTGGGTTAAATATTATTCCTGTGAATCATGTGGGACAAGTAATACAACATGCATTAACAAAACTACCACAGCCAATACCACCTAAAGACAATCTTGGTGGCGATATACCAACAGTGCCAATAAAACCAGTTTCTAAAAAAAGAGACAACGTGACGCGGCATTAATTTACATAAGGGACCAAAGTGTTTAAATTTTTTGTGAAATATGCTTTGTTTTTTGCAGCATTATTATTAATTGGTTGTGGAGAAATGCATGTATATGACGTAGATACTAAATTTTCTGAAGCAATTCAGGTAGAGCCTGTTTCTAATTATAGAAAAACAGTGTTTTTGCGTATAAAGGACGTAACAGGTTATGCTTCCGAATTGGCCACTTCTATTGAAAAGCAGTTAAAAAGCGAAGGATATACTATTGTTATGGACCCAGGTTCTGCTACCTTTAAATTAATGGTAAATGTGATTAAGTTTGGACAAGGTGTCTCAGATGATCAAATTACGTTTATGCAAGCCATTAATCCAGCTAAGGCGGCTGAACTGGCTATCGAACAAAATAAGGTAAAGACAATTCGTCGCTCCACAAACATATATGAAAAAGAAAAGCCTGCTTATTTCCTTAATTCTCCCTTTGATAAACGAAAAAAAGATGTGTATGCGGATGATGAAGTTGTAGAAGTAAATACAATTAGAACTTTTGCTGACCGTACTGCTATTGCAGATGTGGAAATTTTA
Organism: Candidatus Paracaedibacteraceae bacterium; assembly: GCA_024236035.1. Classification (GTDB taxonomy): domain Bacteria; phylum Pseudomonadota; class Alphaproteobacteria; order UBA6184; family UBA6184; genus Bodonicaedibacter. Next base: position 38,490 of record JACKLG010000002.1, read on the forward strand.
AGCACTAGTGGACGTATTTTAAAAACACGGTTAATGGTGGGAGTAAATATACGGGGTGGATTTATGGTTGCTCCGACCGTAGAGGTTGATCATTTTGGCTGGACACGGTTAATACAGCGGCTGTCAACTGCTATTGGTAGTATGTTCTAAAAAAGGGGGGGAAGACTCCCTTTTTTATTTTGTAGAGGTTTAAGATGCTTAAGTGTTTAAGACAGTCACTTTTAGTCGTGCTAATTTTACTTTCCCCAAAAACTGTTTTTGCGGCTGCACCTGAAATTAAAGAGGTTGAAACATCTATACTTAATCCAACTGACTCACAAGCGAATACCCTGTTGAAAAGTAAGCCCACTTATTTTAAAGAGGATGCACCATTAGCAACTGTGGGGGTCGTTCCTTATACCTTAAAAGATGGTGAGGTTTGGATCTTACTGGGGCGGGAGACAGAAGATAAGACCTGGTCTGACTTTGGAGGAAAGGTTAATAAAGAAGATGAATCGTTTGCTGCTGCGTTAAAACGTGAATATATAGAGGAAACTGCAGGAGCGGGTGTTTTGACAGACGAACAACTAAAAGCCAATCATACGTTTTACTTTTATATACATAAGCCAGGTAAACGGCAGATTTTGTATGTTTTTTGTTTGGTTGCATACCAACCTGAATCTAGCTTTTTAGAAGCAGTAAATAAAGCCAATACAGAAGAAACTAAAGAAAAAGACCAATTTAAGTGGTTTAGTTTAGAAGACTTCTTGTCTTTCCAAATTAAAGATTTAGAAGGATATCCTTTAAGAAAGTTTTTCCGCCAAGATGTCGTAAATTCGTCGGAATTTACTCAGATAATTCAACGACTTAAAGAAAAAAAACTAAGAAAAGCAGCTTAACTAAACTGCTTTTTTAAGACCTAAGACTAAGAAGAGTTAATTCATATATGCCTTATAAATGTCTATAAACGAATAAAGTATATAAGCAATTAAGAAGATATAGGGGACTATCGCTTCTCGTTGTGTAACAAAGCTTTTTCCCTCAGAAAGGGGGTCTAACCTTGCAATATCCTTATTTAAAGAAGTATAAATTTGTGCAGGGAAATATTTTTCGAATTCAACGATAACAGTATAGTTTTTATCGTTTATAGTTTTATGCACATGAATTGCAGATATCCAAGAAATGGTAGACGCAATGCCAAGAACCAATAAAATTAAAATTAATAACGTACTTTTTTTTGCAAACAATCCTCCTTCGCCTAAGGCGCCAAGGCTTGTTATAATTAACGTATTTATAGACATATAAAACGTATTTAAGCTCATTCGTCGTTCAGACATCTTTATAACTGTATTTTCTACAAACAGTTTGTATTGGTCAAAAAACAAAGAAAGCTGTTTTTGATCGTTTAAATCAGCTTTTTGATTGATTACAGAAGTATACTTTGTCATACGGGCCTCCTTTTTGTTGCAAAAAATAGGAACGTAAAGCGTATGGATTACTAAGCTTATCCTATCGCAAATTATACTAAAGCCAAACAAAAAAACTTTATCAGGGAATAAATTTACCAAATTTTAATCTAAAGGGAGTTTAATAAACAATAAGAAGATTAAAAGGATAAAAAAATGGAAAGTATTCAACACGTCTTAGACAGGGTGCGCAAACCACGCGTGCATATCACTTATGATGTGGAAATTGGTGATGCGATTGAAATGAAAGAGCTTCCCTTTGTAATGGGGATCATGGCTGACTTAGCGGGGAACCGTACAAGCGAATTACCAAAATTAAAAGATCGTAAGTTTGTGGAGCTGGATCCAGATAGTTTTGGTGAAATTATGGCCTCAATCGCACCAAGGATTGCATTTGATGTGCCAAGCCGCATGCCTGAAGCTGCGGATGGAGACACCATTAGTGTAGCATTAGACTTTAAATCAATGGATGATTTTAATCCTCTACAAATTGCGCAGCGAATGAATGGTTTGTCAGAGCTTTGTGCTTCTCGCGTGGCTTTGTCAGATTTGCTTGCAAAGTTAGATGGGAATGACGTGTTGCATGCCATTCTTAAAGATGTAATGTCAGATCCAGACAAGCTTGCTCAGTTGAAAAAAGATTTAGAAGCAGCAGCTCCTGCAGATCCTAAAGCATAAAAAAAGGAAAATAAAAAATGGCAGATACTCAAGAAAATTTATCATTGGTGGATCAGTGCTTAGTCAATGCCAAAATGGCATTGGATGACAGTCAAAAAGAGCATGCGATTTCTTTATTAAAAGAGTTTGTTGCACAAGTTGAAAAAGGTGGCGCAGATGGTTTGCCTAATTCGGCTGTCTTTATCCACAAGCGAGTTCAAGAAATCGATGATGTGATTTCTGGGCAGGTAAATGAAGTCTTGCACCATCCAGACTTCCAAAAATTAGAAGCTTCCTGGAGAGGTCTTCATTTCTTGGTTTCAAACACTGAATGCAGCTCTCGTTTAAAACTTCGTTTACTAAATGTAACTAAAAAAGAATTATTGGATGACTTGGAAAAAGCATTAGAATTTGACCAAAGCAACCTGTTTAAGAAAATATATGAAGAAGAATACGGTACATTTGGTGGTCACCCTTATTCATGTTTGGTGGGTGATTATGAATTTAGCAGATTACCTCAAGATCAAGAATTGCTTCGCAAGCTTTCTGGTGTTGCAGCGGCAGCTCATGCCCCATTTATTGCGGCGGCTGATCCTAAATTGTTCCACATGGAAAGTTTTGAAAGCTTAGCAACACCTCGTGACCTTTCAAAACTATTTGAAAGCTCTGATATGGCTGCATGGCGGTCTTTCAGGCAATCTGAAGATGCGCGTTATGTAACATTAGTATTGCCACATGTATTAACGCGTCTACCTTACGGGCCCGATACCGTTCCTGTTGAAGGGTTAAACTTTGTAGAAAAAGTGGATGGAGCAGACAATAGTAAATTCTGTTGGGGTAATGCTGCATACGCATTAGCACAACGCATTAACCATGCATATGCTGAATATGGCTGGACTGCAGCTATTCGCGGTGTAGAAGGTGGTGGCTTAGTAGAAGCATTACCAGCGTATACTTTCAAAAGTTCGGATGGTGACGTAATATTAAAATGTCCAACTGAAGTAACAATTACAGACAGACGCGAAAAAGAATTATCTGATCTTGGTTTTATCGCATTGTGTCACTGTAAAGGTACAGATTATGCGGCATTCTTTGGTGGACAAACGTCTCAAGAACCAAAGGTATATAATCTTGCTGATGCCACTGCTAACGCAAACATTTCTGCAAGATTACCATATATTTTGGCGTCATCTCGGTTTGCGCATTATATTAAATCAATCATGAGAGATAAAATCGGTAGCTTTATGACTCGTGGTGAGGTTGCAGTCTTTTTAAACAACTGGATTGCAAACTATGTATTGTTAAATGATGGTGCACCACAAGCGATTAAAGCGCAGTACCCATTACGCGAAGCACGTGTGGATGTGGAAGATGTTCCCGGAAAACCAGGTTCATATCGCGCAATTATTTATCTGCGCCCACATTTCCAATTAGAAGAATTTACAGCGTCTCTTCGCTTGGTGGCTAATTTGCCAAAACCAGCTGGCGCATAAAAAAAATAGGAGCAAAAAATGTCAGCAGTTATTAAAACACCAGATAATTTGATAGACTTAGACGGGTTATTTAGTTCTACTGTTAAAGGTTTTGAAAAATACGGTATATTATACAAAATAGAGCACGAAACTTCACGTGAGGTTTCTGGAGATGTTTCTAGTACTTTAGACTCCCGTGCAGAAGTTAAAGCATCTAACGTAAAAATTTGGATTAAATCAGGTTCGTATGATCCGACAATTGAACAACACATGAACGAAGGTAAGCCATTTAAAAAGCTTACAGTTCTAAAGTTGATCAATGCCAATGGTGCAAACCAAGTAAAAGCTACACTTACATTCGAGAATGTAATGATTGTAAGATGTCAGCCAGATTTAACGATTCCTTACAGAGGGGTTGATCTTGATGGTATTGTTTGTGTGGAATTGCGCTTTAGCAAAAAGACTAACCAAGTTGCCGAATATGATCAAGGAGGCACTAAAAAAGGTCAAAACGTTTCTGGGTGGGATTATGGTACTGCTTCACCTGCGGGAGCATAAACCTAATATTAAACTAATAATAAAGGCTCTTTTTAGGGCCTTTATTATTATCTATCCCAAAAGTGTGCTTTTAAAAGGCGAATATTTTTTAAAAGATTATCCGGTGAAAACGTATATTTTTTTCCTATAGAAGTTAATTTTTTTAGGTCTTCTAAACGATGGTCAAAAAAATTCATGATCTCCTCAATAGAAGCATGGCTTTGGTGCCAATAAGATAGTGTGGCTAAATAGATAACGCCCAGGCTAATTCGTTTAGTATAATAATTCATATCTATAGAATGGTCGCCCGCGGTCCGCCAGATTATATCCGTTAATTCTGCTATATAGTCGGGGGTTTTTAAGGCTATAGATGGATGGTGTATAACTTGGGGGATAGCGCGCTCCGCCTCGCTATATTTTAAGATATTTTGAAAGTGTTGTTGAACTATCCACCGTATCTTGCCGGTCACTCCAAGCTCTATAGGCATTTGCTTAATATTTTCTAATAATAGATTTTTTAAAAATGCTTGATGCGCGGTAACTAAACTTTCTGCCCCATATGGAAACAACAAATCAAATTCTAATCGGGAAATTTTTTCATTAACACAATCATGTAATTTCTCAATTTTCCAACCCGGGAAGGGGGAAATATCTAATAATTCTTTTAAAATAGTTTGTGCGGTATACATTTATGTGCGCCAAAATGCTCTTGATGCTAACGCTAAAATTGTTACAAATTCTAAGCGACCTAACAGCATGCCTGCAACATATGCCCATTTAACGATAGATGGTAATGTAGCATACGAACCCGTGGGTCCAATAACAGGTCCAATTCCAGGACCTACATTGGAAATTGTGGCTACTGCACCTGATATCGCCGTTAGTGAGTCTAAATCTGCGGCTGCACCAATTAAAATAATAACAGAAATAGTTAATATCCATAATACTAAAAAGGTAATAACGGATGAGGTTACTTTATTGTCTATGATTTTTCCTTGATATGTGGGGTGAAAAATTCCGTGAGGCGACCTAAGCGTTTTTATTTGAGCACTTGCGATTCTAAATAAAATTTCAAATCGAAAAATCTTTATTCCCCCTGATGTGGAACCAGTACAGGCGCCTACAATACTTATGAGTAAAATAATTTGGGCTGCAAAACTTCCCCAAAGACCATAGTCTGCGGTAGAAAAACCTGTGGTTGTAATAATGCTAAGGGTGGTAAATAAAGCATCACGTAACCCTTGGCTTAACGCGGGCGTGTGTCCATTCACCATGATCCAAATCCATAATATTAAAGACACTATTGTTACAGATATAATATAAGTTATTACCTGAGAGTTGAAAAGAGCTTCGTATTTTTGATGTAATAACTTAACAAACGTTATTAAAGGTATGCTACCTAAAAACATAAATACAATAATCGTCCACTCTGCAGCGGGTAGGCCAAAATGTGTAATTGAGTTATCATAATTAGATAATCCACCAGTAGAAATGGTTGTAAATCCATGGCAGATGGCATCAAATGGCGACAGCCCTACCCACCATAATATGACAACGCATAAAAAGGTGAAAAATATATATGTTTGCAAAATGGCCCGTGCAAGCTGGGAAACCTGGGGTAATATTTTTTCAGAGCGATCTGAAAATTCACTTTGAAACAGCTGCATTCCCCCTACTTTTAATGTCGGGAATACTGTCATTGCCATAATTACAATTCCTATTCCTCCAAACCATTGCAACAAAGCGCGCCACAATAATATTGTTTTTGGGTAGGTGTCGACGTTTGTAAGAACAGTAGCACCAGTGGTTGTAATAGCAGAAACAGTTTCAAAAAAGGCATCTGTAAAACTAAGGTTTAGGTTCGAAAAAACAAACGGCAGGCTGGCAAAAACAGATGTAAATAGCCAGGCTAAAAAAGTTAATAAAAAGATTTCACGGGTTCGGAGGTTGTAAAGAGTAGATGACTTAAACCCCAAGATAAAGCCGCCACCTAAGAACAAAGATAAAGCAGCAGATAAAAAAAACGCAACCCACTGCGTCATTTCCTCAAAAAAGAAATATGAAACGGCAGCTACACTTAGAGTCATGCCGCCGATTAATGTCAGCAGGTACCCTATAATATGTAGCAATCCTAACAACATTAGTTTAACATTTTTTTGTTATAGGGGCTGTCTAAAGAAAACGCGGGAATGTCCGCTTCAAAATTTTCTCCCGCCTCATTAATTAAGTGGTACGTTCCCATCATCATTCCAGATGGTGCGGACAACGGAATTCCGCTAAAATATTTAAAACCTTCACCAGGTTTAATAACGGGTTTTTCGCCGATAACGCCGTCGCCTTCTATAACAATCGAAGTTCCTTGTTCATCGGTTATCAGCCATTTTCGACTTACTAACTGTACCTGAGTGGTGTTAAAGTTTTCTATGGTAATGGTGTATAACCATAGAAATTTACCGTCTTCCGGAGAAGAATCTTTTCCAAGATATTCTGGCGCCGCTGTAACTTTAATGCCGTGGGTTGTTTTGGTATACATAATAAAAATAATTACACTAAGTGTTCATTTAACCAGTCTACCAACTTAGACTTGGGGTGCGCTCCCACCATCGTACTTACAGTTTCGCCTTTTTTAAACAATATCAAAGTAGGGATACTGCGCACTTGATATATGGTTGGTGTTTCAGGGTTTTCATCTACGTTTATTTTTACGATCTTTAACTTGTCAGACATATCTTTTGCAAGGTCATCTAAAACTGGTGCCACCATTCTGCAGGGTCCGCACCACGCAGCCCAAAAATCGATTAATACGGGTAGGCTTGACTCTAAAACCTCTTTTTCAAAAGTGGCATCGGAAATAGAATTTACACTCATTAATAACCTCATTCTTACTTGTGTATCAGCGATACTTTAGCATTTTTTATTATTAGTGAAAACAAAAAATGGGTTAAGAATTTAAAGGATAAAAAGCGTGGGTTGGGCTATAAAATATTTAAAGCTCGATAGATAAAAATTAAAAAATTTATAAAAGCGAAAAAAAACTGGACATCAAAAGTATTATTTGGTACTAAGTAATTCATCTTTTGGGTAATTAGCTCAGTCGGTAGAGCATCTGACTTTTAATCAGAGGGTCACAGGTTCGATTCCTGTATTACCCACCAATTTAAAAATATTATTATTTTTATCTGTGGTACAATTTAGGCATTATTTTAACTTCCCAACCCCGATGTAATTACATCCTATATTTGATGCAAGACTCCATTTACGGCTTAAAAGCTTCCAGGTGATACCACTTAAGTTCAACATTTCTATCTCCATATTGTTTAATGGCACTATTATTTCGCTGGGTTTTAAAAATTTATACCATTCATGAGTACCTTTGGGTGCCCATTTTAATACATTTTCAGCCAAGAAAATACCTGCCGTATATGAGTATACAGTACGGTTAAGGGTGGAAAAAAATATTAAGCCGCCAGGCATTAAACGCTTAACAGCAGCGTTTAATAATGTTTGTGGGTCTTCGACGTGCTCTAATACTTCTAACAACGTTATAATGTCATATTTTTTATCTGTATCTTCAATGCTGCCGCAATAATAATTGATAGCTAACTCTTGTTCTTTTGCATGATTCTGTGCGACTTGGATTGCTTGGGACGATTGATCAATGCCTGTAACATTATAACCTAACCTTGCAAACGGCTCGCATACTAACCCCCCGCCGCAGCCTACATCTAAAATGCTGACATCACATGGATCTTTGAAATGTTTACGTATGTATTCCAACATATACTGCATGCGCACAGGGTTCATGGCATGCAATGCTTTAAATGGGCCATTTTCGTCCCACCACGTGTCTGCAAGGGTTGAAAATATTTCTTCCGTTGTTTGCACCGCTGAATTCATGATAAAGTCCCCTCAACATATAATTTAACCATATCTTAAAATTTATGTCGATTGTTATACAAAAATACGGTGGCACTTCTGTTGGTAGCGTTGAACGTATGCGCCATGTTGCAGATTTAATTATTGCTGAACGCAATGCGGGCCACAAAGTGGCTGTTGTGGTCAGTGCAATGGCTGGAGCTACAAATCAACTGGTAAAATCCGCAAATCAGTTTAGCAATGCGCCAGGTACGCCTGCATATGACTTTATTGTTTCAACGGGTGAAAATGTTAGTTGCGGTATGCTGGCATTGGCGTTGGCCGAAAAAGGAGTCAAGGCAATGCCTTTGTCGGGGTGGCAGGTGCCAATCCACACCAATAATTTGTATTCTAAGGCAAGAATAGAAAAAATTCATACCCTGTATATACAAAAGCTGCTTTCAGACGGTATAGTTCCTGTTGTGGCCGGGTTTCAAGGTTTAAGCCACGATCATACGATAACTACATTGGGCCGCGGAGGATCAGACACCTCTGCTGTTGCTTTAGCTGCCGCTTTAAATGCAGGTAGGTGTGATATTTACACAGATATTGACGGCATTTATACTGCGGATCCAAGGGTGGTTGTTTCTGCGCAGTTTATTCCTACCATTTCTTATTCGACAGCGTTGCAGATGGCGTCGTTAGGAACTAAAATTATTCATCCCAGGGCAGTAAAAAGCGGGATGGAATTTAAGGTGCCATTGCGCATTCTTTCCAGCTTTGGTTCGGATAAGTTTACTGCTTTAACTGACGACCTCACAAACTCAGGTGTTGTTGGTATTTCTCACATTGGTGAAAGTGTAATACTTGAAACCGACCTGTCCGGCCCTCAAACAACCCTTCTGCACACTATTTTAGAAAACTTAAACCATCACGATATTCCGTATGACATAATCAACCATACATCTAAACACCTACAATTAAGTGTTGAACTATCAGATGAATCCGCAACAAAGAACATTCTGACAAACTTAGGGGTAGCGTTTATCCCACATCATTACGCAAAGGTATCGGCAGTCGGTAATATTACAAAACAAAATATAGACTCCGCCATTAACGCCTTTAATGCCGCAAATATTTTTATATATTCTAATGTTCATGATAACCGCCGACTTACTTTGTTTGTTCCCTTAAATCTTATGGAGGCAGCAATTAATATCTTGCATGATACATTTTTTGAAAGTGCTACCAAAAAAGATTGATTTTCAATTTGAAATACAGTAAAAACAAAGAAGTTTAAAAACTAGACTTTTATAATTTTGGGGTGTAGCCAAGTGGTAAGGCAGCGGGTTTTGATCCCGCCATTCGAGGGTTCGAATCCTTCCACCCCAGCCAATAAAATCAATTTTCCCTCTGTAGAAAAACCAACCTTCTATGCCTGTGGCCTAAACTATAAATCAGGTTGTTTCTAATAAAATTTATTTTTTTAAAATCAGTTTTTATATTTATTCTTGTGCATTTTAATATAAGAGATTAATCTGCCATCAGTTTAAACGTTTAAATAGGCTACTTATGTCGATTGTTGTCCGATTTGCGCCCAGTCCCACAGGTTTTATTCATGTGGGTAATTTAAGGGCCGCGCTATTAAATTATTTATTCGCCTTGAAGAATAAGGGCCGTTTTATATTGCGTATTGATGATACAGATCTTGAAAGATCTGAAGAACGCTTTGAACAAGCCATTAAACAGGATTTATCTTGGTTGGGGTTAAATTGGGAAATCACGTTTAACCAATCGCAGCGTTTTGAACGTTATGCACAAGCAGCGGAATATTTAAAATCTATCGGGCGTCTATATCCATGCTTTGAAACACCAGAAGAATTAGACTTTATGCGCAAACGGCAGCTTTCTCAGGGAAAGCCCCCTATTTATAATCGTCAAGCATTGGGATTATCTGATTCAGATAAAGCAAAATTCGAAACTCAAGGCAGGAAACCCCATTGGCGGTTTAAGCTGGTTGAAGATGAGATTGCTTGGAATGATTTGATTCGTGGCCCAGTTATGTTCCAAGGCCTATTTGCTTCAGATCCTGTATTAATCCGGGAAGATGCGGTGCCATTATATACGTTACCATCCGTCGTAGATGACATGGATTATGGTGTGACTCATATTATTCGTGGAGAAGACCACGTAACTAACACGGCTGTACAAATTCAACTGTTAAATGCATTAAAAGGGTTAGATGGCATTAAATGCGCACAAATGGAATATGCTCATTTTTCTTTAATTGTGGATGCATCTGGGCAGGGCTTTTCAAAACGGGCAGGTAGTTTGTCTATTGGTACATTGCGTGAGGAAGGGATTGAACCTATGACCATTCATTCCTTGCTTGCAAAATTAGGTACATCAGATCCTATGGAACCTCGCCATAACTTGGATGACTTGGCTAATGAGTTAGACTTTTCGAAATTCAGTAAATCTGGCCCTAAATTTTCTGTAGAAGATCTGCATAAAATGAATGCCAAATACTTGCATTCCTTGCCATTTGCAGAAATTGAATCTCGTTTAAAAGCAATCTTACCCAATGTTACAGAAAATTTTTGGAAAGTGGTGGGTGGAAACGTAGACCACTTAGAAGAAATTACCTATTGGTGGGAAGTGTGTCAGGGGAATATAGAACCAGTTGTAGAAGACAAAACATTCATCCAGCAAGCTTCAGACTTTTTGCCCGAAACAGATTGGGATGAAAGCACATGGATAAATTGGACAAATGCGATAAAAGAAAAAACAGGTAAAAAAGGCAAAGATTTATTTATGCCTTTGCGCTTGGCATTAACAGGTCGTCCCCATGGCCCAGAAATGAAACAGTTTTTACCTTTAATGCGGGCAGATGTCGTGCGTGGCAGATTACAAAAAGCGGTAAAATAATATGATTTTGCAACTATACAATACACGCACCCGTACTAAACAAGAATTTGTACCCATGGATCCAGCGCATATAAAAATGTATGTGTGTGGCCCAACTGTATATGCCCCCCCCCATATTGGTAATGGGCGACCTGTTGTTGTATTTGATTTATTGTTTCGTGTATTAAACACCCTTTATCCAGCAGTTACGTATGTGCGTAACATTACGGATGTAGATGATAAAATTAATCAAAAGGCATTGGAAACAGGGCGATCTATACAAGAAATCACCGAAGAAACCACAGCTCTTTTTCATGAAACGTGTGCATATTTAGGTGCTTTATCGCCTACTATTGAGCCGCGGGTTACTCAGCATATTTCAGAAATCATTCAAATGATTCAGCGGTTAATCGATAAAGAATATGCATATGTAAAAGAAGGTCATGTGTTGTATCGGGTGCATAAATTTGCTGAATATGGTCAATTATCCCGTAAAAACCAAGATGAATTATTGGCAGGCGCCCGGATAGAAGTAGCTCCTTATAAGGAAAACGCAGAAGATTTTGTTTTATGGAAACCTTCTGTTGCGCCAACCCCTGGATGGGACAGCCCCTTTGGTTTTGGAAGGCCAGGTTGGCATATTGAATGTTCAGCCATGAGTGCAAAGCATTTAGGAAAAACATTTGATATTCATGGCGGCGGCATTGATTTAGTTTTCCCGCATCATGAAAATGAGGTCGCTCAAAGTGCTGCATACCATGATGCTGTGATGGCAAATGTATGGATGCATAATGGGCACCTAAGTGTTAATGGACAAAAAATGTCTAAATCCCTAGGGAATGTAATTATTATTCAAGATTTAATGCATCATATTCCAGGGCAAGTGGTTAGGTGGGGTCTGTTAAGTAGCCATTACCGCCAACCCCTGGACTGGACGCCAGAATTGGTCAAACAGTCATCAAGTGCATTAAATCGCCTGTATACTGCATTAGAAACCTTACCAGATGCAGAGTGGGAATATCCTGCAGATGCGATGCAAGTTGATGCCGATATTTTAAAAGCATTGCAAGATGATTTAAATACGCCTTTAGCATTTAAACGAATGCATGAATTAGTACATGCCATAAATACAGCATTTTCCGCAGATGAAAAGTTAAAACATCAAAAAACATTACTTCATACCGGAAAGCTGTTGGGCTTCTTTTCAGTAAATACGCATCAGTGGTTCCGAGAAGGTGTGTCTGAAGATGCGATGACAGCAGAAGAAATACAAAACTATCTTGATCAGCGTAAATCAGCAAAAGAAAATAAAGATTTTAAAAAAGCGGATGAAATTCGCAACGTATTAAAGTCTAAAGGTATCCTTATTAAAGATACACCCAATGGGCAAGAATGGCAGCGTGAGGTGTCTTAATGCAAATAGTATATGTAGATTCAGCTATTGCTTTAAATGCTGCCGTGACAAATATGGCAGCGGAATCAACATATCTTGCAATTGATACAGAATTCCGCAGAGAAGACACTTATTTTCCAGAACTATGCTTAATACAAGTGGCAACCTCTGATACTGTTTTCCTGATTGATGCTCTGGAGGTAAAAGATTTAACACCTTTTTTTGATATTCTAAAAAAAACCACTATGTTAAAGGTATTTCACTCAGGGCGACAAGATCTTGAAATTTTTTGTCATCTAATGCAGGGAGAAATAACCGCTCCTATATTTGACACACAAATTGCAGCAATGTTGGCGGGCTATGGTGAGTCTGCTGGGTTTGAAACGTTGGTGTCTAAGCTGTTGAGCGTATCCTTAGATAAAACTTCGCGGCATACAGACTGGACACAACGTCCTTTAACAGAAGAACAAAAAACATATGCAATTAATGATGTGTTGTATCTAAGGCCGTTATATGAACTAATGGTTAAAAAACTCACGGCTAAAGGGCGTTTAGATTGGATGCGTTCTGAGGTGCGTTTACTTGAAACTTCTGACTTTTTAATTACAGTTCCGTCTGAAGCATGGCGTCGCTTAAGCTTGCGTAATCCCTCTGCAAGATACCTTGCAATTGTGCGTAAATTAGCAGAATGGCGGGAAGAAACAGCTCAAAAAACCAATATTCCAAGAGCATGGCTGCTGAAAGATGAGGTAATTTTAGACATAGCTTCTCGTAAAATTTCTCTGATGGATGGGTTGTTTAAAATACCTAACTTTCCCTCTAATGATGAACTAATTGCTAATGACGTTTTTAACATTGTGCAAACCGTTTTAAATCAGCCGGTTGACGAACTTCCATTGCTTGAAGTTTTACCTTCGTTGAATAAGTCACAGCAAAACATATTAGAAATGTTAAAGCTGTTGTTAAAAATAACAGCAGAAAAATTAGAAGTCAGCCCAAGGCTAATCGCAGAAAAAGAAGATTTGATAAAATGGTTAACAACAGCAGAAATTCAAGAAGAAAAGGATACTGCTAATTGGCGCGATGAAGCCTTTTGGAAAAAAGCAAAAGAGCTATTAGATGGCAGATTGGTGCTGCGGGTACATAATGGTCGTATAAAATTTGAACCAGTTGAAGATAAATCTTCCTGTTCCCCATCCTCGATAAACCAACCCGTAACTTAAATTTCTTACTGAATCTATTTCTTTTAGCTTGCTACGATTTTCATGAAGAAGCAGAGCGATCTCCTAAGGCAATTTACCTTAAAATCCCGTAGACTTACCTTGGAGGTAGGCAAACTAAGCCGGGACTTAATTTCCATAATACTTAAAGAAGTTTATTGATACAGCTGAAAAATCTGAGGCATTGTAAGGGCTAACTAAAGCTTAACTAAGTTATGATCTATGGTTTATTTTGTTGTTCTATACTTTATTTGCTATGCGGTTTGCGTGTTTAATGCAGTTATTTTTGCCATTTTTTCAATAATAATGCGCCTTTAGAATAATATTTTGATTAAGGGGCTCTTAAGGTGGTTAAAAATAACCCTCCCTAAAATGCTCAAGTTTTGTATAAGGTGGTGTGAGTGTTGTGCGTTACTATGGTTTAATAGTTTTCCTAAACGACAATATTCCGTATCAATGATGCAGGTTTAAATACAATGAAATATTTTATTAAGCTCTATTTTTAAATACCCCTGGTAGTGTGTTGGCTTTTTTAAAAAACCACATCCACTGTCCTAAAAAACAAGTTGTTCTCTTTTTTCTTAAACCTGCCTGGCTTATAAGCTTATATTTCCTTCTGGTTTTTTAAAAAGAAATCTCGTAAGATGCCGATTATGAATCACGTAATCATGCCAGATAGCAGCTTAGATTTTTTAAACCCTAAACAGCGCGAAGCTGTGGATTATTTCGGGGGCCCTCTTTTAATTTTAGCTGGGGCAGGTACAGGTAAAACAAAAGTCCTTACCACACGTATTGCTCACATTATTCAAACACAGCGTGCCTTACCACATGAAATTCTTGCTGTAACTTTCACCAATAAAGCTGCAAATGAAATGAGAGAGCGCATATTACCATTTGTATCAGGTACAAATGCAATGTGGATGGGAACATTCCATTCTATTGGTTTGCGTATTTTGCGTCGCCACTGCGAAGCCGTGGGGTTGCGGTCCAATTTTACAGTTTTGGACGCTGATGATCAGCTGCGTTTAGTTAAGCAAATTATTAAAGCCTCTGGTTTAGATGAAAAACGTCATCCACCTAAAGTTGCCTTAAACAGTATTAACTTATTAAAAGACCGTGCAATTTCTCCTTTGACCACCGATTTGCGTTCTTACAGGGATCCAAAAACCAATCGTTTTATTTCTGCATGGATTGTGGATACCTATATTGCATATCAGCAACGTTTGCAAATTTTGAATGGCGTAGACTTCGGAGACCTGTTGTTGCATTGTATCACCCTTTTTCAGCAATGTGGAGACATTCTGGAACGGTATAATCAGCAGTTCAAATTTATATTAATTGATGAATATCAAGACACAAATGTAGCACAATACCTGTGGTTACGCCTAATGTCACAGGGCGGCGCTCAAGTTTGTTGTGTTGGCGACGATGATCAGTCTATCTATGGCTGGAGAGGGGCTGAAGTAGACAATATTCTGCGATTTGAACAAGATTTCCAAGGGGCAAAAGTCGTTCGTTTAGAACAAAACTATCGCTCTACATCACATATTTTAGGGGCTGCTTCTGGGCTTATTTCTCACAACAAAGGTCGCCTAGGTAAAGAACTTTGGACAGAAGTAGACGGGGGAGAAAAGGTAGATATTCGCTGTGTATATGACTCTGAAGAAGAAGCCATTACAACAGTGGGCGCATTGGAACGGCTATATAAATCGGGGTATCCATTAAATGAAACCGCCATCTTAGTGCGTGCAAGCCATCAAACTCGTGAATTTGAAGAGCGCTTAATTGTGTGTGGGCTACCTTATCGAGTAATCGGAGGAATGCGTTTTTATGAACGGCAAGAAATTCGCGACGCTTTAGCCTATTTAAGGTTGGTAAATCAGGTTAATGATAGCCTTGCCTTCGAACGTATTATTAATACTCCAAGACGAGGCATAGGCGAAAGTTCTTTGAATATAATGCACAATGTTGCCCGATCCCAAGGAGTCAGCTTGTTTGATGCGGCTAATCAATTGATTGAAACAGACGAACTGCGAACACAGGCTCGTACAGTATTAAGAGGTTTTTTAGAAGATGTGCGTCGCTGGCAAAGAAAAGCACAAGAACTGCCTCCTGCAGAATTAGCGCAAGTTGTTCTAGATGAATCAGGGTATACAGCCTTTTGGAAAAATGAAACCACACCAGATGCCCCGGCACGTTTGGAAAACTTAAAAGAATTGGTTGTTGCTTTAGAAGAATTTTCTACTCTTGAAGGCTTTTTAGAGCATGTCTCTTTGGTAATGGAAGTGACACAGAAAGACTTAGGTCCTCAAATTACAATTATGACTTTACATAGCGCAAAGGGTTTGGAATTTGGAACGGTCTTTTTACCTGGATGGGAAGAGGGGATGTTCCCTAATCAACGTGCGTTGGAAGAATCGGGAACAGATGGCCTTGAAGAAGAACGACGGTTAGCTTACGTGGGCATTACGCGTGCCAAAGAAAAGGCAGTAATAACATATGCTACTATGCGTCGAATGTATAATCAAATTCAACACAATCTACCGTCTCGATTTTTATCGGAATTGCCTGAAAGCCATGTGATCTGGCATAATCGATTGCAGCGTCACCAACCATTTCAAACCATGCGTAGATCCGGAAATTCTTATAAAGAAAAACCTAATCAGTCTTCCCAAGCTTTTGGTGACTTTGATTTTAATCAAGAGATGTCAGGAATGCGACATACAGGTATGAAATTGGTATATCATAAAAAATTTGGTATGGGAAAAGTAGTTCGGTTGGAAGGCGATAAAGCTGATGTCCATTTTGAAGAGTTTGGTTTAAAGAAAGTATTGAATAGTTTTTTAACTGAAGTGTAGGCCTGTATGAAAATCTTCATGGAGGTATAGTAGGTTTATATTTTTTTGTTTAGAGCTTCTGGTTATTATTTGCTAGGTTAGAAGTAAAGATATAGTTTGAAAGGAAATAACATGTCTTGGTGGCCGGCTCATTTTTCTCAATGCTCTCCATGCTTAGTTGTTAAAAACGTAAAGAATAGTATAGATTTTTATACAAAAGCTTTTGGATTTAAAGAACATGACGGAAGTTCTGTGGATGAAAATGGGGATATACAGCATGCTGTGCTTCAGTTAGGTGAATGTACGATTATGCTTTTTCCTGAAGGGGCTTTTAATACGGCCCATCGCACACCAGATACTATGAAATTACCGTGTCCGATGGCATTATACATTTATGTAGAAGACGTAGATAGTTTATACAAACAAGCAACCGCCGCAGGAGCCAAAAGTTTTTTTGAACCAGCAGATGCTTTTTGGGGGGACCGTTTTTGTAAAGTATATGATTTAGATGGATATGAATGGAGTTTTGCTACTCATCAAGAAAGTGCGCATCAAAAACATGTTCAAGAAAAACGTAAATAAAGAATTTGAGTTGAATACATAGAAGGAGGATTGTTCCCCTCTTTTTAATAATTCACAAACGTATTTTTTACTCGCTTGGAATGGTAAAGATAAAAAGCCCAAATTGCTGATATAAATATTGATAGTACCTTTGCGCATATTACAAATTTATAGCGGGCGTCTATAGTAAGTAGAAAGTGAACGCTATATATAACGTTTATGCCGAGCAACCATATTTTTGACCAAGGAAAGTATACTTTTCTTTTTATCATGGCCCACAATAAAAAACAGTTTAGTGCAATACTAAAAACGTTAGAGAAAATCCAAGTAAAATTTATTGTTTCAACGTAATGGTAGATGCTGCTGAAATTAGAATATAAAGAGAAGCATTGGGAAATAAAAAGCAAAAGAATCCAGCCGCCAAGTCCTTTGGGACCCTCAGTCAAAGGTCGGGCTTTTGAGTGTAAGACGGCAGTAATCACGCCGGTTACAATAAAACATTTGTGGGTTATTGTTAAAATCACTATTATACCTGTATTTGCGATACCTCTTACATTAGTAATATCATATCAATGCTTATAGATTCATATAAAATTCTCTTGCTATTAAATCTCCCTATTTAGCACTCTTAACAAAAGAGTGCTATTGACATAGTTCGAAAATATATTTATAACGGGATAGGATTTAAAATAAACACCATTGGAGGCAATAATGAAATTCAGACCGTTACACGACCGTGTACTTGTACAACGCCAAGAGTCCAGCGAGAAAACTTCTGGAGGAATTATTATTCCTGATACTGCAAAGGAAAAGCCTGCAGAAGGTACAGTTGTTGCTGCAGGAGAAGGTGCTCGTAAAGAAGATGGTACGATTTTACCAATGAATGTGAAAGCAGGTGATAAGGTATTGTTTGCGAAATGGGGTGGTAATGAGGTTACCATCGACGGCACAGATTACATTATTATGAAAGAAACTGATATTTTGGGTATATTAAACTAATAACGCGAGGAGACACATATTATGGCTAAAAAAATTCTATTTGCAGAAAAAGGACGTGAAAAAATTCTTCGTGGTGCGCAAATATTGGCAGACGCCGTGAAGGTAACTTATGGGCCAAAAGGCCGTAACGTTATTATTGAAAAATCTTATGGTGCTCCGAAGATTTCAAAAGATGGTGTAACTGTTGCGCGTGAAATTGATTTAGAAGATAAATTCGAAAATTTAGGTGCACGTACAGTGCGTGAAGCGGCTGTGAAATCTGCTGATATTGCTGGTGATGGTACTACCACTGCAACAGTATTGGCTCAGGCAATTTTAACTGAAGGGCATAAAGTAATTGCAGCGGGCATGAACCCTATGGATATTAAGCGTGGTATTGATCATGCTGTTGAGGTAGTGGTTGCTCATCTAAAAAGCAGTGCTAAAAAAATTAGTACAAGCGAAGAAATTTCTCAGGTCGGTACTATTTCAGCAAATGGCGAACGTGAAATTGGTGACATGTTGGCTAAAGCAATGGATAAAGTTGGTAAAGATGGTGTAATTACTGTAGAAGAAGCTAAATCTTTGGCCACTGAATTAGAAGTTGTTGAAGGTATGCGTTTTGATCGTGGTTATCTATCCCCTTACTTTGCTACTAATACAGAAAAAATGATGTGTGAACTAGATAACCCATTGGTATTAATTTATGATAAGAAAATTACTTCATTACAACCATTGGTGCCAATACTAGAAAATGTATTGCAATCTAGCCGTTCTTTACTAATCATCGCAGAAGAAGTTGAAGGAGAAGCTTTAGCAGCGTTGGTATTAAATAAACTTCGCGGCGGTTTGCGAGTAGCTGCGGTGAAAGCTCCTGGTTTTGGTGACCGTCGTAAAGCGATGTTAGAAGATATTGCAACCTTAACTGGTGGCCAGTTGATTTCTGAAGAACTGGGCATCAAGTTAGATGCAATTAATATTGATATGTTGGGTTCTGCTAAACGTGTGGTTGTATCTAAAGATGATACTGTGATTGTAGACGGTGCTGGTAAATCAGACGATATCCAAGCGCGCTGCAACCAAATTCGCCAACAAATTGAAAATAGTGATTCAGAATATGATCGTGAAAAGCTACAAGAACGTTTGGCAAAATTATCTGGCGGTGTTGCTATTATTCGTGTAGGTGGTGCAACAGAAGTTGAAGTAAAAGAAAAGAAAGATCGCGTGGAAGACGCTATGCATGCAACACGTGCTGCAGTAGCTGAAGGTATTGTTCCGGGTGGTGGTGTGTCATTGTTGCGTGCGGTTTCTGCTTTAGAATCTGTTAAGTTGGATCATCAAGAGCAACGCGTTGGTGTGGATATTATCCGCCGCGCATTGGAAGCACCTATCCGCCAAATTCTGATTAATGCAGGGATTGATTCGTCTGTGATTGTTAATAAAGTTTTGGACAATAAAGATAAAAACTTTGGTTTTGACGCACAAAACAACGAGTACGTTGACATGATGAAGGCGGGCATTATTGACCCTGTAAAGGTTGTTCGTACAGCGCTTCAAAACGCGGCATCTGTTTCAGGTTTGCTGATCACTACAGAAGCAATGATTGTCGAAAAAGAAGAGCCAAAAGCTCCTGCTTCTGCTCCTCATATGGATCCCAGTATGATGGGCATGTAATTGGCCTCAATTTAAAAAGCCCTCCAAATTTGGAGGGCTTTTTATTTCGCACTAAATTTTCTTGATGAAACTTAATCCTCGCATAATAAAAATAAAGCCGCACAAGATAGAAAATAGGGCTACTTCAGTAAGGTTAAGCTGCATCAGGAAATACATACCCATTACCGCAAATACTATACCAATTAATATATCAAGCATGCCTAATCTAATTCCCATTTTTTTAGGACCGGCCTTTTTTGTAATTCCATATAATTTTGCTGCATAAGTATTTAAATCAAGCGTTTGTTGTAAAGACTTTTTGCAGGTGTTTGAGCATATCGGCCTACCTTTGTTTTCAATAGAGTAAACACATTCTTTACATAACCCTTTTGAACACACATTGCATATACATATGGCCTGTTTATCTTGATGACTAAAACACTGCAATTTTTTCTCCGGGGTATTTAAGAGTGTATTTTAGAGATTTTATAAGGCTTTTGTAAAATAAAGGTAAATTTTTGATCGTTTCCCACGTTTTAAATACAATGTCATATTGTATGCAGTTAATGGATGCTAGCCTGAATTCAGAAGTATGACTGCAAGGTAGTTAAGGAATAATTTTTTCGGCATAAAATGCTAAGGTTAAGGTTGATAGTGCTTTAAACAAAAGAATTAAGAGCATTAAAAATTGATTGATTTGGGAGGAAAAATAGAGCAATCTAGTAAAATTATATTAATAGGTAGCTGCTAATAGGCTGTTTACCTTTTTATGGCATAAATAAAAAAATAATAATAGGAGTTTGCCATGAAAATATCAGGAATTCTCTGTTTGTGTATGATAGTGGTATCACCACCTTTTTTTGGTGCTGCCCTGCCGGATAAAGATGCCACTTTAATAGAGATATCTGCCGGGCCGCCTTCTAGTGCAAATGTTTCTTTAAGCCTGGTAAACTTGCCTCTTGACACGATAACCCATATAGCCTCCTTTCTTCCCCCTAAAGATTTTTTGCAAACTCTATCAAGCTGTAGACTTTTGTATCATATTCTGTCAGACGGCTGGATGTATCGTCAAATGCTTCCCAGATGGGGTGTTACTCTAATAAGTCTTGCAGTAGAGGAGGATGCGTTGGTTTTTCAGGCCTCTGAAACTCTAAGGCTTTTTTGGCAATCAAGTAGCTACCTAGAAATTTTAAGGCGTCACAAAGTAATAGGTAAAGAAGTATTAGTTTCTGCTCGAAAAGCGCCAGATCTGCTTCAGAGAGAGTTATTATTAAAACAAGCCATATTTTTAGGAGAGGAAGATGTTTTTAAGGAGTGGGGAGAGCTGATAGGATGGCGAGAGGTAGAGGATAGAATAAAAGAATTAATGGAGATCTATTCCTGCAGCTTGCCTTGGGCAATTGATAGAAATATTGTGGAAGATTTTATTTTTAAGACTCTTGATAGTTCTGGCGGAGTTGGGATCTTCTTTAACTCATCTCAAGGAGCAAGACATCTAAAGCAATTGTGTCTGTTGCGATCTTTTCATGCCATATTTTGGGTGGCGCACCAAATAAAAAACGGGACTGCGGGTTTTAGCAAAAACATAACCTTATCAGAAGAAATATTTGCATTTTTAGCTGAAGGGGGATTAAAAAGCGAATGGAGAGTTGTAAAAAAGAAAAAATACAGCAGATATAAAAGATTATCCTTGCAAGATGTTTTTCAACAGATTATGAGTGCTATTGATGCAAGGAGTTAATAAATGAAAGTAATTACGATTGATGGCCCTTCTGCTGCAGGTAAAGGGACAATTGGTGCTAATCTGTCTCAGCGGCTAAATTGCTTTTATTTAGATAGCGGAATGTTATATCGACAAATTGCTGCTTGGGTTTTAGCTGATGGTGCTAGCCTGACAGAAGAGTCGGATGTTAAAAATATAGTTGCCAAAAAATTACCCTTTTTAAAGTGGGTGCAAGGATATGTTCCTTCTGAAGATCTGCGCGCTCCAAAAATATCAGATGCTGCCTCTAAAATTGGTGTGTTTCAAGAAGTTAGACGTTTAGCCAATCAATATCAAAGAGATTTAGTCTCTGCCTCCTCTGGATGGGTGATTGTAGATGGGCGTGATGCGGGGACGGTTGTGTTTCCAGATGCTGTTGTTAAATTGTTTATAACGGCTTCTCCCAATATAAGAGCAAAGCGTAGGTATTTACAACTTATCGAGAGAGGATACACTTCTGATTTGTATGAGTTAGAAGAGGAAATAATCCAGCGTGATTTAAGGGATCAGAAACGAGATATAGCTCCTTTAAAGCCTGCGCCTGATGCATATATTATTGATACGTCTGAGGAAACAATAGATGAAAGTGTGCAGCGGGTATTAAAATACCTTGAAAAATATATTGACGCATGATAAATTTGCCAGTGATTTTTTAATCTAAACAATACTATGTCTGTAAAAAACCAAGTGTTTTTTCGATTCTTTCGAAGTCAACATAAAGCTAATTTGGGACATAATTTTTATTTCGTGAACTGCAATAGCAGTGGAAGGGACAATTTTAATAATGACAAATATAGCAAAAGAAGAGCACATCGAAAATTTCGCTGAGCTTCTTGAACAATCCTTTGCTAGCGGCAACTTATCGCAAGGTAGCGTTGTTAAAGGGCTCGTGGTTCGCCTTGAAAATGAATTTGCAATCGTGGATGTAGGTCTGAAATCGGAAGGTCGTATTTCTCGTAGAGAGTTTATGATGGATGGCTCAGGAGAGCCCCGGGTAGGTGATGACATCGATGTCTATGTTGAACGCATGGAAGATAAAAATGGAGAAATCGTTCTAAGTAGAGAGCGTGCTCTTCGTGAAGCTTTATGGTTAGAACTAGAAAAGAACCACAAAAATAATGAACAAGTAGTAGGCCAAATTACTCAACGAGTAAAAGGCGGCTTCACTGTTAATGTTCGTGGCATTACAGCATTTTTACCAGGGAGCCAATTAGATATTCGCCCAATACGTGATTTAGATCACTTAATGAATATTGATCAACCGTTTATGATTGTAAAAATGGATCGTCCGCGCGGCAATATCGTTGTATCTCGTCGTGCAATTCTTGAACAATCTTCAAACAATGGTCAGCGTGCAGAGCTATTAGAGTCATTAGCAGAAGGTAATAAAGTTATAGGTATTGTAAAGAACATAACAGATTATGGTGCCTTTATTGATTTAGGTGGCATTGATGGATTGTTACATGTGACTGACTTATCTTGGCGTCGTGTAGACCACCCTTCCGATATTTTAACAATCGGGTCTAAGATTGAGGCAGTAGTAACGCGTTATAATAAAGAAACAGGTCGTGTTTCTTTGGGTCTAAAACAGTTAGAAAACGATCCATGGGAAGGCGTTGCTGACAAATTTAAAGTTGGTGAAAAAGTTAAAGGAAAAGTAACAAATATTGCTGACTTTGGCGCGTTTGTTGAAATCGCCCCTGGATTAGAAGGCTTAATTTATTATACAGAATTAACTTGGACAAAGAAAAACGTACATCCTTCAAAAATTTTGAATGTTGGTGACGAAGTTGAAACATTAGTATTGGATATTGATACTGAAAAACGTCGTATTAGCTTAGGCTTAAAGCAGTGTTCAGACAATCCATGGGAAATTTTTGCTAAAAATCATCCAATTGGAACTGAAATTGAAGGCACTATTCGCAGCATTACAGAGTTTGGTTTGTTTGTTGGTGTTGGTGAAACGATTGACGGAATGATTCACAAAGATGACATTAGCTGGGATAAATCTGGAGATGAAGCGATTGCTGAGTTTAAAAAAGGTGATACAGTTAAAGCTGTAATTCGTGAAGTTGATGTTGAACGTGGTCGCGTTAGTTTAAGCGTTAAGCATTTAGAAAAAGATCCTTTTGAATCAAGCGTGCGCGAATTGAAAAAAGGTTCTGTAGTTTCTTGTACAGTAACCGCATTGCAAGATACAGGTATTGATGTTGTAACTGCTTCAGGTGCTCAAGGATTTATTCGCAAAGCTGATTTGTCCCGTGATCGTGCAGAGCAACGTACGGATCGTTTTGCAGAGGGTGAAAAAGTAGATGCAATTATTTTGAATGTGGATAAAAACTCACGCAAAATCATTTTGTCTATTAAAGCTAGAGAAGTTGAAGAAGAAAAGAAAGCGATCGCTGAATATGGCGGCACTGGTTCTGGGGCAAGCCTTGGAGACATCTTAGGTGCTGCAATTCGTGAAGCTGATTTAGACATAAAAGGTAAAAAATAATTGAAAAGGGGGGGCTTACCTTCCTTTTCTAGATTAATTTAAGTGGAGAGAATGCTATGAAACGTACATTTCAACCCAGCGAATTAGTTCGCAAACGTCGTCACGGTTTTCGTGCACGCATGGCAACAAAAAATGGACGCTTAGTTTTGGCTCGTCGTCGTGCTAAGGGGCGTCAACGTTTGTGCGCTTAATTAACGCCTAGTTTTGTTATATTAAGTTTAAGGCTAATGCTGTGAAGTGTTAGCCTTTATTTGATTTTCTAATGACGAAAGCTTGGCGAATAATATATTGCTTTCGTGCGTATAAACTTGGTCGTATTAAACAATAAACCCTTGCATTTTTATATAAAAGACCAAAGCTTTATCTTTGTGGCCTAAACTTTAAAGGTATCTTTGATGAAAAAGTCCTTATTTTATACTTTAAAAAAACGTAAAGAGTTTTTGGCTGTTTCAAAAGCTGGCCAACGTTTTTATGGGGAACATTTTCTGGTGCAAACATTGCAAAACAAGGAATTATCAGGTATATTCCGAGTTGGATATGTGGTAACACGAAAAACAGGTAATGCTGTTAAACGTAATAAAGCAAAACGACGCTTGCGATCTTTAGTATATCAGGAGCAGGATAAATTTGTTTTGCAATATGATTATGTATTTGTGGCACGCAATTCATTATGGTCTGTAGAATTTGATGTACTTCAAAGAGATTTTATAAATGTTCTTAAAAAAATTTCTCGACCCCCTCCTATTTTTTCTGAAGCAAATATTGATAGGGATGGTTCGTGTTTATCAGATACTGATTAGCCCTTTTTTAGGGAAGCACTGTCGTTTTTATCCGACATGCTCTTATTATGCTTTGCAGTCGTTAGAACACTACGGACCCATAAAAGGTATTGGGATGACTGTTGTGCGGCTTTTAAAATGTAACTCATTGCATCCTGGGGGTATTGACCAGGTTCCATCTCAAAAGGATTAAAGAATGAACGAACAACGTAATTTTTTTATTATATTTTTTATAGTATTTGCAGCCTTCTGGGGTTATGAATATTTTTTTCCTAAGCCCGCGCCAGTGGAGAATATAGCTCCACCTAAAGTGGAAAAAGTTGAAACGCAACTTGCAATTGAAGAAAAGGTTGTAATTGTCCCTAAGGATGTTGCTTTAAGAGAAGGAAGCCGTATATCAATTGATACGCCATCTTTTTCGGGGTCAATTAATTTAATAGGTGCGCGTTTTGATGACATTACTTTAAAAAACTACGAAGAAACCGTAGGTGACAGAAGCCCTAACGTTGATTTATTAAATCCTGAAAACACTGAAAAACCATTTTATGTAGAATTTACGTGGGTGCCTGTGCAAGTGGATACCAATCCTGTTATTGCATTTCCTACAGAAAAAACTGAATGGGCATCTAACCACGAAACGTTAAAGCCAAATCAGCCAATTAGACTGACATGGACAAACCCCCAAGGCATCGTTTTTGAACGTCATGTAACAGTTGATGAAGATCAAATGTTTACGGTTACAGAAGTTATCAGGAATACTAAAAAAGAACAACTTCAGGTATACCCTAAAGGTCGTATAGTTCGTGTAGGTGAAATGGCGACGGCAGATAGTAAAATATTACACGAAGGTGTGGTGGGGTATTTAGGTGGAAAGCTTCAAGAAGTAAATTATGCTGATATAGAAGATGTTCCTGCATTTGATTTTGCAAGCCAAGGTGGATGGTTAGGTATAACAGATAAATATTGGATGGCAGCGCTGGCTGTAACGGATAAGATGCCGATTACTGCAAAGGTTCAGCATTTTAAAACTCCCCGTAAAACATATATGACAGAACTATCAGGGGAAAACATAACCATCGCCAGTGGATCTGAAGCTTCCTTTACCTATCAATTTATTACGGGTGCAAAAGTAGTAAACCTATTAGATAACTATGAAAAACAATACAATATTTCTAATTTAGATTTAGCTGTGGATTTTGGTTGGTTATACTTTTTAACAAAGCCGATGTACCACTTATTAACTTTCTTAAAAAATGTTATTGGTAATTTTGCATTGGCAATTCTTGCGTTGACAGTATTAGTAAAATTAATAATGTTTCCCTTAGTTAGTAAATCCAGCTCATCTATGTCGGGAATGAAAAAATTACAACCAGAATTAGAAAGAATTAAAGCGTTGTATCCAGATGATGCGGCAAAGCGTAACCAAGCTATTATGGAAGTGTACAAAAAGAATAAAATTAATCCTGCAGGTGGATGTTTGCCCTTATTAATTCAAATGCCTGTATTTTTTTCTTTATACAAGGTTTTGTATATTTCAATTGAAATGCGCCATACACCTTTTTGGGGTTGGGTAAAAGACATGTCCGCACCTGATCCTACAACAGTATTTAACCTTTTTGGTTTGATTCCATGGGACCCACCTTCATTTTTGATGATTGGTTTGTGGCCTATGATTATGGGCTTTACAATGTGGTTACAACAACGTTTAACCCCTCAGCCTTCTGCTGATCCTAATATGACGAAGATGATGGCATTTTTACCTATATTCTTGACATATTTAATGTCATCGTTCCCTGCTGGGTTGGTTATTTATTGGGCGTGGAGCAACGTATTAACGATTGTTCAACAGCTGGTTCTAAATCGTAAACCTGTGGTAAAAGCTTAATGGGTAAATTAAACGCGTTTGAAAAAGAAGCACAAAAGCTGTTTCGTCAGGAATGTGAATTTCGTTTTGGGGTGGATAATTTAGAACGTCTACCCCCCATGTCTATGCCCGAATTTGGCTTTATTGGCCGTTCTAACGTTGGAAAGTCCAGTTTAATTAATGCGTTGCTTAATCGTGGAATTGCACGCACATCCAATACGCCGGGCAGAACTCAGCAGTTAAATTTTTTTGAACTTGCAAATGCTTGCTATATTGTAGATATGCCAGGTTATGGTTATGCAAAAGTTAGTAAAACAAAAGTAGCTGCTTGGAATGATTTAATGAAAGATTATTTATTAGGTCGTTCAGTTTTAAAGCATGTATTTTTATTGTTAGATAGTCGTCATGATATAAAACCAAGTGACGATGAAATGATGACAATGCTGGATGATAGTGCTGTACCCTATCAAGTAGTTTTAACCAAGGTGGATAAATTAAAACCTACTGAATTGAAACAAAGAATCGAAGATATTCAAAAAGTAATACAGCGTCATGTTGCTGCATATCCAGAAATGATTGTAACAAGTTCGGTTGATAAAGAAGGTCTTGTGGATTTACAATGCAGGATTTATTCTTTAATAGCAGAAGAACGAAATGGATAAATAGATGGACCGCCCAATTTCAACCGAAGAATTAGAAGATGATAAATTTGATGCTTCTTTAAGGCCTCAAATATTAAATGATTTTATTGGGCAGAAACATTTAAAAGATAATCTTTCTATTTTTATACAAGCTGCTAAAGGTAGAAAAGAACCATTAGATCATGTTTTATTTACAGGTCCTCCAGGTTTAGGTAAAACCACGCTTTCGCAAATTATTGCTAAAGAACTTGGGG
Source organism: Candidatus Paracaedibacteraceae bacterium (assembly GCA_024236035.1). Taxonomy (GTDB): domain Bacteria; phylum Pseudomonadota; class Alphaproteobacteria; order UBA6184; family UBA6184; genus Bodonicaedibacter. The sequence continues at coordinate 65,802 of JACKLG010000002.1, forward strand.
TTGGGTTTCGTTCAACTTCGGGTCCTGTGATTACAAAAGCAGGGGACCTTGCTGCTATTTTAACTAACCTCCAACCTCACGATGTTTTATTTATTGATGAAATTCATAGATTAACACCCTCTGTTGAAGAAATTTTATATCCTGCAATGGAAGACTTTAAACTAGATATTCTGATTGGAGAAGGGCCATCTGCCCGTACAATTACAATCGATTTACCACCATTTACCCTGGTCGGGGCAACCACCCGTGCAGGTTTAATTACACGTCCTTTAAGGGAGCGTTTTGGTATTCCTTTACAATTAAATTTTTATGAAATAGACGAACTAACATCCATAGTTAATCGCATGGCTAACTTAATAAGTTTACCGATACAAGAAAGCGGAGCGGTAGAAGTCGCTAAGCGTTCCAGAGGCACACCCCGCATAGCAAAACGATTAACAAAGCGCTTGCGTGACTTTATGGATATATATCACCAAGGTTCAGCAGTTGACGCAATGAAAGCTTCTGTGGGAATGGATCGTCTGGGTGTTGATCAAAATGGCTTAGATGCAATGGATCGAAAATATTTATCCCAAATCGCAGAATTTTATAGTGGTGGGCCTGTAGGTATAGAAACAATTTCCGCCAGCTTAGCAGAACAGCGAGATGTTGTAGAAGATGTAATAGAACCGTATTTGATGCAACAAGGTTATATTCAAAGATCTCCTCGTGGTCGGATCTTAAGCGGAAAAGCTTATGAGTTTTTAGGTTTAACGCCTCCAGATATACTTGCTTTAGGAATAAAGCCCCTATAAAAGGAGTCTTGCAATCAATAAACAATAAATAAATCTTAATCTTCTATCTGCGCACGCTCCCCTACATATTGCAGAGGTCCAGTCGTCTCATCATCTTAACGCCAACCCGTCGATTATATTCCTCAGGCGTGATCTCTTCTGTTGTATCTATCACCACACCTGGGGCACTAAACACACACTTCCCACCGGCAATCTTGGCCTCTTTTCCACCCCGGCCCCCCATGCTGACACTGGACAGGGCAGGCGCACCCGACGCAAAGGAAAACCCTGCACCCGCACTCATCCCACCCTGTTCATGGGTGTCTGCTTCATGTACCATCACCAACTTCCGTATCCGTCCTGTTCCCAGCCTAGCATGGAACGTTCCCCCATGCATGATAAATTCATCCACCGGATGCTCCATCGAACCAAACCGTACAAACTGACTCACCATATGGGTGGGCACCCAGCGTTGATACTGATCCGTTGCCCATTCCCCATGGATCGATGCAGTTAAGGCTAAATTGATCGATGCCCCCGCATTGACCCGTTGAGAGCTCACCGTTTCACATACCGCCCCATAGTGCACCTTTCGGGCCTGAATATCCGTCACCACACTTTCCGTATCCGTGCCCGTTAACTGCAATACATCTGCCCGCAGGTTTAACCCCAATAAGGCCTGAATCTCTCCCTTCACAGGGGTTTTCTTCTGCACATACTGATTATAGAAACTGACCCCCACACGGACCATGCCTTTGGCCGCATCCAACAGGCCCTCTTTCCACACCTTTTCAAACCCATGTTCAATCACCGCATTGATCATATCGGCCATTTTAAAGAATTGAAACGCAGCGTTTACCCATGCAACCGCCATGCCCGCCCCTTTCCAGTCATGGTCTGATGCTTCCATTTCAAACAATTGAGATAATGCCATTCCCAATTCCGTCACATTTAAACTCAACACAGCTGCAAAAGGTCTTGCCACCGCCATTAACGCGGTCGTTACCCGATCCTTCTCAGCCGTTTGTGCAGCACCCCCAGCGGTCAGCGACACAGGCCCCGCACGTAACAACGCTTCCTTAAATTGATCGTGTAACCCGCCCAGCAATACATCCACCATAATCGTGAATAAAGGTCCCATATGTGCTGCCATAATGCGTTCATGATCAGCTTCTGCAGCACCTGCCATTTTCATGGCTGCCGCCTGGCTGCGGGTATCAAATAACGCTACAAGGGCTTCACCCAACACGCCAAAATCTAAACTCCACCCACAGGAATGGGTCTCGCTCTCGCTTTCGGCTGCGGTTAAATCTACGCTTCCCCCGGCAATGATATTCACAAACGCTGCCGCTAATTTCGCCCCGCGTCCGCGAATATCCCCCTGCGCACTTAACGTTAACGTCGATTCGCGCAATGCCAAAATATCCGGATGCGTTTCAAACAACCTCAAATGCCGTTCGTCAGCCACGCCCAGCAATTTTGCCAGCACCGCTTCCATTACCTCACGATTTTTCAACGCACGTTCCAATGTCACTAAATTTGGAATCGTCTGTAATCGAGTCTCACGTACGGCCTCTGCCGTTCCATCTTCCCAATGATACGGCACAATAAACGATGATTCACTTCGGTGCGCCAGTTTAGTTTTTACCGCATCCGCGATAATATCTTTACCCGCCATCACCACCACAGGGCCCCTAAAGGCATGCCCCGAACGCACGGTTAAATGTGCGCCACTAATATCCACGTCATCCCGCACACTGTTTAAGGTCACCGCTGCATCCGGGTTGTCCACAATAATCCGATCCGTATAATGCGCCTGTTGATAATCCGTCGTCTTGGTTCCCAATCCAAATAAACCACAAGCTTCTCGTTTTGTATGCCAAGATGTACTTACCGCCGGAGCCAAATATAAAACTAACGCACATTGAACCGTTACCTTTTCACCCAACAGCACCGTGCCCGGGTAAATGTGTACCTGACCTTCTTCCGCAATAATAACCGTGTGATGTTTTCCGCCAATCACAGATGGTCGCCAGCTGCCATCCGAAAAATAAGGTCCAATTTCAATATTTCCATGCGTGGTTGTAATGTAGACCCCGTTTGTTGCATTCAGCTCACCATATAATTCAGTGTTATCCCTGGCCGTTACGTGCAAATCTTTTTCCGCATATACCCGGTTTTTCAGCGAAACAAGCTGCTCTCCGTTAATCCGTACCGTCTCACCAAATATCCCCGTCGCCGATGTTTTCAGCCTTTCCCGAGTCCTCGTAGGCAAAAAATATTGATATTGATAATACCGCTCTCCACCTAGCTGAATAGGGGCTAATACGGCTGTAATACTATTAAGAGTCTCTGCGACTTCTCGTGCCTCATCGGCAGTAATTTGAAGCGGATACTTTCTGGGATCTTCCCTTAAATCTTCCCTGCGATCAGTAACAGCCGTTACAAATGCTTCTTCCTCTGCGTCGGCAACAGCTTTTTTAGCAATTCTTTTTTCTAAATATTCCACGGCCATTTCATATGACGGTGCCAGCGTAATTGCTTTGCGAATATCATATGGTAATGCCTCAATGTCCTTGTGTTGATTAAAATATAGTGCCAAAGCTTGGGATGCTTTTAAAAACGCCTCTCGTGTGCTGAATATACTATTGTCAAATATAATGGTGGGGGTTTGTGTAACAAAATTACTAAACAGTCTGAACTCCATCACAGGTGACCACGCAAACTGTACTTGGCTAGGTGTTTCCATATCATCAATAATACCAAACACAGATGATGTAAACGTAGCAACAGCCTCTTGAGTGATGGGAGCTATATGCAAGCTGCAGTTTTCAAGCATATGATTGGGGCGGATTAACCCTTGTCTAAGGGTATCAATGTCTCCCTTTACACAAAACGCCACCTTGCTGCGATGAGAGACGGAGGTTAAATAAGATGTCGAACCTCCAGAACCTGAACCTACTCTAATAGCCAATCGGTTGCTTGGCTGAAGCGATAACTCGCTGAACTTTCCGATGACTAAAGCGGTGGATGTCCCACGAACAAATGAAGGTATGCCTGCCCCTGTTACTGGATCTATGCTATACATTCCTCCTAATACAAATGATATGGATTCTAAGGTAAATCTAACTACGCCCCCAGAACCAGGAAGAGGAGTTTCACGGCTACTTGAAACGCCAGATGTAATTGTAGGGGCCGATATTTCTACGTTGCTTGCGGCTAAAATACCATCATTTACTACATACGCGCTGGGTAAATATCTAATTCCATCATAGGGCTCAGAAGATGGCTCAGAACTTTTAACCTTGGACAGAGGAGATCCATTTACATATAAGCCTCCTCTAGCAACCACAGATGTTTTATGCGCGTGTACAGGTTCGTCATAGTCAACCTCGTAACCTCTAAAAATTGTTTTATGCCAACCGCCCCAAAACAAAAACCCCCATCCAGCTCCACTACCATTCCTTTCTGTGACTCTTGCTCGATCTCCCAAATCAAAATGAACAGCGGCTGTGGAAAAAAACCCAAGGTGGTCTCCTTTGTCATTTGAAACTTTTGCTGGGTTATACTTTATTTCTCCATCAAAACATGCAAAGTGAGCTGGATAATTTGTAGAACTAAGATTGGAAGCTCCTTTTATAAAAAATCTTTTCAATAAAGGATGGGCAATAATAACTTTCTCTGGACCTTCGTATAAAGAAAGATTAGGGGAAGACAGGTCAATGCGTTCTTTAAAGGTTTCATCAGTTACTTTTAATTTTAAAAGTAACTGCAAACCCCTATGTTCTACGTACATACATCGATTTTCAAACGTAGATCCGCTTACAATTAAAAGCCCATTTACGTATACTTGTCCACATTTGTTTGTAAATGCTCTTCCCACCGTCAGATCGCCTCCCACTTCAACCTTGGCGGTATCTAGCGCTGGCCAGATTATAGAAGGGCTTTCCCATTCATTTCTAAATACAGATGTAATACGGGCACTTCCTTCGACAGTTACAACAGATGGCGCAACACCGCTACGCTTATTAATTAATGTATCTGCTTTTAAATCACCCATTACAAACAAGCGCCCACCGGTTACCTCGATACTCTCTGAAACAGATAAATCTTTTGCCATCACTTTTCCGTGTGGTTGCACAGTTAATGCTAACGCATGGGAATCTCCTTCCGTGGCTGTTAATCGGTCGCCAATACCAACGTCTACCCTATCGTCAAAATACCAGCCCCTGCCGGTATCTACATCGGAACATATTTGCTGGGTGTGATACCCTGAAACATGTACACTTAACACCCCCTTCACCTTTAAAGGGTATCCATCATTAAACCGAGTTGTAGTAAGCCCACTTAATGTTAAGCTATGGGGAAATTCCATGCTGTGGGTTGATACAAACTCAGAAGTTTCAAACTTTAAATTGCTGTCTCTTAAAAACTTTGGTAATCCGCTTAAACGAATAGGGAAAGACACACTTACTACAAACTCAGTTTGTGCTTTAACTCTTAATTCGTCTGCCCCATATCCGCGGTCATATCCATACGTACAAAACTCTGCAAAATAAGATGGATCAGTTGTAGGCGGTAAACTCCATATAACTTTTTTTCCGCTGATTACACCCGATGCCCTGTCTTTTTTTATGGGGCGCAGCACGCCAACTTCACCATTGGCAGAACTAATTTCAGCACCTGTGTGTGTCTCAAATGCTAATACCCCTTTATTATCAAGGGCAATATCTCCGCCTGCTTTTATTTTCTGGCGAATTACAATTTCTTTTGCATTTAAAAGGGTGATTTTATGTAAGGCGATTAAATTATATACAGTAATTTTTTGTGCAGAACTTAATGTAATTTCATGTGCTTCAATTAAAGCCACGTTCATGTCTTGTGTTGTTGCAACAATAACTTCTCCAAGCGTATGGACAAAAAGATGCTCAACTCTTTTACAATTTAGGGTTACTTTTGTGCCTCGAATACCTTTCGGCTTAACAATAGTGGTTAAAACCTCAGTGGCATCTCCGACTATTACTACTTCTCCTTGTGATGCCAATAAACCGTTTTGAATAATTCGCTTTAACCCTCTCCAAGATATAGGATCAATAATTTTAATTTCGCCATCGTTTTCAACTTCATCTACATTGATCCATACAATGTCTTTTTGGGTGGTTACGCGTCCTGTGGATGTAACCTTAAATTTCCCTGTGTGTGTTGAGGGGTAAATAACTAATTTAGGGGTGGATAAACTTCCGCTTATAATTGCCTGGGGCGTACATAATGCACATTCCGTACGTAAATGGATATTTGCGCCTGCGTTTACCTCAACGCCTTCTCCCCACACAGATAGCTCCTTGATCTGCCATGAAGTGCCACTTAAAGTAACAGTTTTGCCTGTTATGCTTGCTGTGGGGGCACTAATACCTCCTACACAAACATTTCTATCACTCAGACTTATAAGAACTTTGTCTGTTGTGTGGATTTTTCCTTTGGCTCCTGAAAAAGGTATATTCGAAAAATATATTAAACCTTTAACGTCTAACAACCCATCGTTTGTAAAACAAAGTACTTCAGTTGGTGAGACTAAACTTAAACTGTGCCCAGTGCGTAGGGTGCCTTCTGATCGATTGTATATTCTAATTTTGGCGGGAGTAAAAGACATAGTGGTAACGATGATGCCATGGTTGTCAAGCATAGGATCTGTGCCTTGCCCGGTAACGTTTAGTGCTTGAGTTTCAACACTTCCCCCTGCGGCGATTAAAAAATGACGGACAGTCGCTGAAATTTTTTCCACATGGATTTTTCCATGTACATTTACCATATCAGCAGAAAGTATAACTTCGCTTGGATATTTTAATTCAGCATCTTTATGAACAGATACTTGCTGCGTTGCGTTAATGCGTACTATATTCGTTTTAATATCGCCTGATATAAGTACGCTTGAACATTCCATAGTAAGGGCTAAAGCTTTAATGTTGCTTACGCTGGTGCTTCTGCTTCTCAAAATTAAGGCACCGTCTACTACAGCTCTTGCCAAAGATGCTTTAGCACCGCTGATTTCCAAAGTACCTTTAACTTTAAATACCCCATATGAGGAAAAATCATTCACGGTCAGGGTGGTTTTGGGAGTAGGGGCAGGGGCACCGTAAGGCGCGCCATACGGGCGGACAACGAGCGCTTGTGCTTCAGGTATAATTTCTACTTTGCCACCATTTTTAAAACGATTTACGTGTTCACATACTAAATTTCTTACAATAATATCCCCTTCCTCGCGTTTGGGATAATAAGAGCGTGAAGTATTTTCAAACAAAGCGATACGATGGAGGTGTAATTTATCTGTTCGTAATGTTCCAGTATTCTTGACCGTCCCATAATGGACTGCGGAACCATCAGGGCTTGTAAGCTGTATAGACTTAGCAGTAATTACGGCAGCATTTTCTAAAGAAAAAGACAACCCGGCAGTACGGGGCCTTTCTGCCAAAGGATCTAAAATAAAGGTTACAGACTCTGCAGCTGCTGTGTCACCAATGCCTTGAATAGCGCTTTTAGCTCCAGTCACTATTTTTTTGGATTGTAAGGACGCTTCGCGTACCTTTAGCTGTGCTTCCGACAATAACACAATGTGATCTGTTGCTACAACCGTCAACCCATTAAATCGATTGCTGTCCAACTCAACTATTTTGCATTTTAAAACGGCACGATCCATTTGAGCTTGGTCTATCCATATTCTGGGCACTTGAATAAAAGCCTTGCCCGCAACTTTTGTCTTCCCTGACAAATAGGCTTCGGCTACAGGTGTAGCTTTAAATTGAATAACGCGAAGTTTTCTAGCCTCTTCTGTGCGGTTGTATTCTTTAATTTCATCGTTTTTTTGACGCTTGTATGCTAAAAACTCTTTATAAGGCATCCTGAATTGAGTGGAGGAAATTTCTCGACCATTTCGAATTGAATAAGGTGAACTACTTTCTGTCAGACGCTCAGTAATCTCGTCTGTATCTTTATCAATGTATTTCGTCTTAAATTCAATATGGCGATATGTTTTGCGATTATGTGCCGCAACTTCATCTTCTCTTTGTCGCGTATATTCTTTTACCTTGCTCTCTGGTAAGCATACTTGCTTAACGCTTATTTCTGTTCCTTCTGCTGTTTTTTGACTGGATAGTCGCCGTAAAAGAGTGTAAGTAAACCATGAAGATCTAGGAGGCTCTTCTACGACGCGTTCCTCAACTAACACAGAAGGCTCTGTGTCTGCAGGCAGAGTTATGCTTAAATCGTTGCGCGTTTCTAATTTTCCTTCATTGACAATCCTACCTTTAAGAATAGTCAGGTTGTCAGTAATCAAAGTTCCTTTGTTAACCAAAATACCTTCGTTCAAACAAAACGTACCTTCAACACTTACGTTTGCTTCTTGCATTATTGTCAATTCTTCTGCGGATACGTTCACTCCACCTACAATTTTAGCCTTACCTACAAATTGGGCATCAGAAGAGATTATTACTAAACCTTTTTCAGTGTGCACTTGGCCTTCCAGCGAACATAAACCCGCTTGTATTGTAACCCCCTTTTTTGCAATTAAAACTCCACAAGATATAATTATGTTTTTGTCGTCGATTTTACGGGGGGCTAATCGCCCGGTTTTTAAAGTGACAGCCTCCATTAATTCTAAACGACCTGAATTACATACCACTTCCTGCGTTACCAATGTAACGGCATTCCTTAAAACTACAGTACTAGTTTCTGAACTGTGAAACTCTTTTATTTGGACTTGAGATTCTCCTGTTTCGGCAGATATTATGGCCGCATCCGTCAGACCCATGTTGAAAATGCTTGTATTTTTTGAAACAGCTAGACGGTGCACTACAGTGTTTCCACAGTTAATCAAAAGTGGCGTAAATGTTGAAATTTGAAGCCTGCTTGAAGGGGTGTAAGCTGCAAAAGAACCTTCATCGGTTACCTTGATTCTTTCGCTCGCTTTTATTTTAAGTATTCCGTCAAAAGTTATCTTTCCAGCTAATTCAATTATAGGCGCATCAAACTCCCCAGAAGAAGTATGAGTTATGCAAATATTACCTTCTAGTCTAATTCCCTCAGTGCAAGATAGTTTTACTTCTGGTGCTATACATAAACCCTCTGCCCGCTGCTTAAAAAAAATAACCTTTTATTTTGATAATTTGACTTGCTTCTAAGCAGCCTTTGTTTATTAGTCTAGCGACAGTCCCTTCTATTTTCCGACTTTTAATAATCCCGGATACATGATGTAATTTTCCTATATTGGCTTGAAGGGTGTCCATTACCTCTATTTGCCCGTTATGGTTAAAACTACCCCCTTCTAATGTTAGGGATTTTGCGCCATGAACTCCGCTTAAATGGGCTTCGTTAGAAATATTTAGTTTCATGTCTCCTTTTGTAATCATTTCGCGGCTGGTTAGTGTACCGGCTATTATTTCTAGGCTATGCTCATCCATCACAATTATTTTATGGGTTTCCACTGCTTCAGCGTGTATGTGTATACCGCCAGATGCGCTTACAATAGACCCAGGATTAATGAATCTTTTGCTAATAATGTTAACTCCAGATTTGAAATATATTTCTCCAGCGTTCTTAAAAAAAGCTATTTCGCTAAGTTGAATAGGAGTTTCTCCAAAGAACTCTAGCTTTGCTAGGTCTCCTTCCTCGTTAGAGTTTATTAATTTAGTTAATCGAACATCTTTAATATGCTCTACCGAAAAGCGCCGCCGGTTTTTTAGAGATCTTGCCTGTAAGTTTAAGCATCCCGCAATAACGATATTGGCATCATTTAGCCAATCTTTTGTTAGAGATACATTAGTATCTAATGTTCGAATTTCTCCTGAGGTTTCTAGGGATTCAGCGATTATATTAAACTCTGTTGTGGCAACTTTTCCGCGCTGGACAATCTTTTTGGCTTCAATATTCAAAGTGCGAAAAATCAAATTACCCTCGAGGCAAACGTCTTGGGAAGTTTGCACAGTTAACCCACATTCTTCTGATAGACTGGATGATGTTTTTCCTGAAACGTAAATATCTTTGTTAGACGATACGTAAATATGATCAGAAGTTGATTTGGTGGCAAGGTGTATAGTTCCGTCTTCTTGAATGTCAAGATATCCTAAGTCTTCCGTTCCTTTGGTAATAGACAAACGAACCTTCCCTGCAGCTATATTTTTTGTAATAAAGCTTAATCCATCAAATTCGATAGGAGTAGGGCTTTCATGGTTTAAAGATAGTTTAAATGTATGATCTGAACAACTGGAAGAGGGAGAAGGTGGTCGAGGAGAGTTGGTTTCTAGCTTAGAAACGTATAACACTGGACCACTTGTATCTTCTTCAAGTCGCAAATCTATTGTGTCGCCTGCTGTGGAGCTGAGCAAAGCAGCAGTAGAGCACATCAAAGCACGAATATAATATTTGCGTTTAATTTCGGTGGGTAAGTTTGTAACTTTATATATAGGAAAAAAAGAGTTTCGCATGATGAATCCTGTTGGCAGAAAACGAAATAAGGGCTCTAATATGAGCCGTGGTTTTAAGCTGTAATAAATGATTGGGTTTAAAAAAGGAAAATCTAAGGTAAGCTAAATATTTTTTGTGGACATAAAAAAACACATTACGTTTGCTTGCCATAAGATACCCCAGGGTTTAGCCGTCAATAAAAATGCCAACACCAAGCTAATTCTTATGCAATTTTGTTATTATCTAGATATAGTGAGAGTTTTTTATAAGGTCAAGTAATAAAATAATGTTAAGAAATTAATTTGGTCGTGGTGAGGGATTCCCTTAAAAGTTAATAAAACTAAGAAAACTTTCCCAGTTCGTTTCTCTAGTGATTTATTAATGTTTTGTCTGAGCTAACTATTGACCGTTCTCAACAGGCGCTTTCTTATAAATTGCGGGGTGACTTTAGTAATTTGCTCTTTGCCTATAGAGTGGATATGCACAATCATAATTATATATGTAGCTTTAGTAAGGGCAATAATGGTCAGCCCGACTCTATTACGGGATGTCAATTAGATAGCAAAAAAATCTGTATGAATCAGAGGTTGATTTTTCTGATGAAGCTGATGCTGTAATACAGTTTAGAATATGGGACCATAAATATGGTTTTAGACACCCTTCTGATTTAAGTGTTCGTATTAGCGTTAATCTCACCTAGTTAAAAAAGCAGCTTCATCCTGTTTTTAACTACTCTCCTTATCTTGGACAAGATAAGGACACCTCTCGTTTTTCAGTGCAACACCCTTTAATGCAAGGAGGGCGCTCAGCTGGCCTTCCAGATGCAGTCAAAGATAGGGTTGATAACAACTTAGAGGTTGTGGGGCAGTTGAATGTGATGTTGCATAAATTAAGGTTGTGGGAAACAACTGGCGAAAATGAGGCTGCCTGACTTTCTTCCTTGGTTCGATCTGACTTTATAACAAATCAAATTGCGTTAACCTTAGATATCGGTTGCAATCTTGATCTTGTTAAGGGGGGTTGTTTAAATTGCTTTCCTGTTTTCAAGGTAATAGCCATGCTATTGCAGAAGGGACAACTATTCCAAGCGCTGCTCAGGTGTGGTTTTTGCGTGAGAGTTCAGGTGCTAATTATGGTTTGCACTATTACCACAATCGAACCCAAAAACTTTTATGGTCTTGTGATGGTGTATTGAAGTTATCGACACTAAATTTTCTCTCAAGCTCTGAAAGTGATACTCAGTCATGGCTATTTTCACACTTCATACAGGATGTTTCTTACGACGCTAAAAACAAAAGGCTTTTTATTTTGTCTTATACTCATGAGCGTGATGACACGTTCTATGTCTATAGATTTGATATTGAAAACACAACACCTTTTGGCAATGTTACGGAGTTTAGGGGATTCACTTCAAATAATGATTATCATCAGGGATCAATATCTGTAGCTAACGATTAACACAACTCCCCCCGGGGGGCTTTTATTTATAATATCAGAAGTTATCGATAAAAATATTAATATGAAGATATCCTTTGCGATATTAACCTTTGTTAATGGTTTGCTAACCGCTGATTTGTTAATTTTTCAATAAATATAATTCCTAAATTTATATCAATATCAATATGTAGACTGTTAATAGCTTTGATAATACAGGGTCTTTTTAATATTCTGAACAACTTGTTGCAAAGATGCAACGAATGAAAAAACAGGGTATACAAACCCAGGAAAACTGGTTACATTTTATAGGGTGTTAAAAAGATTTTTGGATTTTAGTTCAAAAATTAACAAAAAGAATAAAGAAAATGGAGGATTTAAGAAAAAATTCATAATTTCATTCTATAAATTCCTTTGATAGGTAAAGTGTAGAAAAACTGCGCTTTTTATAATAAAAACAATAAAGGTAGGACAATAACATGAATAAAAATAAACTTTCACGTTTCCTATTATCTGCATCCGCAGGTATCATAGCCACATTAAGTGTAAGTGAAGTTAAAGCATTAACCCAGGCCGAAATCGCGGCTGATCAACAAGTTACTGCTATTCAAGCTGAGGCAATTAGAGTTCATACGGCTGCAGCGATAGCCCATTTTAAAGGTAAAGGACGTTCTGACTCAGAAGCGGCAAGTTTTGCTAGCTCATTAGCTTTAAGTCCTTCAGGACTTTCAGCATTAAGATCTTTAGGAGATGGTAACACAACAGAGTTATATGATCACTTTCACGACATATTGGCAGGTGGAATTGAGCTAACTCCAGAGCATTTTGATTCTTTCTTAGCTGGAATAGCAGACATACAAACATTAAAACAATTAGGTGTAGCAGATGTTCGTCAGCTTCATTCACCTGAACTTGAACGTCAGGTTGTACCTAGCGAAATTTCATCTCCTGAAGAGGCTGTGTATTTTGCTGAACAACGCAAACATGCTGGTGAATTTAAAGCAGCTGCTGAATTTTTCTTAAAAGCCAGAGAAAAAACTGCTGATACAAACACAACGTTAAGAACTGAATATGCGGAAAAAGCGCTTTTGATGTATTCTGAGCACTTTATTCACCATGTAGCACGCGTTACTTCAGTGACAGAGAAAAATGTAAGTGATGCACAAGCGTTGCTTGCTGAAGTAAAGGCATTAGCAGAAGCAACTAATACTTCGGTTGCTCTTGTAAGAGCTGCGGGCTGTGCAAAAGAATTAGGTACAGCGATCCATGATTTAGCACGGGCAAAAGCAGTAGAAAGAGCTGCTTTAGAAGCGGCTACTACCGTAGATACCGCTGCAGTAACTGCTGCGAAAACAAAAGTTGCCTCATTATATGTGGCATTGTATAACGCAGACGTTGTAGCACGCGACATGCATGAAAAGGCAGCTGACCTTCAATCTGGTGAAAATGCTGGTGGCAAGAAAAACGATCAATTAGTTGCAGCTGCAAATTCTATGCGTTTGGCAATAGGTGCATTAGCAGATGCGATGGTTGAATTACCAACTGCTGCGTTTTCTGGTGATATTACCGTTGCTGTTAAATTAAAAGAAGAAGCATTAGCATTCAATGCTAAATATACTGCTTTGTCAGATATGGCAGACGTTAATTCTGAAAGACAGTTAAAAGCAACCGCCGCTTCTCAGAACATTTTGTTGGCTAAGTTAAAAGCAACTTGGAATGCGCGTGCGCGTTATGCGACTGGTTCTGCTGAATATATCGAATTAAATACTCAGTATGCTGCAATTTCTGCTGCAATGGAAACTACATTAACTACAGCAAATACGTTCTATAATAATATTGCTGCAGCAGATCAATATTTAAGTGCGGCAGCTATTACTTCAGTTCGTTTTGCAAATGCTGAAAGACTGTATCGTTTGGTATTGGATGCTGATAACGCTGGTCTTCCGGCTGCAGTAACTGTACTAAATACATACGTTACTACGAATGGATCTATCCAAATAGTAAACGGTTTAGATACGTCATTAAAAGCGGAATTATCTGAATCAAAAGCAGAAAAAATCCGTCACGCACGTCGTGATGCTAACAAAATGCTTGGAGCAGAACGTGCATTGGTAGCAAGAGCTATGGCGTTGCAATTAGAAAAATTGGATGCAGCGACATTGGCAGATCGCGCTACACGTTTAGAAGCTTATTTAACAGTTGCGCGTCAAGCAAGTAATAAAACAGCTTGGGCTGCTGGTGCGAAAGCTGCGGACGTATTGTTGGCAGATGCTGCGGTTGCAGCTGCTGCTGATGATGCCTACTTAGTGAAAGTATTAGCGTTAACTGTTAAGTCAGAAGCATTGTTGAAAAATAATACTTCAGCAGATGATGCGGTTGTTGCCACTGTGGATGCGGATAACGCATTGGATGATGGATTGTTGTCCGATGCAGCTGCAGCTGCAGCACTAATTACTGATGGTGGCCGTGCGTTACGTGTGCGAGCACGCAATGAATTGCGTAAAGCATTTGAAACTGCAGTTGAATTACACAATTCAATGGCTGTAAAGCAAGGTTTGCGCACAGCGTGGGCAACTGTTGAAAATGCATACGCAATCGATGAAGTTACATTGGCAGATACAGCTTTAACCGTAAACACACAATTGGGTAATGGTGACTTTATTACGCAGATTCTTCTGCAGTTGGGACCAAATGCTACCGTTGCTGATGTAAAAACTGATTTGGAAGCTTGGACGGCTGGTGCTGGTGCTGCGGGTGCCGCAATTGCAGGTACATTATCTAATTACTTTGACGCATTGGTTGCGGCTGGTGGTGCTGGTGTTGATGGCGTCACATATGCAAGTTTAGATACAGTTGAAAAATTATATAACCATTTGGTTGCTAAATTTGCTGAAATTCGTGCAGCAAGTGCTGATATTTACCAAAAATATGATGCTGCTGCAAAAGCATTTGAAAAAGCAAGAATGGCTAAAGCAGATTGGGCAGCACAAGAAGTTACAGATTTGGCGTCTGCTACGGCAGCTACGTTTGTTGCAAAACGTACAGCTGCAGCTGCAGCACATACAGAAGCTGCTGGTTATGAATTCCAACGTATGCGTGCAATGCTTGCAAACGCAGGTCGTGGTTTATTTGTAGATGCTGCATTTGATGCATTAGATGAAGTTAATGGTATTTTGGCTGCTAATAACGGACGTTTGGCTGCGTATTATGTAAATGAAGATATTCTAACTTCATTGCATCGCAGAATGGTGAACTTAAAGGCTGCTGCGTCTGCATATAGTCAGGTGCGTCCAGCAGTTGGTGATGATGCTTTAATTGCAGCCGATGTTGCAAATACAGATGCTCAAATTGACTTGATCGTTCATGGTGGGAATATAGGTGCGTTAGAAGTTGGTGTTGGGCTTGTAAACGTTGCCTTCCAAGGATTGGCGCAATATAACGCAGCTGCAACTTTTGGAACATTAGTGTCAGAACGCTTAACTGCACTTTCTCATGCATACCGTAAAGTAAATGCCTTATGGATGATCGAATTAACATCATCGTTGGCTTTGACAGATGTCGCTACATCTGGAGCTCATCGCGATGCTGTGCATGGATGGCTACAAGATGGTGCTGCTATAGACGCTGGTGCTGATCTTGCAGGTCGTATCTTTGCTTTGGATGCACTTTTTGCAGCTGGTGGTGCTGGTGGTAACTATGCAGAAACTCAACAACTACGTCGTGATCTTGCATTGGCGTATGAAGCTGTATTGAGATCAGTGGTTGAATTGGATGAAGGTGCCACTATTACCGTTGCTGCAGTGGGTGCTGATAACTTAAACACACGTCAATCTGTATTATATGATGAAGTGGTGATCCAAGCTAATTTGGCAAGTGCAATCGCATTAACAGCGTTTAATCCTGCTGAAGCTGATAAAGCCATACAGTTTGATGCGGTTATTGCTCAGTTAACAGAGCGCGCAAATGCTTCTTCAGCACTTGCTGCTGCTGCATATGCTGGTACACGTTCTGCGAACCCTTCAGATGTAACTGTGGATTATGTAACGGCACGTGGTCAAAACATTGATGCAATGGCCAGATTAGTAGACGCGGAATCAGCGCAAGACTTAGCAGACAGAGTTTTGTCAGAACAAGATGCAACAGTTGCTACAGTTAATCGCAAAACTAAAGTTTACCATCAACTTGGTCGTGTATACACAAACAAAGGTAAAGCTGAAGGTATGCGTTTTGACAACGCGGCTGTAACAGCTCATCGTGATGTAGCTCGTGTAGCATACTTAAAAGCAGTAGATGCATATAAAACAGAAATTACTTTATTGTTAGGTGCAACTACAACTGACAATATTGCTGATCGTAATGCACGCTTAATTGAAGCTTATGAAAACTTAGCTGAAGCATACAAATTTGCAAACCAATACAGTGCTGCTTCTGATCCATCATTGTTAAAAGGTCATGCTGAAGCTTTGTTTAATCGCGCTGAAATTTTGTACCGTGATGGTTCAAGAATTGCGTCTGAAGCATTGTTAAATGAATTAGAACGCACTATGGATGCTGCTGCAGTAAAAGATCGTGTTCTACATGAATTGGCAGAACAATACGAAGCTGCGGGCAGTTTCTCCAAAGCTGCACACGCATATAATTTAGCTGCGCTTCAAGATGTTGCTAAAAAAGAAGTAAGCGATGCTTTCCGCACTGCTGAAAAAGCTTACGCTGCTGCTGATCAAACAGGTCAAACTGAAGCTTGTGAATATGCTGCAGGCGCATTTAACGCAATTGGCGCTGAAGTTGCATTCCATGGACGTGTGCGTGCTGAAGCTTATCACCGTGCTGCTGGTGCATATGTTTTGGGTGGCTTATATGTAAAAGCTGCTGGTGCATATGCTTCTTCTGCTGAACAATGGGCTAAAATTGGTGACCACATGCAAGCTGGTAACCAGTATGAAAAAGCTGCATGGGCATTAAGCAAGGTTTCAAGTATTACTGCAGATCAACGTATTCAAGTTATTGGATATGTAGCTGATGCAGCACACCAATTGCAAATTGCTGATGCAACTCAACGTTTAGAAAAATTAGTAGACGTAGCTGAAGCACAATTTGCAAAACTTAGTGATGCCGTAACTCTTGCAGAAGAAAAGAAAGCTGTGGTTGTTCTTGCAAAAGCATTGTACGAAAAAGCATTAGCATTCCAAAAAGAAGGTAACTTGAAGCATGCAGAAGCATCTGAAGCACGTCTTGCTGAGATTATCGGCAAAGTGGATGCTGGTGAACAAACTGCATTAGCAAAAGAACATCTTGCTGGTTTATATGCGTTGCAAGGTAAACACGAAAAAGCTGTGACGGAATATGTTGCTGCTGCAGAACACTTTGTTACTGCTAAAAAATTGTTAGCAGCGGCTAAAGCATACAGAAAAGCTGCGGATGCTGCATTATCAGCTAAAGAAGGTAATCGTATCGCTGAAGAGATACTTCCTGCATTGGTTGCAATTAGTGCAAGTGTTCGTACGGGCGGTGCAAATGCTGGTCGTGCAGATCAATTTGATATCCATCTTGAAGTTGTAGAAGCTTATAAAGAATTAGCTGCATTACATCCAAAAGAAGTTGATAAAGCATTGGCGGAACTTGCAGAAGTTAAGAAAGAAGCTCCTTCTGATAATGCTGTAAAAGCACGCTTAGCAGCATTAGAGATTTCTTTGTTAAGCCGTAAAGCGCGTTCATCTCGATCTCAAGCTGAAAAACTAGCTCTTTTGGCAACTTCTCAATCATTGTTAGATGGTGCAAAAGTATTAGTAGGTGTTTCTTCAAGCATCAACCTAAAGGTACAAAATGCGATTGCATTAGCTGCACAAGAGTTAGTAGAAATGTATGTACATGTACGTGCAATTCACTCTGCAACAGATAGCTTGGCTCAATTAAAAGCACTTGAAACTGCGGCAAAGGTAGCTGAAACTTCTGCACAAACTGCTTATGAAATTGCATCACAAAAATTGTTTAATGGTTATGATGTTGCTTTAGAAGCTGCAAAAAGAGCATCAGTTGCAATGAGTAAATATGCTCAAGCACTATTGCACTTTGTTGTGACTGAAAAAGATAAGGCTCGTGCAGATGATATGGTTACGGTTCGTGGTTTGCCTACTCGCATGGTAAAATTTGTAGAAAATGCTCTACGTTCAACATTGTTAGGTATTTTGAAATCTCGTGCTGAAGCAGCAGCAATTAGAAAGAATTTTGTTGCTGTGATGAACCAGTTTAACCGTGTAAATGCACAGGTAGCTGCTTTGCGTAGACATGAAGCTGCACGTGATGCTCATGGTGATGCTGTAAAAGCTAAAAGCTTAAAAGAAACTATGGCAGCGACACATGCTTCTGTGAAAGGTGCTGTTGGTGATATTGCGACTCAATCTAAAGATGCGCATGCTATCACTTCTCCAGTTGAACGTGCGCAAGCTACGGATGTGCTAGTAAAAGCAAAAACAGATGCGGTTGTGGCAGCGACTATGACAGGTATTGCTGCTCACGCAGACTTAGTTAAGTCAGCACCAGCTGCAGAAGTTCAAACTGAAACATTGGTTGCATCAACCGAAGCAATTACTAAAGTAGTAGTTGGCGATGGAAAAACTAAAGGTTTAGTTGGAGATCTACACGATGCTCAAACTGGTCCATCTACAGCTGCACAAGCAGTGGTCACCACAAGATAATCGTGGTGTTATTAACCCAGGGGGAGGAGAGTTTCTCCTCCTGTTTGGGGTAATTAAAATAATAAATAAAGGAATTAATAATGTCTGATTTTAAAAATGTTCTAAAAGCAGGGTTTTTAGTAACTACATCCTTGTTAGCTACTGGGTGTAGTGATGATAATAAATCTGATACAGATTCAACCCCAATTAAAACTCCTCTTGGTGATGGGTCTTCCTCAGGAAAACCAGAATATCTAACTCAAGCGCCTGATATTGCTAATGTATTAACTGTTTTAACTAATCCAGCTACTGGTGGATTAATTAAACAAGAGTTGCTTAAAACTTCTGGTTTTGGTGCCGTTGATGTTTTTGCAACTGTTGCTAATGCTGGTGCACCTTCATCATTGGCATTATCTTCTGGTGCAGCTGCTCCAAAATCAAAAGTTGATGCTAAATCATTGGTTAACTTAACGCGCCTAAAAATGGTAGACGGAGATAAACTAACATTAGATACGTCTAAGTTTTCTGCTGCCGCTGATCAACATATTGGTGCGTTGTTGTTAGAAGGAACAATTGAAGGTACCACTCGTTCTTCTGCGACGGCTGGATTAAAAGGTACATTAAAAACTCCAGCGCTAGTTGTGCGCAATGGTGTAATTAATGGTGATGGTGCGGGCAAAATTGATGCTGTGTATGCATTCGTTGGTGTGGATGCTGCATTGGGGTATGATTCTCCTCGCGCCGATAAAACTGGTAAGGCTGTCGTTATGCCAGCCGAAGTCAATGCACAGCAAAAAGAAGCATTGGCTTTATCAGCGGGCAGGACTAAAAAAGGCACTGGCACAGCAAGCAAACACACTCATGTAACTGGTGTAAGTGGGTCTCATGCAGCTAAGCACTCTGCTGTAAAAGGTGCTGCATCTACAAAAGCAAAACAATCACATGTTGCGCATGCAACCAATAAATTAACTCTATCATCTGGAAAAATTACGGCCGAGTTAGAAAAAAATTTAGACGCAGCTGGTTTACACGTATATGGATCTCATGGGGCGTTTGACATTTCAGGGCGCGTACATACAATGGATACAACTAATACTGTTGTAACATCTGGAAACGCGATTCCAATTGAATATGGTACGCCAGAAGCAGTTGATAAGGCAGCTACAACAGCGGGTATTGACCACAAAACAGCTACGCCTAAACGAACAACTAAGAAAAAGGCTTCTTTAGCATTGGCGGCTGCAAAGTCTAAGTCAAAAGCAACAACCACTAAAAAAGCATCTAAAGGACATCAACCTTCAACTAAAGCTTCTCATCATCAAACATTGGTGAAAAAATCTAGTGGAGAACACCACTTCTTGTTTGAAATAACGGATGGTTATTATGCAGAAGTAGATACATGGAACGTGGGTACAGGATCTGAATTTAACGTGGTTCCTAACCAACACTTAATTGTTCATAATTTGAACTTAACTGATAACTTGGGTGTACGTGTATATGCCGATGGTGAAGCGTTTGATAGATTAGATACTGGAACTAATTGGGCAGACTTTATAGTCTCTGATGTTGCTGAAGACAAAATTACCAACGGTCAAAAAATGATGGACATTTTGCATGCGCATGAACACGGGGTTGAATTTTCGGATGTCGTAGAAGAATCTAATGAAACCGTAAAAGAATATGCGCATTACAGTTCTCACACTTCCTTCCCATTATATGTGGTTGGAAAAGTAACAAATACAGCTAAGAAATCATTACAATTAGTTGGTATTGATCTTGGTCAGGTTAAACCTGGAATAACAGAAGCTGGTATTTATGTAATGCCATTAGCAAAAGACTTTACAATGTCTTTACCTAACAGTTCTGGTGCTACATCTGTTACGTTAGCTAACCATGATGGTAATGCATCTACCTCCCTTAAAGTTAGAGAGTGGAAAATTATCAGCAATGGTTACAACGATTATGTAGTTGCAGTTGAAGTTGTTGCAGCAGGTTCTTCACTTGGTTTGGGTTCAGGCGCTGTTGAACGTGCGTTAATGGGCTCTGCTGCTCAAGGTGGACATTCTGCATTAACTACAACGCTTAATGGTGTTGTTGAACGTTTAAACCCAACGCATTTGATTGCTAAATCTTTTGAAAACAGTGCAACAGCACGCATTAACCAAGCTGCACAATTTGCTTCTTTGGCTCGTGGTGTAAATGTTGTAGCTGCTGAAACTTTAGGTGCAGTAGAACAATATGCAGTATCATTTAACCACAATGGTACGCAAGTTGGCTTTACTTACAACTTAGATGGTGGAAACGGTCTATCTGGTAAGGGTGCATCTTCATTTGGTATGAACGTTGCGTCTAAAGTATTGGGATTAACAGCAATCGTATCGGCAGATGCGTCTGTTGATGCTGCTAAAAATGCATATGCGTCTGCATCTCATACATCTTACAACTCTGGCTTGACTTTAGCTAAGTCATACAGTGTTGCAGGTGTGTCTGTGGTGCCAATGGCTGGTTTCGGTGTTGCTTCTAACGCAATGAATGGATATTCAGCAGTTGTTCCAATGGCAGCTGGTACGTTAGGCTTACACTTAAATGATGTTGCATTCAGTGCAGCAACATATCATGCAGGTGTAAACATTGCTTTGGATGACTTTGTTGCTGAAACAACAGGGTTAAATGCATCAGTTGCATTCGGTGTAGCCGGATATTTGGCTTCAACGGGTGTTGCAACGTTGTCAACTAGCGAAGGTAAGTCTGCTGACGTACAATTCGGTGGTAATGCGGTAACTCCATACGCTCAATTTAACCTTGGATTTGCGACAGGTGAAAAGTTAAATGCAATCATCACTTCTGGTGCTGCTGCTGTTAACTTTGGAATTGAACGTTAAACTTTTTAGTTAATCCTACCTTTACAAACACCTCTTGCTTACGCGGGAGGTGTTTGTTTTTTGTTTCTTTTATTTTAACTCTTCACTAAAATAAAAGGTGTATGTTTTTTTAGGGGGATTTAAAATGTATTTACGAAATTTAAAATTCATACTTCCTCTTTTGTTATTGGGATGTTCTAATTCTCAAAATACTAAAGGAGGGGATAGTTCGTCTTCCCAAGCAGCAAACGGAACTACAGGGGGCGGTGCATCTACCACACTGAGTGTAGGTGGTTTAAGGCCGGTAAAAGGTTCTGTGGTTCATTCAGGAAAACAAGTCATTATAAATGCAGCAAACCCAAGGTTGGCTGCTGGAGGATCTTTAAGTGGAGCTATTTATTCTGCTGCGGGTACAGAGCACCTTTATAAAGAAATTCGTGAAAATTTTGGGTTAACCTCAGATCCTGATTTTAAAAGTGGCGCAACGCTATTGCTGCCTGGTCGAGTGTTTACTACTTCTGCCCACAATTTAAAATCAAAAGGGACAGAGTATATTATCCATGCTTTAGGCCCAAATTTTACCCAACTTCCTTATAGCGCTCATCCGGCTCAGGGGTATGCAGATTTGCGCATCACCTACAAAACTATCTTTGAAGAAATGAAACGTTTGTATACTTCATCCAATGTAACCTCTATTGGTGTTATTCCAATTTCTGCAGGGGTTTATGCTGGTTCGGCCGATAAAACCACTATTTTTTCTATTATGATTGAAGAAACGTTTAAAGCAATAAGGTCTTATCCTTACTTGCAGCCTGAGCTTTATTTGTATGATCAAACTGAGTTTGATCAAGTAGCGGGTTTGCTTCAACCTATATATGATAGAATGTTAGGCACTGCTACTTTATCGTCAACCGCTTCTTATTTCGCTGTTGGTGGAGCTTCAGCGCACTTAACTCTTATGGATGTTCCAATATATCAAAAAGCTATTGGAGGTAATGTATTACAAGGTGCTTCGTATAAATTGGGCCCTTTGCAAATATTGGGCATGATGAATTCTAATCAATACCAAACCGTTACAGACATGATGGGAGGGGTAAATTCAGGTAAGGTTATGTTTGGTCTAGGCGTTGAGTTTGCTTATCAGAAAGGTGAATTAACTCATTACGCGGTTAAAGCAAAAGGTATGTATAAGTTTTTAAACGGTTTTGCTTTTAGTGGCGGTTTAGGATATATGCAAGAAAATACAGCAGTGGGAATGCAAAATAATATCCTGCAATTCTTTAAACAGTTTGGTATTCAAAAACAAGATCACGTACAAAAAGGTATGATTGCTGAAGGTGTCATACAATATAAAACTAAACTTAATTCAATATCAAATTTAATGTTTGATGTTGGGCTAAGATCAATGTATTGCAAAAGTTGGGTAAACGTTCCATTGATACAAACTTCCTTAGACCTGAACGATGTTCAAGTTTCTGCATTTGTTACTAAATATGATTTTGGTTTTAATTTTACATTAAATAATTAATGTAAATGTATGTATTCCCCCTTGACAAGGAAGAGGAATACGTGTAGAAATACACACATTAAAACCCAATAGGGGGTGTAGCTCAGTTGGTTAGAGCGCAGGCCTGTCACGCCTGAGGTCGCGGGTTCGAGCCCCGTCACTCCCGCCATTTTTATTCTCTTCTATATTTCTGTATTAAAAATAATTCTCCTTAGCAGTATTAATTTGCTTACGTTTTGTTAATACTTTTTGCCCTAGAATTTAAACGCATGGTATAATGTGTTTATAATGAATATAGAAGAATATTTACCCATTTTGGTGTTTATTGGGGCAGGGTTTTTTATTGCCATGGTATTCGTAGGCTTAGCCTTCGTGCGTGGTAAACGTAATGTATATGCTGATAAAATTACACCTTATGAATGTGGTTTTGACACACTTTCCGATGGAAACCTCCGTTTTGACATTCGTTATTATTTAGTTGCTATTTTATTTGTTTTGTTTGATTTAGAAATTGCTTTGTTGTTTCCTTGGGCAGTATCTTTGGTTGACCTTGGTTGGTCTGCGTTAGTCAGTGTTTTTAGTTTTTTATTTATCCTTTTAATAGGCTTTGTTTATGAATGGAAAAAGGGGGCCTTGGAATGGGATTAAATTTAAAAAACCCACAAGACCAGTACTTGTTTGATAGCTATAAAGAACTTGAAAATAAGGGGTTTGTTTTATCAACTCTGGACGAAATTGCCAGATGGGCCCAGGCAGGATCTATTTGGCCATTAACGTTTGGCTTGGCCTGTTGTGGGGTGGAAATGATGCATACAGCTGCTGCCAGATATGATTTAGAAAGATTTGGAATGTTCTTTCGCCCCAGCCCCCGCCAATCTGATGTATTAATTGTTGCGGGTACACTTACCAATAAAATGGCTCCAGCCTTACGAAGGATATATGATCAAATGCCAGATCCAAAATGGGTAATATCAATGGGATCATGTGCGAACGGGGGTGGTTATTACCATTATTCGTATTCTGTTGTGCGTGGTTGTGATCGTATTGTTCCAGTTGATATTTACGTGCCAGGATGCCCTCCTTCGGCAGAGGCTTTGTTATATGGTCTGTTACAGCTGCAACGAAAAGTTAGGATGGGTAAAAAGCGCATAATTAATCGTACAGCCAAAAGGACCCAAAGGTAGTCACATGCAAGATTTTTTTAACGATTTAAAACTACATTTTGCGGATACTTTAGATATACCAAATTTAGAATTTACCCAAACAGTAGAAGGTGAATATATATTAATTACCCCAGTCGAAAAATTTATAGAAGCTATGGGGCATTTAAAACATTCTGTAAAATTTTTGCAACTTACCGATATTACTGCCGTAGATTATCCCGATCGTCCCCAGCGGTTTGAAGTAATTTATCAACTATTAAATATGCATAAAAATGTGCGGCTGCGCGTAAAAGTTAATATTTCAGAAAACACGTCAATGCCGTCCCTGTGTCGTATATATAAAGCTGCTAATTGGTATGAAAGAGAAGTATTTGATATGTTCGGAATTAAATTTGAACAACATCCAAACCTTGAACGTATTTTAACAGATTACACCTTTAATGCTTTTCCTTTACGCAAAGATTTTCCAACCGAAGGTCATATGGAAGTGTATTACGATGAGGATAATCAATGTGTGGTATATGACCCAGTGAACTTACCTCAAGCGCGTCGTCAATTTGATTTTTTGGTAACCAACTGGCACACCCCCACATATGAAAATAATAAAGAAACAGAGACTGGGCATGGCAACTAAAGAAACCTTTCAACTGAACTTTGGTCCTCAGCATCCTGCAGCGCATGGCGTATTACGCTTAATATTAGAAATGAATGGCGAGGTGGTGGAACATGTTGAACCCCATATAGGTTTACTTCATAGGGGCACAGAAAAATTAATTGAAGATAAAACCTATCTTCAAGCGTTACCTTATTTTGACCGTTTAGATTACGTGTCTCCTATGTGTCAAGAACATGCTTTTGCTTTAGCTGTGGAAAAATTATTAGATATTAAGGTACCGATTCGGGCCCAATACATACGTGTGTTATTTTCAGAATTAACACGTATTATGAATCATCTTTTAAATGTCACTACATATGCGATGGATGTAGGAGCTCTCACTCCATTTTTATGGGGATTTGAATATAGGGAAATTATACTAAGTTTTTGCGAACGCGTGAGCGGTTCGCGTTTTCATACTGCTTATTTTCGACCAGGAGGTGTACATCAAGATCTGCCAGAAGGTCTAATTGACGATATGTTGCATTTCATTAAAGAATTGGCACCTAAAATTGAAGAGCTGGATGATTTATTAAGAGACAACCGTATCTTTAAGCAAAGATCAGTAGACATAGGTGTTATGTCATCTGCGGAAGCAATTGAATGGGGATATACTGGACCAATGTTAAGGGCCAGTGGAGTAGCTTGGGATTTGCGAAAATCACAACCATATGATGCGTATGAGCATTTGAAATTTGATATCCCTGTTGCCAGTACTGGGGATTGTTATGCCCGGTATTTGGTGAGAATTGCTGAAATATACGAAAGCATAAAAATCGTCAAACAATGTTTAAGTCTTATGCCGAAAGGCAGAATAATGGTGAATAACCATAAAATTGCGCCACCTAAACGTGCAGATATGAAAACCAGCATGGAATCAATGATCCACCACTTTAAGCTGTATACAGAAGGATATCATGTTCCAATGGGTGAAACATATACTGCCGTAGAATCTCCTAAAGGTGAATTTGGGGTTTATTTAGTATCAGATGGGACGAATAAGCCGTATAGGTGTAAAATTCGTTCAACGGGGTTTGCACATTTGCAAACCATGGATATGTGTAGCCGTGGTCATATGCTGTCGGATATATCGGCTATTTTAGGTTCAATGGATATTGTATTAGGAGAGGTAGATCGATGAACAAACCCTTTACATTTTCCATAAAAAACCAAGAAAAAATACCCAAAATCTTAGCCAGGTATCCATCAGAGTGTCAGCAGAGTGCAGTAATGCCGTTACTTGATTTGGCTCAAGAACAAAACGGGGGATGGTTGTCCCAATCAGCGATAGAAGCGGTGGCAGCTATTTTAAATATGCCCATTATTCGTGTGCAGGAAGTTGTTACATTTTACAGCATGTATCGTGTGCAGCCTGTGGGTAAAACGATAATTCAGGTATGTACCACAACGCCATGCTGGCTAAGGGGGAGTGATGTATTAATAAAAGCATGCAGGCATAAATTAGGCATAAGCCCAGGCGAAACAAAAGATGATATCAGTTTGTTTGAGGTTGAATGCTTGGGCGCCTGCATAAATGCACCCGTAGTACAAATTAATAACGACGAATATATAGAAGATTTAGACGTTGTACAATTTGAAACCATTTTAGAATCTATTACTAACGATCAAGGTATAAAGCAAGAAGATCCCAAATCTAAAACGCCGACTTCCATAAACGTTCAAAAAGTGGCAGCTGCTTTGCGTTCATCCAAAGAAGCAAAAGCACATTTGCGAAAGGATAAGGCATGACTTTTCTAAATGCATCTGATCGTATTTTTACTAATTTGTTGGGAGAAAAAGAGTGGAATCTGGCTACTGCTAAAAAGCGCGGCGATTGGGACAACCCCTCACAATTTACTTCTAAAGGCTCGAATTGGATTATCAACCAAATCAAAGCTTCAGGTTTGCGGGGCAGGGGTGGGGCAGGTTTTTCCACTGGAATGAAATGGTCATTTATCCCAAAAGATAACCAACAACATTATTTAATTATAAATGCAGATGAAGGAGAGCCTGGCACTTGCAAAGATAGAGATATTATTCGACATGAATCCCATAAAATTATTGAAGGTGCGTTGTTGGGTGGATTTGCGATTCAAGCAACGGTTGGGTACATATATATTCGGGGAGAATTTAAACAAGAAGCTGACATTTTAGAAGCCGCTATTCAAGAAGCATATGCAAAAAAACTGCTGGGGAAAAACGCTGCCAATACAGGGTGGAATTTTGATTTGTATATACATAAAGGCGCTGGGGCATATATTTGTGGTGAAGAAACCGCTTTAATCGAAAGCTTAGAAGGTAAAAAAGGTCAGCCACGTTTGAAACCTCCTTTTCCTGCGAACTTTGGTTTGTATGGCAAGCCTACTACCATCAATAATGTTGAAACTATTGCGGTGATTCCTACTATTTTACGAAGAGGAGCTGACTGGTTTGCGAAACTAGGACCTGAAAAAAGTTGTGGCACCAAAGTTTTTTGCATCTCTGGGCATGTAAATAAGCCGTGTAACGTAGAAGAAATAATGGGAATTCCTTTAAAAGAACTTATTGAAAAGCATGCGGGGGGCGTACGTGGCGGTTGGGATAATTTATTAGCTGTTATTCCTGGGGGCTCTTCTGTACCCTTATTGCCCAAATCAATTTGTGATTCAGTTACAATGGATTTTGAAAGTTTAGCGGCAGTGAAATCTGGATTAGGTACGGCAGGTGTAATTGTTATGGATCAATCTACAGATATTGTCGAAGCAATTGCTAGACTATCTAAATTTTATATGAACGAAAGCTGCGGGCAATGTACCCCATGTCGTGAAGGTACAGGGTGGTTGTGGCGATTGCTCACTCGCATCCAAAGAGGAGAGTCGACCCTTAAAGATATAGATTTATTAGAAGACATCACACATCAAATTGAAGGGCACACTATTTGTGCGTTAGGGGATGCGGCTGCCTGGCCTGTGCAGGGATTGATACGTCATTTCAGGCATGAATTAATTGAGCGCATCGAAGCTAAAAACTTTAGGAGCGCCATATGATAGATAGAGTTGCCCAGTTAATAAATAGGCACTTGTCCTGTGGCCAAGTGACATTTTTCACCCGCCCACCCCGCAGACACGAAGCATTTGCTTCTTTGTCTGCTTCCCTATTAAAACCAAAGCAAAGACCTACTATCTGTGGGAGGTATTTCCATGGTTAAAGTTATAATTGATCATAAACCTTATGAATTTGATAAAGAAATCAGCATTATAGAAGCTTGTCATAAAGTTGGAATACAAATACCTCATTTTTGCTATCATCCTAAACTAGAAATAGCCGGCAATTGCCGTATGTGTCTGGTAGAGGTAGAAGGCTCTAAAAAACCTATTCCAAGTTGTGCTAACAACCTAAAAGAAGGAATGATAATTCATACGACCTCTTCACAAGTAAAAAAAGATAGGGAAGGGGTTATGGAATTTTTGTTAATCAATCATCCCTTAGATTGTCCTGTTTGTGATCAGGCGGGTGAGTGTGACCTGCAAGATCAAGCGCTTCATTATGGAAAAGATCGCTCGAGGTATACAGAAGAAAAACGTGCTGTAACCAACAAATATATGGGACCTTTGATCAGTACGATTATGACACGTTGTATACACTGTATGCGATGTGTCCGCTTTATAGAAGACGTTGCAGGTATTCCTGAGGTTGGTGCTATCGGTCGGGGCGAACACATGGAAATAACGACCTACTTGGAAGGCGCTATAACTTCAGAGCTGTCAGGTAATGTAATTGATTTGTGTCCTGTCGGTGCTTTAAATTCTAAGCCTTATCAATTTAAGGGGCGCCCTTGGGAGTTACTGCATACGGATACTATTGATGTAATGGATGCTTTAGGTTCCCATATTCGTATAGATAGTCGGGGCGGTCAGGTGTTTAAAATTAAACCGCGTGAAATGGAAGAAATTAATGAAATCTGGTTATCAGATAAAAGTCGATTTTCTTATGATGGGTTGTTATATCAACGATTAGATAGACCCTATATGCGCAATGAAAATGGTCAACTTGTACCGGTTTCTTGGCATGATGCTATTCAAGGCGTTGTGAAGAAATTAAGCCATACCCCCGGTCATAATGTATCAGCCTTGGCCGGTGAATTAGTAGATGCAGAAAGTATGTTGTTAATGAAACGATTAATGCAGCATATTGGTTCTCAGCATTTTGATTGTCGCACGGATAACGCTTATGCGGATGCATCTAATCCTGCGTCCTTTGTATTTAACACCAGTTTAAATGACATTGAACATGCTGATGTGTGTTTGCTAATTGGCACCAACCCCCGTATGGAAGCTGCTACTTTAAATGTACGTTTGCGGCGTGGGGTTGTCCACAATGGCATGCGTATATTTAGAATAGGTCCTGTTTCTGACTTAACTTATCCAGTAACAGACCTTGGAAATAACATCGCCATATTAAATGATATATTAAATGGTAATAATATGTGCGCTGCTGTTTTCAACTCGGCAAAACGTCCAGCTTTAATTATCGGACAATCTGCGTTACAGACTAACCAAGGCGCAATAGTTTTTAATACATGTGCCAAAATAGCCGAAAAATATAATTTCATTCAAGAAGGAGGGTGGAATGGATTTAACGTACTTCATACCACGGCTTCACGCGTTGGTGGTCTGGATGTTGGATTTGTTCCAGGTATAAATGGATTTGGAAGTTCTGAAATTATTTCTGCCTCCCATGATGGAAGAATCAAGGTCGTTTTTCTATTGGGTGCGGATGAGATTGCGCCTAAACTAAGTAAAGATGCATATCTGGTTTATATTGGGCATCATGGGGATAAAGGTGCTCAGCGTGCCGACATTATATTGCCTGGTGCTGCATACACTGAAAAAGATGCAATTTATGTAAATACAGAAGGGCGGTCTCAGTGTGCATATAAAGCTGTTAATCCACCAGGTGATGCAAAGGCAGATTGGGAAATTTATGCTGAATTGTTGCGCAAACTTGGCTATCCAAAAATTTTTAATAATCTTGCAGATGTACGTAAAGAACTGCAAAAAGAAAACATAGAATTTGCAGAAAATTATACATTTAAAAAACGTCACTGGGATCCTAGAATGGGGACAGAAGGTATATTAAACCCTGAAGCGTTAAAGCCATACATTACTAATTTTTATATGACCAATATTATTAGTAAATATTCCAAAGTTATGGCGCAATGTACCCAAGAAATTACAAATGTAAAGGTTAGTCATGTGGAATAATTTAATTGAATTAACACTACCGTTTTTACAAATGTGTATCTGGGTTTTTGTATTCCTGGTGGGTGTCATTATTGCGATTGCATATCTAACTTTGGCTGAACGTAAAGTTTTAGCAGCAGCTCAGTTGCGTTGGGGGGCAAATGTGATTGGGCCTTTTGGGCTGTTTCAGCCGTTTGCAGATGGCCTTAAATTAATGCATAAAGAGGTAATTCTACCCCGAAAGGCAGATATACCAGTGTTTTTATTGGCTCCCGTTATTACTTTTGGGCTTAGCTTAGCAAGTTGGGCTGTTATACCTTGGGATAATGGTTTAGTTTTTGCAGATATTAATTTAGGACTTTTATATTTGCTTGCAATCAGTTCTATGGGGGTTCTTGGCATCATTATGGCAGGCTGGGCCAGTAATTCGATATATGCTCTATATGGCGCACTTAGGGCAGCCGCTCAGATGATTTCTTATGAAATTTCTATGGGAGTTATTATATTGTCGGTTGTAATAACTGTTCAATCTTTTAACTTAACTGATATTGTAAACGGGCAAAAAAATGTATGGTTTATCCTTCCACATTTCCCTATGTTTGTGTTGTTTTTTATTTCAGCATTAGCTGAAACAAATCGTACACCCTTTGATTTAGCCGAAGCAGAGGGAGAACTTGCAGGAGGATATAACGTAGAATATTCTGCAACTCCTTTTGCTGCATTCTTTTTAGCAGAATACGGCAATATGATAATAATGAGTGCACTCACCTCGGTTTTGTTTTTAGGTGGCTGGTTGCCTCCTACAAACTGGGGAATTTTTACCTGGATTCCAGGACCTGTATGGTTAGGAATAAAAATCACTTTCGTATTATTCTTATTTTTGTGGGTGCGCACTACGTTACCTCGTTATCGCTATGATCAATTGATGAATATAGGGTGGAAGTTGTTTTTACCCCTTTCGTTGGTGTGGTTTATGTTAACCGCTCTAATTATTGTTTGGCAGTATGGGGGGTAAAATGTGGAAAGTATTAAAAAGACTTCTGCTTGTCGACATACTTAAAGGAATGTGGCTAACCTTAAAATACATGTTCTTTAAAGCAAAAGTTACTATCAATTATCCTTTTGAAAAAGGCCGCATTAGCCCCAGATTTAGGGGTGAACATGCTCTTCGTAGGTATTCGAACGGTGAAGAACGATGCATAGCCTGCAAATTATGTGAAGCCATTTGTCCAGCCCAGGCCATTACAATTGTATCTGATGAACGGGCGGATGGAACCCGGCGGGCTGTTCGATATGATATAGATATGACAAAATGTATTTACTGTGGGCTGTGCCAAGAATCATGTCCGGTTGATGCAATTGTTCAAGGGCCAAATTTTGAATTTAGTACCCAAACCAGAGAAGAATTAATCTATACAAAAGAAAAATTATTGGAAAATGGCGATAAATGGGAAACAGCCATTGCCGCAAACCTTGAAAAAGATTCGCCTTACCGATAAGATGTAATAAGAATAAAAATAATAAAGGTTACATACGGTGTTTCAAACAATGCTAGCATACCTATTTTCAGGGTTAATTTTGGCTGGCGCAATCGGGGTGATTATTTCACGCAAACCCGTATACAGTGTCTTGTTCCTTATTTTTTCTTTTTTGAATGCGTCTGCTTTATACATTTTATTAGGGGCAGAATTTATAGCCTTAAGTACTATTATTTTGTATGTAGGTGCTGTGGCGGTATTGCTACTATTTGTTGTGATGACTTTAACTGAACCAGCCGAAAAACTTAGCTGGGCTGCTTTAAAAACCCATCGTTATTGGATAGGGGGCATGGCTGCAGTATTTGCTTTAGAATTAATATTAGCCATTAAATCACCTAAATTGTCTTCTGATATATCTTCTACTTCCGCACATATGTCCAATATTAAAGCGATAGGCAGTATATTATATACTAAATATGGCTTAATATTTCAGTGTTGCGCAGTATTATTACTGGTTGCGATGGTGTCAGCAGTAATTGTAACGTTTCAAAGCAGAAGCCCAAAAAACGTTAAACGGCAAAAAGTTTCCGACCAAATTAACCGCAACCCTGATGAAATATTAAAAATGGTAAAAGTTAAAAATAGGGAGGGTATTTAATGATAGATCCCCTTCACCTTAATATTTTAAGCGCGTTATTATTTGCGATCGCTGTTGCCGGAATAATTTTTAATTTAGATAATTTGATCAAAGTTTTCTTGTGTATTGAACTTATGTTTCTGGCCGTTAGCCTTAATTTTATTGCCTATGCATATGCCCTTAATCATATTGATGGCCATGTGTTTTCATTAATTCTATTAACAGTTGCAGCAGCAGAATCAGCAGTGGGATTGGGGATATTAGTTTTTTATTTCCGTCAACGTTCCTCTGTTTCAGCTACAGATGCAAACTTATTAAAGGAATAACCCATGGTAATGGCAGCAGCAGTTTTATGGATACCTCTGATTGGTAGCATTCTTGCAGGTATACTCAGCTTTTTTGGTCAACGATCTATGGAAGATTTAGCAAAAACTGTAACTTGTGTGTGCGTAGGAATATCTGCGGTTATAGCTTGTGATTTGGCCTATGATGTGATTGTTGCAAGACAAGTGATTCATGGGGAAATGTTAACTTGGATCCCTTTAGAACCGAATCATATCATTACTTGGGGCTTATATGTAGACAGCCTTTCTGCAATTATGGCAGCTGTTGTAACCATTGTGTCTTTTATGGTGCATATATATTCCATAGGCTATATGGCGCAAGATAAATCTATTTCTCGCTTTATGTCTTATCTAAGTCTCTTTACGTTTTTCATGCTATTTTTTGTAATGGCAGATGATTTACTGCAGTTGTTCTTAGGGTGGGAAGGTGTAGGACTTTCCTCATACCTGTTAATTGGATTTTGGTTCCAAAAAGATTCAGCCAATTACGCATCAATAAAGGCATTTATTACAAACCGCGTTGGCGACATAGGAATGGTCTTAGGTATCGTGGGATGTTTTGCAGTTTTTGATTCGCTTTCTATTCCTTATATCCTTTCTAATTTAGGGAACTATGCAAACCATACATTCCATATAGGTACTGTAGAGTTCTCTTCTTATACCTTTATTAGTGCCTGCTTTTTAATTGGCGCAATGGCTAAATCAGCTCAATTTGGATTACATATATGGCTCCCAGATGCCATGGAAGGTCCTACCCCTGTGTCTGCGTTGATTCACGCAGCAACGATGGTGACTGCCGGTGTCGTCTTGTTGGTTCGGCTATCATTTTTGTTAGAATATACGCCATTAATTAAAACCTTTATTTTATATATAGGAGCATTAACAGCCTTTTTTGCTGCAGTGGTTGGTGTTTTCCAAAAAGACATTAAGCGGATCATCGCATACTCTACATGCAGCCAGTTGGGGTATATGTTTATGGCATGTGGAGCCTCCCTGTATTCAGCTGCATTATTTCATTTGGTCACTCATGCATTTTTTAAAGCATTATTGTTTTTGTCTGCCGGTTCAGTTATCCATGCCATGTCAGGTGAACAAAATATCCGCAAAATGGGGGGGCTATATAATCGCATCCCTATCACCTATGGCCTAATATGGGTTGGTAACTTGGCGTTGGCGGGCATACCCTTCTTTGCTGGATATTATTCAAAAGATTGGATTTTAGAATCTCTCTATATATATTCAGCCAATGAAGGGACAGCTATACCTTATATAATTGGTGTAGTATCTGCGTTTTTAACGGCCTTTTATTCATGGCGGTTAATTGCTTTGGTTTTTCATGGCCAAAATAAAGCAGATGAACGTGTGGATGCTCATATTCATGAAGCGCCCCTTACAATGCTGATCCCTAAATTTATTTTGGCTATTGGGGCGGTGTTCTCAGGTATAGCTTTAATAAACTTTTTTACTAATACGGATTTAATTGCAGGTGCCTATGTTTTCCAAACACATGAATACGATATGCCTCTACTTATTCATGCGTTGCCATTGGGTATAGCAGTTTTAGGCATTGTTTTAGCCTTGTGGCTATATTTTGCTTATTCTCCCATGCTTGCTAATATGCTGAAAAAACACCACAGTATTATTGTTTTTATTCAAAGCGGATTTGGCTTAGATAGACTGTATGAATCCG
Organism: Candidatus Paracaedibacteraceae bacterium; assembly: GCA_024236035.1. Classification (GTDB taxonomy): domain Bacteria; phylum Pseudomonadota; class Alphaproteobacteria; order UBA6184; family UBA6184; genus Bodonicaedibacter. Next base: position 99,696 of record JACKLG010000002.1, read on the forward strand.
CAATAATTCTCCCATTAAAATACAGCAGCCGTATATTGTTAAAATCCGTGGAAAAGGGCTTTATTGACAAGTATGGCCCAAATGGTGCCGTGATTCTGGTTGTCAAAGCTAGTCGCTTATTGCGGCATATGCAAACAGGTAAGGTAGGTGATTATGCTATCTTAATGATGGCGGGTATAATCTTAATGTTAGGCTATATTTTGGTGAGGCAATAATGCAAAAATATTTAAATATTATTATTGCCGGTCACATAGACCCAGCTTGTAACATAATCTCCTGCACTATGCCTCCAAGGGTTAATTCTAAAGCAATTTTAAGGATTTCAAGCAATGATTAATTTTCCATTTTTAACCTTATTGCTGGTTGTCCCGTTTGTGGGGATTGCTTTATTAGCCTTTGTTAATGGTTCTGCGTTTCAAATACTGCGCAATGCTCGTGCCGTGGCTTTATGGACCGTGTGCTGTACTTTTTTGGTTTCGTTGGTTGTGTGGTTTCAGTTCGATATAGATAAATCTAATTTTCAACTTACTCATCAAATCACCTTCTTTGGAGGAATGGGTGTTGATTACAATGTGGGTATAGATGGGGTATCATTATTAATGATCATGCTTACGACCACTTTAATGCCGTTGGTTGTTTTAGCCGGGTGGAGCAGCATTCAAAAACGTCCCAAAATATATTATATAGCATTACTTAGTATGGAAACATTCTTAATTGGGGCGTTTGTCTCTTTGAATGTTTTAATGTTTTATGTGTTTTTTGAAGCCATCCTTATTCCAATGTTTTTATTAATAGGCATTTGGGGCGGTGAAAATCGCATTTATGCGACCTTTAAATTTTTTCTATATACTTTCTTTGGTTCCATTCTTATGTTAAGTGCTTTTTTGGTGATTGGTACCTATGTACAAAGCTTTAACATCGAAAACTGGCACGCTGTTATTGAACAATCTTTCTTTGGTAACGTGGTACATGTATTGTGGTGGGCACTATTTATTGGGTTTGCGGTTAAAATTCCAATGATCCCGCTTCATACGTGGCTGCCTGATGCACATGTAGAAGCTCCCTCTACCGCGTCCATGGTATTGGCAGGCTTGCTGTTAAAATTGGGGGCGTATGCAATGATTCGATTCCATGTATTAGCGTTTCCAAATTTATCCGCATATTATTTTCCATTTGTTGCAACGTTAAGTATCGTTGCAATTGTTTATGCGTCTCTTTTGGCATGGGCACAAAAAGATATGAAAAAACTGGTGGCTTATTCGTCTATTGCGCATATGGGTTACGTTACATTGGGTATTTATAGCCAAACCCATTTGGGTATTAAAGGTGCAGTAATTCAAATGATAAGCCATGGTCTAATATCCGTTGGTTTATTTTACGTTGTTGATATGTTGTATAGGCGCACTCAAACCAGAAATATTGAAAATTATGGGGGGGTAGCAACCTTAGCACCCAAGCTATCTGTACTTGCATTTATGTTTGTTTTGGGGTTAATCAGTTTGCCGGGAACAAGTGCGTTTATCGGTGAAATTATGGTTACAATGGCAATATTCAAATTGTCAACTTTGTTTGGAGTGTTAATGACTGTTGGTATTGTTTTGGCCCCTATTTATGGGTTGACGTTCTATCGTAAAGTATTTTTAGGGCAACCCCCATCTACTGGTTTGAAATTACAGGATGTTACAGTAAAAGAATTTTTTGTTTGCGCAACATTGATAGGAATAATTGCTTGGATTGGTTTGTATCCCAAATATCTGTTAATAGGGTTGGATGCTACTGTTGCTCGCATGGTAAAAGGGGGGTAATATGTTTACGTTTTTATTTCCTATTCTGCCCGAAATTTTTTTGTTCTTAGGTTCCTGTACTATTTTATTGTTAAATGTGTTTCAAGGTTTAAAAAACCAACTAATAAAGATAACTATAAGTCTTTTAATAATAGTTGTACTCATGATTGTGTGTGCGTCTGACAATGGGGTGTTTTATTATGACCTTTTTGTTGTTTCGCTATTTACACGCACCATAAAAGTAGGTGTAATTTTGCTTGCAATGTTTCAGCTTTTAAGTGCATCCCAATTTATGGAAAAATACGCCACCGAAAAAGGAGACCATACAGTAATAATATTATTTGTATTGGTGGGTCTTAACATCATGGTTTCTACCAACCATTTTATATTGTTATATGTTGGTATGGAAATACAGGCCTTAGCAGCCTATACTTTAACAGTAATGCAAAGAAAATCGCTGTTCGCCTCAGAAGCAGGAATGAAATATTTTATCTTAGGGTCTTTGGCTTCGGTGGTTTATTTATTTGGGGTATCCTACATATATGGTGCGTTTGGTACGTTAAACTTCCAAGAAATTGCATTCAACACCTCAGAAACTACATTAAAAGCTGGTGTGTTGGGCGCTATATTGGTTTTAAGTTCTTTCCTATTCAAAATGGGCGTTTTTCCTTTTCACCAATGGATTCCAGATGTGTACCAAGGTGCTCCCACGCCATCTACAAGTATTTTATCTACTTTAACTAAACTTGGGGTAATAGCAGTTGTTTTGCAGGTAATGTCTGGTCCATTTTATGCCCTGTTTTATAAAGTCAATATAGACGTAATTTTAACTGTATTTGCGGCTGTTTCTATGCTTGTGGGGGCTTGTGTGCCCATCGTACAAACACATATTAAGCGTTTGCTGGGGTACAGCGCTATTGGGCATGCGGGCTTTATGGTAATGGGGCTTTTAGGTTCCACCCCTCAAGGAATGTCAGTTGTATTGCTGTATGCAATTATATACAGTTTTACACTTGTCATGACGTTTGTTTGCTTAATGTCCTTAAAAAATAAAGGCACGCAACACGAAGAACATAACGACATCGATTTATCTCAGTTGGAAGGGTTATCTCAACTCAGGCCCAAGCACGCTTTTGTATTGGGGGTCTGCTTCTTGTCTATGGCAGGTATACCTCCATTAATTGGCTTTTTTCCAAAACTTTTGCTTATACAATATGCCTTGGGAAAAAGCGCACTATTTATAGCTTCTATCGCTATCCTCTCTACAGTCATCAGTCTGTTTTATTATTTAAAACTAATTAAATTAATGTATATAGATGCTCCCACTCTCCAGCCTATTGGCTCCACAAACAGGGGAAATAAATTACTATTAATGGTGTTTTTCCCCGTATTGTTGCTCCAATTGTTGGGGGGGTACATACCTTTTTTGCAGACGTTACATCAAGAATATATTACTGTAGGGGTACAATCTTTATTTATAGGTCCCCATGAAAACTTTCATACATGATACATTAACAAGCAGCCAAACTACGGCACGGCAACACCTAAAAACAGAAAGCTGTCCCTTTGTAGTCTTTGCCCATACGCAAACCAGTGGTTATGGTAAATATGGTCGTGTGTGGCAGGCATTCAAAGGAAATTTTACGGTTACATATGCTTTAAATTTAAGTATAGAACATTATGATTTTGGTAAGCTTCCTATGCTAATTTGTATCAAGCTGTGCAAGCTATTATCGACCCTTACTCATTCAGAAAATATTTTTACGATTAAGTGGCCAAACGATATTTTGTTGAATAAAAAGAAATTTTGTGGGATTTTAATCGAAAAGATCGATAATAAGTTTCTCATTGGCATTGGTATGAATTTAAGGCTGTCTCCAGAAGAGCACAGCACCCCTTATCCAACAACAAATGTTTTGCATGAAACAGGGGTATTAATTGAACCTGAAACAATATTAGCTGAAATGTCAGCATATTTTGAAAATTTTGAAGCGATATTAACAGAATGCGATGCTGCACAGGTGCGGCAGACTTATATGGCCTTATTAGAAGGAAAAGGTCAAAACATAAAAGTAGTAACACGCAAAGAAACTATTTTTGGTGTGTTGCAGGATATTAATCATGATGGAGCTCTCATCCTGAATGTAGATGGAGCTACCCAGCTGATTTATGCAGCTGATATTTTTATATAGGAGTTAAGAATGTTAACGGATCATATGAACGAATTAACCCCAGAAGAAGGGTTAGTCTTTGTTCCCTTGGGTGGAGCAGGGGAAATAGGTATGAACCTAAACCTGTATGGTTACAATGACCAATGGATTATGATAGACCTCGGTGTCACGTTTCAAGACCAGTGTGGTGTTCAAGTAGTGGCTCCTGATCCAAAATTTATTGAAGAAAACAAAGACAATCTACATGCATTAATTTTAACCCATGCCCATGAAGATCATGTTGGGGCAATACCGTATTTATGGTCAAGGTTACGCTGTCCGATCTATGCAACACCCTTCACAATGGAAATCGTCAAAAATAAATTAACAGAAGCAGGTATAATAGGACAGGTTGAATTACACACGATCCCCTTAGGCGGGCAAATAGAGTTAGGGGACTTTAAAATTCAATATGTACATTTAACCCATTCTATACCTGAACCAAATGGTCTGTTAATTGAAACCCCATTAGGGCGTATTTTTCATACGGGTGATTGGAAAATAGATCCTCATCCGGTGATTGGAAACGAAATGGATGTTCCTGCTTTGAAAAAGATAGGAGATGAAGGCGTTTTAGCGATGGTGTGTGACTCCACCAACGTTTTTGAACTTGGAAATGCTGGGTCTGAACAAAATGTGCGTGAAGCCCTAATAGACTTAGTAAAAAAACAAAAAAATCGCGTTGTCATTACCTGTTTTGCCTCAAATATAGCCAGATTAGACTCCTGTATCGAAGCTGCTAAACAGTCAGGACGCTTTGTTGTTTTTGTAGGCAGGTCAATGGATACCATGATAAACGCAGCCACGGATACTAACTATTTTTCACATATACCGCATAGAATTAGTATCGAAAAAGCTGCAGACCTACCCAGAGACCAAGTATTGTATGTGTGTACGGGCAGTCAAGGGGAAGCAAAAGCTGCACTAAAACGTATTGCGCGAAACAGTTACCCTAATATTAGATTAGATAAAGGTGACGTAGTCATCTTCTCTTCTCGCAGAATTCCAGGCAATGAAGAACGTATTTCAGAAGTAAAAAATGATTTAGTTCGCTCTGGGGTTACTATTTTAGATCACAAAGAAAGTTTAATTCACGTTTCAGGCCATCCGTTTCGTGATGATTTGCAAAAAATGTATGAATGGATTCGACCCAAAATAGCTGTTCCTATCCATGGGGAATACCAACATTTAATGGAACACGGACGGTTTGCAAAAGAAGAATGCGGGGTAAAAAAAGTTATTATTCCCGAAAATGGTTCTTTTGTAATATTGGGCCCCGATGAACCGCAAATAGTTGAACGTGTTCATCATGGATATCTGGGTAATGATGGTCATGATATGATTGATATGTACGGCAGTATTATTCGTGATCGTCAAAAATTATCTATAAATGGAGTTGTATTTGCCTCTTTACATTGGGATCAAGATAAACATAAAATTTTAGATGTTCAAGTTTCTTCAAGGGGCGTAATCGAAATTGGAATAGAATCTCAGAATTTTGAACAAAATATGGCGGAAAAAATTTTTGAATTTGTTAAAAATAACAAAAAATTGGCAAGCCATCACCTAGAAGAAGAGGTTAGGCTATTGATTCGCAGACAGATTAATCGCTTAAGAGGGATAAAACCCCTTGTGATTATTCATAATCATGATTAATCTATTATTAGGAATTGTTTTATAGAATATAAAAATTAATAATAAAGAAGAGAACAAATCATGTTACAGCATCTGTTAACGAAAGAATTTTTTCATACATATTTCCATTATTTTGTGGGCGCAGGAATTATTATTCTGGGCTTTATTGTGGCAAGTATTGTGGTGTCAATTTTGGCGGGTTTGCTTAGCCATAAGGCTGCAACACCTGAAGATAAAGCAAAAAACAGAGCGTTAATATCAAAAATAAGTTTTCCAGTAAACTTGGTTTTTTTGGTTTTGGCTATTTACGTTGTGCATAAATTAGGTGATTTTCCCAAAGAATTTGATCCTTATTTAGAACGCATAGTAAAAGCTGTATTGGATATAGCTTTCTTCATGTCTTTGTACTATTTTGCTGGTGCAGTTGTAATTACTCGTTTGTTTGCAGGTTTGGGTATCAACGTAAATGCCACAATCAAAGACTTACTTGCTGATATTGTGAAGGCTATTGTTGCGGTTTTGGGTGTGGTAACTGTGTTAGGTAACTTTAATATAAACATAGGACCTGTATTAGGTGGGTTAACGGTATTAACATCTGCCGTTGCCTTGGCTGCTAAAGATTCTATTCAAGGCTTATTTGGTTCTTTAACGGTTGCCTTAGAAGGTAAGTTTAAAGAAGGTGACTGGATTAAGTTGGGTGACTTACAAGGGTTTGTAGAAAACATTGGCATTCGTACCACAAGCGTACGTGGATTTGACCGTACATTAACCGTTGTTCCTAATGACGCATTCATTACTGGTTCAGTTACAAACTTTACACGTATTAACAACTGGGAAATTAACGTTCAAGTTCCTATTTCTTACAAAGCCACCCCACGCCAATTGGAAAGCATTGTGATGCGTTACCGTGATTGGCTTGGTAATAATCCAGATATCGAATCAGATCCACAAAAAGCTATTATGGCTGTAAGAATTAATGATTTAACTGACCGTGGGTTTAATTTGTTCCTATTCTTCTATACCAAAACAAACCAATGGTTAGAATATATGCGTGTGCGTGAACAATGTATGATGCAATTAGTAAAAATCATTGAAGAAGAAGGTACTGCAATTGCATATCCAACGCAGTCTGTATTTTTGGACAACGCATCAGTTCCTTCAGGAAAGAAACCATCTCCTTCAGGAACTACAGTTATGGCTGAAGCCCCTAAAAAGGCCACTATAGCTAAAGCTCCTGCGGCAAAACCTAAAAAATAAAGGTATGGTATTTAAAACAAATAAAAATATCTTTTCAAAACTTGCTCCACAAGCAGCAGCGTTCTTAAAGCAACTTGACGCTTTGAATGCCCCGCCTGTGGAGCAAATTCCTGTTGCTGTGGCCAGGGATAACTATGAAAAACTTTCTCGGTATCAAGGTGGTGTGCCTGTTTCTGTTGCAAAAACAGAAGACCGAACAATCCTTTCCTCTTTTCATAAGCCAGGTGTACCCATTCGCATCTATTGGCCCACATTAGCACAACTGCCATTATTAATTTATTTTCATGGTGGTGGATGGTCACGTGGCAGCTTAAATACACATGATGCATTGTGCCGCAGAATATCAAAAGAAAGTAATTGTATTGTAATTTCAGTTGATTACCGTCTGGCCCCAGAATTTCCCTATCCAGCTGCAATTCAAGACGCGCATACTGTGTATGCATGGTGTCAACAAAATGCTTCGTCGTTGGGGGCTGTTCCTTCGCAAATTGCCGTGGGTGGCGACAGTGCAGGGGGTACAATATCCGCAGTGTTAACTTCAGAATTGGTAGAATCCAATAGTGTTTTACCTAAATTCCAAATGTTAATTTATCCAAGTTTAGACCTTACGTTTAAACAAGAATCTGTAAAAACCTTCTCGGATGGTTTCTTTCTTACAAAACATGCGTTGGAATATTATGCAGAAAACTATGCTAAAGAAAAAAGCCTTAAAGACTGGCGTATTTCTCCCTTATTTTATTCCAATTGTAATAAACTTCCACCGGCAATTATTCTTACTGCTGATTGTGATCCTATTCGTGATGACGGGCAGGAATATGCTAAAAAATTAATACAAGCTGGCAGACAAGTGGCACAAAAAAATGTTCCCGGCGTAATTCACGCATATATGCAGTTTATTGAAACGTTTCCCCTTCAAACAGCTCAATCTTACAAATGGCTGGCAGACCAAATGAAGACATTCTGGAATAAATAAAGACCCAAATTTCATTTTCCAGACCTTTCTTGCAGATCATTTCTAATCACGTTACATTCATTCTATGGGGCGAAATATTACAATAGGTATGAAAACCTTAGAAAAAAATATTATAAACTTATCTGGACAGGCAGGAAAAAACTGGCTGGATAAACTACCTAACATACTTCACTATTTATCCCAAATGTGGGGGGTAACAGATATAAAACCAGTTTCTAATATGACCTGGAATTATGTAGCAAAAGCTATAAAAGATAAGGATATTCCTGTCGTTATTAAAATAAGCTGTCAAAATGATACCTCAAAAGCTGAAGCTCAAGCTTTAACTTATCTTAAAGGCTCTATTATTGAATTAATCGATTATAATTCTGAATGTAATGCGTTATTGCTAAAGCAAGCTGTGCCAGGCATATCTTTGCGTTCGCTTTACCCGCAGCAGGCAGAACAAGCGATGTTATACTACACAAATGTGGTAAATAATCTGTGTTCTAACGGCAACCAAATTTCTCCTCCTATCTTTCCTTCTATTAATAAATGGCTGATCAGCCTGGATAAAATTGATGCATCTAAATTACCTGATGAATTGCTTCATACGGCTGTTACCCTTAAAAATAACTTGCTCAATCAACCTAAAAAACAATACGTTTTGCACGGTGATTTACATATGGATAATGTTATTTCAGATAAAGATGGATGGATAGCAATTGACCCAAAAGGTATAATTGGAGAGAGAGAATTTGAAGTGGCCTGCTTTGATTTTATCCATAAATCTGAATTTAATAAAACAAATATACCTAATCTTTTTGAAACACGAGCAATCTTTCTTGCAAATCAGTTGGGGTTAGAACTTGCCCGATTAAAACAATGGGTATTTATTCGCCTAATATTGGGCGCCTGCTGGATGATAGAAGATAATGGCTCGCCCCAACTCTTTCTTGAACAAGCAAATAAAATTTTTCCGAATAAACACAATATATAAACACGTCTGTTGGAACAGACTTCAACAGCATTAATAAGTTATATTGCCCTATACCATCTTCAAAGAAACCATACGTTTTGGAACATGCTCAGCCGATTTAATTATTTTGCAACAAACGGCTGCGCATACGGTTGATATGTGGGTGGTTTGAACCACAAATGTAGAAAACAAAAATTAGATTAAGGTTGTTTTTCTCGGGATACAGCCTTGATTTATAACCAGGTTTTATAGTACAAGTACTTGATAATGGAGAGATGGCCGAGCGGTCGAAGGCGCACGCCTGGAAAGTGTGTATACGGCACAACCGTATCGAGGGTTCGAATCCCTCTCTCTCCGCCAGACTTAGTTAGAATGATTTTTATCTTACTGTTATTGCAAGCAAGGCGAAGCAATTCAGCAATCCCAGTATTTATAAGATTTCTGGCCTTTTTATTTAGAGCCAGCCCGCACCTTACTTTTTCTCATGTCACTATTTTACCATCAAAAATTCTATTTTTATGCTCTCCTTCTCCGATACGTGTGATCATGTGACATTCGGATCGAAGGTGTACATGTTCCCAAACCTTTTATTTATAGTGGGTTTAACGTATTTATTTTTTAGATAATGAAAACCGTAATAGCGATAAAGATTCGAAACGGAGAAATGTTTTTTTATGTTTGACTTAATTAGTAAGCTTGAATACTTTATATAAAGATACAAAAAGGTGTGGTGTGTGGGCGCGGACGTATAGCAAAATATTCCAAGGTATAAAGCGTGAAGATATTTGGCCTACTTGGAAGGATATTAATAACTGGCCCAAATGGCACGGAGATTTAGATTATTGCAAACTTGAAGGTAATTTTGAGGTGGGCTCTTACCTTTCTCTTAAAGCCTAAAGATGTTAAACCAGTGCAGATCTTATTGACAGAAATAAATGAAGACTATTCATTTACTGATTGTACATCTTTCTTTGGTGCTAAAATGTATGATACTCATTCTATAGAAGAAAAAGAGGATGGGTTAGTGTTAGCTAATAAATTTGTTGTTTACTGGTCCATTTAAATGGCTTTGGATTAAGCTTGTAGCCCAAAATGTTGCTGATACAGTATCAGAGGAAACAGAAGCTCTTGTAAAACTTGTGAGAAGCTTTCATGACTAAATTACCCTTCGGGTTTGATACACCAGAAGACAGTCCAGGTTTTCTCCTCTGGCAAACCTGGCATCGGCAAATCAAAAAAGTCCTTGAAGAGTATTCTATTTCTCATGCTCAGTTTGTCATTATGGCTACCCTCATGTGGTTTGGATCTCGCAGATATGATATGACTCAAGTTTTAATCGTGAATCAAACAAAGCCTGATAAAATGACGGTTTCAAAATCGCTAAAAAAATTAGTTGGGATGAGTTTAGTAGAAAGACATGAAAACCAAGATGATACTCGGGCGAAATCTGTTAAATTAACAAAATCCGGGCTTGCTTTGACACGTAAGCTTGTACCAATTGTAGAAAATGTGGACTCTAACTTTTTTGGGAAACTTTCCAAAAAACAGGAAAAAGATTTGATTGTGATTTTACGAAAATTAACTGGCAATACTTAATGAAGAGGTAAAAATGAGTTACAGAAACAAAACTCCAAGCGTAGTTTCAATTTTGAAAAGAAAATTAAAACCAGGAAAAACATTTGAAGACTTTCAGATTGCTCATCTTCCGGGTGCTAATGCGAAAAAAAATGAATTTGGTTACGAAGTGGATTTCTTTGGTGTTCCAACGAGAGTTATTAACGCTGTTTGCGCAGAAGATCCAAACATAGTGTATTCTATTGGCCTTAGTTATGGAGAAATCGATGAAATTTTTAAAGAAGCTACCAAAAAATCTCAAGAAGATTCTCAACCAGGAAGACGTGGAGAAAAATTAGATAATATTTGTGATGATATGGCTTCGCCTGTAATTGCTTTTGTTGCTTCAGATAATGATTATGGCGGTAAGAGGCTAGATTATAAACAGACTAAGCTTGCAAAAGTAACGCCTGAAATTTCTCAAGCGATAAAAGAAATGTTAAATCAGCATTCGAAAGAATTATCATCAAATGAAACAGACCTAAAAAGCGATGACTAAGTTATATTTTATAGGTGGCGCCAGTGGTAGCGGCAAGACAGCGATTATGCCAGCGCTGCAAAGATATTAGGCAGCGAAATAAAGATCTACGATTTTGATGATATTGGTGTATCTGAAGGTGCTGATAAAAAATGGCGCCAAGAATCTACAGAAAAGTGGCTGCAACAATTATTATCAGATGGCAAAGATGTATGCTTATTGGGACAAATTGTTCTAGGCTAAATCTTAGCATGCCCTTCTGCTAAAAAATTAGCAATGGAGAAAGTGCATGGTAGACAATAATTACACGAAGGTGGCTTTAAGTTGGCTTTTGCGCCTAGAAGGATTAATTGTATTGATCGGTTCATTGTACGTTTACCATCAAATTGGAACAGGATCTTGAGTGCGATTCTCTTTTTTCTTTTTCATTCCGGATATAGGTCTGGTCGGTTATTTTGGAGGTATAAAACTGGGTGCAATAACATATAACTGTACGCATACATATGTGGCACCTTTATCTTTATTTCTATTCTGCGGCTGCTTTTTTCGGTAGACCTAGATTATCTTCGTATTATTTGGGTTGCACACATTGGATTTGATCGTGCGTTAGGTTTTGCTCTCAAATATACTATCGGCTTTAAGTATACGCATTTGGGTGTAATTGGTGGTACAACCAAACATAAGACAATTCTGGAATATGAAGGTTAGGTGGGTCGAACTCGATTAAGCGGATTATCCAACAAAGCTTTGGGACAGATTTATTACTTTATATGTGCTCAACTATTCTAACCAACTTCGAAGCAATCTAGATTTTTTTACACAGATAAATCAGACCATGTTAAATATCTATTTAATTTGAAATTCTGCTGCGATGTGGGGTCGTTACAGATCAAATGAACCCAGCCATTTCTAAACAATTTTTTTAAAATATTGTGCTGCAGAATAATTGGCCCTATATACGCACGGGGTGCATGAACAATCACTGTCAACCGCATCGGTTTATGATAAGGCTCATCATCGGATTTAAACACAGATTGTAAGGGAAGACCATGCATCAAATCACTGGCATTTCCTTGCATTATTCCAATTTTTCCAGTGATATTTTTTGTGATTTTGCTTCCACCACCAAACGCCACATTATCAAGAGTCGAAAAAAAATATTGTGCGTTAATCCATTGTGCTACAACCATAGGCGCAGTCAGAATGGTTGTTAAAGCAGCCCTATCACCATCCTTCTCCCATTCATAAGAATGCAAAAAGACTCTGCCTTCAAGATCCACATCTTTTGTCAGCCATCTGGGGCCAACAATAAAGGCTGCATTTCTGGCAAGCCCCCATTCTGGACGAACTTGCGCCCAGTCTTTAGACCGCAGCAAAATTGCTTTTGGGCTCAGCTTTTTATGGGTAGCCCCCTCAAGTTGACTCAATCTCCATTGATTGTTGCTATGTCTGGCGTTGTCCAGATATTTTTTCAAGTCATTAATTTTTTCTATGTATGATTTTGAAACGTTATTACTATAAATTTCAACGGCATCTGTTGTTGTATTATGTTCTGCAGCTAAAAATAACGTGTCCTCTGGAATCACGATCTTATATTCTTCAAGTGATTTTCGTACATTTTTATCATTCAAAATTGTCGCAAGAATGCGTGCGTTGGGCGCACCAGGGTGCCCACCGCAAGCGCCACAATCTAATGCAGTCGCATATGCATTGTTCTGCGTTGTGCTGCCGTGTCCACAGAAAACTACAAGTGGTGCAAAATTTTCCGTTAATCCCATCATTTTTAATGCACGTCTCCCATAAGAAACCTGCTGTTCAAAAGGAATGCTTTGAATGTCTGGAAACAATGTATAATCAGAAGCAAAAAATCTTTTTAATGTTGATTGTATGTTTGATGAAACTGTGGGGAAAAAGCTCTTCAACCCCATCCACAAACCACTTGCAACACCCATCGTTTCCATAAGGCTAAAAGGGGTTGTAAATGTATACTTCAACGATTGATAAAGCTTTTTAAAGCCTTGCAATCTTTTGTGGCCTTCCGTACACGCGTGGTCAGAACAATTAGGACGTTCAACGATATTATGCGCTGGTTTTAACAATACTGGACAGGACGCATGTGTCTCTCCTGTCACAGCATCTTTAACAGAAATGGGCACACCAAAAAAACCAGCAAATCCATATGTTTCATAATCCCCTTGCGCTTCCAATGCTCTGCGGAATGGCTCTGATCGAACATCAATACAAAAAACCAATTGCGCTTTGGGTCGACTATTTTGTGTTGGCTTTTTTAAAGCCCTAATCCGGTTGATCAGATCTGTTTGATAAGCAGTTTCATCTGCAGTAATGCTTGCATAAATATCTTGGCAGCCAGATGTTTGAAGCGCGTTCATGTGCCATAAAAGTAAAGCATTGGCTCCCGGCCAAATAAGGCAGGTTATCACAAGTCTAAATGCGATATACTCACTTTGGATAACAGGGCAGGGATGGTTTGCATCTGCCCAGGTTGTTCGATATTGAATATGCGCAGCCCACCCAGGAAGCGTTGTTAACATTAGGGTAAAAAATTCTTCCTGCATTTGAACTGGAACACCAAGATAAATAAGCGCTTCTGCGATTATTGCTTCAGATGTGTCTGGCAGATTTTCTAGCCATCGCGTTTTATTCAGGTCATTTTTATGCAGACGCTTATCAAATCGAAACAACGAAAGTGTACTTTTAAGCAGCCCCAAATTTCTTCCTGGCATTTGAAGGGTTGATTGTCCCTCATCAAAAAAAGCTTGCAACCATTTGATGCTTTCACGATTAACATGGTGCATTCCCTCTGGCAGATTTTTTTGTTGAAAATATGCTTTTCCTTGTTTTAATCCTTCTTCAAAAGGTAAATCTTCAAAACCTGCTAAGGGGTTGACAGCAATCAAATTCTTAAGAGGCCAGAATGGGGCTATTCTTGACCAGCTGTTGGTTATAGCAATCTGCATATCAGATACTGACGACAGGGTCCGTGTTGTATTTTCCATTAATTCAGCTTTTCGAAGTGCTTTCATAATAACCTCTTAAAATTGATATTCATTACGGTGAGCCGTAACGGTTCTGGGGTGCGGTTGACTTGCATTAAGCATTTGAACATATGTTTTTAGAACCCAATCAGCTTGGTTTTTCTGCTTGTTTCGGGCAAAAAGTATAAAAAGCCATGCCGCAGTCAGTATCATTAATGCCATAATATGAAGGGCGTTAAGTGGCTGTGGTGTTGAAATCCCCAATGTCCTAAGCGGTTGTTCAATAAGATGTACGCTAAAACCGTATACAGACCCCATTATGATAGTTGTGGCAAAGGCTAAGGGTAATTCGAAAGAATAACTTCGCATAATCGAAAGTGCAAACTGAGTTCCTGCAATCAAGGCCAGAAATGTAAGAAATAACGTTGTATCACCTGATAAAATTTCTGTGTGACGGGTAGCTGAAAATGTATACGCGCCAAAAACTCCGCACATTAATGCTAAACAAAAATGCTTTAACGATGGGGGGTAATCCAAATCAAGTCGTTTTTCTTGCGCGACTGATCCGGATGCTAAGAAAAGGTACGCCTTAAATAAACCATGCCAACAAAGGTGAGCAATCGCAGCGGGAAATAACCCCAGCCCACATTGAACCACCATAAATCCCATTTGACTCATAGTTGAACATGCAAGCATGCGCTTTATGTCACTTTGCATCAGTTTCCATAATGTTCCAATTAGTACGGTGGCAATACCAGCAACAAATATCAAACTAAGAACTATGGGTTCTTTTGATATTAACGGGGCAAAGCGAACTAACAGGAATCCGCCACCATTTACCAATCCGGCATGCATAATGGCAGATACAGGCGTCGGTGAATTTAATGAACTTGTAAGCCATCGATGAAAAGGCCATAAAGCTGATTGTGTCATGGCTGCAAGCAGTAATAATAAGCCACTTATTATTGCTATAGATGTTTCAATAGGGGCAGAAACTATGGATTGAATAGAAACCACGCCTGTGGCACGATACAATAGTAAAAATGCAGCTCCTAAAAAAGCAAATCCTACCCCAAAATTTTTCAATGCTAATATGGATGATTGTCGTGCTGCCTCCCAGCCGCTTTTGTGAAGCATTAATCGTGTAAGGAAAAAGTTACTACCTGCCCATGACACCAAAAAAAGTCCAATATGATCTGCGTTTACCATCAAAAAAATAGTTAAAGCTAAAGTTATCAGATTAAGATAGAAAGACGTTTGCTTGTTATCTCCATTCAAATATCTGGAAGAAAACGAAGCAACGCAGAGTGTAACAAACCCAACCAGCTCCATCATGATAAGGCTTAGATTGTCAACATGAAACAACTGTTCTAAAATAATCATACGCTATCCTATTATTAGAAAATAAATTCATATTGACCCAATCTATAAGATAAATTAATATAAGTAAAACCCTTAATTCTAATTAAAACTATTAGGTTTTCTAATAATGTCTTTTGATGCTTTAACCTTGGAATGTTTTTTGGCCGTTACAGAAACAGGCAGCTTTACAAAGGCTGCAAATAAAGTTGGACGCACTCAATCTGCCGTTAGCCAGCAAATCTCCAAACTTGAAAATCAGATTGGCAACCCCCTTTTTTTCAGAGATAAAAAACTGACGCTAACCTCTGATGGGGAAATCTTACTGTCGTATGCCAGAAAAATTATTCACCTTAATCGTGAAGCTATGGATCGTTTTAAACAACCAGAACTCCAAGGAGAAGTGCGATTCGGGCTTCCAGAAGATTTTGCCAGTGTATTCTTATCCGAAGTTTTAACAGAATACGCCTCGCTTCATCCTCGTATTTTACTCAATGTAGAATGCGACCTTACCCTTAATTTATTTGACCGCTTTAAGAAAAAAGAATTTGATTTGGTTCTTGTTAAGATGAACCGGCCCGAAGACTTTCCAAATGGCATAGACGTCTGGACTGAAGCCTTAGAATGGGTGGGCAACCCAGAATTTTTTGAATCAGACGATCAAGCAATTCCATTAGTTCTTTCCCCTCAGCCTTGCGTGTATCGTGCGCGGGCCATTCAGGCGCTGGAACAAAAGAATAAAAAATGGAGAATCGTATTTTCCAGCCACAGCTATGCAGGAACCATTGCGGCGGTAAAGGCTGGCATGGGCATTACTGTGTTGCCACGAAATATGGTGCCCCATGAATTTCAAATTATAAGGATAACTAAAGACATCCCACCTTTAGACGATACTCATATTTCTTTGCTTAAACATCATGATCAAAACTTGGCAGTAAACTCGTTTGAAAAATTTGTGGTTGAAAAATTAAAACCACAAAAATAAAGATATGTTTAAAAATCTACACCTTTCCCCTTAAGCCACGTTATTAACTCGTTATCAAAGTTATTAGGCTCTTCAAGTTGGGGGGTGTGGCTGCTCTTTTCAAAAATGCGGATTGTTAGATCTGCTGCACAGGTGCGATACTTCTCCCACAAATAGGGTGGGTTAAAGTAGTCATGCCTCCCAAGGGCCAGAAATATTGGGCATTTAATCGCCTTTAATGATCGTGTAATATCATAATCTGCAAACATAGAACCTCATATGATTCCGGCCCCTTTGGAATTCACATCTACCCCTTCCCAAAGCTTTGATGCATCATACGTTGCGTCATACCAAAGCCTTGGTCTCAATGCTTACAGCCTGCGGATCGGAAACTCTTATAAAACAGCCCCAATTAATGCAAAAACCTTAACAGTTGCTTTGTATAAATTCTTCTAATCTATGTAAGGCTTCGGGCATATTTTTTCGACCAAAACCAATGCGAAAATAATTTTTATTATAATCATAGTTTGAAGCCGGCAACAAAAGAACCCCTTTTTCCTTAACTAAGCGCGCAGAAAAATGATCTACAGATTCAGTGCTTTTATACTCTACAAAACCTACACATCCGCCCTGTGGTCTCACCCATCTAAACTTTTCCTGATACTTCAGCATAAACTGGTCTAATAACAACAGATTGTCATCTAAAATTTGATTGTTACGTTTTAAAATAAAGTCCTTATTCTTTAATGCAATAAGGCTAATAATTTCTGCGGGGGCGCTGTTACAAATGGATAAATAATCTTTCATCTGTTTTATTTGCTGCAGCATTTGGGTGTCTTGACAGGCAATCCAACCCACCCTTAATCCAGCTAGGCCAAAAGCTTTACTTGTGACACCTAATGAAATAGCTTTTGAATACGTTTCAGCGGCAGGTTTTGCCCACCCATCAGAAGGGGTCCCTAATAATCGATATACTTCATCAGAAAACAACCATAATCCATGCTTGTCGCACAGATGGGTTAAGCTCTTAAGCTCCTCTTCGCTAATTACTTGTCCTGTTGGGTTGTGGGGAAAGTTTATGATCACCCATTTTGTATTCTTTTTAATGGATTTTTGAATGTCCTCTAAATTAATACGCCACTGATTTTCTTCTTTTAACGGTACTTCTGTTACATCTGCTCCTTTTAATTTAGGAACTTCTAATAAAGACTGATAACAAGGGGTCAATATAATCGCATGATCTTCGGGTTGGCATAATGCATATAAAGATGCAAAAATCCCTTCTTCTGCCCCTGCAAAACATAAAATATTATTATCACTTAAAGAAGGGAAAAGGCTTGTAGCAATCTGTTTTCTTAGTTTAGGTAACCCATATGTTTCTGTATAACCTAATCTTAAATTTTCCCATAAATCTTTATCTTCTTTGTCCGCTAAGGAAAGTATTTCGTGCATTGAAAAACTTTCTGCGTCAGAACTACACAATAAATATGGGCTGGTAAATTCATATTGGCTTAAATATTCTTCTAACTTAAATTTATTTATGTTCATGATTGCGCCATTCCTTTAAATATTTAAATACTGTTGCTCGACCTACGTTCAAAATATTTGCAATGTAATCGGCTGCATTTTTTTCAGTAAACGCATTTAAATCAAACAAATACTTTAAAACTTCTTTTTTTTGGGCTCCGCTCAAATTTTGAAAGTCCCACTTTTGCTTTGTGATAAAATCATGCAAAACAATATGCAGTTTTTCCTGCCAATCATTTTTAAACAAAGCGCTTGGGTGTTGATCGTTTTTTTGTAAGATCTGCTGGCTTAACTGTTGCATGTAATGAAAAACAGATACATCGCAATTAATGCACATCAACCACTCCTCAGATAATAAAACAGAAATTGATTTAATCAGTCGCCCATCAAAACCTATCTTCGTATAAGTGCTGTTGCTTAACTCTTCGCTTAGGTTGGGTATGTCTAATAAAGAATCCTCTCCTGCTTTTCTGCGTGAAAGTTCTCCATTAATATATTTGATGGTTTGTGTGCTAAGGTCGTGAATAACAATTTCCACTAAGGGATACATTAATTTTACAAATGCATCGCCAATTGCAATATAAGGGGTCAAATTCATAATGTACTCATTTGTTTCTAATCCATATATATACTAAAAAGTATCAATGCAAAACAAAAAAATACAAAAAAGTATATCGAGGTGTGTCTTTAATTACTAGAGGCCATCAACTTTTCGTGATAGGTTGGGTATATTAATTAATATAAAGCATAAAAAATGCGGGCCAATTTGAAGTAACTGTACCAGACTCTCTATCGTTTAAAGTAATCGAAGATAAAACGCATACCTTACCCATTAACATTACTATGTCAGACCTCTTTGCCCCATTTTTATGGCTCACCCCCCCCCTAATTTACTTAATTTTCTTCGTATAAATTAATTAAATACAAAAGAACAAATCTCATAAGAGGTGTAAAAATTGTATTAAAGAATTTTAACTTTACGGCAATTGGTTTTTATGAAATTATCCAAAAAAGAGGCAAAAATCTTCAAAATGCCTTAAATTTCGCCTGTTATCTAACTAAATTTATGGAGCATTTTAATGCATGCGGTACCCATGTATATCAAAGGATAAGACATGACGAATACTATAATTTCTGATTACCCCAGGGTTGGTGTGGGTGTATTAATTTTCAACCATAAAGGTGAAATGCTCCTTGGAAAGCGTAAAAATGCGCATGGTAACGCCTTGTGGGGTAATCCCGGCGGGCATTTAGAATTTGGGGAAAGCCTGGAAGACTGTGCTAAGCGCGAAGTATTAGAAGAAACTAGCTTTAAGATTTCTTCTCCTTCATTTGTTGCTGTGACCAATGATGTGTTTAAAAAAGAAGGTAAGCACTATATTTCCATTTTTATGAAGGTAGTCATTACAGAAAATCAAACTGTACAAAATCTTGAACCTCATAAAACAGAAGAATGGAAATGGTTTTCTTTGGATCGACTGCCATCCCCATTGTTTCCTCCGCTAAAACAGTTGTTCGCGGGTAAAACATATGGACTGAAACAGCAAATGCTAATTGCTGAAAATATTGAAACTTCTGAACCTTCAGCTTTTCAGTAATTTGGTTTAAAAAACATAGGATATAACAAAATGCATCGCTTAAATTCATTAATAGATTTAGAAAAACTTTCAGAAAGACTTTGGGGGCATTCTTCACAGGACCGCTCTGCCATGAACATATTAAAAGCAACATGGTTAGAAACTCCCTTGGGTCCAATGGTGGCAATTTCTGATGATGAATCTTTATATCTTTTGGAATTTTTTGACCGCAAAGGTTTAAGCGCTGAAATAGAATATCTCGTGAAGAAAAAAGGGGCCCACATCATTTCCGCTACTGCGCCTCCCTTGGTTTCAATTAAAGAAGAATTAAAAGCATATTTTAATGGCAGCTTAAAAAAATTTGAAACCCCCTTTTCATTAAGGGGTACCGATTTTCAAAAGCTTGCGTGGAATGCGCTAACAGAAATTCCTTATGGTGAAACCCGCAGTTATATGCAGCAAGCAGAGGCTGTTAATCGCTCCGCTGCCCATCGTGCCGTCGCCAATGCAAATGGAGCTAATCAGCTTGCAATTATTATCCCCTGTCATCGCATTATTAATGCAAATGGCCAACTTGGTGGATATGGTGCGGGCCTTGCTCGAAAAAAATGGTTAATTGAACATGAAAGAAGACATCAATGAATAGAGTAGAAGTTATTAAAAAGCGTCTACAAGCAGAAAGTTCAGAAGCAAATTTAACAACTAAAAATTTTTTTAAAACTGGTCAGGGAGATTATGCAGAACATGATCAATTCATAGGCGTAAAAGTGCCCCTGCTTCGGATATTATCAAAAGAGTTCTCTGAGCTATCTTTGAATGAAATTCAAGAACTTTTAAAATCAGCAATCAATGAAGAACGTCTATTGGCCCTGCTGATATTGGTGCGGCAGTATCAACAGGCTGACCCTAAAACTAAAGATCTATTGTACATATTTTATATGCAGAATTTGCAGTGTGTAAATAATTGGAACTTGGTGGATAGTTCTGCATATTTAATATTGGGGGCGCATATTTTTGATAAAGATCAAAGTGTATTGCTAAAATTGGCCTACTCTCAGATTCTGTGGGAACGTCGCATTGCGATAGTCGCTACCTTATATTTTATACGTAACAATAAGTTTGATTGGACCTTAAAAATAGCTCTAATTTTATTGAATGATCAACATGATCTAATTCATAAAGCTGTGGGCTGGATGCTAAAAGAAGTTGGAAAAAAAGATCAAAAAACGCTTGTTATGTTCCTTGATCAGCATGCGGTTCGTATGCCAAGTATAATGCTTAGGTGCGCAATTGAAAAACTACCTACAGAACAGCGCAAAATGTACTTAAGGGTAAAGGCTGGTTAAAGTTACTCGTGACAGAATCCCCCTGATTTTTAGGCATTTGAAATTTTTTTCTAATGTGTGTATATTATTATACGTTGGCTCAGGTCAACTATGATGATAAACGATGTGCGAAATAAATGGAGCGGACCCGGGGGCGGTACCCGGCGCCTCCACCAATTTTATTAGGGGGGCGAAATAGGATCGACGCACACAGTAAAGGCACAATCTTTCATTCGGTATTGTAACCACCGTTATCGGGCTATTTTTATAAATGCCAAAAATCAAAAGGCACGTCGCGTAGCAGCTAATGTTAATACTGCGGTAGCAGTAGCAAAAGCCGCTTAACGCGAAGCGGTTTGGGGGGCACCGGGCAACAGAAGCCCCCCGCTAATAATAAAAAATAGGTGTAAAGTGTCGTTAATTAATTATGACAAATTAATCAAAAACAGTTTGAAACATGTGGTTAAGCAAGCATTAGAACATGTAGCAGAAAAAGGTTTGTATGGTGAACAACACTTTTATATTACCTTTCAAACTGATTTTCCAGATGTGAATATTCCTGAATATTTAATGCAAGAATATCCAGATGAATTAACAATTGTTTTGGAAAATCAATTTTGGAATCTTAAGGTATTTGAAACCTATTTTACAGTATCATTAAATTTTAATGCACATATTGAAAGTATCCAGGTTCCATTTGACGCAATATTAGAATTTTCAGATCCTTCTGAAGACTTTGTGTTGCAGTTTGAACTTAATGAAAATGACTTGGGGGTAAATTTAATCGATGAACCCTCTGATGAAGATGAAGAAAATGAACACGCAGATCAAGATAGCAAAGTAATCTCTCTTGATTTATTTAGAAAGAAGTAGAAAAGGGTAATTAATTATGGATCAAAAACAGTTAAAGCCTTATTTGTATACTGCTGCCGGCATTTTAGGTGCCATTATATTGGGTGTTTTTATCCGTCAATGCAGCAAAAAATCGGATATAGAATCCTTTGACCGCGTAAAATACGTAGAAGTTTCTCCCGTTAAAGTCGGTCAGTTATTACGTAAAATTAACGCTATTGGTAAGCTTGCGGCTAACCAATCAGTGGTTGTTAAAACTGAAATGCCAGGACGTATTGCAAAAATACATTTCCAAGATGGGCAAACAGTAAATGCAGGCGATCCATTAATTGAATTTGACAGCGAACAATTGCGTTTAGAAGCAATTCAGGCGCGTGCAAAAGCTTCTCAATATTCGCAGTTATATCAACGCAACCTTGAACTGTTTCAAAAAAAGCTAATCAGCAGCTCAGAATATGAAAAAGCTAAAGCAGAATTTGAACAAACACGTGCGCAGGCACAAGAAAAAGATTTATTGGTTCGTAAAAGCACAATTCGCGCCCCATTCGAAGGTGTGTTGGGTATTCGTGAAAAGGATATCAGCCCAGGTGCGTATGTAAACCAAAATGTTGAAATCGTATCATTGGTGGATACTGACCCTATGTTGGTTGACTTTAACGTTTCTGGCGCATATTCAGGCAGTTTGCGCGCTGGTCAAGAAATTAAAATTTCCGTGGATGGTACTGCGTTGGAAGAAATATCGGCTAAAATTGATGCAATGGATGCGCGTGTGGATGAAGCGGGTAACACTTTACGTGTTCGGGGTTCTGTGTCCAACAAAGAAGGTGAATTGAAGCCAGGCATGTTTGCAAAAGTACTTGTGGTAATTGGCGAAGTTCCTAATGCAATTCAAGTCCCAGAAGGTGCTGTTGAACGTAACGGAAATCAAAACTATGTATACCGTGTAACTAAAATCCAAAACAATATTGGGTATGTTGTATTAACTCCTGTGGTTATTGGTACGCGTCAAAATGGTATGGTTGAAATCGTACAAGGTTTGGAACCAAAAGACGTGGTTGTAACAGGCGGACACACTGGTCTACACGATTCTCAAGAAGTTCGTATCCAAAAAACTGTTTCTGTTGAAGATGCGGCTCAAAAAGCAGCTGCTAATCCAGACGCAACAACACTGTCACAATAAGGTGTTTAAAAGGGCATAAACCATGAAAATCTCCGAAATTTGTATTAAAAGGCCGGTACTTTCTATCGTCCTTAACCTACTTTTAATCCTTGTTGGTATGGTTGCATTTATGCGCCTTCCCATCAATGAATACCCTAAATTTGAAAAGCCTACACTAAGTATTGAAACTGAATTCCATGGGGCAGGGCCTGAAATTATTGAAAATACAGTTACAAAGGTACTGGAAGAAGAGCTTGCTAAAATTGAAGGTTTAGACTTCATTACCTCCACCAGCATGCGGGGTAAAAGCAACGTTTACTTACACTTTAATATGGACCGTTCATTAGATGCAGCGGCAACTGACGTTCTATTTAAAGTGGCACGTATCCGCAGCTTATTACCTAATGATGTTCGCGATCCAGTAATGATTAAATCAGATGCGAATGCCAGCCCAGTAATGTATTTGGCGTTAAACAGTACCAGTCGTACAGAAACAGACTTGGCTGATTATGCAAGACGTTACCTTGAAAACCCAATTGGTAACCTTAATGGGGTATCAAAGGTCGAAATTTTAGGGGGTGGCCAATTCGTAATGCGTATTTGGTTGGATCCTCAAAAATTGGCAGCGCACAGTCTAAACGCATTGGATGTATACAATGAAATACGTCGTCAAAATATTGAACGTCCAGGTGGAAGCATTGTGGGTGGTGATCGCCAATTTAACGTGTCTACAACTGCACGTATTCGCAGCCCAGAAGAATTTAACCAGCTAATCGTTGGTAATAAAAATGGAAAATTCGTACGTTTAGAAGATGTCGGCCATGCTGTGGTTGGTACGCAGGATGAAACTACCTCGTTTATTTTTAACGGAAAAAAAGCGATTGCCTTAATTATCTATAAAAAATCTGAAGGCAGTCCCATTGCCGTTGCAGACCTTGTAAAATCAGAATTACCTAAAGTTCACGAACGTTTACCAGGGGATATGGAATTAAAAGTTGCATATGACAGTACTACGTTTATTGAAGTTGCAATTAAAGAAGTCTATGAAACAATTGTAATTGCTATTTTATTGGTGTTATTGGTTGTCTTTGGCTTTATTGGGTCGTTAAGAGCCTCCATAATTCCAATGGTGACAATTCCTATTTCATTAATTGGAACGTGTATCTTAATTTATATCTGGGGTTTCTCTATCAATATTCTAACCCTTTTGGCCATGGTTCTGGCCGTGGGTCTGGTTGTGGATGATGCGATTGTTGTATTAGAAAACATCTATCGTTACATTGAAGAAGGTATGACGCCAATGAAGGCTGCCTTAAAAGGAAGCAAAGAAATTGGATTTGCCGTGGTTGCTATGACGATTACGTTGGCGGCTGTATACGCTCCTTTATCATTGGCTCAAGGTGTAACAGGCCAGTTGTTTAGAGAATTTGCTTTAACCCTTGCCGGTGCTGTGATTTTATCAGGGGTGGTTGCATTAACACTATCGCCAATGATGTGTTCTCGGTTGTTAAAAAATCACGAAGAAGATATGGGCTTCATTAAAATACCTCAAGTCAAAGCAGTATTTGATTGGATATCAAAAGCGCTTAAAAAACTTGATGAAGAATATTCAAAACTTTTAAAATTCTCATTAAGTCACAGATTAATTGTGGTGTTAGTCGGTGTTGCCTTCACAGGATTATCCTGGGGATTAATGACTAAATTCCTTCCTTCAAAATTTGTGCCCGATGAAGACAGAGGTATTATTCGTGGTAAAGGCGACGCTGCTAAAGGCTTAACCTTGGAAGCTTTAGACCGCTATGTAATGCAATTAGATGCAGTTTTAGACAACAATGCATCTGTTGAAAATCGTCTCCTAATGGTAAAAATGCCTGAAGTTACAGTGATTTCTTCACTAAAATCATGGGGTAAACGTAAAAAGTCAAGCCACGATATCTTAAAAGAACTAAACCCAGAATTGAAAAAAGTTGTGGGGCTGGGGGCTATGACACTAAGTAACCAACGTTCATTCGGTGGCGGGGGTAAAGATGATGGGTCTGTTACGTTTGTGCTTCAGTCTATGAAACCAATGGACGAAATTATCTCTACGTCTCGTAAATTGTTACAAGGGTTTTCAAACCAGCAAGATGAAATTGACCTACGTTTCTATTTACCAGTGAACATGCAAGACTTTAACGTAAATATTAACCGTGACGTTGCATCTTACGTAGGCATTTCTGCAGAAGATATTGCAGTGACAATGGAAATTTTCACTAAAGGTAAAAAAGTGGGTAACTACATGCCGCACGGTGATACAAAAGAATATGATATTATCGTGGGTGTGGAAAAAGAATTCCGCCGCTCGCCATCCGATCTTTCTGATGTATATATGCGCGTTGTAAAGAAAAACGAAGAAAAAACAATTCCGATTTCTCAGCTAATTAATGTGGAAGAAAAATTAGCACCAACGCAAATTGAACACTATAACAGAATGAGAAACATCGTTTTTGTGGGCGATATCACCTCCAAAATGTCGCTTTCAAAAGCAGTGGAAAATGTGAAGAAAATAGCAAGCAAAACCATCAGCAAAGATTATATTATTGAATTTACCGGTGAAACGCGTAAATTTTTGCAAGAATCTGGTAATATGCTGTTTGTCTTTGGTTTGGCTATTCTTTTCATTTATTTGGTGTTAGCAGCGCAATTCGAAAGCTTTATTGATCCGTTGATTATTCTGCTAAGTGTTCCGCTATCTTTGGCTGGTGCGGTGATTACCTTGCTGCTGATTAAAGATGGCAGCATGAACATCTTCAGCCAAATTGGTATGGTCACCTTAATCGGTCTAATCACGAAACATGGTATTTTGATTGTAGACTTCGCAAACGCCCTTCAAGAACAAGGTAAAACAGCCTTAGAAGCCGTAACGGAAGCCTGTAAGTTGCGTTTACGTCCTATTCTAATGACAACAGGCGCTATGGTCTTTGGTGCGGTACCGTTGGCCCTTGCATCTGGTGCTGGCGCAGAAATACGCAGCAACGTAGGTTGGGTGATTGTAGGGGGGATGAGCTTTGGAACGTTGTTTACCTTATTTGTGGTTCCGGCCGTATATACTTATTTAAGTCGTAAGCGAAATATACATCCTGACTTACAAAACATCTAATCTAACATATGAAAAACACCTCTTCGGAGGTGTTTTTTTTAAACTTTAAGGTGAAAATAAAAAAGTGTTGTATTGTAGACCCCTTTGGTTGCATTGTAGACCCCATTTTTTTTATAAAATTAATCACAATAAAATTAACGCAAAGCTCGGAAACGCTTGCATCTTGCGCAAGCATTTGATAGCCTCTGCAAGGTTAAGAAAGAGACATAATGCACACAAATAATGATCATCCTTCTTCTAAAAGTCTAGGATTTCTGCATAGATTGAACCTCCTACATATACCAAAACCAATATGGGCTCTTTCTATTTCCACCCTTCTAATGACCCTCTCCGGATCCATCGTATTTACCATCGCTCCCCATTATTTAGTCGACGTTTTAAAGCTAGATAAACAATCTGTCGGTTGGATGGAAGGTATAGTAGAGTCATTTGCCCTTATGATTCGGATGCTTTCGGGGACATTAAGCGACTATTTTGTTCGACGCAAAATGATTATTTTATCAGGGTATGGTTTGTCAACCCTTGCCAAAATGGCTTTACCTTTCGTTTCCTCTGTCATAGCTATCTATTTAACTCGCATCACAGAACGCATAGGAAACGGGCTTCAAGCAGCACCTAGAGAAGCATTGGTAGGGGATTTAGCCCCGCAAAAGGTTAGGGGAGCCTGCTATGGCATTCGCAATGCTTTTGGTAAAGCTGGCTCATCTTTAGGCGCATTAGTTGTCTTTATAATTTTATTTAATGTTGTTACATTAAAAATTAGCGCAGATACCTACCAATTAATATTTTTAGTGGGTATTATTCCTTCAGCGTTAGCATGTATTATTTTATATTTATTTGTTCAAGATAAGACAAAAAGTAAAAAAGAGGCCAAGGAAAACAAAGGATTCCCATTAAAATTAATGGAGCTTAGATACTTAGGAAAGCGTTTTTGGATCTTAATGTTTGTGGTAACCATATTTAACTTCTCACATTTTAGTGAAACCTTCTTACAGTTGCGAGCTCGTGAGGTTGGTGTTTCAGTAGTATATGCACCTTTGGTAATGGTTCTAATGAATTTGACTATCGCCCTAGCTTCTTATCCTGTTGGTAATCTTTCAGATAAATTTGGGCGTCGTTTGTTTCTATCTTTAGGGTTCCTGTGTGTTATAGCTGCAGATTTACTCTTAGCCTTTGGAGATGGATATACTTCTGTATTTAGTGCAATTACGTTTTGGGGTGTTCAGATGGCTATGACACAGGGTATGATTTCTACATTGGTAACCGATACAGCTCCGCCCGTTTATAGAGGCACTGCTTTTGGTGTTTTAAATGTTTTAACAGGCATAGTATATTTTATTGCAAGCCCCCTGTATGGGTGGGTCTGGGATAGATTTGGTGGTATGTGGCCATTCTTAGGAAGTGGAATAATTACAATAATGTCATTTATTTTGATGTACGTATTAATGAATAAAAATTTTTTTAGGGCTTAAGCGAGTTGTTTGTTAAATTTTTGTAGGCGAGAATTAAAAAAATAATTATATATACGCATTATTAAGCTTTTTCTTTCACCTTTTATTGCAATTAAACCTTTGATTTTCCCTTCAAAAAATTGATTGTTTCTGAAGGGGGTTCCGGAGATATAAACTTCTCCTTTCTTGAAAGTTAACCGGGTTAAAAATATATGAAAAGGGTTAATATTATCTGTTTCCGGAAAAAATATAGCATTTTGTCCACTAAAAATTTCCATTCCTTTTAAAGTAGACGTGCAACAATTTAAGTGGATGTTCTCTGTGGATAAAACTTTAAAATGCTCAAATTTTTTTTCTGGTTTAAGTACCGTATTAGATTGTTTATCTATCAGTGTGTTATTAGTGTTTTGGTTAAAATCTTCTTGTAAGCGTTTTTTGCTTATAGTGGCTATTTTAGTTGTTGCTACAATTTCAGCAGGTAAAACCGTTTCAATATGCCAAGGTATAAATATGACAAATATAAAACATATAGCAATCAATAAAAACCGATTTTTGTTTAACATTTCTTATTCTTATTCTTTGTTACAGCTTTTATTGTGAGAAAGTTTCCTTAATAGTTTATGAACAAAATAATTATTTTTGAAGAGGGAGCTTTATTTTGTTAGTACATTTTAATAGCCATAGGCTATAACGGGGATGATTAGTTAGCGTCGATAATGCGGGGGAAGATGCCAACATCCATCCTG
Source organism: Candidatus Paracaedibacteraceae bacterium (assembly GCA_024236035.1). GTDB lineage: Bacteria > Pseudomonadota > Alphaproteobacteria > UBA6184 > UBA6184 > Bodonicaedibacter. The sequence goes on from JACKLG010000002.1 coordinate 127,700, forward strand.
AAAATAATTTCCTAGGCAGCTCTTCTTTAGGGTGTTCCCAAATTGTTAGAAAAGCTTTTGACTCAGGTGGTTCAAATGCAGCAGATTTGCGGCAAACTGCTAAATATATTTTTAAATGTTCATATGTAGTTGTTTCTCCAACTTTTGCATAGATTAGTTTAAACTTTCCAGTGAATTTATCAACCCACTGCAATTCTGCGTAAGTAGTGTTTAGATTTGTCTCTTCCTCAATCGGGAGGGTATTGTTTTCTGTGGTGCTTTCACTGCTTAAACTATTGGTTGCAGTTATTATACAAAACATAATTCCAAAAAAATTAATATAACTATACATATTATTATTTTTTGCCTTCTCCTCCAAATACTACTTGACTTACAATACTCTCAAGATCTAAAGAGGATTGATTATTGTAAAATATTTGACCATCTTTTGTGGGTTCTTGGCTTGGTCCTACTTCTACAGAAACGAACTTTCCCCCCATAATACCTTCAGACTTTATAGCAAAAGAACTGTCGGCGGGAATTTTATAAGCCTTATCTAACCCTATGGTTAAAATAGGGTTAAAGCTTTCTTTGTCAAGCTGTACATCCAGAACTTTACCTACTTTTACACCACCTAATTTGACGTCTGTTCCTTTTGTTATTCCTGCAACTGTTTGGAAATAGGCGGTTACAGAAATTAAAGTACCATTAGTTTTGAGCTCATTTCGTCCAAAAAAAATCCAAAGTAAAATAATTGTTAAAATAACAATACAAAAGCCAATAAAAGATTCCATATAATTTTTTTGCATATTTTTCCTATCTATCAGGAGTCCAACTTTCGTAATACTGTAATGCAGTTTGGGGTATGTTTTCAATGGAACTTATTGAATTATGCGAAAATTTTGTACCAGTTGTATTAGGATACCATGTTTTTTTAGGAGTGGATGGGATAATGTTAGTTATGAAATGTAGCCAACTATGCCATTCAGCTGATATTTTTGAAGGATCGTACATTCCTTTGTATATAACCCAGCGTTTTTCCTTGTCAGAAGTTCTGCGAAAGTAAAACTGGTTGCCATATAAATCTTCACCAGTATGCGTTCCAAAAAATGTGGTAAAAAGTAATGAGTTTAAGTGATTTAACATTTTTATTTTGTAAAATAGATATTTTTAGTTAAGCTTACGGCACAAGTATTGCAAATTAATTAACAAAGGGAAAGTATGATTAATTTTTTTGGCCAAATCTGTATAATTATTGCGCTCATAACGTCTTTGATTCAAACACTTGGGGTTGTGCCACACCATCTCGCACGTTTAGGACGCCCAGCGTGCCAAACCACGGCGTTGTTTACGGTTTGTGCATTTGTTACCTTGTGCGTAGGGTTTTTACTTCATTCTCCAACCTTACTTGTTGTATTAAGTAATTCTATAGCTTCGGATCCTTGGTATATAAGGTTAAGTGGTGTTTGGAATAATCATGTTTCCTTAATGCTGGTTTGGATGGCTTTTTTTTCATGCTTTAGCTCTTTGTATGTTATTAGATCTAAAAATAGGAACATTGATCATTTATCTAGACCTGTTATTGGCGTCCAGGGCTTTATTCAAAGTGGTTTTTTGCTCTATATGGTTGCTTTCCTGTCGCCCTTTGCAGGAGTTAAGGCGCCAGTTGTATTAGATATTACCCAAGTAAACTTCTCGCTCAATTTACATCACTTGCTAATTTATGCGGCATATATGCTTATTTCTATTGTATATGCTTTAATTATTGGAATCTTAATTGAAGGAAAAAGAGTGCAGTTGTTGTTAAGAGAAGCATTGCCTTGGCTCAAGCCTAGTTGGGTTTTGCTTACGGTTGGGGTTGTTTGGGGGGTTTTTCAAGCTTATGCATATGAAGGGAGGCTCACTCTTTATCGAGGAGCAGTAGAATATGAAGCGTTACTTACCTTAGGGTTAATGACAGTGCTTTTACTATTGTTAAGATATATTGAACAAAGTCGTATCGTCAAAAAACTTGTATTATTGGTGGGAATACTAGTGTTTTTTCAAGGATTGTTTGGCAGTTTAATTAATCAAAGCGTTAATCCTCTAACCTCTAATTTAAAGGTTTTAGATTTGCCGGAGGCAAAATTTTTGTTTTTATTTATAGGCCTTGGTGTTACTTTAAGCTTGATGATATATATGGGGCGAGTGATTAGAAGTATACGTAAGAACTTGCAAGATACTTAATGGATAAATTTACATTTTTGATAGGTGACTTTATTGGTCCTATAGTATTTATGCTTTTTGTTGGATATCAAATAGGAAAGTACTCAGAAAAGATGGCTTTATCTATTGTTGTATGTGTTTTAATAGGTTTTGTTGTGGCGCTATTAAATGTATGGAAAATAATGAAAAAAATTGGGTCTAAAAAATGACTGATCCTTTGCATCAATTTAAAATACATACTCTCATTGAAGTAAAAATAAAAGATTGGTTAGATATTTCTATTACTAATTCTACAGTCTTTATGTTGCTTACAACAGTATTAGTTATGCTATTGCTTTATATGGGGGTAAAATCAAATAGTAAGTTAAGAAAACCTTCTAAGCTTGAGACTGTATCAGAATTGGTTTTTAATTTCGTTGCGGGATTAGTTGAAGAAAATTGTGGTAGCGCGGGGCGAAGATATTTGCCGTTTGTAATGTCTTTCTTTATGTTAATTGCAATGGGCAATTTGTTGGGAATGATTCCATATGCTTTTACCTTTACTAGCCATATTATTGTAACATTTGTAATGGCATCTTTAGTATTTGTAGTGATAACTATAATCGGGTTTTTACAGCATGGTGTTAGGTATTTAAAGATTTTTCTTCCTGACGGCTCTCCAATATTCTTGGCGCCTATTTTGATCCCAATAGAGCTAATATCGTACTTGTCTCGGCCTATTAGTTTATCTGTGCGGTTGTTTGCAAATATTATGGCCGGCCATATGGTTTTGAAGATTTTTGCAGGGTTTGTTATAAGCTTAGGGGTGCTTGGTGGCATTTTGCCATTAGGTATGACTGTTTTATTAACTTTTTTTGAAGTTTTTGTGGCATTAGTTCAGGCGTATATTTTTTCAATCTTGACTTGTGTCTATTTAAACGATGCATTACATTTGCATTAACTTTTAATTTAATTATAACCAAAGAGGTTCTTTATGGATATTCAAGCAGCAAAAATGATAGGAGCTGGTCTGTGTATGATTGCGTTGTTGGGCGTGGGCATAGGCCTTGGTAATATCTTTTCAAGCTTTATTAGTTCCGTTGCTCGGAACCCATCTGCCAGAGATCAGGTTTTTGGTATCGGTATGATTGGGTTTGCGGTGACTGAGGCCGTTGCAATTTTTGCTATGGTGATAGCATTTATTATTTTGTTTACCTAATAAGTTAGATGGATAGTTATGCCTCAGTTTGATAGTACAACATTTGTTTCCCAGGTTTTTTGGTTGTTGATTTCATGGGGCATACTCTTTATTTATTTGTGGAAATTTCTTATCCCTCGCATGAATGCAAAGTTAGCTGAGCGTGAAGGAAACGTAAAAAAGATATTAGCAGAGGCTCAGCAGCTAAATGAACAAGCAGAAAAAATGGCCAAGCTGTATGATCAAAAATTATACGAGGCAAAACATTCTCAAAAAGAAAAGCTGAAAAAAGTAATTGAATTTATTCAACAAAGTCGTGTTGGATTAGAGTCGAACTTGCAAACAGAGGCTGATATAGCTTTAAAAAAACTTAGTGCAGAATTGCTTCAGGTTGAGCATAATTTATACAAAGATATTTCTGCTAAGTTAGAAAATTCTATTGTCCAGCTGATAGAAAAAAAACTGTCTGTGAAAGTGGAGGGAGATTCCGAGATTGCTCAACTTTTAGAAAAAGAAATTATCAAGGTGACCGCGAATGATTAATACACCAGAATTTTGGGTGGGTATCGCTTTTTTAATTTGTATAGTTATTTTTATTAAAGTGATTCTACCAAAGCTGCAGGTACAGATAGATGCTCATCGGCGAAAGATTGAAAGCGATTTTTTTGATGCAGAAAGTATTTTATTGATTGCACAAAAGAAAATTTCTGCATCTAAGGAGCGTTTAGATTCAGTATCTGAAACTGTTCAAGGAATAGAGAAAGACTTTGAAATAAAAATTAATAACAATTTAAAAGAGTGGGCTGATCGGAAAGAAAAAATCGCTATTAAATATCATCAGGCAAAAGAGTATAACCTGCATAGTATAAAAAACCATATTAGAAATAGAGTTTACTTTAATGTTGCTGCTGCAGCTTGCAATGTATTGGAAAGATATTCAAGACAAAAGATAAAAGCTAAAGATCATCAAAAAATTGTTTTAGAATCTTTAAAACATTTTCCTAAAATTTAATTAATCTGTGCGATTTTTATCTTTATAAGAATAATAAATATATTTTGGTGACAAAATGACAGATGTTTCTACAAAAGCTATAAATATCATATTTAATGAAGCAAGAACATATTCCAGATGGTTAAATAAGCCTGTAGACGATGATTTATTAATCCAAATTTATGATCTAATGAAAATGGGACCTACATCTATGAACTGTTGTCCCGCTAGGTTTGTATTCCTTAAGTCACCTGAAAGTAAGGAGCGTTTAAAACCTTGTTTGCTTCCTGGAAATATAGAGAAAACTATGTCTGCGCCAGTGACAGCTATTATTGCCTACGATTTAAATTTCTATAAAAAAATGGATGTTCTATGGCCACATGTGGATGCTAATAAAATATTTCAAGAAAAAGAAGATTTAATTTACAAGACAGCTCTTCGTAACAGCAGCCTGCAGGGCGCGTATTTTATTATGGCTGTTCGTAGTTTAGGTTTGGATTGTGGTCCCATGTCTGGGTTTTCTTCTGAAAAACTAGACAAGGAATTTTTTCCAGAGGGAACAATTAAATCTAATTTTTTGTGTAATTTAGGGTATGGAGATTCTTCCTCTTTATATCCAAGAGGGCCGAGATTAGACTTTGATAAAGTTGCTAAAATAATTTAGTGCTAATTTTGCAATACCAGAGTTTTAAACAGCAATAAGGTTTAGTTTAGATTTGCTCTCATTTAGAAGAAATTTATTTAGGCTACGGTTTTTGTTCAGGTTTACATAAATTTTTGCCTATATAAAATCCTTGACTTTTCCATAGTTAGTGTATATTTTTCACTTTGTTATATCTATTAATCAAATACAGGTTCAATCATGTACGCAGTTGTAAAAACAGGCGGCAAGCAATATAGAGTCACTAAAGATCAAGTGGTTTTAGTTGAAAGGCTTGACGTAGAAAAAGGGAAAACCGTAGAGATTTCCGACGTACTTATGATCGCTAACAACGGTAAGGTAAAGGTGGGTGAGCCATTTATCAGCGGTGCAAAGGTTACTGCAACTGTTGTAGATCAAACGCGCGGTGAAAAAATTATTATTTTCAAAAAGCGTCGTCGTCAGAATTCTCGTCGTAAAAATGGTCATCGTCAACATTTGACGGTGTTAAAGATTAACGATATCGTTGAAAAAGCAGCCAAAACTAAAGCTGCTGCTGAAGCATAAGGAGTTCTAAGTTATGGCACAGAAGAAAGCAGGCGGTAGTTCGAAAAACGGACGCGACTCAATTGGACGTCGCTTAGGCGTAAAAAAATATGGTGGAGAAGCTGTATTAGCAGGAAATATTCTGATTCGTCAACGGGGAACCCAATTTTTTCCTGGTGAGAACGTAGGTATGGGAAAAGATCATACATTGTTTGCTAAGGAAAACGGGCAAGTTAAGTTCCTAACAAAAGCAAAAAATCGCACATACGTTTCTGTTATTCCAGGGGCATAATTAGCCTATACAAAGTTTTAAAAAGGGATGTGTAAGAACATCCCTTTTTTTATAAGGAGATATCATGCAGTTTATTGATCACGTAAAAATATTTCTAAAATCAGGAGATGGTGGAGATGGCTGTGTGAGCTTTCATCGTGAAAAGTTTATTGAGATGGGTGGCCCGGATGGCGGTAATGGAGGGAAGGGCGGCGATATTATTTTCGAAACTGATCCTAATTTAAACACATTGATTGATTTTCGATATAGGCAACATTTTAAGGCACAAAAAGGTCAACACGGAAGAGGAAGTAATTGTACGGGGGCTCATGGTAAATCTATAGTAATCAAAGTGCCAGTGGGAACACAAATTTTTGATGAACATAAGGAGGTGGTTTTATTTGACTTGGTAAAACCTGAAGAGCGCTTTACCCTTTTAAAGGGTGGTGATGGTGGCCGTGGGAACGCGACTTTTAAAACTTCTACGAACAGGGCGCCTCGACAATTTGAAAAAGGTTGGTCAGGCAAAGAAATGTGGGTTTGGCTACAGTTAAAACTACTCGCAGATGTTGGATTATTAGGATTGCCAAATGCAGGAAAATCCACATTTTTATCTGTTAGTACTAGGGCGAAGCCAAAGATAGGAGATTACCCCTTTACCACAATAAAACCACAGTTAGGCGTCGCCTCTGTTAACGAACAAGAATTTGTAATAGCTGATATCCCCGGGTTAATTGAAAAGGCTCATTTGGGATCAGGATTAGGAGATAGATTCTTAGGTCATGTTGAAAGATGTAAGGTGTTGTTACATTTAATCGATATAACAAGTGATGATATTGAACGCGACTATAAGATTATTCGAGGTGAATTAGAGGCTTACAATCATGGGCTAGCTGACAAGCCAACTATAATAGCATTTACTAAAATTGATTTAGTAGAGGAAGATGTTGTATTAGAAGCTATGGAGAAATTAAAGAAATATACCCGACATCCTATTTTTTCGATTTCTTCAGCGCAAACTAAAAACGTCAAAACTCTTTTAAACTTTTTGGGGCAGGTTGTGTTTGACAAGTAACCCTTATTAAATTAATACTAATAGCTATACAATAAAAAAATACGGTTATAATGATTAGTAACAATAAAACACACTGGTTTAAGCCAAACTCTGCTTCCCTAAGTTTACTTCCCCTTTTATTGTTTTTATGCGTCTTTGTAGTATTTGGTATAGGATCTTTCGATGGAAAGCAATTAAGTCTTTCTCCAACGGTTGCGATTATTCCGGCTATATTTTTAGCATTTTGTTGGGAGCCACGTGCATTTAATAAAAATTTAGATGTATTCATGGCTGGGGTGGGTCACCCTAATATTTTAATAATGTGTTTTGTTTTTCTTTTGTCTGGTGCCTTTAGTCAAGTTATGGCGTCTATTGGAGGGATAGATGCTACTGTAAATTTTGCATTATACTACATCCCTTCTCAATTTATACTGCCCGGTATTTTTGTTGTATCTTCCTTTATTAGTTTGGCGATGGGAACATCAATGGGGACGATTGGTGCTGTTACGCCTATTGCAGTAGGTATATGTCATACAGCGGGTGTGGATTTAACTATTGGAATTGGTGCCGTATTAAGTGGTGCAATGTTTGGTGACAACTTATCAATTATTTCAGACACTACAATCGCGGCTGTACAAACTCAAGGTTGTGAAATGAAAGATAAGTTCAAAATGAATTTCTTTATAGCTTTGCCTGCTATGATGTTTTCATTGTTGATATTGTCTACGTATGCGCAAGATAATTATGTAAGCCATGTAGGTGACTTTAATATATTAAAGGTATTACCTTATATTATGGTACTATTTTTTTCTCTTGCCGGGATGCATGTATATTTAATCTTGATATTAGGTACTCTGATTGGTGGAGCTGTTGGGCTGTTGAGTTCAGATTACACTATGACGCAATACACAATGGAGATTTATAAAGGCTTTACTCTTATGGAAGAAATATTGATTCTTTCTATGTTTATTGGTGGGTTAAGTGAACTTATTAAACATCAGGGAGGAATTGCATATTTAATAGGAAAGGTTTTATCTTTTTCTCATAGGTTTAATCGAAATGGAAAGCCTAATAAAACAATTGGCGAATTATCTATAGCTCTAATGTCTTCTGTTGCTGATATTTGTACGGCGAATAATACGATCTCTATTTTGATGGCGGGAGATGCAAGCAGAGATATTGCTAAACGTTATGGAATTACTGCTCCACGTGCGGCAAGTTTGCTGGACATTTTTGCTTGCGTATTTCAAGGGTTATTGCCGTATAGCGCACAAGTTTTGTTAGCTGCGTCTATAGCTGGGGTAAGCCCTTTAAGTTTAGTAGGAAAAGTACATTATTGTTATTTTCTTGGTATTTCTACTTTATTTACCGTGTTTTTTAAGGTGAGAGAAAAAGCACATAAAATTAGTAGGCTGGCTTAAAAATACTTTAATAAATCAATTCTCCATATAAGTATGGGGAGAATTGGAAAAGCATGGCCTCAAAGTTTTTCAAGTTTTAAGTTTTGGTCGCTCAAAAAATAGATTGGTTATATTGAGAGTGTGTATCGTTTTGGATTGTGTGGAAGTCTGGTATCCACTCCTCTAAGACCACAGCAGGTTCTGCATCAATATGTACAATGCGGTACTTACAGCCCATTCGACGATTATAGTTTAATCTTCTTTTTAATATCACATATACGCGCATTTTTGCTTCTTCGACAGTATCGCAAAAAAACAGCTTTGAGGGCCCCCTCATTCTAAACTGAGTATATTGGATAGTAATGGTCCAAGCACCAAAAAGATTCTTGGTTACCCGAAGACCATAAAAACGATTTATATTTTTTTCTAAGTTTTGGGCGTGCAATTGGATAGAAAGCATTGTACACCTTATTATTTTCCTATTATTATCAGGCTTACCATAAAAATATACTATTTCTAAGGAAAAACATGCGAACGAACGAAAAAAAATCACTTTCTTTGCAATATATATACGATACAGTTATAAAAGAAGACCCTAAGTTAGTCTGGGTCCGCGACCGCATCCAGGCAGCTGACTGGCCTATTCATATAGCTCCGGAAGAAGGGAGATTATTGCAGTTGTTGATTAGACTTGGGGGAATCAAAAAAATTGTAGAAGTCGGTACACACGCAGGTTATTCCACAATGTGGATGGCAATGGCTCTTCCTACAGAAGGGCATGTTTTTACAATCGAGCGAGACAAAAATCGTATCAGTATGGCTAGAGAGACATTTCTACACTTTGAAGAACACACCTCTAAAATTACCTTACTAGAAGGAAAAGCTTTAGATATTTTAGGAAGTCTTGAAAAAGAGGGCCCGTTTGATATGGTGTTTATCGATGCTGATAAATTAAATTACATAAATTATTTAAACTGGGCTGAGAAAAATGTACGAAGTGGGGGGCTGATTATAGGCGATAACACTTTTTTATCAGGGGCGGTTTACGGAAAGCCTTCTACAGAACGCATTAGCCCTTCGGCCTTAGAGGCAGTAAATGCTTTTAACAAAAGGCTCGGGAATCCTTCTATGTATTGCGGTGTAATGTTACCCACCAAAGAGGGCTGGACGATGGGAGTTAAGCTATAGAAATTATATGTTCTTATCCTTTTTCTTGTTTAAGCAGGACCAAACTACAAAGTACTTTTTCAGGTGCTTTGTAGTTCTATAATACAAACTTCGTAGGAAACGTAAATTAAGTAAGGAGACAACATGATGAATTAAGGCGCCATTACCGATCGCTGGACATGCAATATCCTAAAAAGAAACGCTCAAGGATTGATTTTTTTGATTATAACTTAGACGCATTAAAGCACCATGGAGATGCAGAAATATTGCTGGAATATTTAAGAGAATGTTGGGATTGATTGGCGAGCGCGCACCAAGTGACGAGAGAGGAAGCCAGGCATGAAGCTAAGGTTATCCCGGTGTGGAAAGCATATCATACGTTAGAAAGTGCAAGCCTTCCAGAAACGGTTAGACGTGGGTGCGAAGAAGCTCAACAGAAACGCTGGCAAATTTCATTTTTGTTGCTGACGAAAAGTTAAAAAGTGAAAAAAGTAAATTAGAAATTCTAAAAGGCTTAATTGATGATGGAGCCACAACATTAGAAAATGTTTTAAAAAGTCCCCGTTACCCTGAAGAATTAAAGTAAAAGTTAAAAGAGGGGTTGAGATCAAAAACGGAGTAACCCTTCAGAAGAAATTATAGAAGATGTAGGATTGCTTAGAGAAGAGATAGAAGTGATTAGAGAGGGGACGTTTAGTAGCAAGTGATTAAGTAACAACCATAGAATTGCTTTGTAAGGGTAATCATTATTTATTAAATGGGAGGGATAATCTTCCCATTTTTGTCTTAATTAGCTTGAATTGTTATATTAATGCTTACTAAACATTGACTTTTATAGGTGAATTAGGTAATATTTTGGGCAAACGGTTCAATTGAATCAATTGTCGTGTCTGTTGGACGCGATTTTTTCTTATGTCCAAACAGGTTCTTTTTGATTCTATTAACTTTATTAATTAACTTAACAAAGGTAACATTATTATGTCGAAAGCAGTAACTGAAGAGTTTACGGGGTGGCGTAAAGCCTTATGGCCTATTCACTCTTTTGAAGTAAAAAAGTTCCTACCTATGGGGCTTATGATGTTTTGTATCCTGTTTATTTATACAGTATTACGTGATACAAAAGATGCAATTCTTGTGAATTCACCTGGTGCAGGTGCTGAAAGCTTAGCATTTGCTAAAGGGATCGGGGTGACGGCTTCAGCAGTTCTTTTTATGGTCCTGTATACAAAAGCTGCGAATATATTTAACCGTGAAGGTTTATTCTACGTTACAGCGCTTCCATTTTTGACTTTCTTTGGTTTGTTTCCTTATGTTATTTACCCATTTGTTGGGGGGATACACATGGACTTGGAAACTATTGAAGCATACCAAGCAGCATATCCAAATTTAAAATGGATTATTCCTTTAGTAGGTAACTGGACATACACATTATTCTATATTTTGTCAGAATTATGGGGAAGTGCAGTATTGTCATTATTGTTCTGGCAGTTTGCTAACGCAATTACCCCAGTTAAAGAAGCTCGTCGTTTCTATGGTATGTTTGGCTTTTTAGGTAACTTCGGGTTATTAATTTCTGGACCTGGAATTATCCTTGTATCGCGATATGTTCGAAGCTTCGGATTAAGCCGTGCTGAAACAACTGGTCTTATGCTTCAGTACTTAATGGCGTTTGTGATTGTTGCAGGTATTATATTGCTGGTTACTTTCTATTGGATGAATCGCAATGTTTTAACAGATAAACGTTATTATGATCCAGAGGCTATGGGTGAAACAAAGAAGAAAAAAGCCAAGCTTTCAATGGTTGAAAGCTTTAAATATATTCTCCAATCCCCATACTTAGGGTTAATAGCAATGTTAGTTTTGGCATATGGTGTGTCCATTAACTTGTTTGAAGGTGTATGGAAAGGCCAAATTAAAATAGCGTTTCCTACGGAAGCTGAATACAACGAAGTTATGGGTGGCTTGTCTACTGTAACGGGTGGTATTGCTGTTGTATTAATGTTAGTTGGAAGTAACTTATTACGTCGTTTTAGCTGGAAATCATGCGCCTTAATTACGCCTGTAGTTCTTATTTTAGGTATTTTGGTGTTCTTTGGTGTGATTTTCTATAATAATACACAGCTTCCAGAAGGATTAAGCATTGTTGAGGCAATTACACAAGGGTATATTAACCGTGAGTTAATTGTATTTGTGGTGATCTTGGGATTGGCAGTAAACGCCTTTGGTAAAGCTGTTAAATACTCACTATTTGACCCAACTAAAGAGATGGCTTACATTCCTTTAGATCAAGAATTAAAGATAAAAGGTAAGGCTGCTGTTGACGTTATTGGTGGTCGAGGTGGTAAGTCACTTGGTTCTTACGTCCAAATGGGCTTGTTAACTGTGTTTTCTGGTAGTGCTTTGTACCAATTAGTTCCAGTGATTGCACCAATTGTTATTGGTATTGTATTCTTGTGGATCTTGTCTGTATTTGGTTTAAGCAAAAAGTTTAAAGAACTAACAGAACAAAACGAGAAGCAATCTGCATAAATTGATTGTAACAAAAGTAAAAACCCCGCTTAAAGCGGGGTTTTTTATTAATTAATATCTATAAGATACAGATTTATGGCCTCGCATATAGAAGAGGCAGCACTTGTTTACTGCTTGCAAAACTGATTAAATAATTCTTCTGCGAGGGGGGGCATAGAATAGAGCTTGTCATAAGCTCTTGAAGTTTTAGGATATATTATATTTATATCCTTAGTCTTTCTATAAAGTCTGTTAAACGGTGATTTACTTCATTCTGACTAAAAGATTCTGGGTCTGTGCATATATAGATATAGCCTTGAAAAAACATATCAAAATATTCGGCTGTTCCTTTGAATGGTATTTCGAAACCTATGGGTAGTTCTTTTTGGCTGCCTGTTGCGATAAAAGCCATGCTTTTATCTTTTAATTGTCTTCCACAGGGCTTTTTAAAGCTGGTTAAGTCATTCAGCCTATCAAAAAATACTTTTAATTGTCCGCTCATTGAATACCAATATACAGGCGTAATAAAAATAATACATTCAGCTTCAAGCATTTTTAATGCTAGGATTTTAAAATCATCGTCTTTATTGGCATGAGTATAATCAAAATAACTATATTGATAGTTAGATAAGTTAATTACTTCAGTATTCAGTTTTGTTTGAAGGTGTTTTACAATTTCCCATGTTTTTCCTGAAGTGCCTCCAGAACTTCCATAAATAATTAAGTGCTTCATTAAAAAATACCCGGATTTGTATCAAGTTGTTCTGGTGATAAAGCTGTGCTTGGGTCAATAGCTTCGGTTGGTCCAAATATAGGTTGCTTCTGCCATTCAATTTCCCAAATAGCGTCGGGGTCGTTGGGTGCTGTAGGGCGGCCTGAATTTTTATTTACCCTATATAATTTTGCGTTTGCGGGGACTTTAAATGGGATAGGAGGGTCATTTTCCAAAGCTTTTGTCATAAAAGATTGAAATATAGGTGCGGCCAACCAGCCGCCAGTGGCCATTTTCCCCATGTTGAGTGGTGCATCGTATCCCAAATAAATGCCGACAACTAAGTTAGCTGAATACCCAATATACCATACATCTTTTGAATCGTTGGAGGTGCCTGATTTTCCAGCTACAACATGACCTGGAACTACTGCCGTTTTAGCAGAGCTATTTTCTACAGCACCTTGTAAAATAGATGTTAAAATGTAGGTGTGTACAGGGTTAATAATCTGTTTTCGTGTATTAGGTATTTCTGGAAACGTTTGGCCATCCCATTTAGATGTGTGGAGTGCTTTGCTGCTCCTATTATCATGTTTATAGATAATTTTACCGTATCGATCTTGAATCCAATCAATAACCGTAGGTTTTATTTGTTTACCACCATTGGCTATCATTGCATAAGCTGTGGTCATTTTATAAACGGTGGTTTCTCCAGCGCCTAATACAAGAGCAAGCTGAATTGGTGGATTATCAAGTATATTTAATTTTTTAAGTAAACGCGCCACATTCTTCATGCCGGCTTTTTGCCCCAACTTAATGGTAATCATGTTGTTAGAAGTTTCTAAGGCTTTTCTTACTGTCATGGGGCCTTTAAATTCATTTAAAAAATTTTTAGGTGTCCATATTCCTAACCCTTCACCCAAATTAATGGAAATAGGTTCGTCTACATAAATATCCGTAGGCTTCACGCCTCGTTCAAATGCAGTCAAATAAACAAAAGGTTTGATTGAAGAGCCAGATTGGCGCATTGCTTGGGTGGCCCGGTTAAATTGTGATTGTTGAAAGCTAAATCCACCATTTAAAGCAAGTACTCGACCTGTGTGAGGATCCATTACCACCATGCCACCAGAAATTTTAGGTATTTGTTGTAGGGTATAGGCATTGTTTTTTATGCGGGATACGAATATCAAATCCCCCACTTTTAATGCTTGTTCAGGTGTCTTAATGCTTGGACCAGGCGTGCCATTTCGTAAGGGAGTTCCTGCCCATTTCATGGTTTCTATGGGTATAAATCCGCTGCCTTCTTCGGTAATCAAGCTGGTTTGATTGTTCTCAAGGCGGGTTACTATTGCAAGTCGCCATCCATCAGGTACATAATCAATATCTACCTGATGTAAAAAATCCATCCAATGCTTTATGTCTGTGGGGTTGGATGCTGCTGCCGATATGTTACGTAAAGGACCTCTCCAACCATGTTTTTTATCTAAGCTCAATAAAGCTTTTGGGAAAACTTCGTTACAAATATTCTGCAGCCTTGTGTCTAAGGATGTTTTTATGAAAAGGCCGCCACCATAAAACTCTTCTTCTCCTAAAGTATCTAATAACTCTTTTCTAACCGTTTCTTGAAAATAATCAGCTTGGATAATTTCAGTTTCAGCTCGCTTTGCTAATTCAATAGGATAGGTAGAATACAGCCTGCTTTCTTCTTCATTTATCATTCCTGTTTTCCATAGACGCTCAAGCACCCAATTCCTGCGGGCAATTGATTGTTGTGGGTTGCGAGTGGGGTTATATGTGCTTGGAGCTTTAGGAAGCCCGGCTAAAAAGGCAATTTCAGGGATAGATAAATTTTCTAAAGATTTATTAAAATAACGCAAGGCTGCAGCTGCAACACCATAAGATCGGTTTCCTAAAAAAATCTGATTTAAATATATTTCAATAATGCGCTCTTTAGATAAGGCCTGTTCAATACGAATAGCTAAAATTACCTCTTTTAATTTACGCATCAAGCTAACCTCGTTTGTTAAAAAGAAATTTCGTGCCACCTGCTGAGTAATGGTAGATGCTCCTCCTGGACGTTTTCCGCTGCTTAGCACATTGGTAATGGCAGCTCTAACAATACTGATAATATCAACGCCATGATGATAAAAAAAGTTTTGATCCTCTGCGGCTAAAAATGCATGTATGACTTTTTTGGGTATGTATTCATAGGGCACAAAAATTCGCTTTTCTTGCGCGTGCTCACCAATTAAACGCCCATCCGAAGCAAAGATACGACTTAATACAGGTGGGCTGTAATTTTTTAAAGTAGTATGATCAGGCAGACCCTTATTAACGTAATATAAGATGATTAAGGCAATTAAAGTCCCCGCTATTGTTAATATTAGGGCAAGAGATATTATACGAATGAAAGCTTTTTTTAACATTATATTTTTTCTTTTACTTATCTTACCATAGAAATACTTAAAGTTTAGATTGTCGAAGTAAAAAATAACATGTATTTTTAAAAGGAACAATTTTTAACCTGGAAAAGAAACATGATTCTTTTAGTGATGCCGTTAGTGCGCATAGATTTGCATGTTTACTTTTTTTCCACTTTATTTGGCGCAGTAGGCCTGTTTCATAAATTTGAAAGTATAGTTTTTGAAAAAGGTAAATTGATGAAGAGTGTCAGGTTGGTTTTTCAAAAAACCTATAACGTTAATATTTTTTTATTGAGGATAATATGTCGAAACGCATGCTTATTGATGCTCGACAATCTGAAGAAGTACGGGTTGTCATTTCTTCGACCCAAGATGGTCGATTATTGGAATACGATTATGAAAGTTCAAGTCGTAAAATTTTTAAAGGTAATATTTATTTGGCAAAGGTGGTTCGTATCGAGCCGTCTTTACAGGCAGCATTTGTTGAATATGGACAGGATCGTCATGGATTTTTACCCTTTAGTGATATACATCCCGATTACTACCGCACAGCAGTAAGTACTCAAGAAAAGACAGAAACTGTCGAAGAGATGCCTGCGATAATTGAAGCAAGTAAAGAAGCGGTAGTTCTGGCTCCAGAAACTGAGGAGAATACTGAAGTAGTTGAAACAGTTATAACTACAGAAGAGGAAGCAGACAATATCTCTTCTTTCCGTCGGGAGCGACTTTACCGACAACATAAAATTCAAGAAGTAATAAAAAAAGGCCAAGTTCTTTTGGTTCAAGTAGCTCGTGAACAACGGGGTGAAAAGGGGGCTGCCTTAACTACCTACTTAACACTAGCTGGTCGTTATTGTGTTTTAATGCCAAATGCGGGACGTGCAGGTGGAGTATCACGTAAAATTAGCGATAACGGAGATCGCCAACGCTTAAAGCGTATTTTAGAAGGCGTAGAAGTTCCTGAAGGAATGGGGCTAATTATTCGCACAGCAGGTATGGATCGTACGAAAATTGAAATAAAAAAAGATTTGGATTATCTGTTGCGGATTTGGCAAAAAATTCGTGATCTTACTTTGGCATCTACTGCGCCGCAGCTTATTCACACAGAGGGTAATATTCTTCAAAGAGCGATTAGAGATCTATATAATAGAGATATTGAAGATGTAGTTGTTGAAGGAAATGAATCCTATCAAATTACAAAGAGCTATATGAAGATATTGATGCCTAGTCATGTAAAGCGAGTAAAGGAGTATACTGATACATCCGTGCCTATGTTTCATGCATATGGAGTGGAAGAGCAACTAAATGAAATTCAAGATACAAAAGTTCAATTAAAATCTGGTGGGTACTTAGTTATTAACACAACTGAAGCATTAGTTGCTATCGATGTAAACTCAGGACGGTCAACTAAAGAACGTCATATTGATGAGACAGCCTTAAGAACTAATTTGGAAGCAGCGGAAGAAGTAGCTCGACAAGCTCGCCTTCGTGATTTGGCTGGTTTAATTGTTATTGATTTTATCGATATGGATAATGAAGAGCATAAAACTCAGGTTGAAAACAAATTAAAAGATTGTTTGCAATCAGATCGTGCCCGCATACAAGTCGGGGAAATTAGTTCCTTTGGTTTGTTAGAAATGTCGCGCCAACGTTTGCGACCAAGCTTATTTGAGTCGACAATGTTAGTATGTGACCAATGTAATGGTACTGGACATGTAAGGGACAAAGTTAGTTTAGCTTTGCAGGCATTTCGTATATTGGAAAGCAACGTTCAAAATGCAAAAGAAGGGGATCATTTCTTATTAACCCTGCCGGTTGCTTCTGCGTTTGTGTTGTTTAATCATAAAAGACGTCAATTAACCCAGATTGAAGAGCACTATAAAGTGCTTATTAATATTAATTTAGACGAAAATTTGATTGGCTCAGAATTTAAATTAACGTGCAACGATAAAGAAATAAAAAGTTTTTATAGGCCTTCTAAGAAACAAAATCAAAAGGTGTATAATATTAATCGTAAAGATCATCAAAAGCCAAAATTACAGCCAGTTGAAATGTATGATTTGCAAGATGAGGCCCTAATTGAAAGTTATACCTCAGAAGAGTCCGTTCAAGAAGAGCGTCGTTCTCAAAATTATAATAATAGGCAGAAAAGGTTTAATAACGATAGGCGCAATCGAAATCGACGCTTTAATAACGATCGACGCGACAATCGTCAAAATCCCCAGGTTAATACAGCCTCTGAAGCAAAAAAACCTTGGTGGAAACGCCTTTTAAAAGGATAGATTTATGATTAAAAGAATAATAACGGTACTAGTAATTTTATTTGGGGGGGGGGCTCCTCCCTCTGTTTCTGCTGAAACTTCTCAATGGAAAACAAATCACATTTACAGAGACCCACAACTTGAAAATTTTCTTTTAAAAATATTGCAGCCTTTATATAAAGTTGCAGGCTTAAATCCTACTTTAGTACAACCCAGAGTAATTGTTAACCCTCATTACAATGCGTTTGCTACAGTTGAAAATTTAGTTGTAGTACATACCGGTTTTTTTGCGAAGACTAAAACGGTTGAAGAAATGGCCGGCGTTCTAGCTCACGAAACAGGACACCAAGCTGGTAGGCACATTATGCGTACCTTGTCCGGGGTTCTCCCTAAAGCGGCAACAACAATGATTTTAGGTGCTGCATTGGGGGGTGTCTTAAGTGTAATGACAGGCCATCCCGAAATAGGCATGGCGGGTATTTTAGGGGCCCAAAATATTGCAACAAGCCAGTTTACTGCGTATTCTAGGGGGCAGGAGCGTACTGCAGACGATTATGCTGTGCGACTGATGCAAAAACTAAATTGGCCATTGTGGGGGTTCCGTGATGCTACAGAAACTATGTTGAAGTTATCAAAAGAACATGGCTCAAAAGAACTGCCCATCTATTTACAAACTCACCCTGCGAGTATTGAGCGTCGTGAATATGTTGATCAGTTTATGTCTAAAAGCCACAATGGAAGGATGTCTGATGATTACCAATATGCATTTAAAATGGCAAAAGCGCGAATTGCAGCATTCACGATGGATACACATGAAATTAACAGTTTATATTCAGATGCAGCTGAATCCGATACCTTATATGCTAAAGCACTTACAAAAGGTATAAAAGGACAATACTCGGAAGCCGCTAAGTTAATGACTGAGTTAATTCGTCGTTATCCCCAAGATCCTTATTTGTTGTTTGCTCGCAGTGAAATATATCAAGCTTCCGGACAAGGGGATAAAGCCTTGTTAGATATTAGCGCTGCAATTAATATGGCCGAACGTTTAAATATTACGGGGCGTAAAGAAGTTATTATGCGTTTTGAAAGGGCGACTATTTATGTAATTTTAAAACAAGGAGAAGCGGCTTTAAAAGAAATGTCTTATATTGAACAGCTGGATAAAGATTTAATGCGCAGCCCCAGTTTTTGGGATCAATATGCTCGTATTTATGATTTATTGGGAAATAAAGTAATGGTGTCTTATGCTTTGGCCGAATCAAATTTAGCAATGAAAAATTTAAATGGGGTTGAACGCTATTTAAATGCAGCCAAAGCTGAGGCAAAATCTGGATCGGTAGAATGGATGAAATTACGTGATTTAGAGCTGCGTTTAAAGCAAATACGTGAAAATCCTTTAGAGTCTATGTAAAAATATGTTACATTATTCTGAATTAAAATTATACAAAGGTAACTAAAATGAAGAAACAACTTTCAATTCTTTTGGCAACAACAGTTTTGTTGTCGGCATGTAATAAAAAAGACAAAACACAAGAAGCAGCAAAGTCAACAGCTGACCAAGCAGCTGAACAAACCATGTTTAGTAAAGCACAAGTTGCGGCGATTGAACAAATTGTTCATAAATATGTAGTAAACAATCCTAACGTACTTGCAGAATCTATTATGAACTTGCAAAAACAAGTTGCAGACAAACAACAAGACCAAGTTCGTGAATTATTGAAACAAAATAAAGCGGACCTTGATAAAGTAACAGGTTTGCCTTTTGTTGGATCTTCAACTGCTGATGTGACTGTATTAATGTTTGGTGATTATACAGACCCAAAATCCAAAGCGATGTTTAAAATGTATCAAAATATTTTACAAAAAGATAAAAATGTTCGCGTTGTGTTCCGGTTCTTGCCAGATACGTCAGCATTGGCTCAAAAAGCTGCTAGAGTAGCTATGGCAATGAGTGAACAAGGATTGTTTGATAAGTTTCATGAAAAAGTTTTAAACACAACTGAACCATTAACTGAAATATCTTTAATGG
The DNA here is from genome assembly GCA_024236035.1 of Candidatus Paracaedibacteraceae bacterium. Taxonomy (GTDB): domain Bacteria; phylum Pseudomonadota; class Alphaproteobacteria; order UBA6184; family UBA6184; genus Bodonicaedibacter. The sequence goes on from JACKLG010000002.1 coordinate 147,063, forward strand.
ATATTGCTGGTAATATTCCCGGTGTGAACCGTGGCAAATTAGATGCAGATGTGGACGCAGGTAAGACAAAAGAAGCGGTTGTTAACAACCGGGCATTAGCAGAAAAATTAGGTATCACACAGGCTCCTGGATATATTATAGGTGAATTTTTGTTGAAGCAACCAATTGCCCCAGAAGATTTAGATCTGGTGATTAATAAAACCCGTGGAAAAAAGTAATAGAATCAGGAAATATTGATGAACGATAAAAAATTTTCGTTTGATATTGATCAAGAAGCGATTCAAGCCTTAGCAAAAGTATTGCAAGATGCAGACCTAACGGAAATTGAATACGAAGATCAAGGTCGCCGTTTAAGGTTAACGCGTACAAATTCTGCAATGATGGCCCCCTCTGTGGTGTCGTCCGTTGTATCGGCGCCAGCCCAAGAAGCTATAGCACCCGCAGAAGCCTCTATAACGCCAAAACAACATCCTGGTGCATTAAAATCACCTATGGTGGGGACGTTGTATACATCTCCAGAACCAGGGGCTGCGCCTTTTACTAAGGTGGGTAATCGTGTTAATCAAGGCGATACGGTATTTATCATTGAAGCCATGAAAGTTATGAACCCCATTAAAGCGCACACCAGCGGTACAGTTAAAGAAATTTACTTTAATGATGCCAGCCCAGTGGAATATGGTGATATTTTATTGATTATAGAATAGGCTATTTCATGATTAAAAAAATCTTGATTGCAAACCGAGGGGAAATTGCCCTTCGGATTTTGCGCGCGTGCCGTGAAATGGATATTAAAGTAGTTGCGGTTCATTCAACGGCAGATGCATCAGCAAAGCATGTATTATTGGCAGATGAAAGTGTATGTATCGGCCCTGGCCCTGCAAAAGATAGCTATTTAAACATGCAATCTATATTGGCTGCAGCAGAAATTACAGGTGCAGATGCAATTCACCCTGGTTTTGGTTTTTTATCTGAAAATGCTAAGTTCGCACAGATGGTAGAAGATCACGGGATTGTATTTATTGGACCTAAACCCGATCATATCTCAGTGATGGGAGATAAAGTACAAGCAATTAAAGCTGCAATGGAATTAGGCATCCCTACGGTACCAGGCTCTGGTGGTGCAGTAGAAACCGTTAGTGATGCAAAACGTGTTGCGGCTGAAATTGGTTTTCCCGTATTAATTAAGGCTGCCTCTGGTGGTGGTGGGAAAGGTATGAAGGTTGTAAACAATGCAGAAGAAGTAGAATCTTCTTACCGTCTAGCTAAGTCTGAAGCTCTTGCAAACTTCGGTGATGACCGCGTGTATATGGAAAAATACTTAGGTCAACCTCGTCATATTGAAATTCAAGTTTTAGGTGATGGGGAAGGGCATGCAATTCACCTGGGTGAACGAGATTGTTCGATTCAACGTCGCCATCAAAAGGTTTTAGAAGAAGCACCATCTCCGGTGATTACGCCTGAACAACGTAATGAGTTGGGTGAAATTTGCGCAAATGCCATGCGTAAAATGAATTACCGCGGGTTAGGCACCATTGAATTTTTGTATGAAAATGGAAACTTTTATTTTATTGAAATGAACACCCGTATTCAGGTGGAACACCCAGTTACTGAAATGATTACAGGTATTGATTTGGTTCACGAACAAATTTCAGTTGCAGCAGGTCATCCGCTTACACTTCAACAATCAGATATTACATTCCATGGGCATGCTATTGAATGTCGTATTAATGCAGAAGACCCAGAAACATTTATGCCCAGCCCTGGAACGGTGACACGTTTCCATTCTCCTGGTGGACCAGGTATCAGAGTAGACAGTGCATTATATTCGGGTTATCAGATACCTCCGTTTTATGACAGCATGGTGGCAAAGCTGATTGCTCACGGAAAAGATCGCACACAATGCTTAGGTCGCACTCGCAGAGCATTAAAGGAATTTTACGTTGAAGGTGTAAAAACAAACATACCACTTCACCAAAGGTTATTAGAAAATGAAGATATTAAAAATGGTGATTATACGATTCACTGGTTGGAAAAAAAGTTTCTAAAAGACTAACTTTAATTTGGGCGCTGCAGAAATTCGGCGCCTTTTTTAAAATTGAAATCCTATACCTACTGTTGCGTATGCATCATGTAATCCAATTTTCCATAACACACGATCGGCCCACCATACCGCCTTAAATGATATATACATATTGTTTCTAATAAACTGACGATACCCCAAGTTAAACCCCACAAATAGGTAGAACCAACCAAAATTTGGCTATCTATGTTTAGATTGTATCCCACTAACATATCAAACACAGGAAAAAAGATAGGGTATACCATATGATTTTTCCCAAACAGGGTGATGCCGGCTAATTTAAAGCTATCTGGGAAAAATATATTAAATAAAATATCTCCCCCTACATAAAATTGCTGATATTGCCCAAAACAAATGCCATATTCCACACCCAATTCTGCGCAGGGGGCAATTCTTAAGGTATCTTCAGGCAGTACGTGTTGAAATACACCAAACGCTCCCCCGTTTATATTTACTTTCCACCCATCCCACCTTTGTTTGGGCAGGGGATCAGCAGATAAAGCCGTTAACGTTAAAAAAAGAAAGAAGATTGATATGTATGTTTTCATATATATGGTTTGGATATTTAAACCCTAATTATACAAATAAGGCTTTTAATCGCAACCTAAATAAATAGATATAAAAAACCCTCTCCAGGACGGAGAGGGTTTTCCCAAGAAAGGGTTCAGTTGAATTTAGTAAACAATTTTACTGATGCTGGTTGTACTAAAGAAAGCTCCATCAGTATCATATACAGGTTTTGCGCTACCACCGCCAACCGTAACGCTGGCATCAATAATAACGGCTCTTAATTGATCAAATTCAGCCAATATGGGTGCCGTAAATCTATCACCAAATTCATAACCTATCCCAGGATTATTAGATAAAGTTATTCCTGCTGGTTTATCAAACGTATACACAGTTAAATCATTTGCTAACCCTGAAACTGCATCACCATTTGTGTCTCTACCAAATATAGCCTTATTATCTACTACATCCGTATAACCGTCTAAGTTAAGGTCAATGCGGGTAATATTGGCTTTATTGTCAGCGTTTCCAAGCCCTTCAAAGAATGCATTCAATTGTGCTTGAGACGCAAATGGTACTGTCTTTAAGTCAATAGTTGCAGATCCTGTTGAAGCATAATACGCATCAACCCACGTTGTCCAATCCGCCGCTGTTGCTGTTGCTGGCACTGGAATTGTTAAGTCAAATATTTCATCTGTATCGATTTGATTTGCAGACCCTGGTTCTGGATCTGCTACTAAGTTAATACCACCTGGTTTATTGAATACGTTAATTTTTAACGCATCATCTAAACCAACAAGGGGTACAGTGCCATCGAAACCAAAGCTAGCTACGCCACCATCGTTATAACCCGTTAAATCGAAATCGATACGGATAATATTGGCTTTATTCACAGCATCACGAAGCCCCGCAAAGAAAGCATTCAATTGGGCTTGGTTCGTAAATGATACGTCCCTTAAATCAAGTGTGGATCCTGTCATATAATACGTATCAATCCATGTTGCCCAGTTACCTGCTGTTGCTGTTGCTGGGGCAGGAATTGTTAAGTCAAATATTTCATCCGTATCAATTTGACCTGCACTTCCTGTTGCCCCTGCGGCTCCGACTAAAGTAATAACCCCTGGTTTATTAAACACCATAACTTTTAAGGTATTGTTTAATCCTGAGACAAGATCAGGAAGTGTATCTTGTCCAAATATAGCTACGCCCCCATCATTATAACCATTTAAATCAATATCAATACGTGTGATATTTGCTTTATTTGCAGCATCACGAAGTCCTGTAAAGAATTCATTTAATTGGTCTTGGTTCGTAAAGGATATACCTTTTAGATCAAGCGTTGCAGATCCTGTTTCCGTATAATATGCGTCAATCCATGTTGTCCAGTTAACTGCTGTTAATACCGTTGGATAACTTAAGTCTGCAGAATCACCTATGATAACTGGAATGTTGCTGTAATCACCTGCAGCATCCGACGTTTTTAATACCACCCCAGATATCCGTCCTTTTAATCGTGCGGGTAATTCTGCTAACGCTTGTTCTAATGCATCTAAGGTTGTTGTATTATCTGCTTGCAAATCTGCTGCAGTTAAATCTAAAGCAATTGGGCTTGCGCCAGTATATGAACCACCATGGGCTGCATCTTCCAAACGATAAGCCAAATAACCTTTCCATTGTGAAACTGTACCTGCTACACCAAGAATATCACCACCCGCACCAGCTTCATTTGTTGCTGCCTTAATAATTGCAAAGTCATTTGCTTCCACCCCAGTACCATCTGCAGTAACAGAATCACTAGCGATATCTCTGACGATAACAGACGTTAACCCAGTTAATTCAGTTGCAGAATCATCTACTGCTTTCTCACCAATCACAAAAGCTACACCTGCACCATTTAAGGTCACAAAAATATCTTTGACGGATGCTTTATCTGTTGTTCGGGCATCTAACGCAGTAAAGAACGCATATGAATCCTCAGCAGTTGTAAATGCCTTTAATGATAAATCAATACTTGCAATACCACCAACCTGAGTTGCCAACCAGTTCAAATAATATGCCCATGAATCAGCACTATGGCTATCCAGAACTACAACCTGTAATGCATCAACAGCGTCTTGTAAGGCGGTATTCGCTGCAGTAATAAAGTTACCTGCAGCAGTCAAAGCCCCCTCAGCCTCAAGCCAATCCTCCACATCCACACGTTGTTGAGCATAAGTTAACCTGTCTAATGCATCTTGGGCCGCATTATCAGTTAAAGCAGCAAGTGCATCTGCAATATGTTGATCAATGCCAAGCGCAGTATGAATTACCAATGCTTGTATAGCTGTAATTGCGTCGGTTACTGCACTACTTGCGGCCGTAATCGCATTCCCAGCATCGATTTGCTCCTCTACTTGAACTAAACCAATTGCATCTGTAACGTTGCCTTGTGCAGTAAGAATATCCCCCGTTTGAATAAATCCAATATCTTGGGTTAATGTTGCTGTATCAATATTTAATGCACTTGCTAATACCACATCAGAAACAGTACTTACATGACCTTGTGCATTTGCTGCAGTATCTACAAAGGAGTTAACACCATTTGCAAACGCTACTGTTTTTTGTGTTGTATCATCAGTTGTTACACCACTAACATCTACGTATACTTTCAAATCAGCTTGGAACCCATTTGTTGATCTTAAATCACCGGTAAAGGTAATATCACCCGCACCATGGTTACCAGCGGCCAATTTGATATTAATGGTATCAATTTTGGCTTTTAAGGTAGTATCAAGGGCTTGTAATGCCGTCATTAATGCATTTGCTTCTGCTTGAGACGTCGCAGTAGCAAGGGCTAATCCAGTTAAGTTTAATGTATAATCAGCACCGGCACCTACCATCAAGTGTTGTATGTATGCCTGCCAATCAGCAGCTGCAGCTTTGTTTACTTTAGCCGTATCAGTAATGCGTAATTGTGCAGCACCTGGTGTGCTAACTGTAATTGTATTAACTGCAGGTTTATCCAATTCAATCGCAGTTAATGCAGTAAAGCCAGTACTAAAATCTGTACTAATTGTAACATCTGCAGACGCTGCTACTTTCAAGGTAGCAATTTTTGCCTTTAATCCTGAATCTAATGCATTTAATGCACTACCAAGAGCTGTACCGTCACCTGCGGCTGTCAAAGTTAAACCGCTTAAGTCAAGTGCATAACCAGCATTTGCTTCATTTAACGTATGTGTTAAATATTCTAACCAATGTTGAGCGTTGTCTAAGGTTACGGCGTTGCCTCCTTGACCATCACGTGTTGGATCCACGATCTGAACAACAGCTTCATCCCCAGCATCATAAGCGATTGAAACAATGTTACCGCCGTTAGTTGCGCCATGACGATAAATCTTGAAGCTGTCAGCATCCACTAAGCCTGTAAAGTTAGCTGCAAGGGCAGGGATAGTTAATGTTCCGTCCCCAAATGCAGCCGCTAATTGAATGTCAATTGCAGTGATAGTATTTTTATCGCTTCTGGCCGCCATTGCAGTGTGTAAGGCTGTGAAATCAGCTTGGGCAGGAAGATCTACAGCAGTGGTTATCGTTGCAATACCCCCTTCTTGAGTTGCCAACCAGTTCAAATAATACGTCCATGAATCAGCACTATCAAGATCAACAGCGTTAATATCTGTAATGCGGGCTGCTTTTGTTGTTGTGTTTGCGTGGAACGCACCACCAAACCCAACTGTAACTTGAGCTCCAGAATCTGCAGCACCCGTTGCATCTATGATAATAGAAGTTAATCCGCTTAACGCAGATAAATTTTGGTTAACCGCAAAGGTTCCTGCCTCTGGCGCGGCTGAAAGTTTTGCTGTTACGCTGGTTAAACGAGCAATGTTGTCTCCATTAACAGCAAAGGTTGCAATGGCGTCAAATACAGTATTTAACTGCGCAACGGTTAGACCATTTCCACCATTAATTGCAGATGTATTTAATGCCGAGTTTTCTTCACTTACAAGGTAATTGATATATGCTAACCATGAATCCTCAGCATTTGCGCCTTCATAATCAACGCTTCCAAGGGCACTTACCCACATTACTTTTTTAACTTCGGCTGCGGTTGATAATCCCGCCCAGTTGATAATTTTCTGTATTTGGGCATCAGTTTCAGCATCTGTCACGTCAACAATTACACGGGTAAGAGCAGTAAAGCCATCAACATCACGAAGCTCTCCGGTTAGATCTAATGGGTCGGCACCATGATCACCTGCGGCCAATTTGATATTAATCGTATCAATTTTGGCTTTTAAGCTGTTGTCAAGGGCTTGTAATGCCGTCATTAATGCATTTGCTTCTGCTTGAGAAGCAGCTGTGCTGAGTGTTAGTGCTGTTAAGTCAAGCGTATAATCAGCACCAGCGCCTACCATCAAGTGTTGTATGTATGCCTGCCAATCAGCAGCTGCAGCTTTGTTTACTTTAGCCGTATCAGTAATGCGTAATTGTGCAGCACCTGGTGTGCTAACTGTAATTGTATTAACTGCAGGTTTATCCAATTCAATCGCAGTTAATGCAGTAAAGCCAGTACTAAAATCTGTACTAATTGTAACATCTGCAGACGCTGCTACTTTCAAGGTAGCAATTTTTGCCTTTAATCCTGAATCTAATGCATTTAATGCACTACCAAGAGCTGTACCGTCACCTGCGGCTGTCAAAGTTAAACCGCTTAAGTCAAGTGCATAACCAGCATTTGCTTCATTTAACGTATGTGTTAAATATTCTAACCAATGTTGAGCGTTGTCTAAGGTTACGGCGTTGCCTCCTTGACCATCACGTGTTGGATCCACGATCTGAACAACAGCTTCATCCCCAGCATCATAAGCGATTGAAACAATGTTACCGCCGTTAGTTGCGCCATGACGATAAATCTTGAAGCTGTCAGCATCCACTAAGCCTGTAAAGTTAGCTGCAAGGGCAGGGATAGTTAATGTTCCGTCCCCAAATGCAGCCGCTAATTGAATGTCAATTGCAGTGATAGTATTTTTATCGCTTCTGGCCGCCATTGCAGTGTGTAAGGCTGTGAAATCAGCTTGGGCAGGAAGATCTACAGCAGTGGTATCTATCGTTGCAATACCCCCTTCTTGAGTTGCCAACCAGTTCAAATAATATGCCCATGAATTAGAGCTATCTTTTACCACAGCAGAAACAGTACTTACATGACCTTGTGCATTTGCAGGGGTGTCTACGAAGGTATTAACACCATTTGCAAATACCACTGCTTTTTGTGTTGTACCGTCAGTTGTTACACCGGCAACATCTACGTATACCTTCAAATCAGCCTGGAACCCATTTGATGACCTTAAATCACCGGTAAAGGTAATATCACCCACACCATGATCACCTGCGGCCAATTTGATATTAATCGTATCAATTTTGGCTTTTAAGGTAGTATCAAGGGCTTGTAATGCGGTCATTAATGCCGTTGCCTCTGCTTGAGACGTATCAGTAGCAAGTGCTAATCCAGTTAAGTTTAATGTATAGTCTGCACCAGCTTGAGTTAGTGTGCTTGTTAAGTAAGCTAACCAATCTTGAGCACTTGATTGACTTGCAACAGCAACAGCGGTTGGGTCCGTAATAGTCGTAATCGCATCGGTGATTCTACCTACGCCAGAACCAAATGTAATTGTTACAGGATCTGTAGTACCAGTATTCACGGCACCGTTACGTGTAATTGTTGCAGCAGTTAGGGCATATAACCCTGTGCGAGCAGATAAGTCAATGCTTGCTGCACCGAAGTTACCTGAAGCTAATGTAACGTTCAGGGTTTGGATATCTGCTTTGCGAGCCATTACACCTGTACCTGTTAGAAGGTCTAACCCATCTAATAACGCAGTAACGCCAGCAGAATTAAGTGGTACATCATCCACGTCAATTGTGGTTGCTGCAGCACCACCTACAGATGCAGCACTTAATTGATAGTTTGCATAATAACTCCATTCTGCAACCGAAGTTGTCGTTACATTTGCAAGGGTTGGAATGTAAACGCGTTTAGTTGCTAAAGATCCTGCTAATGTAATCGTATTTACAGCAGGTTTATCTAATGATATCCATACTAAGTTATCAAATCCTGTAACGCCAGTACCTACTGTAACATTTCCACTTGCCTTTAAGTGCAGTGCACCTACTTTGTTTTTTAACGTAGTTGGCAGAGCTTTAAGGGCATTTCCAAGGGCTGTACCATGGGTTGCATCCGCAAGTGTAAATGCAGCACCAGTTAAATCTAACGTATTGGCTGTTCCATTTAACGGTGTTAAAACACTTGTTAAGTATTCTAACCAGTGTTGGGCATTATTTAATGCTACTTCATTGCCTGCTGTTCCATCTTGAGTTATTGGATCTGTAATTGTGGTAATCGCATCGGTGATTCTACCTACGCCAGAACCAAATGTAATTGTTACAGGATCTGTAGTACCAGTATTCACGGCACCGTTACGTGTAATTGTTGCAGCAGTTAAGGCATATAATCCCGTGCGACCAGATAAATCAATGCTTGCAGCACCGAAGTCACCTGAAGCTAATGTAACGTTCAGGGTTTGGATATCCGCTTTGCGAGCCATTACACCCGTACCTGTTAGAAGGTCTAACCCATCTAATAATGCGGTAATACCATCAGAGTTCAGTGACACAGCGTCCACATTAATTGTGGTTACTGCAGCACCACCTACAGATGCAGCACTTAATTGATAGTTTGCGTAATAACTCCATTCTGTATCTGACGTTGTTGTTACATGTGCAAGGGTTGGAATGTAGATGCGTTTAGTTGCTAAAGATCCTTCTAATGTGATTGTATTTCCTGCAGGTTTATCTAATGATATCCATACTAGGTTATCAAATCCTGTAACGCCAGTACCTACGGTAACGTCTGCACTTGCCGTTAACTGTATTGCACCTACTTTATTTTTTAACGTAGTTGGCAGAGCTTTAAGGGCATTTCCAAGGGCTGTACCATGGGTTGCATCCGCAAGTGTAAATGCAGCACCAGTTAAATCTAACGTATATCCTGCATTCGCTGCCGTTAAAGTGCTTGTTAAGTATTCTAACCAACTTGCAGATGAATCAAGGGTTGGATTTGCAGCGTCTGAATTATCTACAATTGTACCATCTACGCTGGAAAGTGCATCAATAATTGAATGATCAATTATAACGATTGGATCAAAATTATCGGCACCATTACGTGCGTTATTACGATGTACGGTTACATTAATATTTGCATTTAAATTTGTTACATCGTCAGCGCCTGTATGTCCGATATGGGCAGTATCCGATCCAAAGTCACCAGTTGCCAATTTCAATGTTAATGCAGTTAATACGTTTTTATTCGCTTTTCCAGATAAACCATCCAAAGCTTCTAATCCCGCAAAGAAAGCATTTAATTGTGCTTGGCTTACAAATTCATGTGTGCCAGACAAATCCAACGTTGTCGCACTTGCACCACCCTGGGTTGTACTTAATTGTTGGTTCAGATAACGTTCCCATGCAGTCGCCGTAGCAGTTACATCTGGTGCTGATGTAATGCGGAAATCGATAATTGAATTTGGTAAGTCTTGTCCACCAGAATTTTTTAAGCCATCGCCGTCACTTCCAAGTGTAACTGTTTGGTTTGGATCTTGATCCATGATGGCAATAATTTGTAAGCTATCATTATATGTTTTACCTCCACCATTCAACTGAACGGGTTGGTTTGCGTTATTAAGCGCAATTTTAATAGTGGTAATACTTGCTCGGTATGCATCAAAACGACCATCATTTAATGCGGCCATAAAGTTAGTGAAATGATCCCTGCTTATTGGACGAGCACTAATATCAATTGTGGTTGCACCTAAGCCACCTTGGGCTGCAGGCAATAATTGATAAGACAAATATTCCATCCATTGGGCAGCGCTTTCTGTGTCAGTTAAATGGGCAACATCTGTACGGTAACGTTCAAATGTTTCTGCAACCCCATCCACAGCCGTTGTTACAGTAGTCGCCGCTGCAGATAAGTTTACTGCCAGTATTGCCGCATCTACAGATGCACCAAATAAACTGTCAGTTGTTGGCAATGCCATACGTGTGTCATCATCAAAATATGTTTTTAATGCAGTCATAAACGTTGTTGCGATCTCGGCTGTATTTGCTCCTTCAACCGAGCCACCCGTTACTAATGCATCCAGTGCGGTATCTACCGCAGTTGCATTTTCAAATGCTGCAGTTACCATTGCATTTATTGCAGTAACGTTGGCAGCTGCATACCATGGGAAGTTAGCCCCCGTAAATGTATTTTGCAAGGCTGCATCAGCAGCCGTTGATATTGCTGCTTTGTCAGGTGTAAACCCATTAGCTAATTCATTTCCACCACCTGTGACTAAGTCTGCAAATGCAGTATCTACAGCAGTTTGTAATGGAGAGGTAAAGGATGCCCCCATAGCAGTTGATAATTTAGTTAATAAGGCTGCTTTCATTGCATCGGCATCCCAGCTGTAATTAGCACCAAAAAATGCTACTTCACCTACGGGTGTGTTAACCAATGTGCCAATATGATCTGTACCAGTATCATTACGGTTAATCCAAGGCAGAAATGCACTTAGAGAAGGTTCAAGAAGTGCATTCAATCTAGTATTTAAAGCACCGGAGTTATTGCCAGAAATCGCAGTGATAACTTGTCCATCTGCAAAGGCTGCATTCACTTTTTCAGCAAGGCTGTTTGCTTCATCTCCAACAATTGTACCTACAGCAGGAATTAAATCAGCTACAATCCTTGCTTTTACAGCATCACGAATTTCGTCACCTGTTTTAAAGATATTTGTAATCGTGGCAGTTTCATCTGTAATTGCTTGGTTAATTACTGCATCAATATTTGCAAGGTTACCATTCCAAGCCACAGCATTCGCAGTCCAGTCACCTACTAACCAAGTTAACCCGACTAAACCTGTGTACAGGTTTCCATTGCCAGCGCCTGGGTATACAGTTGTTGTAACATCTGTGGTTTGTCGGTCACCAGGGGTAAGCGCCGCTATTAAATCGTATGCTCCAGCCGTGGTGCCATTATCCACAGCAGTATCAACAGCAGTGCCAACATCCGTTGTTCGGCTTTCGGCGGTTGGTAACACAATACCTTCTTCTAACTGAGTCATCAATGCTGTATCTAAGGCAACAGCATCAGCATTGGTCACAGCGCTGCGTACTGTGTGGTGTTCAAGTACAGTACCCACAGCCGCTGTAAGCGCATCAGCATCCGCATATGGCCA
>JACKLG010000003.1 GCA_024236035.1 Candidatus Paracaedibacteraceae bacterium
AAACGGCTAAAATTGAAATTGCGCGGGAAATGTTGGTGGATAATGTTCCAGTTAGTTCTATTGCTAAATATACGGGATTAACCACTGAAGAAGTTGAAGCCATTCGAGATGGGACGCTTGTGGATGAGCGTACATAATTTGGAGAGAGTGCAAACTATAGGGGCTTAATTTTAAGTTCCCCCCCCCTCTAGAAAACCTTATAAAAGTGGGGTGTGTATAAGAATCAAAAGTTTCATCTGATTTAAACCAACAAGAATACGCTTGAACTAATTATTTGATTTAAGGTATTTTTATAAAGTCAAAATAAAAAATGATTAAGAGACAAACTAAATTAAGGTTTGTCTCTTTTTTTGTTCAAACGGAGGATGCTCGTGAAAAGGTATTTTACAACTGCCCTACTACTATCAACAAGTTTATCAATACTCTCCAATTATGGTGCAAGTCCGGAAAATTTGCTTGAAAACACAACTAGAGCAGCAGCCGGAGCAATTGTGAGCGCCTCTGATAGCGTGACTATCCCCGAGGATTTGTGGTTAAGCGAAACAACTCTGTTAACCTGGGAACAACGGCTGGATAATTTTAGAGCCCAATTATGTGGCAATAAACGTCCTCATAGAAATTTATTGGAAGAACGAAGATTAAATACCATTGCTGAACTGCTTTGTGTACCTGTAGATAGTGATGCGATTCAAGATCGTGTCGAAGTTGACATGCAGTCTGATATTGTAGACACACTCAGTCGTTTGTTGGATCTATTAAATCCCGATAGATATACGTATGATCCGGAACAAATAGCCCGCGTTCAAGCAGCACTGATTCCTCAGTTGTATCGTTTGGGTCGATTCCGATATGAGTTAGCCTTAGAATATGTACAGCTTGCGAATCGATTTACGCGAGAGTCACCACCAGAACGTGAGGGACCAATGGAAGTATCTGCTAGCACGGTTGCTCCTCTACCTCCAACAACAAGAGCTCCCGCTAAGAAATGGTTAGAGTATTTCATTAATCGCTATCACTTAAGAAACAATGCCGATCTTCCAAAGATTTTTAATGCACTGACTGAATTTGCTTCTACCCCAAGGTTGCTAGATCAGCTTGAGCGAAACCTAGTAGGGTTTTTATCTGTGCCGCATCTAAGGCAGTTGGACTATTTAAGGTCACAACGTTTCGGTGCGCTTATCTCAACAGAATTTGGCCTGCCTTATTTATTGCCGTTTCAAAATTTAAATGTGCAGTTGCCGTATACGGCACCTTTAGAAACCTTTGTGTCGGAAGGCTGGTTGAGTCGAACATTAATATCTGACGATCGTACAGCTTTAGAAGGTTTTTATCGGAAATTTCGTAATGCATTAGAATATCAGCGACTAGGGGAGTTTGTACGAACTGTTTTATCGCCTCTAGAGGAACTAATTACAGCTCCAATAGAACGGGAGCTTTCATCAGTAGACCGTGATTTCGTCTGTGATCGGCTTTACTTAGCGGGAGGTGCTACCGTTTTTGATCGTATCCCAAAAACATTGTTTCAACGAGAAACTGGGGAGGAGTTGCAAACCACGGTCGGAGCATTGCGACGCTTTTTTCCGGTTGCTCAGCTACGCAATATAGCATTGTTAATACATAATTCACAATATCTTGAACGACCACGAGATCGAGAACTTTTAAAAGAGGGATTAATCTCCTTAATTGCAGCGTTGAAAGAACTAGTGCCCACTCTGCGACGACTTGTTCAAGAGGAGGTTTTGTTAATTTGTAATGGCACACCAGCAGTTTTACGATTTGATATAGAAGCTGCAAGAATTCGCCATGAGGGTGCCTTATCAACCATCAAAAAAGTGGGGCACTTTGGAAGTGACATTGCTATTTTTGCAAAATTGTTACGGGTGTTGGATGCTCCATTATTAGCACAGTTCAGAGCTCCACTTTCAGGATGGTCTGATGATCAAAAACATGCTTTTGTTCGCATTTTAGTGATGCTTGGTGAAAGTGCGAAGAACCTTTCATCGAGAGCTAGGATGTTTACAGGCACAGACACCTTTTGGAAAACGTTTGAAGCTATTCGTGATGGCATTATTCATCCCAGCACCAAAGAGGGGGGATTTTCGGTTCAAAGACTTAAGTTCTATTTAGATAATCCTGATGATTCACATAATATCGGTTTTCAGGCAGCATTAACAGAAATATGCGATGTGCTAGAGCGTATGCGGGGTTTTTATGGAAGTGATGAGTTTACAATCGAAGGAAACCCTGATGTTGGTGAGATTCTAGATACATTTGGAGACCATACATGCGCTTTTTTTGATCGAGTGCGTAATTTAGCTATCCCCGCTGTAGCTCCCTCTGCAAGAGATCCAGAGCGAATAGACGTGACTGCTATAGCCTTTGAACCTCAAACCGACGCTGATCTTGCAGCACTGGATCGTACATTTAATATAGCTTTTTATGAGGAACAATTAACGCAGCTTCAAGGACTTATTCGGGCACATGATTTTAATGAAGAGTTTGATGCTTTAATAGAGGTATTACCATTTGGCGAAGGTCAGAAACGACAAATTCAAGCCCTTAAAACGCGATACACCATATTAAACAGCTTAATTGAAGAAGTGACGCCACTTTTAAATGATGAGGCAACAACAGATACTTTTACAGAAGAAAATAGAGATGCATTAAGCACGTTTTTAACAATTGAAGGGGTAATGGATGAGACAACGATAGCAGAAATGCAAGCAATTGTTGATAATCTTCCGGATGAAGAGCCTGACGGAGCCTCTGACGACGAAACCGATGATGATGAATCAAACCCACTTGCCGCATTTATATACCAAAGCATACCGCATCCATTAAAAGAGCAGTTTGCCCAGTTCGTTACAAAGAAACAAGATTTTTATCAAGCCATCGAAGCCTGTGCAGCGCTAAATATCCCTCAGACTTACGAAGCTTTTAGGGATGGCTTACTAAGCGATGAAGCATTTCGTCATGATTTAGAAGAGGCAGCAGCAATAGATATTATTGATGAGGCTCTAGAAAAAGAATATGAGGCAAATCAAGCTTTAGAAACACGATTAAGAAAATTTGGAATTATACTTCCAGAAAATATTAATCTTTGGTTTTCAGAATTAAAGAAACATTACGGTTTATTACTTAACCCATCCAATCAAAGAAAACGCACGTTACAAAGACTGTTTAATTCTACTTTAAGGTTACAAAGAACTTTGGAACAGTTAAGAGATGAAACAGTTGTTGAACGTGAAGGCGAAACAGAGGCTGACATTGAACGATACTGGAATAATCCCTTATTCTGCTTACGATTGGAAGGTGAGTTTGAAGAATTGCGACATAGAGTGGGTGGGGTGTCAAACGCCCTTGGTATTGTATATGGGGTACATCCAGAAATTGCTGGGATATTACAGTTTCATCTTGAGAATCTGAGGCGTTTAGGGAACGATTTAGGACATTTAGGAGACGTTCATGGCTTTTCTACACAATCCGAACAAGGAAAACGATATTACCTGCGACGCACATTGAAAATCTTAATGGGCGAAATTCCCAAAGATAGTATTTCATTCATTGAGGTTTTACAACGATTAAAGCTTATTTTAAAGGTCGTTATTGAAAGGGGTGATAGTGCTGAAGTTGTATTTACTCCGATACCCTATAGAAATGGAGATATTTTAAACTGCTCTTCATTAGATGGCGAAGCTGAACCTCGTTGTTTCAGATTAGAAATGATTGATCATGATGGAAACTGTGGATTTAATGCATTAGGCATCCCCAGAGAACGAGCCATTGAGCAATTATTAAGGCATGCCGAGAATCCAGATATTCGTGCTTCAGTGGCTGATGATATCCGTCAAGCCTTATTGCAAGGAAATCTCCCCGTTGGCATGAGAACGGCAGATACACATCGCCTAAGAACAGAATACTTTCATATTCAAACTCAAATTGATGAACTGCGCCGACAGTTGGAAGATATAGCTCCAGATGTTACAGTTGCGTGGTTACAAGAAGAATTCTTGCGACTTCGATCAGAAAACCCTCAAAAAGCACTATTATTAAAACGACTCAAGAAAGCAATGCACGCAATAGACGCTCTAAACGGACAAATTGATGAGTATACCCATAATAGAGAAAGCTATATCAACTTTATTACCCAAGAGTTTGGTCGTGGCGCTTGGTTAAGCTATGTTAGAGGAGGACGAGGAACCCTTTATGCTCTGGCTCGCCTTAATCATCTAAATGTACATATTTGGAGAGAAAATCAAGAAGGTCGATTGGAAAGAATTCCCTTAGCCCATGGGCTAGATGGAGAAGAAAGGCATTTACTCCATACAGATGGGTTAACACATTTCCATCGACTACGATTGCTAGAAGAAGCTGAAACGGTTTCTGAACCCGGCCCCTCTACATTACACGTATTAACAGCTAGAATTAATTATAATTTTGCACCGGCAGCCGTGGGAGGAGGATTGTTTCAAGGGGGAGCCAGTATTACACTCGCACCAAGCTCTTCTCTTCAGGGAACGGTAAAAAATATCTCGAGCGGGCTCAGATTTTCAACGGGCGATGAATGGGTTGAAATAATCTTTGTTCCCTCAATACTGGGCAGCCAGTTAAATATCACTCCAAACATTAAACGAAAAAGTTCTGATAAAGTACGCGTTATTTTAATAAACGGAGGTATTATTATCCTAAAAACTTCTTGATAATCCCTTAACCAATATTAATTGATCTGGGCCTGTAAAACTGTTCCAAAAACGGCACTGTTACAAAAACTTTGTATAGAAGAAAAAAGATCACAAAAAGAAGTAGATTTTTTAGCAATACGCAAAGCACGGCCTTGGTTTTTAGTAGAAACACAATAAGGTTCTGGTGAACCTTTTCAAAACACTTGCAAGAATTTCATGAAATGTTAGAAGCTCAACACGCGTTTCAAATTGTCTTTGACCGTCTATGTATTAATAAGCGATGGTTCGACCTACATACCCCTGTAAAGTTCCAGCTAAGACATTTTTATCGCAATTAATAGAACACTCAAAGAGTAACTCCCATAAAACCTAAGCTGGGTGGTTTGCGAAAAAGTGTTGGGAAAGCTAGGCTCAAGATAAGCGATCTCCCTATCCACTTTACTCAGCACAGATGGTAATTAATCTCACTTACATATTAAGAAATCTGTTTTAATAGACGTGCTTGCTCTTTTTCTGGAAGGATTTGTACTACGCATAAAGGCCTTACCATATTAATGTATGGTTGATCTGCTTGAGACGTAGGGAATTGCCCTAAATCAATATGACCCAAAACAGTCATACCCGCAACCACCTCCCCAAAGATAATTGACAAAAAGATCCATTGAGATAAAATCTTAAGTCCATTTAGCTGTGTTAAGTGCTACCGCTTTATCTCTTCAATAACCTTTGATATCATGTGTCGTACATCACGCCCAACCTGTAAAAATATCTTTTGGATTGAAGCGTCGATCCACGATTATATTGTGCGTTGTAACGTCTGTTTTAAGGTTGCAAAATCACATTAAAGAGCAATAACAACTTTATACTAACGACATACAAAGCTGTCTACATCCTTCTGCCCTGCATGTGTAAATGATCTAGATTTACTCTTCTCAATCAGATTTAAGGCAGGTTATCTATTCACGGGATTAATTGGCCAATAACGGCATGCTCATCGCTTATAAAAAAATCAGAATTTTGATGTGTCGTTACGTTTGATATGCTACTTCCCGTTTAAGTGCGCGTTTTTAATGCGTCCGTGGCTGCCCTTGTGCCATATATTTGGGGTGCTGGTAGTGGCCCATTTAACTTTGGTGATATCCACCCCTCTTCGAAGTTATTAAATGTCGTATGAGTCATGCGTTATAACAATGGGTAGCACTTAACGTTGCGTCCTTTATCAAATACTCTCCTCAACTTCGGTTTTTCCCTCAAGATTCTTTCACCACAATATTTAGCCAAAAAATTATCTCTTTAGTAATCTACTCCTACTCCTACTCCTACTCCTACTTCTTCTGCTTCATATAAGGCGTCTATCTTGCTTAACCTGCTCGTTTTCATACTTTATTTAAAAAGCCAGGTTTGCCAATTTTCTTACACCGAATAACTACTTATCCCTCTCCCAATCATCTCCCCACTCAGATTTTTTGGCTTTTTGATAAATATCTTTCTGAGATTTCGAAACCGTCATTCGTTGATAACCTGACTCATTACACAAATCCAATGTAATATGACCAGATCTAACCACTGGCTTTTTTATAATACGCGCGTCACCCTCATCAAATCTTACAGGACTCTTTCTGGCAACTAAATAACTAAATTTTTCATCCTCATATGGCAAAGTTGCTCCCTTTACTTTTTTTTGGAAGCTGCTGCGCGCCAACCTAACCGAAAAATGACACCAATCCTTTTCTGACAGCGGACAATTATAATTACCTTTACACGGCGTATAAATGTAACCCCCTTTGGTTGTAATGTAGGCACGTGTTTGTAAAATTGTATTAAACCCTTTTGGGGTCCCAGGTTCCACAACAACTAACCACTCAGAAACATTGTGTTTCCACACGGATTCCAAGGTCTTTTCCAATGTTTCCTGGCTATTTTCCCCTAATGTATATGACATCAAGACCAAATCAGCGCTCATATCCGGAAGCTCCTTAGGATAAACCCCTTGCTTCCAGTTGATTTCTAATGTTTTTAACTCTTCACTTAACACCTTCGCCAACTCTATGAACTGGCGATCTCCCTCTAACCCTGTATAAGACTCTAATGCTTTAAAGTGCGCTAAAACCGCCCACAATCCTGTCCCTGGCCCACTTCCTATATCTAAAACTGTTTTAATATTTGAATCTAAAGGTAAGTCACTCAAAACCCTTGAAATCGCCGCATATGTAGCCGGCATTCTAGACATAAGATACGTATCATATAGCCCTTTATGGTTTTTATTTTCCTGATATCTTGTTCGTAACTCAACGGCCTTCTGTTGATGAAATGAACTAGAAATAATTTTTTGGATTGAGTATTCTAATTGTTTAAGAAGATAAATCATGGCCTTATTCCACCTGATTAAGGGGGTTAGTTGATTGTTTTAAACATTACCAAAAACAAAGTATAATTAAAATGCATTTATCTTTAAAAAATCATAAAAACAAGGAATTTATTATGCGAATTAAACAAGTTTATTTTTTTCTTCTAAGTTCTACTATTATCTTAACTGGATGCGGAAACGAAGGAGGCTCTTCTTCTGACTCTGGATCATCTTCATCAATACTTCTCTCGAAATAATGGAGGTATAGATTTAGCTCATTTAGACTTAGGTCATCCAGCTATTCATGATTATCACCATTCTCTAAATGTACCAATGCAGCTTAAACTAAAAGGGAATGTTAATACTAGCTCTCGCACCACTGATTTAATCGGATCCGCAACATACAAAGTAAACACTGCAATTGTTGGCTTCATTCAAGGTTTTGGAAATGCAAATACCCTATACTCTGAATCTTCATTATTACTCTCTGAATCTTTTAATCACATTTTTATCGAAGGACAAGCAGGATTTGTAAAGTCTTCAGAGGGGATATTGTCAACATGGGAGGGGACTCGTTATCAGCTAACCGTTGGGTACGATGCCAAAATAATTTCTCCCTTTATACAATTTAATTACACCCCTTTACATGGTATTTTAAGCAACTTAGATTCTAAAGGAATATCCATAGGGTTTGAAACAGACATTCTTAAAATTCAAGCTGCTGAAGCAACTTTTTCATCTAACGTCTTAATAAAAATCGGATATGAATCCTCTACTGAAAGTCTGCTTGATGGCAAATCTTTAAAACCAAATCAGGGGGTATCGATGTATCTTGATTGGACTGGAAAATTATTGTTATCAAGTGGTCTAAAAATGGAAACAGGTTTAACACTGGGACCTAAAGACAAATCAGTAAAATTTAATATTAAATTTGAGAATTAATCCTTATATAAACCTCTTTTTTTTATATCTGCTTATAAAGAAAGAGGTTTTTCTATGCTCTATATCTTTAACATAAGAAAAATTTTAATTTTCTTTATCATTAGTTTAATATTTTCAAATAAAAGAATTATTTTGAGTTTAAAAAGGTGGCGGATGGAGTGGGATTCGAACCCACGAAGGAGTTGCCCCCTTGCCGGTTTTCAAGACCGGTGCTTTCAACCGCTCAGCCATCCATCCGCAGATAGATATACGGATTTTCCGTCTTCAAGGCAAGGTTTTTTTTTGATTTTATAAAGAAAAGATTAACCTTAATCAATTAAGTTAATTGAAGACGAACAAAGAGAATGCCATGAAATTATTACTTATTGCCATTACCTTCATTATTAATATTTTCCCTCATTATGGCAGAGATAAAGTTCAAAAAGTTGGTACAGACAAATCTGAGATTTGTTCAGGAATTAAATCTGATTGGATTACTGCTATTATATTTTTTAATAAGAAAACACATCGAGTATCTCTAAAGCCCGGTTCTAAAGTCGACATAATAAGGGATTATATGGGAATCAGGATGCATAAAATTCCAACTAATTTAGATATATACGTTTCTGAAATGAAAGAAACAGACCTCAGCACGCGTGCACGAAAAATAAGAAGAACGATTAAAAAACTTTCTGATGCTGACCTGCAAAATAATATAGAAGATTTTGAAGCAAGTATATTTACTGTAAAACTCCACGAAGAAATGGAAGAAATTTAATTACACCTGAAAAATATAAAAAATAAATTCTTCTTATAAATCATATAAATTTTTCTTGATATTTTTTTTTAAAACGGCTAATGTTTGCTGGTTGCCCGGATGGCGGAATGGT
This sequence comes from Candidatus Paracaedibacteraceae bacterium, assembly GCA_024236035.1. GTDB lineage: Bacteria > Pseudomonadota > Alphaproteobacteria > UBA6184 > UBA6184 > Bodonicaedibacter. Next base: position 8,841 of record JACKLG010000003.1, read on the forward strand.
AGACGCAACAGACTTAAAATCTGTCGATCCTTGTGGTCGTGGGGGTTCAAGTCCCCCTCTGGGCACCATCAATAAATTAAACAAAGTCAATGCCTCGCTATAAATTTATTATAGAATATAATGGCAGCGCATATCATGGCTGGCAGTATCAAGAAAACCTTCCAACCATTCAAGGTGAAATCGAATCTGCTATATTTAAAATTACCCAAGAATCTATACGTCTTCAAGTGTCTGGGCGCACCGATGCTGGTGTTCACGCTCTTGGGCAAGTTGCACACGCAGATATTAATAAGCTAATGGACCCTTTTCGTTTAACTTATGGTCTCAACCATTTTTTAACAAATAAAGGAATTTCTATTTTAAGCACTGAAACGTGCGACACTACATTTCATGCTCGTTTCAGCACCAAGGCACGTACATATTTATACAAAATTATTAACCGACGAGCTCCTTTAACAGTTGATATGAAATTAGCTTATCATGTGCCATTACCTTTAGATGTGACGTCTATGAATGAGGCTGCAAAATATTTAATCGGCCACCATGATTTTACCAGCTTTAGAGCATCTGAATGCCAAGCGCTTTCTCCAAAAAAAACATTAGAACAAGCTGAGTTTAAACAAAGTAATAACCTTATTGAGTTTCATACTCGTTCCAAATCTTTTTTACATCACCAAGTTCGCAATATGGTTGGTACCTTATGCTTGGTTGGGGTAGGCAAATGGCAACCCAAAGATATTCAAATAGCCCTGCTTGCAAAGAATCGAAAAGCGGCTGGTCCTACAGCCCCACCAGATGGGCTTTACTTAAGAGAGATAATTTATTAATATGTGGCAGCAAATTAATACAAAAAACAAATGACAGTATTTAATAAAATCTTTTCTCTTCCTACTCTTTTAGTCTTAAGTGTCTTTGTTTCGGAAATGGCATTAGACTTATATACGCCAGCTCTTCCTTATATTGCTCATTACTTTAATGTATCAAATGATTTATCCCAACTAACTTTAAGTGCCTGTCTAGTTGGATTTGGCTTAGGATCTTTAACTCATGGCCCTATATCAGATGTTATTGGACGGCGCACTGTATTGTTATGGTCTTTTATTATATTTATTTTTTCTACCTTTGCCTGTGCATTTGCCACTTCAGTTCATGCTTTAATTATTGCAAGGTTTTTTCAAGGGTATGGGATCGGCGCAGCTCCTATTATCACATTAGCAGTTATCAGAGATATATATCCCCCTAAAGAAGCAAATAGATTGATGTCTCTCACTGGTGGTGTAATTGCTCTTGCTCCTGCTATTGCTCCAAGCATTGGGGGTTTATTAACACAAGCCTATGATTGGCGCTCATGTTTTTATGTCTTGTTATGGGTGGGTGGATTGTTATTAATTCCTCTATTTTTATATATGCCTGAAACTTTAAAGCGTTCCAACGACACCTCACCTACACTTATAGGCTTTTTTAAAGATTTATATACTGATACCCGATTTCTAATTGCAAACCCAGATTTTATAAATGTAGTTATCATTTCCTCTTTTATGGTTGCATGCATTTGGATGTATATAGGGGTTGCACCATTTGCATTTCAATTAATGGGCGTTTCTCCTTTAGAATTCGGCTTTTTTTACGGTATTACTGTAGCAGGGTATATTGTGGGATCTTTCGTAAATACCTGTTACGGACACCGCTTTAGTTTTCAAGCTTTATTACTTTTTGGATTTACGGTAATTATATTATTTTCTTTTATTATATTAATCATAGATGCACTTAAAATTTATAACCCTTTATTAATATCCTTATGCGTAGCTGCACATTCCTTTGGTTTAGCCTTTATTTTTCCAATAACAAATACTATTGCCATGAAAATTGGCACAAAAGGAGGCTTAACCGCATCCATATTAAATGGAATGGAAATATTTATTAGCTCTATGGCTGTAATAAGCATAAGCGTTCAAGACGCCTCAAGCTTTGTGTATATTTCTTTAATTCGTTTATTGACTTGCATCGCTGCTTTTGCCATTTATAAGTTCGGCATTTGTAAAAGAGTAAAATTACTAACAATAAAGGATTAATTTATGGCTTCCCCTTCAAATTATCGAACTATAGGATTAATTTCAGCAATTTCACTTGTTGCTGGAAACCTGGTTGGGTCAGGTGCCTTCATGTTACCTAGCGCTTTGGCGGATTATGGCTCCATCAGTCTTCTATCATGGGTCTTCACATCTGCAGGTGCAGTTATTTTAGCTCTTATTTTTGCTAAGTTTAGTATGAAATACCATAATACTGGTGGCCCTCACGTATTTGCTGGAGAAGCTTTTGGTTCCCACGTATCGTTCTTTGTAGCATGGGGGTATTGGATGTTAACTTGGATTGGTAATGCCGCGATTGTTGTTGCTATGTATGGTTATCTTAGTGATTTATCAGATGGCCGCCTTGAAACACACCACTTATTTTTGATTGGTTTATTAGTTTTATTCGTAATTACATTAGTTAATTTAAAAGGTATAAAAGAAGCAAGCTTTATTCAAAACCTCATTACCATTTTAAAATTAGTACCAATGGTATTCGTACCTATTGCCGCTTTTTTTATTTTTGATGCACAACGTTTAACCAATTTTGTTCCTGAAGGCAAAAGCGCATTAGGTGCTTTTAACAGTGCTGCTTTATTAACTTTATGGAGCTTTGTCGGCATTGAATCTGCCACCGTGCCTGCCGAAGAAATTAAAGAACCTCACAAAACCATTCCAAAAGCAACCGTATATGGAACTTTAATAGCAGCGGCTATATATATTATTGGTAATATTGCGTTATTGGGAGCAGTTGACCACCAAGATCTTGCTGCCTCTCACGCTCCTTTTGCTATGGCCGCAGATAGAGTCTTCGGCGGTTTATTTTGGGGTAACGTTGTTGCGGCAGCTGCAGTAATTTGTTGTATTGGTACATTAAATGGTTGGATGCTTGTCGTAGGCCAAATCCCTTTTGGGGCAGCTAAACAAGGTTTATTTCCCAAAATTTTTGCTCATCAATCCAATCGTCGTGTCCCCACCTATGGTATTATTATATCGGCTATATGCATGACTGGAATATTAACCATGACGTTTGATCCCGACCTAAGTGAACAATTTGCATTTATTGCTGAATTAGCAACAACCACTATTTTATTGCTTTTTGTGGTAATGTTGTTTGCTTTCGGTGCTTTAATTCGCAAAGGTGTATTTCCGAGTAGAATAGATGGTTTGCTATTAATTTTAGGATCTTTTTATACACTTTGGACCCTTTACGGAGCAGGAATTAAAATGCTAGTGTTATCAAGTATTGTGGTAGTATCGGGAGCTCCAATGTATATATATATGCGCAAAAAGTTACCTATTAGAAGACCAATAAGCGCTGTGGTAAATTAACTCTTGGAATGTATAAAGGACACAAACAATGAATCAAATACTATTAATCCCTTTTTTAGAACTTATTGATGGCTTACTATGGTTTTATCAGTTTTTGATTATCATTGCAGTTATATTAAACCTGTTAGCTGCTTTAAACATACTAAACACCTATAATCGTGGTGTATTCGTTCTGATTAATACTATAAATCGTTTTACGGATCCGGCTCTATATCATATCCGTAGGTTCATTCCCACATTTGGAGGGTTAGATTTTTCTCCTGTTATAGGGATATTTTTGGTCCATGTATTACGAAACATTGTTAAAACATTACAACTATATTTAAGCTAATATGACAGCAATTCTTATTAATGGGCATGCAATATCTACTACCGTACGTAAAGAGGTGGAAACTTCAGCTGTTAAATTTCTTCATACGTATAAAATAAAGCCAGGCCTTGCTATTGTAATTGTAGGTGATAACCCTTCAAGCCAAGCTTATGTAAATATCAAATTAAAACGTTGTGCAGAAATTGGCATTCACGCCGAATTAGTTCAATTTGAAACAGATGAAAAATTAGATGTTATAATTAAAGTTATAGATAACCTTAACTGTAGAAAAGATATCCATGGTATTATTATTCAACTACCTTTACCTGGTAACTTAAACGCAAATACTCTAATTGATAGAATATCTCCCGAAAAAGACGTAGACGGCCTACACTTAGCTAATATAGGAGCTCTACACAGCAACCGAGCAGGCATTATCCCTTGTACCCCAAAAGGCATTTTAACTCTTTTAAAAACATTACCTGTATCTTTGTCTGGTAAAAGTGCAGTAGTTATTGGCCGTTCTTTAATTGTAGGAAAACCAATGGCAGCCTTATTATTACAAGAAAATTGTACAGTGACACACATACATAGCTATTCTGAAAACTGGGAAAAGTTTACGAAAGAGGCTGACATTATTGTAATAGCTGCTGGAATTCCTAAACTTTTGCACGCACATCATATAAAAGAAGGGGCTGTGGTAATTGATGTAGGAAGTACGCGGATCATTAATGACACAGGATCTTCTGTTTTTGTAGGAGATATAGATTCAGGTGTATTTCAAAAAGCTGGTTACATTACCCCTGTCCCAGGAGGCGTGGGCCCAATGACAGTCGCACATTTATTACAAAATACAGTTGAAGCAGCTTGGAAACAACAAAATGTCTGATGACAAAACACCGCCCAAACATACATTTAAAAAACCTGTGCAAAAGCGTCGGGAAAGTGCTCATTTAGCAAAAGCAAAAGGACGAACCGTATCCCAACAACGTTGGTTAATTCGTCAATTAAATGACCCATATGTACGTGCTGCCAAAGAACATGGTTACCGTTCAAGAGCTGCTTTCAAACTAATTGAAATAGATGATAAGTGTAAACTTTTAATCCCTGGTATGCGCATAGTTGATTTAGGGTGTGCTCCGGGTGGGTGGACACAAGTATGTGTAGAACGCATTCAAATTAATGAACGAAAACAAGGACAGGTTATTGGGATTGATTTACAAGAAGTATCGCCATCAATCCCTGGTTCTACATTATTACAAGGTGATTTTCTAGATCCAGCTTTACAAGAACAACTTGCAAGCTTATTAACTGGTCCCGTAAATGGTGTGCTTAGTGATATGGCTCCAGCTTCTACGGGGCATGAGCAAACCGACCATTTGAGAATCATGGGTTTAGCAGAAATCGCGTTAGAGTTCGCGTTGAAGACACTTTCTTCTGGTGGTTTTTTTGTAGCTAAAGTTTTACAAGGTGGCAGTGAAAAACAACTACTTGATACATTAAAACAGCACTTTGAAAAGGTCCAACACGTAAAGCCTCCCTCAAGTCGAAAAGATTCTCGCGAACTATTTGTAGTAGCGAAAGGTTTTAAATCTGTAGTAAAATAATAAATAAAAGAATTAATTAATATGCGCAGTTTTTTTCACAGTATAGCCGTTATTATTTTAGTAATATACTATCATTCCGTTACTGGGAACCAAAATCCTACTGTATCTATTTCTATCGCACAAAAACAAATATTTACACTGCCAGATTATTATAAAAAATACACGCTATCTTTTGGCAACTCAGAAGCTCCCATTCAAATATATAAATTTTTTTCGTTTGCCTGCCCTTCTTGCCTAATGTTCTATAAACACCACTTTCCTATTATACAAAGTCAATTTATAGATACTAATCAAGTATATTGGACTTTTGTACCCTACGTCATGGATATTGATACATTATATATAATGGCGGCGACGTCTCCATGTACAGATGAAGAAAAATTAAAGATATTTGAATTAATTATGGAAAAAGCGTCAAGCTGGACAGAAGGAGATAATAAAGAACAAATAATACAAACTTTAAAGGCTTGCGGTATTTCAGATGACATTATTCAAACAAATCTTTCGGAAGCTAATTATGAAGCAGTTCTGCAAGAAAGTCTGGATTTTCAAGAATGTGTTATAATTGATGGAACACCTACTTTGTTTATTAATGGAACAGAAATTCCAGGTATTCCAAGTGCTGAAAAATTAAGCAAGATAATTACTGATATGCTAAACAACCAGCAAGGAGATTTTAAATGAATGTAATTAATTCTGTTTCATATTGGATTGCAACATGGTTCCGAGTTGGGCTATGGCCCAAAATGCCCGGTACATGGGGATCTTTAATGGCAATGCCCGTAGCTGCCCTACTTTATTTAGCATTTGGTTTAAAGGGGTTAATGATCTCTACATTAATAGCTTTTATCTTAGGTGCGATTACCACCTATTTTGTATTATTCACCACTATTGATGCAGACCCATCCTTTATTGTAATCGATGAAGTTGTAGGACAATGGATCGTATTATGGGTTGCTGGTACAGATATTCGTTTTTGGTTTCTGGCTTTTCTTCTATTCCGCGTTTTTGATATTTTAAAACCTTATCCAATAAAAAGAATCGAAAAGTATTTTGAAGATGGTAGTCAATTTTCAAAGGCTACAGGTATCATGGTAGATGATATTGTTGCAGCAGGATATTCAATTATATGTTTATGGATATTAAAAATAATGTTTACATAGATTTTTATGATAAATGAAATTTTTTTAAATCTTAAAAAGATTGAAGCTAGGACGTTAATCCATTCCCTATACTAAGGGCTATAAGATTTAGGGGATTTCCTCAATAAACTTAATAAACTCTGGCTTCTCTACTCTTCTATGTTTATAACATTGCTTACAGGGGCCCCTTAGGTTCTGCATGTTTTATTAAATAGCCAATTAGCAATATTATTTAACTAACCTTTTGCATGGTGAGTCCCCCCCTCTCGTTCTTCTCTTAGTTTTACTCAAGCAACGCTTGACCATGGGTTTTTATCAAAAACACAAGAACATTCAATGATAGAAGACTTGCACAATATACCGGTTCCTAAACTTTAAAGTAAAGTGAATATTCAACAGCTGATCTATGACAAGTAAATGAAAGAATTTGTAGAAACTCTTGAGGTTTATGATAAAACATCTCGCATTTTTTATCATAAACCTCCTCTTACCCTTTTACAAAAAAAGAAAATTTATTTACAAGCTACATATGACAACACCCAGTTGTTATTCGCTTGTTATTTATAGAAAATAATATCTCCAGTATCTTTCTAGAGAAACCGAACGTGGTAAGGACCATGATAATAATTTGATGGCCAATTTTTTACACTGCAGAAAAAACCGCACTCCAGCATGCTTCTCTTCTAGCTCCCAGCGAAGCTGATTAATGGAAAGAATAAAAAGGTTTTTTATCCTTTTCTTTTAGTTAACAAATGGTCGTCAATATCGCAGGACGTGGTTTACCTCACCTTATCTTAAGGGCAAATTATTTTTAATAAACGCTCACCACTATTCTTGGCAGCCTCTAAACTAACGATATAATGATTTGGGTCATGTAAATTCCCCATACGTTGAGGCCATTCAATAAATGTTATTCCTTTATGAAATGCTTCATTCATTCCTAGCTCTAAGACCTCTTCAGGATCTACTAATCTATAAAGATCATAATGATAAATAGGCCCGTTTAAAGTATCATACGTTTGTACTAATGTAAAAGTTGGGCTCGGCACAGGTTCATCTGACCCTAATATAGATTGGATAGCAGCACGCACAAACGTAGTTTTTCCTGCTCCTAAATCTCCCTGCATATATACTACATCACCAGGTTGCAATTTAGACATAAAGTTAATAGCCACAGTTTCTATTTGCGTTAAATTAACCCTTTGCTCTTTCATCCTTCAGCTTCTTCTTTTAATAATTCTAATTCTAACCACTGCTCTTCTGCTTCTAATAATTTAGTTTGGCAATGATTTAACTTTTCAGAAAGTTTATGAAACTTTTCAGCATCTTTTTGAAATAAAGCTGGGTCTGCTAATTCATCTTCGCAACGTATAATTTGTTTTTTCAAGGTTTCCATAACCTCACCCAACTCTTTTAATTGGTGCTGTTGCTTAAAACCAAACACCCTTGGTACTGGCGCTGAATTAGTATGAATTTTGGTCTTTGCTGGTAGCTTCTTTACCGGCTTCGGGGCACGAAGAAAACTCTTTTCGCCATTTTCCAGCTGCCATATAAAATCAGAATACCCCCCAGCAAATTCCATAAATTCCCCACCTTGTAAAATAGAAATCGTACTTGTGACTAAACGATCTAAAAAATCTCGATCGTGGCTAACCACAATTAATGTTCCTTCATAGTCACTTAAAATATCCACTAATAAGTCTAATGTATCAGAATCCAAATCATTAGTGGGCTCATCTAACACTAAGATATTCGTGTTTTGGGCCAAAATACGTGATAACGCTAAGCGATTTCGCTCACCTCCAGACAAGCTGCCCACCGGTGATTTTATTTGGTCAATATCAAATAAAAAGTCTTTTAAATATGCAACAACATGTCGATGTCTGCCACCCACCATCAAATGGTCGCCACCATTTGGACATAATGTAGACCACAACGTTTCCTTTTCTTTTAAGTCATGGTGGTTTTGTTCAAAATAACCCACGGATAAATTTGTGCCCAAACGTATCGTACCTTTGGTGGGTGTAATCTTTTTTAGTAATAGCTGTACTAAAGTAGATTTTCCAGAACCGTTCGGCCCAAAAATTCCGATTCGATCCCCTCGTAATATTTTTGTAGAGAAAGGTTTTATAATCTGACGCTCATTACCAGCGATATCTATATAGGTCTTAGAAGCTTGTTTTGCCTCAATTACTAAGCGTCCACTTGTTTCATCTTGGCTTGCTGTAACATTAATTTTCTTTACACCTGTTAATACAGCCGCTCGCTCTGCTCTTAATTGGTTTAAACGAGCTAAACGCCCTTGATTTCGCTTACGGCGGGCTGTTACCCCGCGATGCAACCAATAAAGCTCTTGATCTAACTTTTTATCCATACGCTCAAGCGCTTTTTCTTCATTATCTAAAAGTTCAGTCGACCACGTTTCAAAATGGCCATATCCTCGATTTAACTCTTTAATTGTTTTTCGATCCAACCACCATGTTTTGTGAGAAACTTGCTTTAAAAATGCGCGGTCATGGCTAATAACCACAATCGCCCCTGGAAAAGCTTGAAATTCTTTTTCTAAAAACTCAATCATATCTATATCCAGGTGGTTTGTTGGCTCGTCCATCAGTAAGACATCTGGATTAGAAGCAAATGCATACGCCAAAGCTACTCTACGTCGCTCTCCTCCTGATGTATTATCTACAAGCCAGTCTGGATTAGCTTGAAATTTATCCAGCATTGCTTTTGCATAATAGGTCATATCTTTATCATGAGTTGAGGCCTGATCAATACCAGACATTACCAGATCCAAGGCACTTTGCCCGGAAGGCCAGTTCATCTGTTGTGGCAAATAGCCTATGCGCGTACCAGGTTGTATAAAAATCTCACCTTCGTCTAACTCTATTTGATTCATTAAAGTTTTAAATAAAGTAGTCTTTCCAGAACCATTGCGACCTACAAGTGCAATACGGTCTTTAGGATATACGTTTAATGTGACATCGTGAAATAGCACTTTTAAACCAAACTGTACATGAATATTACGTAAGGAAATTAAAGGGGTATCAGACATTTTTTCTCACTTAATTCTTTGCTTATTATAGGCATAAACTAATAACTTACAAGCAAAGAGCATTGATATATATCATTTTATAAAAAAGTATAAAGCAATTTATTCTATTTTTTGCTAACTAAGGTTTGGTATACTATCTTAAATCTTTACAGGAGCATTCTTATGGATATCACCCTTTCAATTATTATCATTGTATTAGTTTTGCTGGCCGTGATTATACTTTCTTCTTTATTTATTGTGGATCAACAGTCCAGCGCAATTATTGAACGTTTTGGTCGTTTTTTAAGAACAGCTCAAGCTGGTTTAAATATAAAAATACCATTTATCGATCGTATTCAGGGACGCGTTAGCTTGCGTATAAAACAGCTGGATGTGGCCGTTGAAACTAAAACATTAGATAACGTATTTGTTGATATTGTTGCATCTGTTCAATATCGCGTACTGCCTAACAAAGTATATGAAGCGTTTTATATTTTAGATAATGCTGATGCACAAATTCAAGCATTCGTATTTGATGTTATTCGAGCCCGTGTTCCTCTTATTAATCTAGATGATGTGTTTTCTAAAAAGGATGAAATCGCGATTTCAGTAAAGGAAGAATTGCAAGAAGTAATGAATGATTTTGGATATGATATCATCAAAGCTTTAGTAACCGATATCAACCCTGACACTCGCGTAAAAACTGCCATGAATGAAATTAACGAAGCACAACGTTTACGTGTGGCAGCTATGGAACGAGGTGAAGCAGAAAAGATTCTAAAAGTAAAACAAGCTGAAGCTGAAGCTGAAAGCAAGATACTACAAGGAAAAGGTATGGCGGGACAACGTCGAGCTATCATGGATGGTCTAAGAGAATCCTTAGATGAGTTCCAAAGACAAATTGGTGATAGCAGCCCCAGAGATGCAATGACATTAATTATGATGGCCCAATATTTTGATACTATTAAAGATCTAGGGCTTCACAGCAACCAAAATACTATTTTGATTCCTCACTCGCCATCCAGCATGAATGATTTATTTGATCAAATGCGCAATGCTATTATCACAGGGAATAAGATCTCTGATAGGACGCCCTTAAAAGAAGAATTAAAAACAAAATCTAACAAAACAAAAAAGGATTAACGTTTCGTTTAAACTCTCTCGCTTAGGATGGGATCAGTTGTTTTTAAAAGTAAGTACAAAGAAATGAAAAAGGTATATATATTTGATGCAAAACGTACTCCCATGGGCTCTTTCATGGGAGAATTAAGTTCTAAAAGCGCAGTTGATTTGGGTATAGAACCTATCAAAGCTATTACACACCGCATTGCCTCAAATTCTATTGAAGAAATTGTAATGGGATGTGTATTACCTGCAGGTTTAGGACAAGCCCCTGCCCGCCAAGCCGCTTTAAACGCTGGCTTATCAGAACATATTGCCGCAAGTACAGTTAACAAGGTTTGTGGATCTGGCTTAAAAGCGATTATGATGGCTGCAGACAGTATTCAGTTAGGCCGTATTAATTTAGGTATCGCAGGCGGTATGGAAAGCATGAGTAATGCCCCTTATCTTTTGCCTAAAATTCGCCAAGGATATAAATATGGACATACTAAAATGTTAGACCATATGGCATTCGATGGGCTTGAAGATGCTTATGAACCAGGGTTATCTATGGGGGTATTGGCAGAACGTTTAGCTGAAAAATATCAATTTAGCCGAGAGAAGCAAGATGCATACGCATATGAATCTACTCAAAAAGCACAAAAAGCTTTAGAATCCGGTTTATTTTCATCAGAAATTGTTCCTATCACTATTGAAGGTAGAACTCCATATACTATGGAAAGTGACGAAGGACCAAGAAAAGCTAAACCTGAAAAAATTCCATCTCTACGTCCTGCATTTAAAAAAGATGGAAGCATTACTGCGGCCAGCGCAAGTCCTATCTCAGACGGTGCAGCAGCTTTATTGTTGGGGTCTGAAGAAAGTGCCCGCTCATTAGGCGTCAAGCCACGTGCAATTATTCGCGCATATTCTACTTATTCCCATTCACCTCAATGGTTTACCACAGCACCTGTAAATGCGATTAATAAAGTTTTACAAGATACAGGGTGGACAGTACGCGATGTTGATTTATTTGAAATCAATGAAGCTTTTGCTGTTGTCCCATTAGCAGCCATTAAAGACTTAAGCATTCCCACTGAAAAGATAAACGCACATGGTGGAGCACTTGTCTTAGGTCACCCTTTAGGTGCATCGGGCGCCAGAGTTGTGGTAACACTATTACACGCCTTAGAACGTTACAATTTAAAAAAAGGCATCGCTGCTTTATGTATTGGAGGAGGAGAAGGAGTCGCTATCGCAATTGAGATAATCTAACAATATTAGAAACAAAAAGGAATAATAATGGAATTAAAAAATTGTTTGATTAGTACATTAATATTATCAGGTGCTTGCTTATCTATAAATAATGCTGCAGCTACTACAGTGATCGATATGTCTACCACCGGAGGAAGTTCATATGCTGTTGAGCTAGGATCTGCATCTTATAAAGACTCAGGGTATGAAGCCGATGATGAAGAAACAAACTCTCAAAAGTCAACTGCTGATTATGATGATCAAAGCTATTATAGCGATTCTAAAGAAACGCCTGAACCCAAAGAAGAGGATACTAATTCAGCTGGCTATTTTATGGACAAAGCATTAGATCGCGCCGAGTGGTTTGAAACCGCTTTGAATAAAAGAAAATTAGGTAGAAAAAAAATTGTGCGAACAAAAAAGACGCTTGCTAAAGCAAGATCTAATAAAGCCCGAAGAGAAATTCGCAAACGTTTAGCTGAATCAGATAAAAGGGACTTAAGAAAGGAAACTTCCCGAAGTAAAAAGGCGGAAGCACGAGATAAAAAATATTAGCTTATCTCCACCTAGTTATATAGATGAATCATATTAATATAAAAACAAGATTTATCTGATAATTTTATCCCTAATGTATAACAACACAGGAATATGTTGTGGGATATCTGATAACCTAGCCATCACTAACTATATTATACAGCTCCTTCAAAGGTTATTTATTGTAAATATCGGGCAATAAAATACAAATTTCTGATATTTTTTTTATTGGCTTCTTTAAAGTATGATATTTAACAAAAACTTAAAATTTTACAACAAAGAAAAATAACTTTATTCATTCCATAAAAATTCCCCCGAAACAACTGGTTGTTCATTAATCTAAAGATAACCATTATTTGTTAATCTTATACCAATAAATAAAATATAAATTTCTTTTGGAGTTTAAATAATGCGTTCTAAACTTTTAATACAGTCTGCCCTTTGCGGTTGCTTTCCTTTAGCAGTTTTTACTACTCATGCAGAAATTGCTCACTCAACGACGATTGATCATTATCAGGATTATCTTACAACGATCCAAGCAGAAACTATCAGCCAAGGTCCAAGAAAACAAAAGGAAAATGAACGCGCGCATATTGCTTCTGAGGTAAAAAAAACTTTTCCGAATATTAGTGATTCCACCATGCATATAATTTTGTCGGGAATATGTGCCCATGTTGATGGTATGAATCATATTGAAGAACATCTTGACAGCGAAGATCATAATGACCCACATGAAATTCTGCATAGTTTTTTAGATAAACTAAAAGCATGGCTAAAAGATTCACCTGGAATGCCCCATGAACAGTATATTATGAAATCAAAAATCACGCCGTTATATCCTAATTGGTTGGTAGAAAGAAATACAGATGGCACGTTTCTTACAGGCACTAGCTCTGTGGAAAAATTTATACTTACAGTTTCACCCCCTATAGAAATCATCTATGGTTCAGCAGCAAAGGTTATCATTAATGCTTCTACCGAAAGCAGTGGCACCATACAAATTACACCTGCAGATGGAAAAACTGAATCAGATTCCTACACAGCCAAATTGAATGATTCAGACTGGATATCAACTTCATCAGAATCTTCTTTTAACAACGGTGAAAATACTTTTACTCTTCAACAACTATCTGCGGGTGATTATATAATAGATGTAACCGCAAATGAATTAACCGCATCCACGTTTATTACTATTAAACCCAAAGAATTAAGCGTTAGTGGGCTTACCGTAGGTGACAAGGAATATGATGGAACTACTACCGCTGCAGTTTCAGGGGGGGCAATTTTAAATGGTATAGCCTATGATGACGACGTAATCTTAGACGTTGCAAAAGTAACAGCTACTTTTGGCTCTAAAGATGCAGGGACGCAGGATGTCTTCATCTCGGGTTTAGTATTAACTGGTGATACGGCTAGTAACTATACCCTTCCTGCTATATCTTCTGCAGCAACTATTAAGCCGAGATCATTACGTATCAACGGTATTACTGTTGAAGATAGAACATATGACAAAGGTACTTCAGCTGTAATCAACGGTACACCTACATTAGATGGAATAATTGCAGGTGAAGAAGAATACGTGACATTAGCTGGCACACCAATCGCCAGATTCAACTCTGCTAATGCAGGAAGCAATAAAACTGTTTTGGTTTTTGGATATACATTAGAAGGAACAGCTGCTGAAAACTACACACTTGATAGCACCTTAACAGGTACAATATTATCCCGAACTGTAACAGCCACGATTACCATAGATGACAAAGTTTATGACGGCGAAACTGATGCGGTTATTCGGGCTGTTACATTAGATGGTGTTTTAGAAGGGGATGAGGTAAAATTTGAAGGTGATGCTCATTTTGCGGGAAGCACAGCAGGTACACATCAAGTTATTATTGATCCAGTGAACTTATCAGGTCAGCAGGCTAGTAACTATACCCTTGCGCCTATTGACACAATTACAGCAACAATTACGGCTGCAGTGCCTACAGAAAACGATATAGTTGTCAATTTGAACAATCAAAATCCTGCAGAGATTAATTTAGGTGACTCATTCACAGTAACAGGTACTGTAACGGGCTTAACCCCCGGAGTGCTTATTACGCTTCCAATTATATACACGGTTACGGCGAATGGCTTCCAAGTCCTTACAAGAACAATCTTTGTAGAAGTAGAGGGCGATGAAGACGGAAATGCAAACTTTAGTTTCAATATAGCTAGCCAAGACATGATGGAGGCTGATCCTAGCGGACAATACAATATAGATGTTAGCATTACTGAAGCAGCAGAAGGTGAACAGGGCTATAGTGAACATTATAATTATGATCCTGCTACAGGCACATATGAGGTGTCTGTCGAAAATATAGCACCTGCACCTCAACAGAACATTGAAGTTTTGGCAGGTGATGCCGTAATGTATGGCGCTAATTCTACTGTGACAATAACTTCACCCACAACCCTAGATGACGTAGCATTAGAAATTAGAGACGCACAAAATAATGTTGTTGGATATGAATTCAGTATTAATAATGGCGCAAACTGGTTGGGTGCTGGAGTTCTGTCCCTTACAGCTGGAATCCCTACTGAAATTCTGATTCGGGGCCTTGATGCAGGAACATATACTGTTCATGTAACAGAAGGTGATGCAACAGGCAATGCAGAACTTACAGTTAATCCAATACCTGTACAGGTAGCGTTTGTGCCTCCTTTAAACCCAGGCCCTATAACTGTTTTGGTTGGAGATGGGGCCAATAATCCTATAGACATTACATTTGATATAAATTATGACGTCTTATTCGGAAACTATCCTGATGGATATGAAGGAAATGATCCTTTGGTACTTCAAGCACAACTAATTGCAGAAGATGTTACAACTGAAGACGGTCAGGCTACATTCAACATTGGTTACGATTTCGGTGGAGCTGAACCTGGCGTGTACACTATATTTATAACATCTGCAAGCAACACCAATTACGTATTTGACATTATCGAAGAAGCACAAGCCTTTATGTTTAATATAGGAGAAGGAGCTGGCGGCGTTGGGGGAGCTGGCGGAGATATAGAGCCAGGAGATGACGACTAGTTTCATATTGATAAGTATAACTAAAGTATGTTGGAACATAAAATAATAAAAACAGGTTATAAAAAATGAAAAAGAATAATACTTATAAAACGTTACGAGGTTTACTGTTGTTTAGCTCGTTATCATTGGGGAATATACACTCTGTCTTTGCAACTTCGCATGATGATGCACAAGCAGCAGTCCATGAAGCTGAATTAAATGCCGAAAAAGCAAAAGCTTCGTGTACTGACTGCGATACCGCACAAGCAGCTGCTCAAAAGGCACTAGAAGCATCCCATAGCGGCGCCTTTGATATTTATGGAAAAGAAAATGCTCAGGATGCTCAAAATTTAAAAGAAAAAGCAACCCAAGCCGCACAAGAGGCCCAAAAAGCAGCCGACGAAAAGTGTTGTCAACCTTCTGCTGTTGCCTGGGGGTGGGGATTAGGTTTAGGATTAAGCGCAGTTGCTGTTACCGGCGGTATTTGGCTGATATCAAAAGATGACTCTTCTAATGATAATAAGGATACGCCAAAAGATAATCATACGCACCCCCAATTATCATCAACACTGTATGTTTTTCATACAGCAACAACGACAGAAGTGCTGGATTTAGGAAGCGGAGATCATATCTCAGAATATAAAGATGTAATACATGCTGCGGATAACCATGCACATTTAGATAAATATACACATGAATCGCACCGCATTTCAGACAAGAAAGGGCTGGAGCGTATTCCGGATACAACAACAACAAACGCCGTTTTCTTAGATGCTTGGGGCTCTGCAACACAAACAACAAGGACATATCTTGATCAAAAATTAAAATTAGCAGCCTTAGATCTGAAAAAAGCAAATTTAATAGTTAGATCTGAAGGTGCGCTTTCTACGCTTGCTTTAAGATTAGAATCTAATTCAACAGACAGCGGCATATTAAATATTGAAGAAGGTGGATCTGTCAACACACATACCTTATATGTGGCACCCGGAGCACGTTTAACAGGTGGAGAGCGCCTAACTTATAATAGCGAAGCTACGGATCAATATGGTATCAGCATAAATGATTTAAAAGCTCAACGTCATGTGCGCTTTCCTTGGGTGGCAGGAGGCAGATTTATCATTGCAGGATCTGTGGATCATTTAAACCTAACTTCAGGTATGACACTAACCTCTGAAGGTGAAGCTGCTCATATTAGCACACTGAAACACAACAAAGGAACCTTGGAATTAAAAACCAGCGCCCCATTTAAAGTTGATACATATACAGCTGGTTCTGAATCTCCAATTCATGTAATTTGGGATCAATCGACGGCCACACCTTTACTAAATGCTGGAAATATTATTTTAACAGACACCCTTAACGTTACTGTAAGTTCGTTAGCCGATAGCATTGCTGAAGGATCCTCAATCACATTAATTCGTGCAACTAATGGTACTATCAGTGGTGACGGGGTGGCTAAATCAGCGGCAACATTTGCAGCTACTTTTAAAATAGAAAAAAATTCAGTCGCAAGGTCTGTTACACTAACATTAAGCTCTCGAAGCAACACCACTCCCATGAGTGCTATAAGCCATCTTACCCCAGCTGCCCACGAACTGTCTGATCATTTATTAAAAAGCTCCAGCAGCAAGGTTGGGTCACGTTTAGTGGTCATGGATATGGATACGGCTGTAACTGCATTAAATGCAGCAACTGCTGAAAGCTACCTATCTGTAAGCACGCCTCTTCCGATGGACTTTGCTGGAATGTATACAAATACAGCCGCAGTCGATACAGGTGTATGGTCAATCGCCCATGACTCGGTTAACCAACACCTTACAGGAGTGAATATGTCCCTTAGCCAGGGTTGGCATGCGGGAATTAGCATGGCAATGCCTAAACATTTAATACATCATCCCCCTGAAGCGTATACCTATGGCTTTCATCTACACAATACAAAGCTAACTATGGATGCGTTTACCAACATGCGCGGTTCTTCCTATGGTACACGATTAGGATGGAAAGCCTCTGCATGGAACATGGGGATTACATATATGTCGGATCAACGTTCAGGCAATATACTTACCGCCTTAGGAAAAATCCATACACCTAATGCCCTTCAACACCGTGTTATGTGTAATATAGGTGCTGAAACTACCATTAATCAAATGGGTAACTTACCTATCCATTTGGGCATCAATACATTTGTGGATGTGTATAAAGCTTTAGGCAACCGTACGGTATCTATTAACGATGAAACATATGCCTTATCCTTATCACATCTTAACAAAGGATATGGTGTACAACTTCAGGCCACCTTGCCTGTATCTTGTGGGTTCTTCTCGGCCTCATGGATATTGTATGGGCATTCTCAAGCCTTTACGCCTGAACTTGCATTATCTTTTAATTTAGATTGGTAATGTTTTATCCTATGACATAAAGTCACACTTTGGGGCCTTCGGGCCCTTTTTTCATTTCTATCTTGCAAAAAATTTTTAAAGCTTCTAATCTTCTGACAGCAATGGTTAAAAGGTATGGTATGTCATTTGATAACAACCCATGGGGAAAACGAAACCAAAACAAAGATGGTTTTGACCTAAATCGTATATTTGAACAACTAAATGATATTTTTGGTGGAAAAAACAAAAATGGTGGAGGTGTGGGAAAAAGCAAACCACCGAAAAAGTCGTTATTGTTTGCTATCTTACTTATTCCTGTTGGCATTTGGCTTGCTTCAGGATTTTATAAACTGTTCCCTTATGAACAAGCCCTTGTTTTACGTTTTGGAAAATGGGTGCGCACTGATGGAGAAGGATTAAATTACCATTTACCCTACCCAATTGAAATTGTACAAAAGGTACCTACTGGCACAATTCATCGTATGGATATTGGTGTGCCCAGCGGTTCGCAAAACTTTCCATCTGCAGATGAATATATCATGTTAACAGGCGACGAAAATATTCTGCATATTGGAATGTCCTTATCTTGGCAAATTAAAGATTTAAGGCAGTTTGTATTAATTTCTCAAAACCCCATAGACACCTTAAAAGTTGCGGCAGAAAGCGTACTAAGAGAAATTATTGGCCAAACTAAAACAGCTCCTATAATTTCACGTGCAGGATGGAGTGAAATGAATAGCCACGTACAAAAACACTTGCAATTGTTAGTAGATAAATATCAAATTGGTATCCGGGTAGTTAACGTTGAATTACATACAGCACTCCCACCTCAGCCGGTTGCAGATTCATTTACAGAAGTACAACGCGCAAAGACATTCCAAGAACAAGTTGTCAACGAAGCATTAGCATATGCCAACGACAAAATCCCAAGGGCTCGGGGTGAACATGCAAAAATAGTACAGTCAGCAGAAGCAAAAGCAACACAAACAATTAACTTAGCAAAGGGTCGTGCCGATCGTTTTAAGGCTATGTATGAAGAATATAAAAAGGATCCTGATCTAAATAAAAAACGTATGTACTATGAAATAATGGCAGAAATATTATCCGGAAACAAAAACAAACAAATTTTTGATAGAGCCATTATAAAAGGGGGTATTTTACCTCATCTCGACCTAAAAAATGCAGACCGTAAGAATAGAAAAGAAGGAAAACGCTAGATGTCAAAATTACACTATTACAGCGCTCTGATTTTAGCTGCTTTATTTATATTCTTTCAGTCGGCCTTTATTGTAATGCAAACAGAACAAGCCATTGTATTGCAATTTGGTGAATATGTACGTACAATTAAGGAACCTGGCTTAACATTTAAAGTCCCTTTCATACAAAGTATAGTAAAAATTGACCGCAGGTTGTTAAGCTATGACTTACCTCCCAGGAAAATTACGTTGGGCGACCAAAAATTTTTAGTGCTAGATTCTTATACGCGCTATCGTATAGCTGACCCTCTAAAATTTTTTAAGTCAGTGCGAAATGAACAAAATGCTCAAAATCGATTGGTGCCAATTATTATGGGTAGATTACAAAGCGCCTTAGGAAAAAGCTCACTTAGTGAATTATTGTCAATCAAACGCGTACAAATCCTTAATGATATTGTGATAGGTGTTCGTGAAGCTGTCGCAGAATTTGGTATTGAACTAATCGATGTGCGCATTCGAAAAGCCGACCTTCCTTCTGAAAACAGCAAAGCTATATTTGATCGCATGAAAAGTGATCGTGAAAGAGAAGCAAAACTATTACGAGCAGAAGGCGAAGAAAGAGCCTTAGTTATCAAGGCAGACGCTGATAAGCAAGTAATGAATATTTTGTCAGGAGCACGTAAAGAAGCCATGATACTAGAAGGAAATGCAGAAGCAACAGCAACTAAACTTTTAACGCAAGCCTATGGACAAGATAAAAACTTTGCAGAGTTTGTTCAACGCATGCGTTTACTACAAGAATCTATTGATGCAGACACACCACTGTATCTAAGTACAGATTCTGAAGCATTACAAGGGTTATAAGCAAAGCAAACATCATGAAATTTATTTTCAAACATTTAATTATTATCTCTTTATTACCATCGGTATTAGGCAATATTACGTACCCTGCCGCAAAAAAGGTGTTAGATGCAGTGGTGCGGGTAAATGTTTCCAGATCTTTAGATAACACGATTAACCCTGATAACACGTATATGCAATTTGTTCGTAAAGGCGACAAAATTGCTGGGGAAGTTGTATATGGGTCGGGGTTTATCTTTTCCGCCGATGGCTACATCGCCACTAACCTTCATGTACTAGGTGAAGAAGGCGCTCATATCCAAAAAATTTCTGTTACGTTATCTAATATGAAAACGTATGACGCTAAAATTGTAGGATATGACCGATTTTTTGATTTACTTGTATTAAAAATCGAAGGGACAAAATTCCCAACCATAACATGGGGAGATTCTACAAAAGTTCAACCCACAAATATATTATATGCTTTTGGGCACCCGTTAGGTTTTGATAATAGTATTGTAAGTTGTTTTGTATCCGCTATTAATCGAAATATAAGCGTAAATGATTTAATTATGTCTACGCGAAATTTTCCAGATGGCATTACACGAAATCTTATCCAGCTAGATGGTAATTTAAATCCCGGCCTATCTGGTGGCCCAGTAACTGATGAAAATGGTTTAGTAGTGGGTATATCTTCAAGCAATTTTGGGCATGATGAACATAGCGTAGGTGTTGGTTTTTGCGTCCCCGAAAAATTAATTCAAGGCGCTATAAAAGAAATTGCAGCTAATAAAACTGTAAAATCTCGGGGTTCTCTAGGGGTACAAGCCCAAGACCTTGATGAAAAACTTATGAAATACAAAAACTTGAAAGAGTTATCTGGCGCCATGATCTCAGAAGTAAATTCAGATTCTGCCGCCCATAAAACTGGAATAAAGCAAGGGGATATTATCTTAAGTGTAAATGGGCATATTATTGATAACTCAGCCACCTTAAGATACGTTATAAAAATACTACCGATTGATACGGCTCTTCCTATAGAAGTTTTACGAGATGGAAAAATAATTAAACTCTCTGTGGTTTTACAACCCTCACCAGAAAAAGAGGAAATAATCCATTTTTCTGGGGATAAAGCAATTGGCGTAGCCGCTTCTAAAGCAGAATCCGTAGGTTTATATTTAAAAACCTTAACACCTAAACTTGCATTAGATTATGGCTTTCCCCATACAACTAATGGTGTATTGATTGAAAATTTTTCCCCAGATATCACCCAAGAAGAGCCCGATATTCGAGCTGGTGATGTTATTGAAGCAATGGATAACATTCCCGTTGCCAATATTGATGATGTAGAACGCTTATTAAAGCAAGCTATCGCTCAAAAAAAACCATCTGTCTTATTATTAATTCATCGTCCAGAGGGTAAGAAATTTGAAGCTTTACCATTACCCTAAAAACAAAACCTTAACTTAGAATAAAAATTTTAAAGGGCTTAATATTTATGGCCCTTTTTCTATTACCTTTTACACCTCTCCACATGTCCTCTAAAAGGATATGAAAAGTATACCTTGTTAGCAATTGATCTAAGCAGAAACATTATGAAACTTGCTTTTTTAATTCGAATGCATCCGAGGACTGGGGCGCATATCAAACATGTGCCCCAGATGGCACCCCTTCTTACTATCAAGTTAACTAACTATATGTGTCTGACGAACTCAAGCAAGCTTCTATCCAACAACCACAATAACGCCATGAAAAACAAACATTATATTCTTTCTTCTGTTAATTCAAAGAGATGTTTTTTACCTATAAGATCTCAACATCTCTTCAAATAATCTAAAGTTCTCCTTTAAGATTTCCGTGTGTGCCTCTAACTCAACTATAAATAATTCAACTTCATCTCCTGATAATCCTGAACTTAATAACGCTTCTCGCGTATCCATTTTCGCCCTCTCTAGGACATCCAACCAATTCCTGAATTCTTCGCTAAAGATCTTTCGACCTAACTCCAACCGTTTACTTTCCGACCGTTCTCTTAACGCATATCGTACCGCCTTATCCGATGAGGCATAATGAAACAATCCATTCCCTGCTAAAAACCCTCCGAAATCTCGCTCCGTAAGTCTAAAATTATCTGTCTCATGCAACCTGAAATCTATGGCTCTTAATACGGGGAATGCTCCCGCTTTGTGTACAAACCCAAAGTTCCTTCCATTCGTCTGTAAGTCTGTTAACAACATTAATCGCGCCAATACGTCTACTTTCATACTCTCTCGCAGAAAATTCTGTGCCACAGGGTCCTCAGCGACGACTGCTTCTATTCGCTCGCGTTCAGCATCTTCTGTCACCATCAAATTGACAAGTACTTCATTTAATGCCCCCCATATCTCAGATAACTTTCCCTTATTCTCTTTGATCTTATAATATTCTTCAAATTCTCCCTCGGCTCCTGCATCTCGGGTGGCAATATAACAATGCTCTCCATCGCGTCCAAAAAAGTGCGTCTCACACCCAACGCCAAACCCTTCCAATACCTTATACACCATTAACTCTGCTATGTTTAATCGCTTCGCTCCCGTGCTCTTCTCCGTCTTCACCCCGCCTGCATGTGTCTTCACATAATACTTTACCGCAGGTCCATCCACAGGTCTAACGATCACAATACTCCCCAGCTGATCCCCATCAATTTTTGATCGAAGCTCTACTCGTGCCCCCTCAAATCGACCGATCGTAAAGTATCTCCGCGCATGTTCCTCAAGTCGATCTTCGTGTACTAAGGTTACTTGATCTGCCAAATCCAACACATCACTACGCAATTCTTTAAAACACGCATCATTTGCTGTAGCAGATCGTAATTGCTGTCTTAAAAATTCTTTTATGTTATGCATCGATAATCTTTTAGTCGCATCCTGAAAAGATATATGTGTATCCATTAATACATCCCACCTAATGCCTTTGGAACACGTCAACCTCTCAATCACCTCTGCGCCAAATACCTCTTCAAACCGCTCCCTAACAAATACTTCTCGTTGCCGTTCAGCCACTTTCTGCCCAGGCGTCGGATCTACCTCTGCCGCAGATGCAGCTGCTGCTTTTACAGGGGTGTGCGTCCCACTCTCTGCATACCCTTTCTCTGCTGCTTCAGATACCGCTTCATCGGCTCCATTAACAACCGATCCGCCCGCTATTAAACTGATCATTCCTGTAATTAACAATCGTGCTCTCAAATGCATCATACCTCTCTCCTTAAAAAGCTGCTTATTTGGATTTAGATAATGTGATAAAAATTCCCTACCCTAAGTATAAGAATGCTTTATTATTTTTCAAGTGAATTAGGAGGAGTAATAAGGTATAGTATGTTGTATTTAAAACATAGACTTCTCATATAAATTTAGATAACTACATGAACATCATTGAACGCTCATTTCAAGAAACCTTAGGCGAAAAATACCTTTCCTATGCCCTGTCTACGATTATGTCTCGATCTCTACCAGATGTACGTGATGGATTAAAACCCGTTCATCGTAGGTTACTGTTTGCAATGCGCGAACTAAAACTTAATCCTACTTCCGGGTTTAAAAAATGTGCTCGAGTCGTTGGAGACGTCATAGGTAAATTTCATCCCCACGGCGACGTCGCTGTTTATGATGCATTAGTACGTTTGGCACAAGATTTTTCGCTGCGTTATCCATTAATTGAAGGCCAAGGTAACTTCGGCAACATTGATGGGGATAATGCGGCAGCTATGCGTTATACAGAAGCCCGCTTAACAGATATTGCTATGCTGCTTTTTGAAGGATTAGATGAAAACGCTATCGACTTTAAAGATACCTATGACGGAGAATCTAACGAACCAAAAGTTTTACCCGCTGGCTTTCCTAATTTATTAGCTAATGGAGCCTCTGGTATTGCTGTAGGAATGGCCACTAACATTCCTCCTCACAATATCCTTGAAATTTGCGATGCCTTATTAGCGATAATTAATAAACCGGAAATTGAGCTTTCTCATATATTAGAACATTTTAAAGGTCCCGATTTCCCCACAGGTGGCCAACTGTATATAAATAAAAAAATTTTAAATGACATTTATACAGAAGGAAAAGGAACCTTCAGGATTCGTTCCAGCTTTACCACTGAAAATCTGGAACGTGGAAAATATCAAATTATAATTACAGAAATCCCCTATGGCACGCCGAAAAGCCGTTTATTAGAAAAATTGGGACAGCTAATCGAAGCAAAAAAGCTACCCTTAATTAATGACATTCGCGATGAGTCGACAGAAGATATTCGCATCATTATTGAACCTAAATCGTCTACCGTTGATGCCAACCTGATTATGGAGTTCTTATATAAAAATACAGAACTTGAAACTCGTTTCAGTGTAAATATGAACGTGCTTGATCACAACCTGCGTCCTGTGGTTATGAAGTTAAAAGATCTCTTGAACGCTTACTTGGTTCACCGTCTTCAAGTACTTGATCGAAGAACACGCTATCGATTAAAGAAAATTGAAGAACGTTTAAATTTAGTCTCAGGGTTTCTAATCGTTTATTTAAACTTGGATGAAGTAATTCGCATTATACGTGAAGAAGATGAACCAAAATCCGTCTTAATAAGAACTTTTGCTCTAAATGACTTACAAGCAGAAGCTATCTTGAATATGCGCCTACGTTCATTACGTAAATTAGAAGAAATGGAACTCCGCAAAGAGTTTGACGAACTCACCGCAGAGCATGCTCAAAAGCAAGAATTAATTGACGATCCAAAACTACAAAATAAAGCCATCAAAAAAGAAATTGAAAGCTTGCGCAAATATTTTGAAAAAGATTCAAGAAGCAAAAGACGTTCCATCATCCATCACGAAATGGAAGATATCCAGGTTAATTTGACTGACTTTATCGAAAAAGAACCCATCACTATCGTATGCTCTGAAAAAGGCTGGATAAAAACTGTTAAGGGTCACCTTACGGATACATCTGATATAAAATACAAAGAAGGTGATCAAGAAAGTTATATTTTACACGCGGAAAGCACCGATAAACTTATCCTGTTTACGTCATTAGGTAAAAGCTACACCCTTCCCTGTGATAAATTACCAGGAGGTAGAGGGGTTGGCGAACCTTTGCGTCTGATGGTAGAAATGGATGCAAAAGAAGACGTTATTTCTTTCTTTATTTATCCTCAGGATGAAACACAGCAATTCATTGTAGCCGCATCAGATGGGCGCGGCTTCCGCTTAGAAGCAACTCAATTATTGTCACAGACACGCAATGGCAAACAGATACTAAACGTTACTGACAATATCTCTGCTACGAAATGTACACAAATCACTGGAAACAGCATTGGCGTAGTAGGAGAAAACCGCAAACTAATTGTTTTTGCTGTAAATGAAGTTCCTATTATGAACAGAGGCCGAGGCGTAATGTTCCAGAAATATTTACAGGGTGGCATGGCTGATTTAAAAGTTTTTAATCTTGAAGATGGATTGACCTGGAAAAGTGGCAATGGCACGCGTAAAGAAACAAATCTTGAACGATGGAACGTAAAAAGAGGCCAATCTGGTCGATTAGCCCCCACAGGTTTTCCAAGAAACAATAAATTTAATTAATGCTGCATATTACGCGTAGCACTAGGTAATTGTACAACCATTCCATCCAGGTCATCAGACATAATAATTTGGCATCCTAAACGCGACGTATGGGTCAAACCAAATGCTAAATCCAACATATCTTCTTCGGCCTCCGTGGGTTCATCTAACTTACCAAACCAATTAGAATCTACAATTACGTGACACGTAGAACATGCAAGCGATCCACCACAAGCTCCTTCTAAATCTATGTCATACATATGTGCCACCTCCATTACAGAAATTCCGTTAGGTGCTTCTACTTCTTTACGATTTCCGTCTTTTTCAATAAATACTAATTTTGGCATAAAACTAAATATCCTTTATTACGTTTAAAATACTCATACATTGAATACATGGTCATTTGCAAGCATTGGGTGTAATCACTTTTCAATTCATGTTTTGGTAACTTCGTTCTAAACAAATCAATATACATTAAAAAAACACCAATAAAATGACCCCTAGCAGCACTCTATATAAGGCAAAAGGTAAAAAAGATATTCGCTCTAATAATCGCATCATTACTACAATCACAAGGTAACTAACAGCGAAAGAAATTAATGATCCATATACAAACAACTCAATATCCACCGTAGGATCACCCCATTGAATATCCGTTAATTTTAAAACGCTAGCCCCTAAAATAGCAGGAATACCCAATAGAAAAGCAAACTTGGTAGAATCCATCCTTGAATACCCCAGGGCCCGTGCCGCCATCATACAACTACCTGACCTGCTTGCCCCAGGCAATAACGCAAATGCTTGTGCTACCCCTATTAAAAAAGCATCCAAATATGTTATGTTTAACAACGGTTTATCTACTTTTTTACGTAAATCTGCCACATATAATAATATTCCAAATACTACGCTATTCACACCTATAACGTAAGGTGTATTTTGTGGCTTTTCTATAATTTTAAATAAAAATAAGCCCAGTATCATGACCGGTATTGTTGCAACAACGATTATTAAACTTAACCTAAAGTACGCAGTTATCCTACCTCGAAAAAGACTTAACCATCCCTTGAAGATCTCCCACAAGTCTTTCCAGAAATATAATAATATGGCTACCATGCTACCTAAATGTAATACCACCAGGTAATGAACACCTGGATAAATATTACCAAAATATTTGGCAATAATAATTAAATGTGCCGTAGAGCTAACCGGTAAAAATTCCGTAATTCCCTGAATAATCGCTAATAAAGTTAACATTTTTTCTTTGTAATATTCTTAAATTTATACTACCTTGTAATGATTCTTTTAATCAATTTTTATTATACTTAAAATTATAAAACTTACTAGACATAAAGGTTAAAAATGCTTTTAAAGCTTGTACAAAAATTTTTCGGCTCAGCAAATGAGCGCTTGGTTAAGCGTTTGGGCCAAGTTGTTCAAAAGATTAATGCCCTTGAACAAAACTTCACATCACTTTCTGATTACGATTTACAACAAAAAACAGCTGAATTTAAAGATCGTTTGGAAAAAGGTGAACCTCTTGACGATATTCTTCCTGAAGCATTCGCTACAGTTCGTGAAGCTGCCCACCGCGTATTAGGCGAACGTCATTATGATGTCCAGCTAATCGGTGGTATGGTTTTACATCAAGGCATGATTTCTGAAATGCGGACAGGTGAAGGAAAAACCCTCGTTGCTACAGCTCCTGTTTACTTAAATGCACTTACAGGTAAAGGCGTACACGTTGTTACAGTAAACGACTACTTAGCAACACGAGATGCTGAGTGGATGGGCAAAATATATAAATTTTTAGGCTTAACGGTTGGATGTATTACAAACGGCATGAGCGACATGGAACGCAAAAAAGCTTATAATGCCGATATCACGTACGCAACTAATAACGAATTAGGGTTTGATTATTTACGTGATAACATGAAGTTCTCGTTAGATGAAATGGTTCAACGCCCATTCAACTATGCAATCGTTGACGAAGTGGACAGTATCTTAGTTGACGAAGCCAGAACTCCCCTTATTATCTCAGGCCCAGCTGAAGATTCCTCACAGTGGTATTATATTGCTAACCGATATATGTCATCTTTAACAGATACCGACTATGAAAAAGATGAAAAAGGCAAAAATATTACGCTTACAGACGTTGGCTCCGCTAAAATTGAAGAAGCATTAGAAAGAGACGGGTTCCTAAAAGGATCCAGCTTATATGATCTTCAAAACATAAATATCGTACATCATATCAATCAAGCCTTAAAAGCACATAAAATGTTCCATCGAGACATTGATTATATCGTACGCGACGGGCAAGTACTGATTGTTGATGAATTTACAGGACGCATTATGGATGGTCGTCGCTATTCAGATGGATTACATCAAGCATTAGAAGCAAAAGAAAACGTTAATGTAGAAGTTGAAAACCAAACATTAGCATCCATTACCTATCAAAACTATTTCCGTTTATATCCTAAACTTGCAGGTATGGCTGGTACAGCAATGACAGAAGCCCAGGAATTTGACGATATTTATAAATTAGTTGTTGTTGACATACCAACCAACAAACCGGTCACTCGTAAAGATAATGATGATGAAATCTATCGAACTAAACGTGAAAAATTAGAAGCTATTACAAAATTAGTAAAAGAACGCACTGAAAATCAACAACCTATTCTGGTTGGTACAATCAGCATTGAAAATTCTGAAGAAGTTTCAAAAGAACTTACAAAAGCAGGGTTAAAACATAATGTATTAAATGCACGTCTCCATGACAAAGAAGCTGAAATTATCGCAGAAGCAGGATATCCAGGGGCTATTACCGTTGCAACAAATATGGCAGGCCGTGGTACAGATATAAAGTTGGGTGGAAATTATGATGTTCATCTAAAGGCTGCTCTAGCAAAAGAAGGGCCAGTAATCCCCGAAGCGCGCCGCAAGGAAATTGAAGCGACTGTAAAAAAAGAAATCAAAGCATTAGAAGAAAAAGTTAAAGCCGCAGGCGGCTTGTATGTCATCGGTACTGAACGTCATGAAAGTCGACGTATTGACAATCAGCTACGTGGTCGTTCTGGGCGTCAAGGTGACCCAGGAGAGACAAAATTCTTCTTATCTTTAGAAGACGACCTAATGCGCATTTTTGGTTCAGAACGTTTAGAATCCATGCTCGTGCGTTTAGGGCTAAAAGAAGGTGAAGCTATCACGCACCCTTGGGTAAACAAGGCCTTAGAACGAGCCCAGAAAAAAGTAGAAGCGCGCAACTATGACGTGCGTAAACACTTACTAAAATATGATGATGTAATGAATGATCAGCGCAAGGTTATTTACGAACAACGTAAAGACGTAATGGGCGCAGAATCCATTCATGACACAATCAACGAAAACCGATTGGATCTAATTCACAAAACATTAAATGATCACATCTCAGAATCTACTCATATTGAACAATGGGACATACCAGGATTACACCAAGAATTATTACGTTTGTTTAACGTTAATTTTCCATTAGAAGAATGGGCCCATGAAGAAGGAGTGGGGTACAAAGAGTTTTCTAACCGTGTAGAAACTCATATTTTAAACGAATGGGAAGAAAAAGAAAAACAGTTTCCAAATGATTTACTGCATCGCGTAGAAAAAGATATCTTTTTGCATGCGATAGATCAGCTCTGGAAAGATCACTTGCACACCTTAGATTATCTTCGCACAGGCATTAATTTACGTGCATACGCTCAACGTAATCCTTTAAATGAATACAAACAAGAAGCATTTGACTTGTTCACATCTATGCTGGATCGTTTAAAAGAAAATATTATTAGCATCCTAAGCCATATGAATTTAAACTCTAATAATGAAGCCGCTCAAACGGTTCCATTAAAAAATTCTGTTTTAGAAGATGCAAATAACAATCGTCTCATGACCGATGAAGAATTAGAGCTAATGCGAATGATCCCTCGCAATGGCCCCTGCCCTTGTGGTTCCGGTAAAAAATATAAACAATGTCATGGTAAGTTGGCGGAATAATATGAAATATATTTTAACTTTTTTAATAATTGTATTAATTGGCGGCGGAATTGCTTTATCATTCATAGGCATCCCTGCTCCAAAATCAGACATGCGCATCCCCATTGCTATAAATGTCTCCCAAAAATCATAACCCTACTTATCCTGAGGTAGAGCATTTTTCTGAAATGCTCGCCTCAGAGGTGGGGGCGAGCTTAAACACCATCTCGTCATATTTAAGTGATATTAATAACTTCATAACCTTTTTAAATCTAAACCAACTAAATCTTTTAACTGTTACAAAAAACCACCTTGAACACTATATTCAATATTTAGCAGAATTAGGATTATCCGAAAGAACCAGAGCACGAAGGTTGTCGTCATTAAAAGCTTTCTATACCTTTTTAGTTCGCGAAAATAAAATCCCTTCAAACCCAGCTAAACTAGTTGACAGGCCAAAACAAGGAAGAAAACTCCCAAAGTTTTTAGGCGAAAACGAAACAAACTTAATTATTAATGCAGCCTACACTTCAGATCATTCAGATCAATTAAGACGTATATTATTTATTGAATTACTCTATGCAACAGGCATGCGCATATCAGAGTTATTAAATCTTAAGTTGTCAGATATTCAATGGCAAGATGAATGTATCTTGATCACGCACGGAAAAGGAAACAAACAACGATTAGTCCCATTTAATCAATCAACAAAACATGCCTTAACTCAATACATCCAATCTTTACATAAAGGCTCATCACCCTGGTTATTTCCGTCGAAACAACTAAAAAAGCCCTTAACTCGTCAGCGTTTTTTTCAACTTATAAAAGAACTTGCAGTAGACGCTGGTATTGACCCACATAAAGTTTCGCCACATGTTATCCGTCATGCCTTTGCCACCCATTTACTTAACAATGGTGCAAATCTAATTAATGTACAAAAATTATTAGGTCATACGGATATAACCACCACAGAAATTTACACACATATCGCTACTGAAAAATTAAAAGAAACCGTATTTAATTACCATCCTCTTGCTTCATTACCTAAAAATAAAGGCTGAAACACAAAATGCCCCAGCCTTTATTCCTAATAAAAAAGGTAACTACTGTTTAACACCACCGTTAATCAAAGGCATACCTTCTTGTTTTGCTTCTTGCTCTGGTACTAATGGAACCTTATTACCACTTAAATCATAAACTTCTAATTGTCTTGACAAATCAGCTTGCACTACATTCATCATTTGGCGAGTAATGATCTGCTCTATTTGACCTGCAATTTCAGGGGAATCAATAGGAGGCACCTGCATAGGCCTACGGTTGCCCGTTTCAACCATTGAAATTATATATACGATCCCGCTGGGCGTGTTTGTCTTAATGGGTTTCGAAGCGACTCCTTCTTTACATGAAGAAAATTCAGCAATTAATTCAGCAGGAAAAGATTCTTCTGGCAAAAACCTGTCACCTATACCACCTTTATCTTTTGTGGTTTGATCAATAGAATGAACTTTTGCAAGTTCAGCAAAGCTTTCGCCTTTTTTTATTTTTCCATATACTTCATTTGCAGTTTTTTCATCTGTTAGAACAATCACTCTTGGTCTAACTTCTTTTTTATCTTTTACAGAAGCTTTTATTTGTTCATATACCATTTGACGCATTTGTGGAGTAATACGTTTGCGTGCCTCTTTTTGCATGTAATATGAACGCTTAAATTCTTCTGCGTTTAATTTTGCCACACGTTGAAATTCAGAATCAGATTCCATTCTTGAATCTTTTATTAACTTTGTCAGCATGCGTTCTTCGGCCATTTGAACCAACAAGTGCATAAATACTTGATCTCTTGGCAATGCTTCTAATTTTAATTCTTTAATTTTCGCATCTACATCTTTTTGCGTTACAAGCTCTTTACCTTGATATTTAGCAATACCACTTCCATGCACCGCTGGAATAGATGTCATTAACACCATTAATACAAGGCTAAGCTTTAAATTCTTTTTCATTTGTTTTCCTTTGCAAATCACTTCTTTTAAAATACAATTCACTTTAAATGCTTCATTTCGATAAATCAAGAAACAAAAGGAGTCCTTTCAGTGGAATGGCTAGATGAAGGTCTGTTATTACGCATTCAACCACATGGAGAATCTAATGTAATTGCAACCTTCTTTACACAATATCATGGGCTTGCTACTGGATATATCCGTACTAATAAAAAATATCCCTTACAACAAGGAAATATTTACCACATAAAACGCAAAGCGCGCTTAGCTTCTCATTTAGGTATTTTAAACGTAGAACAACATGAAACGTTTGCCCCATTAATATATGTTGCGTTTCAATCCTCTATTAAACTGGCCTGTATTAATTCAATCCGAACCCTTTTACTTTCATGCCTTATGGAACAAGACGCTCACGATAATTTTTATGTAAACATAAAACAGAATATTCATCAAATTTGTATACATAAAAAATTAGAAAGCTACGTAAACTTTGAACAAGCACTTTTAAAACATTGTGGATTTGGTTTAGATCTCACCCGATGTGCTGTTACTAACCAAAAAGAAAACTTAACGTATGTTTCACCAAAAACAGGCAGAGCAGTAACTCAAGAAGTTGGGCTACCCTATGAACCGCAATTATTTCTCTTGCCTTCCGCAATGTATTCATCAGAAAACGACAAAAAATGGTCTAAGCAGGACATTCTAAATAGCTTAAAAATTACAGGACATTTTCTAACACGCATGTTAACAGAACATTTAAACCGTCCACTCCCACCTGAACGAAATTACTTAATTCAACTAATCCAAAACTTAAAAGAAAAAAATGATGAAAATAATTGATCTCACCCATACATTAACACCCTCCATTCCCACTTGGGATGGCAACTGTGGTTTCCACCTAAAAACGAATCATGATTATATAGAAGACCAAGAACAAATTACATTTAAAGTGCAGTCCATGTCTTTAAATTGTGGGATTGGCACACATGTGGATGCCCCAGCCCATTGCTTTTCTTCTTTACAATCTATAGAACAACTGCCTTTAGAATCTTTAATTAACCCTGGCATTTTAATTGATATATCCCACCGTTCAGACGCAAATAACTTTCTGCACTCAGATGATATTTTTAACTTTGAATCAATTTACGGCCAAATACCAGAAAACAGTTGTGTATTAATCCATACAGGATGGGAACAACATTGGCCCACACCAAAATACCATAATAACTATCAATTTCCGTATATCAGTGCCGAAGCCGCCACCCTATTAGTAACACGCAACATTAAAGCTTTAGGAATTGATACGTTATCTCCAGATCGTCCAGATAGTGGATTTCCTGTTCATGGTTTATTATTATCTAAACAAATTTTAATTATTGAAAATATTGCAAACTTAAACTTACTTCCTCCCACCAACTTTATGGTTACCATCGCGCCCTTAAAAATTAAAGATGCAACAGAATCTCCAGTTAGAATGTGGGCAACACTTTGATAATTATTTTTTCTCAGTTTGTTGTTTCCACATTTTTGTATACATACCATTTAACGCCATTAATTCCCCGTGCGTCCCTCGCTCAATAATACTCCCCTTGTCTAAAACCAATATTTGATCAGCATGTTGTATTGTAGATAGCCTGTGTGCAATTGTAAGCGCTGTTTTTCCCTTTGAAATTTCAGTTAAATTTTGTTGAATTTCTTGTTCAGTACTACTGTCTAATGAACTAGTCGCCTCATCAAAGACCAACATTTTCGGGCTTTTTAACAGGGCTCTAGCGATAGCCACCCTTTGTTTTTCACCCCCGGATAACTTTAATCCTCTTTCCCCCACTATCGTTTGAAGCCCTTGTGGCAACCTCCCAATAAACTCCTTTAAATGCGCACCTTTTATCGCACTTTGCACCTCGTCATCAGAGGCGTCAACTTTACCATATCGAATGTTATATTCTAATGTATCATTAAATAATACTGTATCTTGAGGAACTACCGCAATCATGCCCCGCAATCCCAACTGAGATAATTCACGAATATCTATACCATTTAACTTAATGGCTCCTTGGGTAACATCGTAAAACCTAAATAATAACTTTGTAATTGTAGATTTTCCTGACCCGCTCTCTCCTACCAAAGCTATGGTTTGTCCTTCTTCAATGTTAAAAGATATATTATTTAAAATAGTCCTTTCTTTAATATAAGAAAAACTAACATCCTCTACTGAAATTTTAAAATTATCTTTCGATATTAGCTTTGGTTCTTTTATATCTTTTACGTCACTTTCAGCTTCTAATACCTCCATCATTGTACTTAACTTAAGTAATGCCTCACGTATTTCTCTATACATAAAGCCCAAGTTCCCTAATGGTATATACATCTGAATAAGGTAAGAATGAATAATTACATATTGTCCTAAGGATAAAGTATTATCCATAACACCTAAAGCAGCATAATACATACATGCAGTTAATCCCAAAGATGCAATAATACCCTGTATCACGTTTAATAATGCTAAAGACTCCCTCAGTTTTACAGCAGTTTTTTCAAACTTACTTAAAGTTCTGTCGTATAAATTAGATTCTACCTCTTCATTACAAAAATATTTTACCGTTTCATAATTCAGCAAGCTATCAATCGCTCTATGATTAGAATGTGCTTCTATCTGATTCCGTTCTCTTAATACACGGGTTCTATAATTGGTAATGATGTATGTACTAATAATGTATAAACTGATCGTAGCAAAAATGATTAAAAAGAAATAATAAGGAAATAAGAATAAGATTAATACCCACATAAAAAGTATTTCAACTACAGTGGGTAATAACCCATACGTGGTAAACTGTATCAACCTTTCCATTGCTTGCACGCCTTGTTCAATATACCGCGTAACTGCACCTGTTTGTCGATCTAAATGAAACCTTAAACTTAACGAATGCAAATGCCGAAATACATCTAGCGCCAACATTCTGATAGCACGATACAATACCCGCGAAAACATAACTTCTCTAAGATCATTCAGCATCGTAGAAGACAAACGCGCAAGCCCATATATTACAATCAACGTTACAACAGAAAATACTGACTGTAATGTTCCATTCATGACATCAATAGTTTTTTGAAAATAAACAGGAACATATGCTGCAAGAATTTTAGCAAAAATGAGTAATAAAAAAGAACCGATTACTATAGCTTTTGCTTTTAAACTATGTTTTGTCCAAAAGTAGGGCAAAACCTTAGAAAGAGCATTAGAACTTCTCATGTAAACACCTTATTAATTAATATAAAAAGTAAGTTGATAACCACCATCTTGATCAGGGGTAATAGAAGCCTTTGCATTATAAATCCACGGATAGTTTTTACTTCCGTGGCCAAAAATATCCGTTTTAAACACAGGAACAGCAAGATCTTTTATAAAATCATTAATTATTAACTTAGCATCTGCATCCCAGGCAATAATGTCTCCTATGATAATAGCAATTGCCCCGGCAAGTACTTTAGTATTTTTCAGATGCTGCAATACGCGGTCTATTCGGTATCCATAACCGGATTCTTCTATAATAACAATCTTATCCTTTGCGTTAAATTGCCACGGTGTTCCAACACTTGTACTTATTAACGCAGTATTCCCTCCCGTAAGTTTTCCCTTTATGGATTGGATGGGCTTATTACCGCTTAAGAGTTTTAGTCCTTGATATGTGATAGCTTTCGCTGTTCCTGATAAAATTTTTTCCAGATAAATAAAATTTTTTGGGTCTTCAGTCGAGTAAACAGTTTCTTTTGCTACGGCACCATGTATTGATTTCCACCCCCAGACCTGACTTACAAATAAATGTAAGGCCGTAATATCACTGTACCCAATCAACCATTTATGAACCGTAGGCTTTTGTATGTTTAATAAATATGGAATAATTCTTTCAGCCCCATATCCCCCCCTAAGGGCCCAAATTACTGAAGATGCTTTATTATCAAGAGCATGTTTCAAAAAATAAAATCTTTGCTCGTTCGTATTGGATAGATATTTGTATTTTTCATTATATTGAAAATGAATTTTATCCCAAAGAGTTGGATATTTTGCTTGAATTGTTTTTGATTCTGCATCATCAAGCCACGATGACGGAGCCACAACAGAAATATTACCCTCATTAATAGAACTTACAAGCCTATCAATGCTGGAGGTATTCTGGTTGTTTTGCTCGCACCCCGCCAAACAGCATAGAGCAATTACAGATAAAAATTTATTTAATTTCAACCGTTTGACCATTTCTAATAAGTTTCATAGATTTAACTTTCTCTGATTGCAAAACTTTAATTACATCATCTACCGATAAGACAATATGATTATTTACCATATGGATAATGTCATACTGCTGAAACAGCCGAAGTGCCGCATTCTGAACCACTGCGCCCAATATAATAACGCCTTTACGCATACCATCTAACCCCAACTCAGATTCAAGTGCAGGAGATAAATTAGCAACAACAACCCCATTAAATATATGATTTCCTTTTAAGGTAGTACGTTGTCGCAAAGGAATTTCTACAGGTTTAATTACAGAAAATTGGGTTTCTATTTCAGTCTTTTTACGCATTATTTTTAATTTAATTGCTTCCCCTACAGGAAAACCTGCTAAACGATAATAAAACGTTTCTTTATCTAGTACCGGCTTGCCATTCATTTCTAGAATTAAATCACCAACTTCTATTTCTTTTGCCGGACGATAGGGGTGAACGGCATTTACAACAACGCCCCTAGGAAATTCCATGCCAAGGGTCTTAGCTAATTCAGGTGTAATAGTTTGCACCAATAATCCTGACCAACCACGTTGAACGTCTCCTCCTCCACTTTTTAACTGAGACACTGCCGGACGCGCCATATTAATTGGAATAGCAAAACCTACACCAGCAGAGGTCCCAGATTTTGAGATAATAAAATTATTAATCCCAATTAACTGCCCCCCCATATTAACTAAAGCGCCACCTGAGTTACCCACATTAATCGCAGCATCCGTTTGAATAAAACCACCAAATCGACTAACCGCAGAAACTATACCAGTAGTAACGGTGGTACCGATTCCGAAAGGGTTACCAATGGCTACAACCATATCACCTACTTCCATTGCTTCAGGATCGCCAATTTCAATAGGAGTTAACTCACCTTTTAAGTTTTGCATCTTCAGTACGGCTAAATCAATTTTATCGTCTCTTACAGCAACGGTAGCATCAAATACTCTGCCATCACTTAAAATCACCTTAATTTTAGTAGCATCTTGAATAACATGCATATTTGTAAGTACAGTTCCTTCTTTACCAATTATTACGCCAGATCCTAGGGAGCGCTGTATTATTTCCCTGGGCATGTTAAATAAAGAATCAAAATTAAACCCCCTACTCAAAAATAATTGCATCATTGGATCCATAGCAAAGGGAGAATTTTTTACTACCTGGACACGTTCGGAATAAATATTAACAACAGAAGGAGCCACTTTCTTTACAATTGGTGAAAAAGAAAATGCCCCTGGAGAAACAAGGTTAGTCCCGCTTTTTTTGCTCGGAGATAATGTTGGTGCTGTTAACGTTTCTAAGGAGGCAGAATCATTCTTATTAACATCTGAAGGCATTACTTTTTTAACGGATAAATGTTTTTCTGGCTGTCGAGATGTTTTGTTGCCCATGCCGTAAGTTAGTCCACTAATAGATATTATAACTATTAAAAAAGCTTTAAACGTCTTTACCTTCATAATATACTCTCCCAACAAATTAATAAAAAAGGGCCTCTAATGGGCCCTATTTTAAATAAAAAACGGTTAACAATTAATTATTCTGATTGTTCCGCTTCCATATATTGCACAGGCCCAGAATCTGTTCCCTTGGCAGTTAAGTCACGGTCTAGAAATTCAATTACGGCCATTGGAGCCATATCACCATGACGAAAACCAGCCTTTAAAATACGAGTATATCCACCAGCTCGATCTTTAAAACGAGGACCAAGATGGTTCAACAATCTTTCCACAGATTGGTGGTTCCCGTTTAAGAATGATAATAGATAACGACGATTTGCTAAAGTATTTTCTTTTGCAACCGTAACAAGCTTCTCCACTATTGGACGTAAGTCCTTAGCTTTTGGAAGTGTGGTTTTAATTTGTTCGTGCTTTACTAAGGCGGTTACCAATGACTTTAATAACGCGGTACGTTGCCCAGTGTTGCGATTAAATTTACGCCCTTTTAATGCGTGCCTCATGTTTAACTCCTACCTTAATAAGGTTCTTCTATTTTTTTTGCTAATTCTTCAATATTTTCTGGTGGCCAACCATCAACCTTCATACCTAAGTCAAGGCCTAAGTGCACCAAAACTTCTTTAATTTCGTTCAATGATTTGCGACCAAAGTTTGGAGTGCGCAAAAGTTCACCTTCCGATTTTGCAATCAAATCACCTATATAGATGATATTTTCATTGCGAAGACAGTTCATAGAACGTACAGAAAGTTCTAACTCTTCCACTTTACGTAGTAAATTACGATTAAATGGAAATTCAGGTTCAGATTCAGCCGCAGCAACTGGCTTTGGCTCTTCAAAGTTAATAAATTGTTGCAATTGATCTTGCAAAATTCTTGCGGATAACGCTACTGCATCTTCTGGAGAAATAGAACCATTTGTTTCTACATCTAAAACAACAGTATTATAATCTGTATCTTGTCCTACACGTGTATCTTCAACTGTATATGCAACTCTCTTTACTGGTGAAAAGATTGCATCAATCGGTATAATACCGATTTCATCTTCTACACCTCTATTACGGTCCGCAGAAACGTATCCTTTACCAACCTCTACGGTTAATTCCATTGATACCTTTGCATTCGCATCCAGAGTAAATAAAACTAAGTCTTTATTAATAACATCTACAGCTGCAGTTTCTGTAATCATACCCGCAGTCACTACACAAGGGCCAGTTACTTCCAAATGAATTTTTTGGGCATCTTGAGAATGTGAACGAAGAGCTAACTGCTTAACGTTTAGAATAATATCTGTTACATCTTCACGAACACCAGGTATTGTGCTAAACTCATGTAAAACTCCATCGATTTTAATGCGCGTTACCGCAGCACCTTGTAATGAGGACATTAAAACACGACGTAAAGCGTTGCCCAGAGTTACACCAAAACCTCTTTCAAGTGGACTTGCCACAATCTTTGCTGAATTTGGATTTGATCCAGCTTTTATATCTATCTTCTGAGCCTTAATTAAAGACTGCCAATTGGTTTGAATCACGAGAGAAACCCCTTCCTTGCATACACAACACGTAATTATAGTTTAAACGCGACGACGTTTTGGAGGACGACACCCGTTGTGAGCAATAGGCGTTACATCCTTAATCGCTGTAACAACTAAACCTACTGCATGGAAAGCACGCAATGCAGATTCACGACCAGAACCAGGCCCCTTAACACGAACAGACAATGTCTTTAAACCATGTTCCATTGCTTTTTTAGCAGCATCTTCAGCTGCAACCTGAGCAGCAAAAGGAGTAGATTTTCGAGACCCCTTAAAGCCTTTTGTGCCAGCTGTTGACCAAGCAATAGTATTTCCATGCAAATCTGTAATTGTAATTACAGTATTGTTAAAGGTTGAATTAATAAAAGCCATACCCGTAACTACATTTTTCTTTTCGCGCTTACGAATACGCGTTGCTGTTTTTTGACTCATCGTTTACCTACCACTATTTCTTTTTACCGGCGATTGCAACCGCTTTACCCTTACGAGTACGAGCATTTGTACTAGTACGCTGACCGCGAACAGGTAAGCGCTTACGATGACGCAATCCACGATAACAACCTAAATCTTGCAATCTTTTAATATTCATTGATACTTCACGACGTAAATCACCTTCAACTTGATAATCACTATCGATCACTGTACGAATTCTTAAAACTTCTTCATCCGTTAACTGAAACACTCTTTTTGTTTCTTCAATACCAACTTTTGTACAAATATCTTTAGCATGCTTTGGCCCAATTCCGTAGATATAACGAAGAGCTATTTCTACACGCTTTTGAGTCGGTATGTTTACACCTGCTATACGTGCCACTTGTTTCTCCTTGATTCTTTTCGAATGTAAACTTCTCATATCCCTTTAAAGTAAAAGGACAGAAAAGTCAATATTTATTCGTTATTTACAACACACTTTCTATTTGATGAAATACATTATCTACTGATCGCATTCCATCTACAACTACAACGTTAAGCTTATGATTAATGAAAAAGTCTACAACCGGCGCAGTAGCTTCTTCATATATCGTTAAACGTGTTTTTACTGTATCTTCAGTATCATCAGATCTTGTTTTAAAACTTACAGAAGAACAAACATCACATGTTCCTTCCATTTTTGGAACCTTATAGTACTGATTATAAATCTCTCCACAATCAGCACAAGAAAAACGTCCTACAATACGTTTTATTAGAGCATCTTTATCAACTTGAACATTAATTATGGTATTAACAGTTTCATTGCGTTGTTTCAATATATCTAATAAAAACTCAGCCTGCTCAATTGTACGAGGAAATCCATCATACAAAATTCCTTTTGCTTCAGCGTTTTCAGAAAGAAACTTTTCTACCAATTGATAGATAATCTTATTTTCCGGAAACCGCCCTTGAGCCATAATATCCGCACACATATTCCCTACTTCAGAACCAGAAGCAACTTCAGCCCTCAATAAGTCTCCTGTAGATACAAGTTTAAATCTGTATTTTTCTTCAAGCTTTTTAGACTGGGTCCCTTTTCCGGATCCTGGAGCCCCTAAAATAATTAAGTGCTTCATGACCTGGGAACTCCCTTACCTTTATTGACCCATGACTTCTTCATTAATCCTTCATATTGTTGCGCAATCATGTGTGAATGAATCTGTCCAACTGTATCAATAGTTACACTCACAACGATCAGCACACCTGTTCCGCCCAAGGCTAAAGGAATAGATGAATAACGCGTAAATATTTCAGGCATTACACAAACTAATGAAATATACGCAGCGCCTGCGACAGTTAAACGAGTTAAGATATAATCTAAATATTCTGCAGTATTCTTTCCTGGACGAATCCCAAGAATAATCGCACCACCTTTACGTAAGTTTTCAGCAGTTTCTTCTGAATTAAATACAACTGAAGTATAAAAGAATGCAAAAAATACTATAAGGAAAACATACAGGCTAATAAACCCCCACGTACCATGCTGAAAGCTTGATGTAAAACGCGCCAACATTCCTGTACCATCTGAAAAACCAGCAATTGTTGCAGGAAAGCTTAATAACGCACCTGCAAAAATAGGAGGTATAACGCCAGAACTGTTTAGTTTTAATGGTAAATGTGTGGAATTTCCACCATACATTTTGTTGCCTACTTGTCTTTTTGGATATTGAATATTAATTTTACGGAAAGAACGTTCCATATATACAACAAAAAACACAATCGCCACAGCTAAAACAAGCACAGATACTAGGAATAAAGGACTAATAGTTCGATTGCGCCCCATTTCAAAAAGCAACGCCAACCCCTGAGGCAAACCAGATATAATACCTGCAAAGATAATTAATGAGCTACCTTGACCAATACCTCTAGAAGTAATTTGTTCACCTAGCCACATTAAGAAGACAGTACCACCAACAAGAGAGGTAACAAATGTCGTTTTAAATAGCAATCCCGGTTCCATAACCGGTGAGTCACTAACACCTTCTAAAAAGATGGCCATAGAGGAAGCTTGAAATATAGCAATAAGCACCGTTAAATAACGCGTATATTGGTTAATTTTTTTTCGCCCTGTTTCGCCATCTTTTTTTAACGCCTCTAACTGCGGAACAATACTCGTCAATAGCTGCGTAATAATGCTTGCCGTGATGTATGGAACAATCCCTAGGGCAAATATCGTCATGCGCCCTAGTGCTCCACCACCAAATGTATTAAAGACAGCTAACAAGCCACCTGCAGCTTTGCCTGCTAAATTAGCCATAGCAACCGGATCAATTCCTGGAGATGGAATAAACGTTCCAATACGATACACAATTAACGCGCCAAGTGTAAACCATATACGTTTTTTTAAATCATCAGCCTTAGAAAAGGCTTTCATGCTGAATGATGATGCTAATTGCTCTGCTGCAGATGCCATATTATTCTCGTCTTTCTATACTTTATGCAACTAATGTTAGTGAACCACCTGCTTTTTCAACCAATTGTTTTGCAGATTCAGAAAATGCATTTACATGTAAGTTGATTTTAGCTTTTAAGTCACCCCTACCTAAAACTTTTACAGGAAGTTTCGTTGATCGCAACAAACCTGCTTGTACTAAAGCTTCAACATTGATCTCTTTAGTTGCATCTAAACGTTTTTCATCAATGAATTTTTGGATCATACCAACATTCACTGTTGCTATTTCTTTAGCGAAAATATTCGTAAAACCACGTTTTGGCAAACGACGATAAATTGGCATTTGTCCACCTTCAAAACCACCAATAGATGAGCCTGAACGTGATTTTTGGCCTTTTACACCTCGGCCCGAAGTTTTACCTTTTCCAGATCCGATACCGCGCCCCAAACGTTTTTTATCAGGACGAGCACCGTCGTTATCTCTTAATTCATTTAGCTTCATAATACTGCCTCTTAGTCTTCAACGCGCACTAAATGATGAACTTTACGAATCATCCCACGTACAGCAGGAGTATCTTCTAATTCACGAGTGCGGTGCATTTTATTTAAGCCAAGACCTATTAATGTCGCTTGTTGATCAGCTGGACGACGAATAGGACTGCGTACTTGCGTAACCTTTAAGGTTTTCTTTTCAGCTGCTTTCTTACTCATCAGCTAACTCCTTTTTATCTTTAGTTGTTTGACGACGCGCAACTAAATCGGCAACACGAAGACCACGACGATTTGCAACCGAACGTGGAGACGTTACATTTTTTAACGCTTCAAATGTAGCACGAACCATATTATGAGGATTTGTTGTGCCGATAGATTTTGCTACCACGTCATGAATACCTAAAGCTTCCAAAACTTGACGCGTCGCACCACCCGCGATAATCCCTGTACCAGGCGCAGCTGAACGAAGCAATATTTTACCTGCACAAAAACGTCCTTCAGCATCATGATGCAATGTACGGGCATCTCTTAACGGAATACGTATCATTGTGCGCTTTGCTTCATCAGAAGCTTTGCGAATTGCATCAGGTACTTCACGAGCTTTACCTGTACCAAAACCGACTTTACCTTTACCATCACCAACCACAACTAACGCGGAGAAAGAGAAGTTTTTACCCCCTTTTACAACCTTACATACGCGGTTGACGCTAACAAGTTTATCTACTAGATCTGTATCTTGTTGCGCTACTTTTTCTGTATTTTTACGAGCCATTAACTACATTCTCCTAGAATACTAAGCCATTTTCACGAGCACCATCAGCCAAAGCCTTAACACGCCCATGATATAAGTATCCGCCACGATCAAAGTATACTTCTTTGATCCCAGCTTTTACCGCACGTTCTGCAACAAGTTTTCCAACTAAGCTTGCTGCATCTTTTGTTCCACCTTTTGGACCTTGAAATTCCTTTTCAACAGTGGAAGCCGAAGCAATAGTATGACGCTTTTTATCGTCAATAACTTGCGCATATATATGTTGATTTGAACGAAACACTGACAAGCGAAGTCTGTTTTCACTAGAAACTTGCTTTAACTTGTACCGATTACGACGCTGACGTCGTAAATTTAATTCTCTATTGTTTATTGCCATGATGCCTTACCTTTACTTCTTCTTGCCTTCTTTACGCAAGATGTATTCACCAGCATATTTTACACCTTTTCCTTTATACGGTTCAGGTTTTCTATATGCACGAATCTCAGCAGCAATTTGTCCGATTTGTTGTAAATCGGCACCTAAAATGCTGATAGTAGTGGGCTTTTCACACTTTACTTCTATCCCTTGAGGA
Source organism: Candidatus Paracaedibacteraceae bacterium (assembly GCA_024236035.1). GTDB lineage: Bacteria > Pseudomonadota > Alphaproteobacteria > UBA6184 > UBA6184 > Bodonicaedibacter. Next base: position 52,232 of record JACKLG010000003.1, read on the forward strand.
ATTGGATAGTGTATATCATGACTAAAACCAAGTTGAATGTTTAATGTATTACCAGCAACGCTTGCACGATACCCGACACCAACAAGTTCAAGATCTTTTTTGAAACCGACACTAACACCCGTTACTAAATTTTGGATGCGACTGCGGTTAGTCCCCCACAACATACAAGTTTGTCGCTCTTTGTTACGTGGAGTTACAACAACTTTGTTGTCTTCAATTTTTACATCAACTTCACCTGTTACAGTGTACGATAATGTTCCCTTAGGTCCCTTTGCCGAAATAGTACGGCCGTCCATAGACATTTGAACACCAGAAGGAATAGATACCGGATTTTTACCAACACGAGACATATTACCCTCCCCTTAAAACATCGTACACAAAACTTCGCCACCAACATTATTTTGGCGTGCTTGGTGATCAGACATCACACCTTTTGGTGTAGATAAAATCGCGATTCCAAGGCCATTATAATATGTTGGTATCTTTGCAGACTGTACGTACATACGACGTCCAGGCGTAGACATACGGCGAATTTTTTTAATTACAGGTTCGTTTGAATAATACTTTAATTCAATACGAATATCTTTAATACCCTGACGAACTTCCACTACTTCGTAACCTTTAATGAAGCCTTCATTTTGCATAACTTCAAGCACTGCACACTTCAAATTAGAGTGTGGACACGTCAACATAGCTTTACGAGCCTGTTGAGCGTTACGAATACGTGTTAGCATATCAGCAATAGGATCTGACATAGACATTTGCGTTTTTCCTTTTTACCAGCTTGCTTTTTTCAACCCAGGAATCAAACCAAGAGAACCCATCTCTCGCAACATGATTCTTGAAATTCCAAATTTGCGATAATTACCGCGAGAACGACCCGTCAACATACAACGGTTACGCACGCGAATCTTTGCACCACTACGGGGCATTTCCGCTAACTTAAGGGTTGCTTTAAAGCGCTCTTCAGGAGCAGCATTCCTGTCAGCCGCAATTGCCTTTAATTCAGCACGCTTTGAGGCATACTTTTGAGCAAGGCGTTTGCGCTTCTCGTTAATTTCTATCGAACCTTTTCTAGCCATTTAAAACTTCCCTTTTAATTAATCGGCATATTTAATGCTTTTAGCAAAGCTTTTGCTTCAGCATTTGTTTTTGCAGAAGTAACAAATACAATATCCATCCCGCGAATTTCATCTATTTTATCATAATCAATTTCAGGGAATACGATTTGTTCTTTAATACCAAAGGTATAGTTTCCACGACCATCAAAGCTTTTGCCGGACAACCCGCGGAAGTCACGAACGCGTGGTAACGCGATGTTAACTAATCGATCAACAAACTCATACATTTGGTTTTTACGCAATGTAACTTTTACACCTAAGCTCATGTTTTCACGAACTTTAAAACCAGCAATCGACTTTTTAGCTTTTGTTACCACAGGTTTTTGTCCAGCAATTGCAGTCAAATCATTTACAGCAAATTGAATTTTTTTGCTATCTTGAGCTGCTTTACCGACACCCATGTTGATAACAACCTTTAAAAGCCTAGGAACTTCAAATGGATTTTTGTATTCAAACTCATTTTGAAGAGATGGTTTTATGGTTTTGTTATAAACTTCTTTTAAGCGTGCCATAATAATTCTCTATTTCTTTTCTAAAACTTCACCGGAACGACGTGCTACACGCACTTTTGCTCCATCTTTTGAAATACTGTACCCAACGCGAGTGGGTTTTTGATCTTTTGGATCTAAAACCATCACGTTAGATGCATGAATTGGTGCTTCCACACGTTCAATACCACCTGCAGACATCTGAGATGGACGCTTGTGCTTTGTCACAACATTCAAACCTTTTACCTTAACGCGACGTTCCTCGCGCAGAACTTCGATAATTTCTCCGGATTTACCTTTGTCCTTACCTGCGATAATTTGTACAGTATCGCCCTTTTTAATACGCCATTTTTCCATGTTACAGAACCTCCGGAGCCAATGAAATAATACGCATGTAACCGCGCCCACGCAACTCACGAGTAACTGGACCAAAAATACGCGTACCAATGGGTTCACCTTGCTTATTTAACAATACAGCAGCATTACCATCAAAACGAATAGCAGACCCGTCGTCACGACGAATGGCTTGCGCAGTACGTACGATCACAGCTTTATGAACGTCACCTTTTTTTACCTTACCGTTTGGAATGGCATCTTTTACTGATACAACAATTACATCCCCCACAGAAGCGGATTTACGCTTACTTCCGCCCAATACTTTAATGCACAGGACTTCACGGGCGCCAGAGTTGTCAGCAACATCTAATCTAGATTCAGGTTTAATCATTTTCTAACCCTTATTTTGCTTCTACTTCGTTGGACACCACTACCCAATTCTTTGATTTAGAAATGGGACGAGATTCTTCAATTAACACAACATCACCTATTTTGTGAGTGTTGCTTTCATCATGTGCCGCATATTTTTTGTGAGAAAGGACGGACTTTTTGTACAAAGGATGAACATAACGACGTTCAACTTTTACTACAACAGTTTTGTCTTGCTTATCACTTACAACGACACCTTGCAATACACGCTTTGGCATGAATAAATACTCCTATTGCAATCAGGCCTGACGTTGCTTTTGTGACAGCAACGTCTTGATACGTGCGATTGTCTTACGATTTTTAGACAACCCAGAGGTATCAGTTAATTCCCCAGCAACCTTCTGAAAACGTAAACCCATCATAGATTTGCGAGATTCAATAATTTGCTGTTTTAAGTCTTTTTCGTCTAACTTTTTTAATTCTGTTAACTTCATGACGTTTCCTTAGTCTAAGCGCTTAACGAACTTAGTTTGCAACGGCAATTTTGCTGCTGCTAAGCTCATTGCTTCACGGGCAACATCCTCAGGAACCCCATCCATCTCAAACAAGATACGACCAGGGTGAACACGGCATGCCCAGAATTCAACGCTTCCTTTACCACTTCCCATACGAACTTCTGCTGGTTTTGATGAAACCGGCACATCTGGGAAAATACGAATCCAAACACGTCCAGAACGTTTAATGTGACGTGTCATAGCACGACGCGCCGATTCTATCTGACGCGCAGTAATACGCTCAGGAGTTAAAGCCTTCAGACCAAAAGATCCAAAGTTAAGAGAAGCACCGGATGTCGCCACCCCATGAATGCGCCCCTTAAACGCTTTCCTGAATTTTGTTTTTTTCGGACTTAACATAATTACAACAATCCTGTGTTAAAATCAACCTTTACTTACTGAGCGAGGCTCACGAGAACGACTTTCATTAGAAATCACATTTGTATCACTAATATCATTTTTCTCGCCGCGGTATAAAAATACCTTCACTCCAATAACGCCGTATGTTGTATGTGCTTCCGCTAAACCATAATCAACATCTGCGCGCAATGTATGCAATGGCACACGACCATCACGATACCATTCCATGCGCGCAATTTCAGCACCACCTAAACGTCCAGAACAATTCACGCGGATACCTTTAGCCCCCATACGAAGAGCAGACTGCATTACACGCTTCACCGCACGGCGGAAAGAAACACGACGCTCTAATTGCTGCGCTACATTGTCAGCAGCAAGTTTTGCATCTAGTTCGGGCTTGCGCACCTCAAGAATGTTCAGCATCACTTCCGCACTGCTTGTTAATGCAGCAAGTTGCGAACGAAGCTTTTCGATGTCAGCACCCTTTTTACCAATAATTACACCAGGACGTGCTGTATAAATAGATATACGGCATTTCTTAGCTGGGCGCTCAATAATAACTTGAGACACGGATGCTTGCTTTAAATTTTCAAAAATAAACTTACGGATTTTTGCATCTTCTAATAATAATGCCCCATATCCTTTTTTGTCAGAATACCAACGCGAATCCCACGTACGGTTAATTCCAAGCCTTAAACCAATCGGATTGACCTTTTGACCCATTACGCTACCTCTGCTTCACGAACAATTACAGTCATACGACTATAACGTTTTAAAATACGAGCACCGCGACCGCGTGCCCTTGGCATCATACGCTTTAACATCATTGCTTTACCAACGAATGCTTCAGACACAATCAATGAATCTACATCTAAACCATGATTGTTTTCCGCGTTAGAAATAGCAGAAGAAAGTAACTTGCGAACTTCTTTTGCTGCACGTTTTTTTGAAAACGCTAATGTATCTAATGCGTCACTAACATGCATACCGCGGATTAATTGCGCAACAAGGTTTAACTTGCGTGGTGTGGTGGTTAACAAACCAACCTCAGCCTTTGCAGAGTTTGCTGGTAACGTGCGCTGAGTTTTTTGTTTACTCATAACTTAATTACCCCCTCTTTGCTTTTTTATCTGCGCCATGTCCCCAATAGGTACGTGTTGGTGCAAATTCACCAAACTTGTGACCAATCATGTTTTCAGACACAATCACAGGAATGAACTTCTTACCATTATGAACGCCAAACGTAAGCCCTACAAACTGGGGCAAAATCGTTGAACGGCGTGACCAAGTTTTGATAATTTCTTTTCGCCCTGATGTACGAACAACATCTGCTTTTTTAAGCAAATAGCCGTCAACAAAAGGACCTTTCCAAACTGAACGAGCCATAAATTACCCCTTTATTTACTACGACGACGAATAATGTACTTTTGCGTAAGCTTGTTACTGCGAGTACGATTACCTTTAGTACCAAGACCCCATGGTGTTTTCCAGTTCATACCACCATTTGCACGACCACCATGAGGGTGATCTACTGGGTTCATAGCAATACCACGGACTGTTGGACGAATACCTTTCCAACGTGAACGACCAGCCTTACCTGAATTTTCGTTTTTATGGTCTTGGTTAGAAACCGCACCAATTGTCGCAAAGCATTCTGCATGCACAAGGCGAAGCTCACCTGACTTTAACTTTAACTGCGCCATGTCACCATCACGACCAACCAATTGAGCAAAAGAACCAGCAGCGCGGGCAATTTGCCCACCTTTACCAATTTTTAATTCCACATTGTGAACTAAAGTACCAATTGGAATATTACGCAATGGTAATGCATTTCCAGGTTTAATGTCCGCATCTGCACCAGATTCAACCTTATCGCCCACTTTTAAACGTTGCGGAGCAATAATATAAGACAAAGAATTGTCTTCATAACGAATCAATGCAATGAAACTTGTACGGTTTGGATCGTATTCCAAACGCTCTACTGTTGCTACACCCGCTGCACGACGCTTAAAGTCGATCATACGATAACGACGTTTATGTCCACCACCTTGGTGACGCACTGTAATGCGCCCAGTATTATTACGACCACCTTGCTTACGAAGACCTTCCGTCAAAGACTTCTCGGGATCTCCCTTCCACAAAGACGTTCTATCAACCAAAACTAATTGGCGACGCCCTGCAGTGACCGGTTTAAAAAATTTTAAACTCATTTAATCATTCCTGCACTTAGATCTATAGATTGACCTTCTGCTAACCGAACATAGGCCTTTTTCAGATCTGTTTGTTTACCCATACGACCACGGAAACGTTTTACTTTTCCTTTTGTGATCGACGTGTTGATTTTTTCAACTTTTACACCGAAAATATTTTCAACAGCTTGCTTTAATTCATGTTTAGTAGCATCAATAGCCACGTTGAACACCACACAATTCTTTTCCGCACATGCGGTTGCTTTTTCAGTAATGTGAGGCGCACGAATCACGCTATATTGGCGTTCTTTGCTAATCACATGAACTTTACGACTTCCGTGATTTTTCATTTTTTCAATCGCTCCTCTAATTGCTTTACAGCATCTTGTGTTAGAACCAACGTATCACGACGCAAAATATCATAAACGTTTGCACCTATTGAAGGAAGCACATCCATTTTTGGAATATTTTGAAGAGCACGGAAGAAGTTTTCATTCACATCTTCTGCCCCAATAAATAACGCAGATTCAAAACCAAATGTTCCAAGCTTTGCTTTTAACTCTTGTGTTTTGTGAGACTTCATATCAAAAGTATCTACAATAATTAACTTATTTTCAGCAGCTTTTTGAGACAAAGCACAACGCAACCCTAACGCACGCACTTTTTTAGGCAAATCATGTTCATGACTTCTTGGATGGGGTCCATGTGCCACACCACCTTTACGGAACTGAACACTTCTTAAAGAACCTTGACGCGCATTACCCGTACCTTTTTGACGGAACGGTTTACGAGTTGTACCACTAATTTCGCTTACTGTACGTGTAGAGTGAGTTCCTTGACGGCGTTTTGCAAGTTGCCAATACACAACTCTAGCCAAAATATCGCGACGAACTTCTACGCCAAATACTGATGGGTCTAACGTCAGATCACCAGTTTTCTTGTTTTCAAGACTTAAAACTTGAGTTTTCATCGTTTCACCCTACTCTACTCTGCTTGTTCAGAATTTGCGCTTGAAACAGCGTTATCCGCTTTACGAATAGCAGCTGGAAACGGCAAATTATCTGGAAGTTTCTTTTTTACTGCATCACGAACTAAGACAAATGTACCTGCAGCACCTGGAAGAGCACCTTTTACAAGTATTAATCCTTTTTCAAGATCAGTATCTACAATTTCCAAATTCATTACAGTACGTTGCTTGTTTCCCATCTGTCCTGGCATTTTCTTTCCAGGGATTACACGACCAGGGTCTTGACACATACCTGTTGAACCAGGAACACGGTGAGCTAATGAGTTACCGTGAGACGCACGACCACCACCAAAGTTCCAACGCTTCATAACACCCGCGAATCCCTTACCAACGGATACGCCAGTTACATCAACGTGTTGTCCTTTAACGAAATGATCAACAGTGATTTCATCACCAATATTTAATAACGCATCTTTAGAAACACGGAACTCAGCCAACTTGCGCTTTGGTTCAACACCCGCTTTTGCAAAATGCCCACGTAAAGGCTTTGTTACATTTTTCGGGTTAATTTTTCCAACGCCCAATTGGATTGCTGAGTAGCCGTTCTTTTCTTCAGTGCGAACAGTTACCACTTGGCACCCCTCAACTTTAAGGAGTGTTACGGGAACATGCATGCCGTTCTCGTCAAACCAACGAGACATGCCAACTTTTTCCGCAATTAAACCAGTACGCATAGTCCAATTCCTTTATAATTTAATTTCTACCTCAACCCCAGAAGGAAGATCCAACTTCATCAGAGCATCCACGGTTTGAGGCGACCAGTCAATAATGTCTAAAAGACGCTTATGTGTGCGAATTTCAAATTGCTCACGAGACTTCTTGTCAACGTGGGGCGATCTGTTCACAGTGTAACGCTCTGTACGCGTAGGTAATGGAACGGGTCCACATACCTTAGCTCCTGTGCGTTTTGCTGTGCTTACAATTTCGCCGGCGGATTGATCAAGAATTCCACTGTCAAACGCTTTCAAACGTATACGTATATTTTGTGCCATACTACATCCAACTTAATAAAAGTTCAAGGACTCTCTAACCAGAGAGTCCTTTTTATTAAAATTTACTTTACAATCTTAGAGACAACGCCTGATCCAATTGTACGACCACCTTCACGGATCGCAAAACGCAGACCTTCGTCCATCGCAATTGGAGCAATCAATTCAACATCAATTGCAACGTTTTCACCTGGCATGACCATCTTCACATCTTCTGGAAGCTTTACCACACCAGTTACGTCCGTTGTACGGAAATAGAATTGTGGGCGATATCCGTCAAAGAAAGGCTTATGACGCCCACCTTCAGCTTCAGTCAAGATATAAACCTCTCCTTTAAAGCTGGTGTGTGGAGTAATCGTGCCTGGCTTCGCCAAAACTTGACCACGTTCAATTTCTTCGCGCTTAATACCACGGATCAATGCGCCGATGTTATCACCTGCCTCACCACGATCCAACAACTTGCGGAACATTTCAACACCTGTAACTGTTGTTTTTTGAGTTTCTTTTAACCCAACGATTTCAACTTCATCACCTACGTTTACTGCACCACGTTCAACACGACCAGTCACAACTGTACCACGACCAGAAATAGAGAACACATCTTCAATTGGCATCAAAAATGGCAAATCAATTGCACGTGCTGGTTGTGGGATATAAGAGTCAACGTTTTCCATTAACTTTAATATCGCTTCCCTACCTAAAGCACCCTGATCACCTTCTAATGCCTTCAATGCACTTCCACGAACTACAGGGATATCATCACCTGGGAAGTCATATTTGCTTAACAATTCACGAACTTCCATTTCAACTAAGTCAAGAAGCTCAGCATCATCAACCATATCGCACTTGTTTAAGAACACAACGATTGCAGGAACACCAACTTGGCGCGCCAAAAGAATGTGTTCACGTGTTTGAGGCATAGGACCATCTGCTGCGTTAACAACAAGAATAGCTCCGTCCATCTGAGCTGCACCCGTGATCATGTTTTTCACATAGTCAGCGTGTCCAGGACAGTCAACGTGCGCATAGTGACGTGTTGCAGTTTCATATTCAACGTGAGCAGTGTTGATCGTAATACCACGCGCTCTTTCTTCTGGAGCCGCGTCAATCTGATCGTATGCTTTAAATTCAGCACCACCACTTTCCGCTAATACTTTTGTAATAGCAGCAGTTAATGATGTTTTACCGTGGTCAACGTGACCAATTGTACCAATATTACAGTGGGGTTTATTCCGTTCAAATTTTGCTTTAGCCATCTGTTAGTTTCCTTTCCTTACTTACCAGCTATTTTTGCAGCGACTTCATCCGCGACGTTCTGTGGTGCAGGTGCATAGTGATCAAATGTCATTGAATACTGCGCACGACCCTGACTCATTGAACGCAAGGTGTTAATATAACCAAACATATTTGCCAATGGAACTTGTGCTGTTACCACTCGGGCATTACCTCTAGATTCCATTCCTGAAACTTGACCGCGTCGGCTGTTCAAGTCACCAATAATGTCTCCCATATATTCATCAGGCGTAACCACTTCAACCTTCATCATGGGCTCTAACAACACCGGTCCACAACTACGAATTCCTTCACGGAATGCCGCACGACCAGCAATTTCGAATGCCATCACGCTAGAGTCTACATCGTGGTAAGCCCCATCGACCAAAGACGCTTTAAAGTCAATGGTTGGGAACCCGGCGATAATACCATTGTCCATGGCATCACGTATACCTTTTTCTACACCAGGAATATACTCTTTTGGAATTGCTCCTCCAACGATTTTGTTTTCAAACACAAAACCTGTTCCACGCTCTAATGGTTCAAAAATCAATTTAACTTTCGCATATTGACCTGCACCACCAGATTGTTTCTTATGTTGGTAATCAATTTCAAATGTTTTAGAAATTGTTTCACGATATGCAACCTGAGGTTGCCCTACGTTCGCATCAACTTTAAATTCACGACGCATACGATCCACAATAATTTCAAGGTGTAACTCACCCATACCTTTAATCACAGTTTGACCAGATTCGTGATCCACACTAACTCTAAAAGACGGGTCTTCTGTTGCCAGACGGTTCAAAGCAAGTCCCATTTTTTCTTGGTCTGCTTTTGTCTTTGGTTCAACTGCAACTTCAATCACAGGCTCTGGGAATTCCATTTTCTCAAGGATGACAGGTTTTATAGCATCACACAATGTATCACCTGTGGTTGTTTCTTTCAAACCACATAAAGCAATAATATCACCTGCTCTGGCTTCTTTAATATCTTCACGGTTGTTTGCGTGCATCTTCAACATACGCCCAATACGCTCACGTTTGTCTTTTGTTGAATTCAACACATAACTACCAGACTCAACTACTCCAGAATACACGCGTACAAATGTTAAGCTTCCCACAAAAGGATCCGTCATAATTTTGAACGCCAAACCAGAAAACGGCTCTTCGTCCACAAATTTACGAATTACTTTTGTTTCAGACTCTGGCAATGTACCTTCTACTTGCATCAAGTCTGCTGGTGAAGGCAAATAATCCACAACTGCGTCCAACAAAGTTTGAACACCTTTATTCTTAAAGGCAGAACCACACAATACAGGGACAAATGAGAACGCAACCGTTCCCTTACGGATACACTTTTTAAGAACTTCTTCAGAAGGTTCCTCACCACCCAAATAAGCCTCTAAAGCCGCATCATCTTGGTCGACAGCTGTTTCAATTAATTTTGCGCGCCATTCAGCAGCTTGCTCTTTCATATTCTCCGGGATATCCACATAAGAATATTTTGCGCCCAAATCTTCACCTTCCCAAATAACAGCTTGCATTTTCACAAGGTCAATAACCCCAGCAAAATCAGCTTCCCCGCCAATTGGAAGGTTAACAACTAATGGAACCGCCCCAAGACGATCAATAATCATGTCCACGGTGCGATAGAAGTTAGCCCCCATACGATCCATTTTGTTTACGAAACATATACGTGGAACACGGTATTTATCAGCCTGACGCCAAACTGTTTCAGATTGCGGTTCAACACCAGCAACACTGTCAAACACAGTCACAGCCCCATCTAACACGCGCAAAGAACGTTCAACTTCAATTGTAAAGTCAACGTGACCAGGAGTATCAATAATATTGATGTTATGATCTTTCCAAAAACACGTAGTCGCGGCAGACGTAATTGTAATACCACGCTCTTGTTCTTGCTCCATCCAGTCCATAGTGGCTGCACCTTCGTGCACCTCACCAATCTTATACGTTTTTCCTGTATAATACAGAACGCGTTCGGTTGTTGTTGTTTTTCCAGCATCAATATGGGCCATAATGCCTATATTGCGGTACTTCTCATAAGGAATACGTGACATATTTACCTACCAACGATAGTGTGCAAAGGCACGGTTAGCTTCAGCCATCTTATGCGTATCTTCACGCTTTTTAATAGCTGTTCCGCGTTTTTGGTACGCGTCAATAAATTCGTTCGCAAGACGCTCTGTCATTGTATTTTCAGAACGCTTACGCGCAGCATCAATCAACCAACGAATTGCTAATGCTAATGCACGCACCGGACGCACTTCTATAGGCACCTGGTAAGTTGCACCACCAACACGACGAGAACGCACTTCAAGTTCTGGCTTTACGTTAGATAATACTTCGTGGAAAAGTTCTACTTCGGGACGACCCAACTTTTTGTTCGCCCCAGTTAGTGCATCATACACTATACTTTCAGCAACAGATTTTTTACCGTCATACATAAGACAGTTAACGAATTTTGTAACAATTTTATCCCCGAACTTTGGATCGGGCAGAATTTCACGCTTTACAGCGGCGCGACGACGAGACATTTATATTCCCTCCTATTTCGGACGCTTTGTACCGTATTTAGAACGGCTTTTTTTACGATCTTTAACCCCTTGAGTATCTAAAGCACCACGAACAATATGGTACCGCACACCAGGAAGGTCTTTTACACGTCCACCGCGAATTAACACAACAGAGTGTTCTTGTAAGTTGTGCCCTTCACCAGGGATGTATGCTGTAACCTCAAAACCACTTGTTAAGCGCACACGAGCAATTTTACGCATAGCCGAGTTTGGCTTCTTTGGTGTAGTTGTCGTAACACGCGTACACACACCACGGCGCTGAGGACACGCTTTCAAAGCAGGTACCTTATTGCGCGCTACACGTGGCTCACGTGGCTTGCGAATTAATTGATTAATAGTTGGCATTCCACTATCCTTTTTAAATTAATATTTAGGTGCAAATATAAGATTAGCACCCGAACTACTGAACAAACTCGTTCAGCTCACCTATGACAGACTTCTCTGTACACTTCAGCCCCTTAGTTTAACTAAGGGGCTTACTTAAGCTTTAATCGGCTACACTAATAAGAAAAGTTATTTTAAGCTTTTTGAGCTTCAAGTAACTCACGATCTTTCTCAGCGGCCAAACGTCGGCATTGGCGAGTCATACTTCCTGTCCCTGCAGGAATCAAACGTCCAACAATAACGTTTTCCTTCAAACCTTTAAGTGTGTCGATCTTACCAGCGATTGATGCATCCGTCAATACCCTTGTTGTTTCTTGGAAAGACGCAGCAGAAATAAATGAACGTGTCTGCAACGACGCCTTGGTAATACCTAATAATACGTGTTTTGCTTTTGGAGGCGCTAAACCTTCTGCTTCAGCTTTCGCAACCTCTAATTCAAAGTCTTCTTTCTCAATAACTTCACCCGCAGAATATGTAGTATCCCCAGCATGAGTAATTTCAACTTTACGCAACATCTGGCGAATAACCATCTCGATATGCTTGTCGTCAATTTTCACACCTTGCAAACGATATACTTCTTGAATTTCGTTAATTAAGTAATCTGCCAACGCAGGAACACCCAAAACTTGTAAAATGTCATGGGGAACACGATGTCCGTCCATAATGATATCTCCGCGGCGCACAAAGTCACCTTCTTGAACCATTACATATTTACCTTTGGGAATCATGTATTCAGCACTTGACTCACTCTCATCTTTTGGCGTTACAATAATACGACGTTTGTTTTTATAATCTTTACCAAACGTCACATAACCATCCACCTCACAGATAATAGCACAATCTTTTGGCTTACGAGCTTCAAACAACTCTTCAATACGCGGCAAACCACCCGTAATATCGCGTGTCTTAGATGTTTCAACTGGTATACGAGCTAACACAGAACCCGCCCCAACCTCTTGTCCATTTTGAACACTAAGAACGGAATCCGCAGATAAGAAATAACGAGCTTCCATACCATTATCTAACTTAATTGGGTTTTCTTTTTCGTCCACAATAATCACTCGTGGTTTTAACTTTGCCCCACGCGCAGACTGCTTCCAGTCCATAATCACACGGCTTGAAATACCCGTAGATTCATCCATAGTTTCACGCACAGATACGCCATCCACCAAATCTAAGAAACGCACATAACCTGATTTCTCGGTAATTACTGGCAAAGTATATGGGTCCCACTCAGCCAAAATGTCTCCACGCGTTACCATGTCGCCTTCTTTGATGTTTAACTTTGTACCATACAACAAACGGTGACGTAATTTTTCACGATTTAAACCATCCAACAGAATCAAGTCTGTATAACGGTTTAATACAACTAGAGCACCATCATCTCGTTTAACAAAATATCCATTTTCAAAAGCAACCTTACCTTCAATGGGCGCCTCTACAGCAGATTGTTCCGCACTACGTTGGGCAGCACCACCTACGTGGAATGTACGAAGCGTTAACTGTGTACCAGGTTCACCAATAGATTGTGCAGCAATAACACCCACTGCTTCACCCACATTAACCATGGTTCCTCTCGCCAGGTCGCGGCCATAACATTTACCACATACCCCGTCTTTTGATTCACACGTTAAAACAGAACGAATCTTTACTGCATCTACACCTGACGTAGAAATACGATCTAATGCGTCTTCATCAATCAACTGCGCAGCAGATAACAAAACTTCATTTGAAATTGGATCTACTAATTCTTCTGCGGCTACACGGCCCAAGATCCGATCTTCTAAAGACGCAATTACATCACCACCTTCAATTACAGATTTTACTGTTAAACCTAAGGTTGTTCCGCAGTCATCTTCAACAATTACACAATCCTGTGCCACATCAACCAAACGACGTGTTAAGTACCCAGAGTTTGCAGTTTTCAATGCCGTATCTGATAAACCTTTACGCGCACCGTGTGTAGACGTGTAATATTCAAGGACGTTCAGACCTTCTTTAAAGTTAGAAATAATTGGCGTTTCAATAATTTCACCCGTTGTTTTGGCCATCAACCCACGCATACCCGCCAACTGACGCATCTGCGCAGCAGAACCACGGGCACCCGAATGCGCCATCATAAACACAGAGTTTACAGGCTTACCGGGTTCCATCGCTGAAATCCCCTTCATCATTTCTTCAGTAACTTGATCCACACATTTTGACCATGCGTCAATTACCTTGTTTTGTTTTTCACCACGTGTAATCAAACCGTCAAGATATAAGGTTTCGTATTCCAATACCTTTTTCAGTGTTGCATCCACCAACTTTTGTTTTGCTGCAGGTACAACCAAGTCAGCCTTACCAAAAGAAATACCCGATTTACCAGCATACTCAAAACCAAGCCCCATCAGCTTATCGGCAAAAATGGCTGTCGTTTTTTGACCGCAGTGACGATACACAATATCAACTAAATTCGTCGTTTCTTTAGAGGTCAACAATTTATTGATCATTTCAAACGGCAACAAATGATGCTTTGGCATAATATTCCATAAAATCATGCGTCCAGGAGTTGTCTCATACCGCTTTATTACTTTCTTCCCTTCTTCATCTGTCCATGGCACTAAGGCTTGGATTTTTGCATGCATTGACACTACATTTTCGCTCAACGCATATTCAATCTCACCCAAGGACGAAAACAACATTCCCTCGCCTTTTTCACCTTCACGCTGTAAGGTTAAATAATACACCCCTAATACAATGTCCTTAGACGGAACAATAATCGGACGGCCGCTTGCAGGGCTTAAAATGTTGTTTGTGGACATCATCAATACGCGCGTTTCTAACTGAGCTTCAATTGATAATGGAACATGCACGGCCATTTGGTCTCCATCAAAGTCAGCGTTAAATGCTGTACATACTAACGGATGCAAACGAATAGCCTTACCTTCAATCAATATAGGTTCAAACGCTTGAATACCCAATCTATGTAATGTCGGTGCACGGTTTAACATTACAGGATGTTCACGAATGACCTCTTCCAAAATATCCCAAACTTCCACACGCTCCCGTTCAACCATACGTTTCGCAGCCTTAATCGTTGGCGCTAACCCATATTTTTCTAACCGTGCATATACAAAAGGTTTAAATAACTCTAATGCCATTTTTTTGGGCAAACCGCATTGATGTAATTTTAAATTTGGCCCCACACAAATTACTGAACGACCAGAATAATCCACGCGTTTACCTAATAAATTTTGACGGAAACGACCTTGTTTGCCTTTTAACATATCAGATAAAGACTTTAATGGTCGCTTGTTCGCGCCTGCAATTACACGTCCACGACGGCCATTATCAAATAACGCATCTACAGATTCTTGCAACATACGTTTTTCGTTACGCACGATAATGCCAGGTGCACGCAATTCCAACAACCGCTTTAACCGATTGTTACGGTTAATTACACGACGATATAAATCGTTTAAGTCTGATGTTGCGAAACGTCCCCCATCCAAAGGAACTAAAGGGCGCAATTCAGGTGGAATCACAGGTACTACATCTAATACCATCCATTCAGGACGTGAATTAGATGACAAAAAATCATCCAGAACTTTTAAAGTTTTTAGGATTTTCTTACGTTTAACTTCAGATGTTACTTCATGTAGATCGATCTTTGCTTGCTCGCGCATTTGAATTAAGTCTATTCGACCTAACATCTTTTTTAAGGCTTCAGCACCAATACCCGCAGTAAAAGCATCATCTCCATACTGATCTTGAGCATCAAAATATTCTTCTTCCGATAATAATTGATTTTTCTTCAGATCCGTTAAACCTGGATCAATTACTACGTAATTTTCAAAATATAAAATACGATCTAAATCTTTGGCTGTCATATCCAACAGCAAAGACAACCGATTGGGTAATGACTTTGTAAACCAAATATGCGCCACTGGAGAACATAATTCAATATGTCCCATCCGTTCACGACGCACCTTTGAAAGTGTAACTTCTACACCACATTTTTCACAGATAACGCCACGGAACTTCATACGTTTGTATTTACCACACAAACACTCATAATCCTTAATTGGGCCAAATATACGCGCACAAAACAAACCATCTTTTTCTGGTTTAAACGTACGATAATTGATGGTCTCAGGTTTCTTTACCTCACCAAATGACCATGAACGTATTTTTTCTGGACTCGCAAGGCCAATACGAATGAAGTCAAAATCATCTGCTGTGTCAGGTCTTGAAAATACCGTCTGTAAACTTGTCATCGTGTTTTTTTCCTTTTGAGCCTAAATTATTGTGTTTCCTCTTCACGTCCAAATTCCATATTTAGACCTAAAGATTGTAATTCCTTTATCAAAACGTTAAACGATTCAGGAATACCAGATTCAAAGTTGTCATCCCCGCGAATAATGGATTCATATACTTTTGTACGTCCAGCCACATCATCCGATTTAATCGTCAACATTTCTTGTAATGTGTGTGCGGCACCATAAGCTTGCAGCGCCCAAACTTCCATTTCTCCAAAACGTTGTCCACCAAATTGAGCTTTACCACCCAAAGGCTGTTGCGTCACTAAACTGTATGGACCAATTGAACGCGCGTGAATCTTATCATCAACTAAGTGGTGCAGTTTCAACATATACATACATCCAACAGTCGCCGCACGGTCAAAATAATCACCTGTTCTTCCATCAATTAATCGAACTTGTCCTGTTAATGGTAACTTTGCTTTTTCTAACATTCTGTCTAGATCAGCCTCTTTAGCACCGTCAAATACTGGCGTTGCCATTGGAACACCCTTTTTCAGCGTTGAAGCCATCTCTATAACTGCATCATCGCTCAAGTTATCAATTGTATTGATATACTCTTCTTTTTCGTAGGTATCCTTTAACAATTCACGCAACGCATTTGCATCTGTATTTTTTTCACGATACTCATTTAAAGCTGTATCAATTTGCTTACCTAAGCTCATCGCAGCCCAACCCAAGTGAGTTTCTAAAATCTGCCCTACGTTCATACGTGACGGCAAACCTAATGGGTTTAAAATAATATCGACCGGTGTGCCATCTTCAAGGAATGGCATGTCTTCCAATGGTACAACTTTAGAAACAACACCTTTGTTACCATGACGACCCGCCATCTTATCACCAGGTTGTAACTTCCGTTTTACTGCTAAGAAAACCTTCACCATTTTCAATACGCCAGGGGCAAGTTCATCACCCTGCTTTAATTTTTCAACTTTTTCTTCAAATCTTTTTTGTAAAGAATCAATCGCTTCATCGTGAACAGATTTCATGGCATCAATGTCCTGCATCAATTGTTCGTCATCTACCACGATTTGACGCCACTGTCCTTTTGTAATTTTAGCCAAAAGCTCTTCACTAACCACATCGTCTTTACGTATATCTTCAACGCCTTTGGGGCCTTTTACTACTTTTTTACCCATAAAAGTTTCTTTTAAGCGGTTAGAAAAGTTACGCTCCAAGATATCACGTTCCGCATCTCGGTCTTTTTTCAAACGCTCAATTTCAGCAATTTCAATCGCAATTGCACGTTCATCTTTTTCCACACCGCGGCGTGAAAACACTCGAACATCCACAACAGTACCCGCAACCCCAGGAGGAACCCTTAATGAAGAATCCCGCACATCTGATGCTTTTTCACCAAAGATTGCACGTAAAAGTTTTTCTTCAGGTGTAACAGGAGACTCGCCTTTCGGGGTAACACGACCAACCAAAATATCACCTGGTTTTACTTCTGCTCCAATTGCAATAATACCAGCTTCATCCAAATGTTTTAATGATTCATCGCTTACATTTGGAATATCACGAGTAATTTCTTCATTACCTAACTTTGTATCTCTAGCAACCACTTCATATTCTTCAATATGAACAGATGTATACACATCATCACGAGAAATACGTTCTGAAATAATGATGGAATCCTCAAACGTATACCCATGCCAAGACATAAACGTTACCAATACGTTGCGACCCAAAGCCAGCTCACCTAACTCAGTGGCAGGTCCATCAGCAATTACGTTTCCTTTTTCAACGTACTCACCAACCTTTACTAAAGGCTTTTGGTTAATACATGTGTTATGGTTTGAACGCTGGAACTTGGATAAGTTATAAATATCAACGTTTGAATCAGAAGCAGCAGTACTTTCAGTTGCTCTAATCACTATACGGTTCGCATCTACTTGATCCACAATACCCGAACGAGCAGACTTAACAACCGCACCAGAATCCATCGCAACGATTTTTTCCATACCCGTACCAACCAATGGCGCTTCACACTTCAACAGCGGCAAGGCTTGGCGTTGCATGTTTGATCCCATTAATGCACGGCTGGTATCGTCATTTTCTAAGAAAGGAATCAATGACGCAGCAACAGAAACGATTTGCTTGGGTGAAACGTCCATAAAGTTAACTTCAGATGCCGGAGCATTAATAAAGTCACCCTTACGACGACATAATACGAATGTTTCAGAAAATTTCTTACCCTCTGTTAAAGGAGAACTCGCCTGTGCAATTGTACATTTTTCTTCTTGTAATGCCGTTAAATAAACAATTTCATCTGAAACTTTACCATCCGTAACTTTCAAATATGGGGTTTCAATAAAACCATAATCATTAATACGCGCAAAGGTAGATAGTGAGTTAATCAAACCAATGTTTGGACCTTCAGGTGTCTCAATTGGACAAATACGCCCATAATGCGTTGGATGCACGTCACGCACTTCAAATCCCGCGCGATCACGTGTCAAACCACCTGGCCCTAAAGCTGAAAGACGGCGTTTGTGTGTGATTTCAGACAATGGGTTGGTTTGATCCATAAACTGTGACAACTGTGACGAACCAAAAAACTCACGCACAGATGCAGCTGCAGGTTTCGCATTAATTACATCGTTTGGCATCATGTTTTCTATTTCCAAAGAACTCATACGCTCTTTGATCACACGTTCAATGCGCAACAAACCACCACGATATTGATTCGCTAACAATTCACCTACCGAACGCACACGACGGTTGGACAAGTTATCAATATCGTCAACCTCACCTCGGCCATCTTTTAAATCTAATAATGTTTTAACAATGGCCAATACATCTTTGCGCGTTAATACCCGCAAATCTTCTGGCAAATCCAAATCCAGACGACCATTTAATTTTACGCGCCCTACAGTAGATAAGTCATACTTATCTTCCTCAAAAAACAATTCATTAAAAATATTATCTGCAGCCTCAAAGGTTGGCGGCTCACCAGGACGCAATACGCGGTAAATATCCAACAATGCTTCCATTTTATTGCTATTGCGGTCAGCCATTAACGTGTTACGTAAGTATGGCCCCATGTGTTGATTATCAACAGCCAGCGTTGGAATTTCTTTTACTTTATTTTGGTTAAATACATCTAAAACCTTATCGGTGATTTCTTCACCTGCGGCGGCCATAACTTCGCCAGTATCAGCTGCAATCATATCGACAGCAACAAAACGACCCAGCAACTCTTCGTCTTTCACGCGGATTTCTTTTAATCCATCCTCTGACAATTGCTTTGCCAATCTAGGCGTGATTTTCGTGCCTTTTTCAACCACCACCTCGTTGGTTTCAGCATCAATTAAATCATCAATTAAACGCTCACCCTTCCACTCTTCCGGGTCATAGGCAGCCTTCCAATGGCTTTTTACGCGCTTAAATACTTTTGTCTGATAAAAGTAATTTAATAATTGCTCACGTGTAAATCCTTCCGCTTCTGTACAATCAAACTCTTCATCACGGCTGCGTTTTTCAGCACGCTTAGCTTCACTCGCTTCATTATCTAAAGCTAATAAGAATGTTGTTGCCAATAACTTACGACGGCGATCAATACGAACATACAGCATGTCCTTTGGGTCAAACTCAAAATCCAACCACGAACCACGATAAGGAATCACGCGGCAAGAAAATAAGAATTTACCCGATGCGTGTGTTTTTCCATGGTCATGATCAAAAAATACACCGGGAGACCGGTGCATCTGTGAAACAACCACACGTTCTGTACCATTAAATACAAACGTGCCTTTGTCAGTCATTAAGGGCATATCACCCATATAAACTTCTTGTTCTTTTATGTCACGTACGGTTTTTGAACCAGTATCTTTATCCACATCCCAAACAATCAAACGAAATGTTGTGCGTAAAGGCGCAGCAAAGGTGGCATCCCTTTGCAAACATTCCTCCACGTCGTACTTAGGTGTTCCTAAGGTATATTTTATGTATTCAAGTTGGGCGCGACCAGAATAGTCCTGTATCGGGAATATAGACTTAAAAACTTCGTCTAACCCACTACCAATATCTTTACCATTTAATGTACGATTGTATAAAAACTCGTCATATGATTTTTTTTGTAATTGGATTAAGTCTGGTAAGGCTGCTTTTTCAGGAATACGACCAAAACTTTTGCGAATACGGTTAATCCTTGTTAGGGACTGTGACATAAAAGCCTCTCTTTCAATTAGCAGTCTAAGTATAGAAACGGAGAAAGTGGAGAACCAGACCTGATCCTCCACTCAAAAAATAACAACAAAAAACTAAGCGATTTTTACTTTCGCACCAGCTTTTTCCAAGACTTCTTTAATCTTGTTAGCTTCGTCTTTGCTTACACCATTTTTAACAGGCTTTGGTGCACCATCAACAAGATCTTTCGCTTCTTTCAAACCTAAGCTTGTAATTGCGCGAACTTCTTTAATTACTTCAATTTTCTTGTCTCCACCGCTTTCAAGAATAACATCAAATTCAGTTTTTTCTTCAGCAGCGGCAGCACCACCCCCAGCAGCAGGACCAGCAGCAACAGCAACAGCTGCAGCAGCAGAAACGCCCCACGCTTCTTCTAACATTTTAGCCAAATCAGCGGCTTCTAATACCGTTAATTTTGATAATTCGTCAACGATTTTTGTTAACTTTTCAGACATATTTTTACTCCAATTAAATTAATATATTGATCAACAATAAAATACCCAATTATTCCTTTGCACCATAAGCTGCAGCAAGACGAGCCAGCTGACCGCCAGGCTCTTTGACTGTGCGGGCAATCTTTGACAAAGGCGCTTGTAAAAGCCCAACAAGCTTCGCACGAAGTTCGTCCAAAGATGGTAACTTAGCTAAAGCATCCACACTTGTTGCATCTAAAAACTTACCATCAAGACAAGCAGCAACGATTTGGATTTTTTTGTTGGTTTTTGCAAATTCCACCGCAATTTTTGCAGCAGCGATAGGGTCTTCTGAAGATGCCAATGCTACAGCACCCTTAAAGTAATCCCCTAAAGGAGCAATGGGAGTATCTTGAACTGCTAATCGCGCTAAAGTGTTTTTTACCACTTTATAGTTTGCACCAGCCTCACGCATTTTAGCCCGAAGATTTGTTACTTCCGTAACGGTCAAACCAGATTGTTGGGTTACAACAACTAGTTTTTTACCTTCAAGACTATCGCGTAAAGAAGCTACAAACGCTTGCTTTTCGTTACGATCCACGCGACCATACTCCATTGTTTGTTGTGTTAGTAACCCCTGTCCGAAAAGTCATCCGTCTATGAAGGACATTAAGCTTTCGCACCTTCAGTCTTGGACAGGAACTAAAGGTTTATATCATTTTATACCCGCCCAAATCAAGAGGGGATTTTTTTTACATTGAATTTTAGAAAAAAAAACATACTATTAACAATTTAAGGTATGTCAAATAATTACAAAAGAAATACTCAAATATTTTCAAAAAAATTAGCGCTATCAATAAAAAGCCAATATCTCATGACCTGTTTTTACCTATTCGTCATAAAATAAGTTTTGCTGCTGCAACAAATTATTCTCTTGAAGATAAAGATGGTGAAACATTTTGGAATTATATCGATAGCTTAATGAATCAAAATTTAATAAATTCAGTTCATTATGTTATGGAAGACTTATGAACAGCAAGCAATACAGGCGAAAATGATGATGAGCTTTTTCAATCCAGTGAAGATGCATATTTAATATATATTCTATTTAAACCTCCCCTTTCAAAAGAGAATGCCGAAAAGCAAATTGTTCATACTTTAAATGAAAAGTTTAGCGCCGAATGCCACATGCATCGCTCATTCGGAGATGGGGTTTGGTTTATAACTTGGGATTAATATATTAAAAAAGGAGAGATTGCTCTCCCCTTCTATATAGTCTAGTTAAAAAATCTAATTAACCAGTAATTTCTTTCAATGTGACCAAGTCTAATTTAAAGCTTGCTCCCATTGTTGAAGACATTGAAATCTTTTTAACAAAAGATCCTTTAACTCCAGCTGGGCGTGCTTTTCCTAATGTAGAAATCACTAAATTAGCATTATCTACTAATTTGGCTGCATCAAAGCTTACCTTACCAATTCCAAGGTGAATAATACCTGCTTTATCTGCACGGTATTCAATTTGACCACTTTTGGCTGCATTTATTGCATCGGCAACGTTCATTGTAACTGTTCCAAGCTTTGGGTTTGGCATTAAACCTTTCGGACCTAATACTTTACCTAAGCGCCCAACTACACCCATCATATCAGGTGTCGCAATACAGCGCTCAAATTGGATTTTTCCGCTGGTGATATCATCTATCAATTCTTCACCACCAACAAATTCAGCACCTGCTTTTGTTGCCTCTTCAGCTTTTGGTCCTTTTGCGAACACACATACGCGTGTCATTTTACCATTCCCATGAGGCAACGTTAACATACCACGCAAAGCTTGATCCGCTTTACGTACGTCTAAGTTTAGGTTTAATGCAATTTCAACTGTTTCGTCAAATTTTGCAAATGAACGCTCTTTAATATTTTTTACAGCATCCGACAAAGCATATACCGCATCTAAGTTTAAGCCTTCATAAGCTTTCTTTAAGTTCTTTCCAATACGTGCCATTTGCTTACTCCACTACTTCAAAGCCCATTGAACGCGCTGAACCTTTAAGCATGTTCACAGCCGCTTCAATATCGTTTGCATTCATATCTTGAATTTTCTTTTCTGCAATTTCGCGAATTTGCGCAACTGTCACTGTACCCGCTGTATCACGACCAGGAGCTTGACTTCCCTTTTGTTTCGCAGCGGCCTTTTTCAAGAAAAATGAGTTAGGTGGAGTTTTTGTAACAAATGTAAAGGTCTTATCTTTATATGCTGTAATCACAACAGGAATTGGTGCTCCAGCTTCCATATCTTGTGTTTTAGCATTAAATGCCTTACAAAATTCCATAATGTTTAAACCACGTTGACCTAATGCAGGACCAACAGGTGGAGATGGGTTTGCTTTACCTGCAGGTATCTGCAGCTTTATGTACCCTAGTACTTCTTTTGCCATTTTATCTCTTCCTATATTTGTTGGTTAAGAGTATGTGGTTGACGAATTGGCGTATCTCCCACACGAAAAAACTATTTTAATTTATCTACTTGTGCAAATTCCAGCTCTACAGGTGTGGCCCGTCCAAAAATTGTTACTGAAACTTTCATGCGTTCTTTTTCCACATCTACTTCTTCTACAATACCTGTAAAGGTAGCAAACGGTCCTTCGTTAACACGAACCTCTTCACCCACTTCAAATACCACAGAAGACCTCGGCCTGCGAACACCCTCCTCAATTTGCCCCATTAAGCGTTCAACTTCTTTTTCACCAATGGGTGTTGGGCGAGTTTTTCCCCCTAATAATCTGGAAACACGCGGCACTGAACGAATTAAAGTCCACGTATCATCAGTTAAAGCCATTCTTACTAAAACATATCCAGGAAAGAAACTTTTTTCCTTGCTAACTTTCACTCCTTTACGAAGCTCAGTCACCGTTTCAGTTGGCACTAAAACTTTTTCAATATAGCTTTCTAGACCTTTTTTAACGACTTTTTCTTCAATGGTTTGCGCCACTCGTTTTTCAGAACCTGAATAAACGTCAATAACATACCAACGCAGCTTTACCTCTTGCATTGTCATATTACGCACCTAACCCTTTAAAAATACGCATCAATACGTATGATATAGAACTATCAACCCCGAAGAAAAACGTGGCAGCAACAGCTCCTAAAATAAATACCATAATACCTGTCACCAACACCTCTTTACGTGTGGCCCAAGTAACTTTAGAAACCTCTTGTCTAACCTGTCTAAAAAACTGAACTGAGGATATTTTTGCCATGCGTTAAACTTTCATATTGCACGTTAAATAATGGCAGGAGCGGAGGGAATCGAACCCACAACCCTCGGTTTTGGAGACCGATACTCTACCAATTGAGCTACACTCCTATGCCGTGGCAGGCGCATCGCCTGACGAAGAATGTTTTAACACAGCCCACACCAGGATTCAAGCACTATCCCCAACAACAAAAAATATTTTTAGAAAAACTTGAAAGACACTCACCAAACTCTACAACACCTCTACAAATAACTTAAGAGATCGCAAAAAATGAAAAAAATATTTTTACGCTTACTAACAACAAGCATTTTAATGTCTACGTCATTCGCTGCTGAAACACCGCAGTTAGATACCCACGGCGAAACACCACACACAAAATTATCAGACGCTGTAACTGCTAAATTTAAAACGCTCAAAGCTAAATTTACCATCAGGGACAATCCAATGTTTATTGATGGATTACGGAAGGTACTTGATGAAGAACGCGACCCAAATAAGTTTTTACCTTACTCTTTTTGGACACCCGCATCATTTGCTGCATCCCATGGCATGCTCGAAACCCTTAAAGCCTTAGCCCAAATGGGGGCCCAATTAGTTACCACACAAGCTCAAACCGCTTCCCCCTCACACACAGCCGTAGAACTTTTTTCTACCGACCAAGTTGCTGAATTAGTGGTATTAGCTCAAGAACAAAAATTTGATATAAACTCACAAGATTCTTCAGGAAGAACTCTATTATATTGCGCTTTGGATAATAAAGATCCAGAAACAGCCACCTTGATGGTAAGGTGGTTAATAAAAAGTGGCGCTCGCACAGATGTTACAACAACAATTTCTACCCAAAATTTCCGGCCATTAGGTCACGCGCTGTCTCAACCAACACTTAAAGATCACGAACCTATCATTGAATTATTAACCAAAGGGCTTACCCCTGAACAAATCACTGCAGAACAACAAAAAGAAGAAGAATCTATGCGCAACTTTGAAGCAAATCAGTTCGCAAACGAAGAATTATCCGCCGCACTCTCCTTCTTCGAAGAAAACATTGATAATGAAGCAGTAGGAATATAACACTCTCTGAAACCCTAAGGGATCAAAAGCTCTCTAAACATCATTTGATCTCTACACACAATCCTCTCAATGCCATCCATATTGAGAGAATTTTTTCATTGGCAATTATAAAAGCTCCCAATCCTTAACTTAAATCACCACCCAACATCTTCTCATAATCCTAAACACCCAGATAAAGATGTTCAACTGAAAACTCTTCCCCTCTTCTCACAAAAACTTTAACCTCTGCCACAAAATCAGCAAATTTATTAATATATAAAACGTTTATTAGCGCTTATACTATAATAATAAAACATTATTATGCTGGACAACCATGAAAACATACCTTTTGGCTCTATTCTCTTGTTTAATTATATTTTCCAACCCCTCTGCAACAGACTTACCTTCCTTACCTCAAGAAACAGAAGAAAGGTTCTCATCTCCAACACATAACTCAGGCTCCACCCCTCTTAAGTTCATGGAAATTATTCACGGAATGGCTCATGGCACACACACGTACCCCCGTATCGTTAACTTTATCAGATTGCGACACGCCGCCCACAACCTTACCAATGATGAATTTTTTGAAGCCATACTTGTGCTTGCACAATTAGGCAGAGAATATCATCACGAAACAGCAAAATTTATTGAACTTTATTGCAAAAAAACGACCCCGAAAAAATCAGAAAAACAAGTCATTATTGACTTAATGAATGCCTGCGCAACTGAATTTAACAAGGCTGCACACAAAATATGTCCCAAAGGCACTTCTGACAACCAGGACGAAACCACTCCCTCACCCCACACGTCTACTGACTTTATTCGTCAGTTATATGCTACAGCAAAACAGCACCCTGAAAATTATCCTGCATTAGCAGCCTTAATAAAAAGAAAAATAACCACTAATAAATTAACTGAACAAGAATACCTTCCTTGTATATTATTTTTGGCTCAACTTGGTCCTGAATACTATAACCAAGCTACAAAACTTTCAGAATATTACGTTGAAAAACTCAGTCCCTCTCTTGCTATCAGATCAAGTCTGCACCTACTTATTAACAGTTTTGCAGAAGATTTTAAAAAAAGAGCAAAAAGAATTCATATACTAATAACCAACCCTCGATTATAAAAAATAAAATTCAGAAA
The DNA here is from genome assembly GCA_024236035.1 of Candidatus Paracaedibacteraceae bacterium. Lineage (GTDB taxonomy): Bacteria > Pseudomonadota > Alphaproteobacteria > UBA6184 > UBA6184 > Bodonicaedibacter. The sequence continues at coordinate 78,269 of JACKLG010000003.1, forward strand.
AGTTATTTTATATAATTTCACTGCATTAAGCTTACCTTAAATATATTCGACTATGCTGCCCAAGTTAATTCAACTAAGGAAGCATAAAAAATGAAAAAAACACTTCTATCAATTATATTCACAACGTCACTTTTAACATCAACCCAAGGCGCGGCAGCAGATATGGCAGCAGATACGTTTCCAGACATATCCACGGCAGCTGAAGCGATTACACACGGGGCGACTCTATCTCAAGCTGCTCGTGCAGACTTCTTTGTTATATTTGCAGAAAGAAACAATATTGAACATGCAGAAATTTTTGCATTAGCAAAAACATTAAGGCCCGAACAAGCCATTGAAATTTTAGAAGTTTACGTATCTCGCCCTGATTCTACTAAAGCAGGCATTAAAGATGCGGCTAAATTCATCAAAGGTCTACCAAAGAAATATAAATATCATGCAAGTAATTTAGAAGCAGTTGCCGAAGCTATGAAATAAGCTGAAAACATGGAGCGGGTGAAGGGAATCGAACCCTCACGACCAGCTTGGAAGGCTGGGGTTCTACCATTGAACTACACCCGCTAAGTGTACTGGTGGAAGGGACAGGATTTGAACCTGTGTAGACATACGTCGTCAGATTTACAGTCTGATGCCTTTAACCACTCGGCCACCCTTCCGGTAGTCGTTTTATCGTCTGGCATAAACTATTATTTTTCGCCTATTATGTCAATCCCCTTTTTTATAAAAAACGCGGCAAAATTTAGGACAATTAAGGCAATAATAATCCACGGCGCAACAATCACATCAAAACCTACAGATATTGATATTCCCAATACAGATGATAACGTGATTAATATCACCGTACTTAACACGTGCTTTTCAGGGGCTATATTAAAAAATCTAATTCCAATCGAAGGCAACACAAACAAAGCCCCCGTTAATAATAACCCCATTATTTTTAAACACAACGCAATCACAACCCCCGAAACAATGCTTATAATCATTTTCACCAACCGAACAGGAATCCCGTCTAAGGCTGCTAATTGTTCATGAAAAATAACCAACATTAAACTTTTCCAAAAAACAATTAAATGCATTACCAGAAAGCTCGCAAAAACCATAAAAGCAATTACATCTTTTAAATCCACAACAAACAACTCACCCCAAAAAATGTGTTCAAAGTTGTGACCTCCTCCTCCAATGCTTAATAAAACTAAACCTACAGAAATACCTAATGATGACACCCCAGCCAACCAGGCATCTTTTGGGATAAACGCAGGCGATCTTTCTAAGATAATTGCAATCAATATGGATACGATGATGGATACATATATAATGGGTAAACCCGTTATTTCGGATATTGCAAAAGCCAACACCCCCATATGCGCAATAACATCGCTTAAAAAGCTGGACCTTCGCCACACTAAAACGGACCCCACAGGCCCAACCAAAACGGCTAAAGGAATACACATTAATAAGGGATACAACATCATATCAATCATGGTTACAACCCTCGTTAACATGTGTATGATCATGCTGATGCGCATAAATTGTCATCAAGTTATCACTTCGTCTTCCAAATAATAAATTATATTCAGGGTCTACTTGAATCGCAGAAGGCTCTCCCTGGCAGCACACATGACTTTGCAAACAAATTACATGGTCACTATGCTTAAACACCACATGCAAATCATGGGATACCATAAAGATGGTTTTTCCATATTCATATTTCAACACTTGCAACAACTTTAAGAAATCAGCTTCAGAATCAACATCTAACCCTTGCATAGGCTCATCTAACAACAATACATCTGGATTTCCTAACAAAGCATACGCCAACAAAACACGCTGCAACTCTCCTCCAGAAAGCTCAGAAATCAAACGAGATTTCAATATATCAGTTTGGGTTAATTGTTTAATCTTTTCTGCATCGCTTGGCTCAACAACCCCTGGCTTTAAATCAAACAATCGACCAACACTTAAAGGAAAACTAACATCCACACCCAATCGCTGTGGCATATACCCTAATCGCGGTTTTCCAATCCAACGCACACTCCCCTGGGTTGGGTTCAAAAACCCTAACATTAACTGCAGTAATGTCGACTTACCCGCCCCATTAGGGCCAATCAATGTCACCAACGAACCTTGTTGCAAATAAAAAGAAACGTTTTCTAATATTTGCTTAGACCCAACTTTAAACGACAGATTATCTGCTAAAAAGATTTTTTTCATGATGTATAGATTTAAAACCTATATCCAAACGTAAAACCAGTCTGAATTGTAGACGGTATTTCTTTAAACGGAATCGTCCAATCCGCATGAATCCCCCAAAAGAATCCAGGCAATATAAAATCAAAATCCATACCACCTTTTACGCCCCAAAAACCATACTCATGCGTAGTATTATAACCACCTTTAGGCCCTACATAAAGCATGCATTGTGCCCTTGGAAAACCAAACCGCATAAATGCTTCATGTGAATATCCAAATTCGCTTTTACGTATACCCTCTATATCCAACCCAACATACAAACCATGACTAAATAAATTAGGAATCACCGCGCCATATCCAGCAGCGACAGCAAACAATGGCTCAAAATTAAAGTTTCCATCTTTAGCTGCCCCTAATACAGAAACACCACCTCGACCATAAAACCCTTCCCATTTTGCCTCAGCCGTCGTCAAACATACAGCAAGCAGACACAGGACCTTTATTAAACTCTTCATTTTTTCTCCTAAAACACATCACTAATAATACGGAATATATTAAGTTACTTAGCACACCCTAACATTTATTAAAATTAAAAAAGCTTTTGCTATCCGCCTCAATCGCAACAATAAAATTTGCATCCATCGGCACTATTAATGTATAAATTCATCATCAATAACTTTAATTTTCACAACTCAAGCAACAGCAATTATGAAGCAATACGATTTAAATCCCGGCTGTTACACCTCCCCCTCAGGCAGCGACCTATTATGGTGGTTATCCAGCCATTTAATTGAACAACAAAAACCAAATGCTCTCATAATTCTACCCACACAAAAAGCAGCCAATCGTTTACAACGCATCCTGTATAAAAAAAATCCAGACGTTCTTAACCACATAAAGATATTAACTTATGAAACTTTGGATACAGAAACGTCTTATGATACAGCATCTACAGAACTTGTATGGCACGTGTGTGAATCGTCACACATTAACCAAACATTTTTTAAAACAGTTACTCCGACATTTAAACAACGCCAACAATTTGTAACGACATTATCAAACACTTTAACAGAATTATACACCCACGAAATTACACCAAAACAACTAACCCAAAAATTAAATGCTTTAAGTGATAATACCCTTCAAGATTTCGTTGCCCTATTTCAGGCATATGACGACTTATTAAAACACAACAACAAACTTCACCCAGCCCAAGCTTTAATCCAAAAAATTAAAACCTTTCATCATAAGGTCCCTACCACACCAGGTTCAATTTACCTTATCATTGACGGCCCTACGCCCCCCTGTCTACAAGAATTAGCAGCAGATCTGTGTAAAGAACATTATGTACTTATCTATGGAAACGTATCAGATCAACCCTCCCCCGGCTATGCTCTTGATAGTTGCTATACGTCTTTAAATGCCGCCCTTAAAAAACATGATATCCAAATTAATCAGCTTCCAACATATGTACCCCGCAAACCCTTGCTGGAACACATTCAACAAGCCGTATTTGAACCCATAAATCTCAGCAGCCATTTTGAAGGGGTTAAAACCCATGAATCCCCCAATGAATTAATATTGGCCCAAGAAATCATCGCAATCGCAACGCATTATTTTCAACAAAATATAAATACCGTAACGTTAATCACCCCTAATCGACAACTTGCAAAAATTGTTGGAATTTCTGCCCTGAATAAAGGGGTCGCAGTGGATGATTCCTATGGCACCAGCCTTAGCGAAACACCCCTCGGATATATAATATTAGAACTGCTAAAATGGATTGAATCGCCCAAAAATTACAAACAACTCCTAAATGTTGTAATGCACCCACTCTTAAAAACGTATTGGCAAGATTTCCCTGCCAAATTCGATGCATGGGGAAGAAGACAACAATTAACCTTTATGGATGCTTTAAAAAGTTACACGCCTCAAGACGAACATGAAAATGAACATTTAATTGAACTTACTCAAGTTTTTAATACCCCAAAACCACCCTCTTTTTCAGATTGCATTGTGTGTGCATTAAAATGCCTTAAAAATTGGAATTTTGAAGCTGAAAATTATCCAGAATATTCAGAAGTTACGCATCTTATATCTGTGGCATCCAGCACAGAAATGTTAAACTTCTTATTACAAACCACAATATTCCGAATCCCCACGCCTCAGGGCCCTCGCATTCAAATTATTGGGCCGTTAGAAGTACGTCTTACCCAACCTCAAGTTACAATAATTGCAAACTTGAATGAAGGAGAATGGCCTGCCGCATCATCCTCCAGTCCGTGGCTGTATTCACGTTTGAAATCTAATCTCAACTTGCCTAGGCCAGATGAAATCACAGGTGTATATTCAAAAATATTACTGTCATTACTCGGCTGCAAACATGTGCACTTATGCCGTCAAACCCACGCAAAAGGTCAGCCATTAAGGCCCTCTCGCTGGTGGGAAAGATTACGCGTATTAACAAAGCTTAATCATCTTGATATATCCACTGCCTATTATACGCCCCCCCAATTTCAACAGCCCAGCACTGACTCACATAAATTTAAAATACCAGCAGAGCTTCTACCAAAACGGCTGTCAATCTCAGGTCTGCACACCCTCATTAATGACCCTCAAAAATTTATTCTGCAATACATTTTAAAGCTTGAAGAACTCCCTCCATGGGAAGCCCCCGCCGATAATCGAGACAAAGGTATCTTAGTCCACTCTATTTTAGAAACAGCGCTTAAAAACAACCTATCCGTCGATAAGATGATAACGCTTGCCCAACAAAAATTAGATCAATTAACCTTAAGCATTCAAGATCGTACATTTTGGGCCGAACAAATTAAAGAATACGTTCACCATTTTCATGACTTACACAAACATACAGCCCCTCAACAAACCTGGATGGAAACAAAAGCAGAATGGGTGATACATACGCAGTTTGGCCCCTTAACACTGGTGGGCAAAGCGGATAGGATCGATCAAATGCCAGATGGATCCATTCATATCATCGACTATAAAACTGGATCCATCCCCACAAAACAATCCGTTTATAAAGGCTCATCCCCTCAACTACCGTTATTGGGGCTGATGCTGCAATATGGTGCCTTTAAAATTTTACCAGCTCAAGACCCCTTCATGGTCAGTTATTGGGACTTAAAAGAAGGTACAGCTCAACACTTCTTGTTTGAAGAATTAAAACACTTAGAACAACACTTTATCAGCATCATTGAAAACCTTCTAAACCCAGATACCGTGTTTGAACTTACACCAGACGTTTAAAAAATACTCAAACTAACCAACCGCCGTATGTTCTACGGCGGTCTCGTGGCTTTAATCAAGCCAGGGACAGCCCTATGCTGTCCTTCCAGCAAGCAATTTGCTTGCTGACGAGACCGCTATATTAAGGCAATAATGTGCGCAATTCTCTTTGCAACCACTCACGCAGATCTGATTCAAAGCCTGCCTGTATGTCTGCATGCGGATTTTTGTAATATTTAATATTCTCAGCAATCCCATCAATTACTAATCGTTCTTCACGATCAAAAACCTGGGTAATATGTGTTAATTTACGCCCATAAGATGCAGCTGCGTTAATATCTCCATACCTTGCTAATCTACCATCACTTGCCGCTGCCGTTACACGCTGATACGCATCCATATCTTGCGTGGCCATCAACGCAGCCCAATACGCAAACGAATATAACCCACAACTATTTGAAGCAATGTCAGAATCCTGTATACCCGTTCTAGTATTAATTCCCTCACTAAATACAATAGAAGAACTACCTTTCTGGGCATTTAAAGATACCACCAATGCTCTCAAAATATATTGATATTCTTCTTCTGAAGGGGTGCCTTCATACGGTTTAAATGTATTCAACATATGAACTTTGCCCGTATTTTCAATCACAACAACGGTATAATGCCCACCTTCAGCTCCACCAACCTGAACCACCGATGCATATAAACGTTTACCAGCCGAAAATGCTGACTTTGCCTGTTCAAGTAAACTATTTTTTACTTCTCTATCACGAATAACAGCCCTATGTGTACCGGGGGTATAATCTGCCACCGTAAATACCCTAAAACTATCTAGGTCTGGAATACTCACGCTTGGATTATCTATTAAAAACCGATACATCAATGCCTGCAACGCAACATCTGTAATTTCAGCGGTGGCTGCTTCACTTTCAAAAAAGAATTCAACAGGTGTTTCTTCAAATCTTACAATATTTTTCCAATCATTTTTCAACCGATTATATCTGCTCGCATACAGCAAAGATGTTCGTGCATCTATGTCTGTCCGTGCCGCAGGTATAGCAGCAGCACCCGCCACAGAAGAAGGTAAATCTCGACCCTCTCTATCCGTTGCTGAAGGGGCACCCCCACCACCACTCTTGTCCACAGACTTAATGTTAACAGCCAAAAATTTAGCAGAAACCGGCGCAGAAATTTCATACGATTTTAAATCTACAGACGTAATCGCACGCCCATTAACAAAAGAAAGACCTATAATCCAACAAACCATTAAACCGTTAAAAGTTTTACATGTAAATCGATATAACATCACCTCTAAAAAACCTTTATTTTAGTATTTAAATTAAAGTTTAATTATATTCCAGTCTACCCCATTAAAACTTATTTGACCACATTAATACTTGACATTCCAACTCAGGTCTCTATGTTTAATAGTATGAATATTAATTTGGAAGGACAGAACAGTTTCTAGAAAACCCCAAACCCACCCCTCATTAGTATATACTCTTCTTGGTTACTCAGCTCTACTTCTCTGGTCGTTTTCAGCATCATGTGCCGTTATATTAAAAAATTTACCCAGCTTTGAAGTTTTAACGATCACCTTCTTTGGCGCTTTTTTATACTGCGCGCTTCGCATTACTCATACCCGCAAATGGAAAAAACTAAAACAACCGTGGTATGTTTGGGTAATTGGCATCATTGGTGTATGCGGACAACAAATATTATATATTTTCTCTTTCAAATATGCCCCAGCTGTAGAAGCCGACCTTATCATTTACACATGGCCAATTATGGTGGTCTTGCTTTCTCAATTTGTAAAGAAACGCAAAAACTTTAAACGCACTTTAATGGCTGCCTTAATGGGATTTGCAGGGGTCTCTTTATTATTCATTGCAGAACCCAGCGAAACAACTTCATTCACACCTATGGTATTATTGGGCTATCTTCTTGCATTTTTGTGTTCAATAATTTGGAGCTCCTACACCATAGTTTCTAAAAACTTTAAATGTCCATCTGAAATTGTCGGTTTCTATACCCTGGGCGGCTCTTTAATCTGCGCCTTATTGCATTTAAGCTTAGAAGAAACGGTCATGCCAACTCCTTACCAGTGGCTAATCCTGACCCTCATGGGCGTTGGAGTTGCTGGTGTCGCTTATTATTTATGGGATAAAGGTATCAAAAAGGGAAATTTCCAAATCCTTTCGTTATTATCTTACACAAACCCAATTCTTTCCATTACCTGGCTATACGTATTCGGATTTGGAGAACTTCACCTTGTTATTATTGCTTCCGCATGTATGATCATTTTTGGGGCCTTCTGGGGCGGAGTCACCCCGAAACAATGGAAATATTTTATGTCAGGACTTCAACATCTGCGCGTATTCCTGCGTCTAAAAGATAAACGCAGCACGTTAACTGTAATTCGCCAGCAACGCGTCGTTCATGGGGATTATCTTCTGACTAAAAACCGTATTAAATCAAGGTACAAACGCCCACTAATGAAAATTTTTCCTTTCAAAAAAACAAAAGTAAAATAATTTTTTTAAATTTAAGTATTTATTATCTTTTATAAGATTACATTACTCTGTGAAAGGATTAGAACAACTTTCATGAATCAGATATTAAAAAAACAACGACGTTGGCAAAAAGGTGTCGGCCTGGTGGAAATTGCAATCGCTTTGGTTGTAATTGGTATACTTATTGGTGCAGCCCTTCAAGGTAAGCACCTTATCGATCAGGCTCGCCTAAATGCCGTCATTACTGATGTACAAAAAATTCGCATTAATATCCAAAAATTTAAAGAAAAATATGGATTCTTACCTGGTGATTTTCCATATGCATCCCGTGATATTAACGCGTCTTTATCTAACGGAGATGGCTCCGGAACTTTAAGCGGCAACCCATTTTTAGTATCTTCCAGTAATGGCAGGTTTTGGGCTCATCTTAATGCTGCAGAAGGTATGATCCCTCCCTCTTCATCCACCTTAAATTATGGTGATGGTTTGATAAGTTGCGGCTTGGGCGGTGGATACACTATTGTATCAAACCCACTTGAAGACATGTCTGGCCTTTGGATTGTTTTAGGTTCAAAAGCAAACGATTCTTCAGGTGAAGGTCCATTACTAACCCCCGAACAAGCTCAATATATTAATAAAAAAATGGATAACGGTGCACCTCTAACTGGTAACGTACGCTCTTTAGATGCCGATCGTAAAACCACTGGCAAATGTATTATAGACGGCCGATACAATCTATCCACCTCAGAAAAAGCATGCGTAATGTATTTTAATATCGATGAATCATAAAAGAAGACATTACTCTAAAGGGTTAACGCTAATTGAAATCGCCATTGGCTTAATTATTTTCAGCATATGCCTTGGTGGGGTATTTTCTTTATTAAAACACACCCAAAGTGCCCAACAAAATACAACCACAAATAATAATCGAAATATTATTGTAAAAACCTTAAATCGTTTTCATCAACAAAATGGTCGAATCCCTTGCCCCAGCCCTCCAGGCTCTAATGAAGGATTTGAACTCCCCAGATGTCAAGGCCCTCTTCAACAAATTGGTATTATCCCCTATAAAACCTTGGGAATTCCCGAAAATTTAGCCAAAGATGGGTGTGGTAATTATTTCACATACGCTGTCAGCGAACAATCTACCTTTATTTTATCTAAGCTAGATACCACCACAACACTAAACTCACTTAAAATTTTGGATATTTCCAACAGAGCATATGCTGAAGGGGAATTAGGCATTGCCTATGTTTTAATCAGCCACGGCCCCAAAGGAAGCGGAGCCTTCACACCGATGCCCGACCGAAACAGATATCCAACCCATACCCACTTTGACGAAGAAAATGCAAAAGAAACATTAACGTTTTATGCGGACATCCCTAAAAAAGATAGTGAAAATCAAGTGTTCTTCATCCAACGCGATGACTTAGATACCAACGAAGCTCCCGAACCTAAAAAAATCGCAATTCCCTCAACATTAGAAGATAATCCTTACGTCACCCCACCCTCCGCAGACCTATAATTTAAAGGCTAATAACTGAAAGTTGTCGCCCTGCAATTGACGTCCCACTTAACGTCGCCCTACGGTGGCTAAAAAATAAATCGGTATGAATCACTGTATCCAACCGCACCCAATCTACAGAAAACAGATTTGCTCCCATCAAATCTTCATATACTACCCGTGGCAAATCAAACTGATAAAAACCTTCTTTTACAGACGGGTAAAAATATTTTTTATATCGCTCACCTTTGGCCAAAAATCGATCATAAAAGGCTGAATCCACCTCATAAGACCCCTGTTGAATAGACGGCCCAATTACCGCTTTAATATATTTATTTTCAACGCCCATCGCATTAAACTGCTCAATCATTTTTAAATGAATATCTAAAAATGCAAACGATTCTTCAGGTGAAGGTCCATTACTAACCCCCGAACAAGCTCAATATATTAATAAAAAAATGGATAACGGTGCACCTCTAACTGGTAACGTACGCTCTTTAGATGCCGATCGTAAAACCACTGGCAAATGTATTATAGACGGCCGATACAATCTATCCACCTCAGAAAAAGCATGCGTAATGTATTTTAATATCGATGAATCATAAAAGAAGACATTACTCTAAAGGGTTAACGCTAATTGAAATCGCCATTGGCTTAATTATTTTCAGCATATGCCTTGGTGGGGTATTTTCTTTATTAAAACACACCCAAAGTGCCCAACAAAATACAACCACAAATAATAATCGAAATATTATTGTAAAAACCTTAAATCGTTTTCATCAACAAAATGGTCGAATCCCTTGCCCCAGCCCTCCAGGCTCTAATGAAGGATTTGAACTCCCCAGATGTCAAGGCCCTCTTCAACAAATTGGTATTATCCCCTATAAAACCTTGGGAATTCCCGAAAATTTAGCCAAAGATGGGTGTGGTAATTATTTCACATACGCTGTCAGCGAACAATCTACCTTTATTTTATCTAAGCTAGATACCACCACAACACTAAACTCACTTAAAATTTTGGATATTTCCAACAGAGCATATGCTGAAGGGGAATTAGGCATTGCCTATGTTTTAATCAGCCACGGCCCCAAAGGAAGCGGAGCCTTCACACCGATGCCCGACCGAAACAGATATCCAACCCATACCCACTTTGACGAAGAAAATGCAAAAGAAACATTAACGTTTTATGCGGACATCCCTAAAAAAGATAGTGAAAATCAAGTGTTCTTCATCCAACGCGATGACTTAGATACCAACGAAGCTCCCGAACCTAAAAAAATCGCAATTCCCTCAACATTAGAAGATAATCCTTACGTCACCCCACCCTCCGCAGACCTATAATTTAAAGGCTAATAACTGAAAGTTGTCGCCCTGCAATTGACGTCCCACTTAACGTCGCCCTACGGTGGCTAAAAAATAAATCGGTATGAATCACTGTATCCAACCGCACCCAATCTACAGAAAACAGATTTGCTCCCATCAAATCTTCATATACTACCCGTGGCAAATCAAACTGATAAAAACCTTCTTTTACAGACGGGTAAAAATATTTTTTATATCGCTCACCTTTGGCCAAAAATCGATCATAAAAGGCTGAATCCACCTCATAAGACCCCTGTTGAATAGACGGCCCAATTACCGCTTTAATATATTTATTTTCAACGCCCATCGCATTAAACTGCTCAATCATTTTTAAATGAATATCTAAAAATGCACCTTTCCAACCAGCATGTGCCGCCCCAATAATTTTATGCTGAACATCCGTATATATAACTGGCACACAATCTGCCGTTAATATCCCAATGGGTAAATTTGGCACATCGGTAATTATTCCATCTGCATCTGCAAAATCCGCGGGCATATGCTGATTAATTTTTACAATCGTATCCCCATGCACCTGGTTCGAAGATATAACATCAGGTGCAGAAACACCTAACACCTTCAAAACAAGGCTACGATTCTGTTTTACATTTTCCAAATCATCGATTTGTTGTGAACGCTCACGTATGTATGGATAACAATTTAACGACGCAACCAACCCCTCACTTACTCCACCAGTGGAACCAAAAAAACCATGGCGAATGCCTTTTAATGTACTACTTTGAAAATAAATCATGTTTTTATCCATTTTAATGATTTGCCATCAACATCACGCACATTGATGTATATTAATTTTACCAACCACCCTTGCTTTTCTATTATTAACACTTCACTTAAATTTATAAAAAACTTTTATTAGTAATTTTGTGCTGATGCTACGTTGTGGCGAAAACACCTACAATTATTGGTATTCAGAAAAGTAAGTTATTGTTTTCTTAACACCAATTATTCTGGTTGCTAATGCCACAAACACCACAGAAAAAATCATACTATGTGTGCTCTTATATACTCACAAAGTAATATACCACTAACAAACCTGGTGTAAATCTATAAACGAACCATTCAAACTATTGGGCCTCACAATACTTAAAATTAAGCCCCTATAGTTTGCACTCTCTCCAAATTATGTACGCTCATCCACAAGCGTCCCATCTCGAATAGCTTCAACTTCTTCAGTGGTTAATCCCGTATATTTAGCAATAGAACTAACTGGAACATTATCCACCAACATTTCCCGCGCAATTTCAATTTTACCTTCTTTTTTACCTTCCGCCCGTTCTACCGCATACATGGCTTCAAACTCTTCGCGATCTTCCACTTGTAATCGATATTCTTTTTGCATGTCTGGGTTCCATTTGTGATACGACAATCGCTCAAAACCTTTTTGGACGACATCCGGAATTGTGATGCCTTCTGCCGATAAAGTGTCGATATAATCCTGAGAATATTCCGCAGAATGTCTTAATATACTCAACCACCATTCCACGGGACTAAAGTCGCGTTGGGGCGGAAACAACGGACGTGTAATATACCGCGGCAGTTCAACCTGAACCATCTGGATATGATCCAGCTCTTGACCGGAATGACCGTCTTTCATGGTATAATGCTTAATATACTCCCCCTCTGGAAGGGGATGCTCTCTCACCCGTTTGACTTGCATATCCTCCATGTCACGATCCTTGATGCCGCGTATCCGGTTGCTATCATAATCAAGCACTTGCACGGCAATTGTGGGTTTTAATGATCGATACCAATCTTTTGTGCGCATTTCAGCTTCACTCAACTGTCGACCATAGGTATTGCACAAATAAAACAGTGCCCGCTCATCAAACAGAATATGGCGACGGGCTTGCATTTCTACAAGATAACTTGCACCCGATTCAGATTTAACATGCAGATCCATAAAAGTTGCCTTTTCTTTCCGATCCCCATCACCAGCACGGGGTAAGCTTGGAATGACGATCGAAGCAGGTTCCACCTCTTTAACGGGGTTATGCGCAAAGGTTGGCACAAAGGTATTAAGAAAGGATATGATGACCTCCTTATCATTTGAAGGATCCAGTAACTGTTTAAACGAAATATCGGTGGTGGCTACAGCAAATTCATGCTCAAAGACCTTCGAATGTGTTGCTCTTGTTTGAACACCCATAAAAGGCCAAACTATCCTTGATGCCATCCCTCTAAAGGACGGTGCTATATACCGTACAGCCCCGGTACGTGCCACATGGGCTGTTGTTACACCCGCGAACTTTGCCAGGGCGGCCTCTGCAAGCAGCGCTGCATCTGTATCCGTAATGGTACTCAGAAATGTCCCAACAATACAGACGCTCGATAATAATGTCTTTAATCTCATAGCATCTCTCCTTAGCTTTGAATCTCTCTGCGATATAGGTATTATAAACGCTTTGCTTATTTATGCAATGGGGTATAAGGGAGGGGAGTGTGCAAGGGTAACCTAAATTAAACGAGGGGTTAAGATCTGGGATAATTGGGGGCTATACCAAACGAAGACCATAAAACGACCCTTACCATTGTGATTTAACTGGCCTAATTAACCTTAGCTGTTAAAGTATTAAAACGCCACTCACACTCCTTCAAAAGAAGTCCAAAATTCTGTCTGGGCATACCATTAAACTTACGCATATGTTGCATGGCTTGATTCCAGAAATTCTCTGTGCCATTGATATGATTTTGCTTATCTGCAAACAGTTTTAAAGGCTTAATTCGATAATGTTTCGGATACATCCAATACGTTATATCCACTCCAACAGTCAGAATAGACAATACCTATCAGGGGAACTATTTTGCATTCAATTATGGGAATTAATGTGCTTCCAGATGCATCTGGGATGATTTTTGGTATACACACGACCACCTCGCTTTAACAAGCCAAATACGGGTACTTTGCCGGAATCCTCTCGACCTGGTTACCATTCCTAGTCCCTCCAAAATAACGCTCATCAACGTCGATCTCACCCTTGAAGTCTTCTCCAGATTCTTTTTCTAGCTGCTGCGATATTATGAAGCGTAAACGGTGATAACAGTAACACGCTGTCTTTACATTTACATCTACCAAACTTGCTTTACATCTGGCCGTGGTTCTAGCTTATTTAATCGTCTTTTTCTCATGCCATACCTTATAACATTTTTTTATGTTATCTGGCATAACCCTAACTTTAAGTATAACTATTGCTATGATTTAAAGCGCTCAGCAAACCCCGAAACTTCTGAACAAACCGTTTCATGTGTGGGTCCGATTGCTTATAAGGAATTTGATCAAAATTAAACCATCTAATCTCCTCAAATTCCTCCTTATCAAAGACATATTTTTCTCGATAATGACCATTTAAAACGTACCACAAACTAACATCTATGTGTCCTGCAGTTAAACCGACAGTAGGTGTAGATGTTATGAAAATGGGATCTTTTAACCAAAAATTGGCTAAAACATTTAACTCCTCTAAACACTCTCTTTCTACTGTTACTTTTGGATGCTCATTTATTTCAATGTGTCCCCCTGGTGGCAACCATAAACCAGCTTTTTTATGTTTAACTAATAAAACTTTTTGATTTAATAAATCAACTATCACAAAATATGCAACCAAATGTTTGTTAGGCACGTCCGGCTTTTGAACACGAAAAATTTCTGCTCCGCTTCCAATCCATTCTAATGTTTCAAATATATGTGCTTCTTCTACAGCATCATAGGGTTTAATATTTTCAACTATCTGATATATTGTTGCTCGCATATGTAAGACTTACTATTTTTCTATATGTAATACTTTAAATAACTGCCCCATCTTTGACGGATCAATTAAACGATCCACACCCTGACATATTAATGACGCCTGTACATTATCCACCTGTGAACATATTTGTTCTAACCTTAATTGTATTCCAAAGTCCAACAAAAACTGGCGTTGTGTTTGAATGTTGTATTGTAACCCCCTTTTGTTGCATTGTAGCGCTATATTTTTGAAATTTACGTGCACCGATATATCCGCCTTTCCAGGATACTCAAAAATCCCTACATGCCTATGTTTATATATGGC
>JACKLG010000004.1 GCA_024236035.1 Candidatus Paracaedibacteraceae bacterium
AACCGAATTAATGTTAATGGGGTTGCGGTTAGATAACGGAATAGCTGTTGAGCGGTTTACAGAAATTATGGATCAAGGGCCGGCACAAATGTTTGGTGTGAAGTGGCAGTCATTGTTGAACGATGGATTGATACAGGAGAAAGAAAAGAGAATACTGGCTACGGATAAAGGTCGGTTAAAATTAAATGGAATATTAGAGTATTTATTTGGATAGAAAAAAGGGAGCAGAATATTTGCTCCCTTTATAAAAATTAAACAGTTTCTGATAGGTATTTAGAAACACTTTCAATTGTGGCTTTAATTGCCCCTTGGCCTTGATTCCAATTTGCTGGACATACTTCGCCGTGTTTTTCTACATGTTGTAATGCATCCACTGTGCGCAGAACTTCGTCTACGTTACGACCTAAAGGAAGGTCATTTACCAGCTGGTGACGTACAACGCCGTTTGGATCAATTAAAAATACGGCGCGGTAAGCAACTTTTTCTTCTGATAGTACATCGTAATCCTTAGCGATGCTTCCACCCAAGTCAGAGATAAGGCCATATTTAATGCCTTTTATTCCGCCGGATTCTTTTGGTGTGTTTAACCAGGCTAAATGTGAATGGTCGCTGTCTACGCTGCAGCCTAATAGTTCTACATCACGTTTTTTAAACTCTTCTAATTTTTCTTGAAACGCATGCATTTCTGTTGGGCATACAAATGTAAAATCAAGCGGGTAAAAGAACAGAACAACATATTTATTTTTGTAGTTCGATAGAGTGATTTCTTTTGTTTGATTTTCAAAAACTGCTTTTGCTTTAAAGTCTGGTGCATGTTTGCCCACAAGTACACTCATGAGATCTTCCTTTCTATCATGGTTATTTAATTTGCTTTTTAGATTCAAATCATATTAAACCTTTAGTGGAGTGTTTTCAATCATGTCATCAGCAGACTTTAAAATCTTTAATACTGTTTCCGCATTGCGGATTACGTTTCCGTTAATGTTAGCGGCTTTGTCTGGCAATATGATGCTTTTTGTTGGACGATTTGTTTTGGCTAAATATGATATGCATTCCATGAATGCAGCTGCAAGCACTGTATTGGTGTGTAATGTTTTCCAGATTGCTGGGATGTCGGTTACGACTATGGCTGAAATTTTTGTGGGGCAGTATAATGGTTTGCAAAAATTTAAAAAGGTTCCCAATGCTGTATGGCAGATGATTTGGTTTTCGTTAGGATTGTTATTTGTTTTTTTGCCTATAGCTTTTTGGGGTGGGGAATATTTAATTGCCAATAAGTTTAAAGCATTAGGTTTGTCATATTTTCAGATTACTATGGTGTTTGGTTTTTTAGTTCCTTTGTTAGGGGCGCTTGCATCTTTTTTTGTGGGGACAGGTAATACGGGGCCTCTTATAGTCAGTGCCCTTATAGCAAACGTTTTGAATATTATTTTGAATATTGTATTGGTTTTTGGGTATGAAAATATCATTCAGCCAAGGGGCGCTGCAGGTTCTGCCTTAGCAACAGGTATTGCTTTGATGGTGCAGGTATTGTTTTTATTTTATGCTTTTATAAGTTCTGAAAACCACAGACAGTTTAATACTAGGAGGGTTGTGTGGGATGTGGAGCAGTTATTGGCATGTATTAAAGTAGGTGCGCCGAATGCAATAAGCAGAGTTATTGAAATTACAGGATGGGTTGTAATCGTGGCGTATCTTTCAACTGTTGGTGACGATTACGTTACTGTACAAACGCTTTGTCATTCGCTGATTATTATGTTTATGTTTACCGTAGAGGGGTTGTCAAAGGGGGTGACCGCAATGGTAGCGAATGCCATTGGGCGAGGGGCAATGTCTGCAATTAAACAAATCATATTTTCATCGGTGAATATTTTGATTTTTATTTTGGTGGGTGCTTGGGTCGTGTTGTGGGCCGCACCTGAATCAACCATATTAAAACTGATGAATCAAACACAATTTATTAATTCTGGTATGGTTCAGCAAGTAAGTTTAGCATTCAAAGGGTTGTGGGTATATTTTGCCTTTAATGGGCTTAGTCTTATCATATGGGGTGTGTTGACAGCAGGAGGAGACACCAAATTTATTATGTGGACGAATACGATTTCTACGTGGTTGTTTGCAATAATTCCTACTTATATCTGGGTGGCTTATTTTCCTTCTACAGCTTCGGTAACCTTTCAATATATTGCACCTGTATATGGTTTTTTAGCATTTATAATAGTGTTAAAGCGTTTTTATAGTCAAAAATGGTTAAAAATTAACTTAAATCAAATAGTGACCGCGATATGAAAGCTTTAACAAGACATGCGCCTGGAGGAATTAGGGAATTATTATCAATTTCCATTCCTTTAATTATCACGGCTTTTTCAGGTAATTTATTGGTGGTGATAGATCGTATTATGCTGTCGTACCATTCGATTGATGCCATGAACGCAGTGGCTGGAGTTGGAATTGTATTTGCTGCCTTTTATTTTCCCGGCACGGCTATTGCGGGTATGACAGAGGTTTTTGTTGGGCAGTATAATGGCGCAGAACAATATCATAAAATTTCATCACCCGTATGGCAAATGATTTGGTTTTCTTTATGGTCGGTTGTAATTTACCTGCCCTTAGCCTTTATGGGGGAACATTTTTTCTTATCAGAGGCATTTGTAGAAGAAGGATTGTCTTATTACCAAATGTTGGTATGTGGGTGTCCCCTTTTTTTAATTCATAGTGCTGTTTCTGGTTTTTTTATTGGAACGGGGCGGACAAAGCTGGTTACGTATGTAGTGTTTGTTGGAACCATTTTAAATATTTGTTTGAACTATTGGTTTATTTTTGGTGGTTTGGGGGTGCCAGAATTGGGGGCATTAGGCGCTGGCATAGCTTCTATTATTGCTGAATGTATTCAGCTGTTAATTTTATTATATGCTTTTTTAAATAAGCATAACCATACGATATATAAAACAAGGCTTGTAAGTTTAGATTTTGATCTGATGTGGGAAGAGTTAAAAGTGGGTGTTCCAAATGCTGTGGGGCACACGTTTGAAATTGCGGGATGGGCTTTTCTTACTAATTTTAGAGCAAACTTTGGTATGGATTATATTGTTGTGATGACAATAACATCCACAGCATATATTTTCTTTACGTTTTTTACAGATGGTATTCACAAAGGTGTTACAGCAATCGCATCCAATTTTATTGGGGCAAAAAATTATGTGGGAATTGAGAAATTAAAATCTTCTGCGTATAAGGTTCAAATAAGCGCCGCCATTATATTATTTTTTCCTATGGTTGGATTTAATGATTTAACGATTGGATCCATTATGGACATATCTAATTTTTCTGAGGCTGCCATATACGGTATAAAATTAGCGATGTTAGGAAACTTTTTGTTTATGGCAATAGATGGGTTCTTTTGGATTTATGCTGGATTATTAACAGCGGGTGGAGATACTAAAGCATTAATGGTGATTAGTGGGACGGCTGTATGGATTGCCTGCGTCTTGCCTGCTGTTATATGGTTATCATTTTTTCCGTCGGAATCTTATACCGTTAGTTTATATGCTTATCCAGTCTATGGGGTTATTGTAACCGCCTTGCTTTATTTCAGGGTTCGCAGCGGGAAGTGGATGAAGCTGCATGTAGCACATTCTGAGGCCTGAAGCTGATTTATTATTTGCTGGCGGCTCTGTCCAGTCGTTCATTAATAGCCACGCCTATTTTTTCACAAGGAATAGGTGAGACGGCGATGCCTGTGATGTTGGGATGTTTATCTAATTTTCGCAAATAATCAAAAAGATTGGTTGCTGCTTCATCCAGGTTTCCTTGGGGGCTGAGGTTTAAGGATATGTCTGCGGTTAACGCGTTTTGCCCAAAGTTTAACAATGCTTCATTGGGATGAACATTCGTTACATTTAATCGGACGGGTAATTTGGGTGAGTAATGAAGTTTGAATTGGCCGGGTGCTTTTATAACTTCTGAGGAAGTTTTTTCTGTTAGGGGCATATTTAATATAGTTTCAATGTTTTCTTTGGTAATGAACCCTGGACGTAAAATTGCAACGTCTGTAACAGAGCAGTCTACAATAGTAGATTCTAAACCAATGCAAGATTGATCGCCTGGCACAATAAAAACTTTATCACCAAATTCATCATGTACATGTTCATATTTGGTGGGGCTAACATAGCCAGAGATATTTGCGCTGGGAGCTGCAATTGGAACATTGTATTGTTGTAATAAATCCAAGGCCACTGGATGGTTAGGGCATCTAATGGCAATGGTGTCTAATCCCGCAGTAACATAGGAAGAAATTTTTGCATTTTTGTTTAATGGCACAACAATTGTCAAGGGCCCGGGCCAGAATTTATTGGCCAAAGTGCGAGCTGTGTCGTTAAATTCCCCATATTTAAAAGCCATATGAATGTCTGAAACGTGTATGATTAATGGGTTAAACGCAGGGCGACCTTTTAACGTAAAAATTTTTTGAACAGCAGAATCATTGGTGCAGTCTGCACCTAATCCATAAACTGTTTCGGTGGGGAATGCCATAGCTTCCCCACTTGATAATTTTAAAAGTGCTGTTTGTATGATATTCATTTTTTGTATTAAAAACTTTTAGTAAGAGGAGACAAGTTGAGTGCCCACCAATTTTACTTTAAAGGCATGAGTCTTTACTTCATGCGCGCTTTTTGTAAGTAACATTCTTAAAAAGTCTTGTACAGAATTTTGTACCAAATGATAATCAATAAAAGGAGGGTACAATCCGTTTTGGTGTAAAATTTCAGGTCCTGAAAGTAAGGTTTCTAAATTTATCCAGCGGTAATCTTCCATTTCTACATGGTTGCGTTCATATAAAGTGCCTTCTAGTCTAACCTTGTTAGATTGTTCTTTAATAATTTCTGCAGGTGCATAAGGTACTTCAGTTGCAAACGAAACATATTTTTCATTTCCATGAAGTTTTAATAGTTGATCTAAGCGAAATATATCTTTGCGAAAAAAATATGCTGTCTCTTCGTGGAATTCCCGCAATGCAGCTTGTATCGCAGTTTCTTCTGGATCTAGTTTTCCTCCGAAATCAGACCAAAAGTGTTTGTATGATCCGCTTTGTGAACATGCGCCATAACCTAATAAGGCAATTCTATTGCCTGAAGGGTCTGTGCTGATAGGTAAAATACCTGCGGCACATGCTTCGCGAAAATGTTTGTTCACGCGCTGGCGTCTTCGCAAAAAATTTGATTTAGAACTCTTTATCGTCATACTAATTCCTGCTCATATATTTCTTATGCGTGTTATGTAGGGACAAACCGTCAAAGTTTCAAGTTTTTTTACAACTTAAACCTTGAGTTTTTTTACTGCATCCCCTAGGATAGGTATTATTTTTATTATGAGATAAAGGGAATCACTAATGCTAAAGCATTTGATTGCATGTTTGACCATACTTCTTATTATTACAGGATGCAAAAAAAATAAGCAAGAGGAAGCTACATTGCGTGTTGTGACTAGTGCAGACCAAGCTCCTTTTGAGTTTTTTAATTCTAGCTCGGGTGAGATAGAAGGGTTTGATATTGATTTGGCGAAAGAAATAGGCAAACGACTTAATATGGAAGTATTGGTTGTTGATATGGATTTTGGTGGAATCTTGCCTTCTTTGCAGTCGGGCCAAGCTGATATGGCAATTGCTGGGATTACTCGCACCGAAGAAAGGGAAAAAACCCTTGATTTTACAAATGATTACTATCAACCCAAAATGGGCTTGGTTTCTTTGTTAAGTGATCCTGTAAACAATATGCAAAATTTTAAAGAACAAAAAGTGGGTGCTCAGCTTGGGTCTTATCATCAGATGTTACTTGAAGATATTCGTAAAGCTGATGGTAATTTTGAGGTCGTGGCAAGAAATCGTTTGTTAGATTTGGTGCAAGAATTATTGTCTGGTAATATTCATGCGATTGTAATGGATTATATTCCTGCAACTAAGTTTGTAAGTTCACATCCTGAAAAACTTGGTGTAGTAGAATTTGTGCACCCTAATGCTCAAGCATATGCTATTGCTTTACCTAAAGGTTCGGCATTGAGAGAAAAAATTAATATGGTATTGAAGCTATTAATAGATGAAGGCTTTATTAAAACATTAGAAAACAAATGGCTTAGCACAGAAAGCGAGCAGTCTAAAGAATGAAATTTGGCAACTTAGGAAAAGATGAAATTGAATTTATTTTAGGGGGGCTTTGGGTTAGTTTAAAGTTTACCGCAATTTCTGTAATGGGGGGGCTTTTTATGGGCACTCTTTTAACTTTTTTACGTTTTTCCAAAATAAGAATTTTAGAATTTGTATCTGCTGCATATGTTTCTGTATTTAGAGGCGTGCCTCTTATTGTGCAGTTGTGTTTAATTTATTTTGGTTCCACTTTAATGTTTGGCTGGAGACTTTCTACGTTTGTAGCGGGGGTGATGGTTTTTTCATTAAATTCTGGCGCGTATGTTGCAGAAATTTTTCGGGCAGGAATTCAGGCGGTTCCAAAAGGTCAGTATGAAGCTGCAATGTCTTTAGGCATTTCGTATGGGCGCCGGATGAAGGATATTATTCTGCCGCAGGCAATTCGGAATATATTACCATCCTTAGTAAATGAATTTATTAATTTATTTAAAGAATCTGCAATCGTAAGCATTATTGGAGAGGCTGATTTAATGCGGCGTTCTCAAATGGTGGCGGCGCATAAATTTACTTATTTTGAACCCTTTATTATTGCTGGATTATGTTATTACGTAGTCGTATTAATTTTTTCTTATGCTGGGCGCACGTTAGAAAAAAGATTTAGGAGCAGATAATGATCCATATTGAAGGGTTAACCAAATGTTTTGGTCAGCGGGTAATTTTAGACAACTTAAATCTGCATGTTGAAAAAGGACAAACCTTAGCCATTATAGGGCCTTCTGGATCTGGCAAATCAACATTATTAAGATGTATTAATATGTTAGAGGTTCCTGATTCTGGTAAGGTATTGATTAATGGAGAAGATGTAACAGATCCAAAGATTAATTTAGATCGCATCCGCAGTAATGTTGGGATGGTATTCCAAAGTTTTAATTTGTTTCCCCATATGACCGTGTTGGAAAATATAACGTATGCTCCCCAGGTGGTGGATAAAAAAACAAAACGTCAAGCAGAAGAGAAAGCTTTAATTATTTTAGAAAAAGTTGGATTGAAAGATAAAGCCAACGCATATCCGACTGAAATTTCTGGTGGGCAAAAGCAGCGTGTTGCAATTGCAAGATGTTTGGCTATGGATCCTTATGTTATTTTGTTTGATGAACCCACTTCTGCCTTGGACCCTGAAATGGTTAAAGAGGTGCTGGAAGTTATTAAGCAAGTAGAAGGGAAAGATATAACAAAATTAATTGTAACCCATGAAATGTCTTTTGCAAAAGAAGTATCCGATCGAATTGTTTTTATGGACCATGGACACATTTTAGAAGATCAGGACCCGAAAAGCTTTTTTAAATCCCCCCAGTCAGAGCGGGCAAAGATATTTTTAAAAAATCTTTCCTGATCTAATGTCCAGCGCTTCCCCTTTAAGAGGGGCGCTGCTGCCATTAAGTGGAATGACTTTCATTTTAAGTTTATTTTCGCGAGTAACAAATAAGATTTCAGTATCATCTTCTACAAGGTGTGTTGAATACCTGCCTTCCCAATTTAAGTTGCTGTCTAAAGAATTGGCAGATAGTAATGTTTGTTCGTATCCCAAGGGCAGTATTTCTTGACCGGTTAAAGTGATGATTCCCCCTGTAAGGTGTACTGTTCCTTCTATAGATAAAATAGGCGCAGATGAGACAGATCTTGTGTCGATGTTAAACCTTAAAATTCCCTGTTGGTCGAGGATATAATCTGATTGCATTCTGCCAGGAATAGATGCTTGAGCTTCTATAATATGGGCAGTATGAGATAGAGGCATATCAGATTTTAAGGTTCCTGATAAATATAAGCACCCCATTTCTTTTAAGGATTCGGTTTTGGCGGGTGAAAAGTGAACATGGTGGGTTTCTAGGGTTCCATCAATTTTTACAGTGCCCCTGTCTGTTATTGTAAGGCCTTTTTCGGGATCGGTTTTGTTCGCTGTAAAGATGGCCCCTCGTCCTATATGCATTTGATGTAATACATGCAACTGAGTTTCAAGGGAGATTTTAGATGTGTTCACTTTGAATTCATCCGTTGTTAGAGTGTTTTCGTTTTGGGATGTGATTATAAGTGGGGCAGATGCTCTTAATACTTCGATATGTTGGTGGGGCGTTTCTATTTGTAGGGTTCCTCCTTTTCCTTCTATGTCTACAGCATAAATATCAGAAGCGTCGTCCAGCGTTAAGATTTGTTGGCCATTTAATTTTATAATAGGATTTATTTCCCCATATGCATTTGTGAAGTTTAAAGGTTTATGCCCGCCTTCCCATGTTGCAGATTGAGAGAATTTTCCTGATTTTTTTGGAGAGAAAACCAAATAACGTCCAGCATGCTTTATCTGTTCTAACAACCAAGATGCATGAGCAAAAACAGATTCGGAATAAAAATTACTGCCAGTAGTATGGCTTACAACCCCTAAAACTTCACCAGTTTTTGCATCGATTACAGGGCCGCCGCTGTCTCCTTGGTCGGGATGATCTCCGACTGGGATTAACGTTGGGGTGTTTTCAATTGCAGTTTCATCTAACATTAATACGTCGTGGTTGTTTTTTCGAGTAAGGGTGGCTTGTGTAGCCATTGCGCGCCGAATAGGATTTTGTAAATCGTCCAAAATGCCTGTTTTTCCATAGCCGGCCACATATACCAGAGAGTTTTTTGGTATCTTTGTTTTGTCTAGCTGTATTTTTCTGGGTGTTGGTCTTATGGGAGCGTCTGTTAGATCTATAAAAATTAGGCCTATATCATTTTCATAGTCTGTGGAAAAGTCTATATATTTGCTGAGTGCGAACCTGCCAATTACGGGAAATTTTTCTTCAGGCGGTGCATCTTTAGGCGAAAAGGAAACAGTTTTATGTCGGCATTTGGTTGCTATTTCTTCTTGGGTAAAGTCTGCGCAATGCCCGGCTGTAAGTACAATTCCTATGTTGCCATCGGTGCCAATTAACGTTGCGCTGCATCGGGTGATTTTTTCACCGAAGACTTCAAGTTGTCCAACGTTATGCATGTTGGCTGCTGCTTGTTCGTATTTTTCAAGAGCGATCCCTGGTTTGGGAACAATCCCCAAAACGGATGTGCACAAAAATAAAGAAAGCAATGCTACTTTTATGTGGTCTAAGGAAATAAAGAATTTTAAAAGCTTTCTTTCTGATATCATTTGTGATTCTCCTGAAAGTCTATATTAAAATAGAAACCTTAAAACGAAGTAAATCTGGGCTTATAAAGAGAGGAGAAGATATATATAGAAATTAACGAATAAATATTAGCCACAACATAGAAGATTGAAAGACGTGTTTGATAAGTGGATTAGAAGATAAAAATAATTTGAATATATAGTTTATATGTTTTTCGCAAGCAGCTTTAGGGCTGCTGGAATAAGTTGTTCTGTGGTTGAGGAAGGATTTGCTTCCAGAGCTTTTTGTATGGCTTGTTGCGCTTCATGACGTTTGTATCCGAGTTGTAATAGCGTGGAGAGGCCATCATTTAGTGCTGCAGCATTATTTTTTTGATTTGTATTGGTTAACATAATGTGGCCTTGCTTTTGAGCATAATCTTTAAGTTCTATGACAATGCGGCTTGCAACTTTAGGCCCAATACCATCGGCTTTTTTAAACGCACTGCTATCTTGTGCAAGGATTGATTCTAAAATTTCTGAAGGAGACATGATAGATAAAATGGCGGATGCAGATTTTCCTCCCACGCCTTGTACAGACATCAGCTTTTGAAATAGTTCTTTTTCATTTAGGCTTTTAAAACCATACAGCGTTATCATTTCAGGGCGAATGATAGTTTCAATAAATAAGCTGATAGTTTCATTGGGTTGTGTTTGCTGTAAAATATAGCTGGGAACAGTAATTAAGTATCCAACGCCATTAACATTTAAAATAATATTTCCGTTTAAGCTGTGTTCAATTTGGCCAGTAAGTTTGCCGATCATGCTATGTTCCTTTGAGGTGAATAATGATGGCCATGGCAGATTGCAATTGCAAGGGCATCGGCAGCATCTAATTTTACGGGTGCGGCTTTAGGAAGTAATAACTGTACCATATGAGAGACCTGTTCTTTTGTTGCGTGGCCTGTGCCTACCACTGCTTTTTTTACTTTGTTGGCGGGATATTCGCTTACACTTAAACCAAACAGGGCGGGCGTCATTAAAATCACACCTCTTGCCATGCCTAATTTTAAAGTTGATACAGGGTTGTTATTAACAAAGGTTTCTTCGACGGCGGCTTCTTTGGGCTGGTATTGATGGATTACCTTTTCTAAGCCTTTAAACAGTTCCACCAATCTGCTTGATAATGCTTCTGTATTGGTAGAGATAGTGCCATGGGCAATATGTAATAGTTGTGTGCCTTTTAATTCTATAATTCCCCAGCCGGTGTGCCTTAGGCCGGGGTCTAAACCTAAAATAAATCTGGACAAATTTAACCTAATTTTTCTGCAATGACATCTGGTATATCAGCATTATGCCATATATTTTGGACATCGTCATTGTCTTCCATTGCGTCTATAAATTTAATGAATTTTTGGGCGGTTTCTAAGTCTGAAATTGAATGTGGGTTTTGAGGTTTCCAGATTAATTTACCACTTTCGGGGTCTTCATATTTTGCGGTCAAGCTGTCACGAACTGTGGCAAAATCTTCAACTGAACAGTAAATTTCATGTCCTTCGTCTGTTGTTTCAACGTTTTCTGCCCCTGCTTCTAATGCTGCTTCAAACATTTCGTCTGCGGTAAGTTTATCAAGTGAATAACGCAAGTAACCCAGGCGGTCAAACATAAAAGCAACGCTGCCAGTTTCACCCATGTTTCCACCACCTTTAGAAAAAATGTGACGAACTTCTGGTGCTGTGCGATTGCGATTGTCTGTCAGGCATTCAACAATAACAGCAACGCCACCAGGTCCGTATCCTTCATAGCGCGTTTCAATGTAATCCGATCCTGCATCTTCTCCGCTGGCTTTTGCAATGGCTCTTTCAACATTGTCTTTTGGCATATTGGATTCACGAGCGTTAAGCAGTGCAACGCGTAGTTTTGGATTACTGGTTGGATCTGGGCCATTGGCCTTAACAGCAACGTGAATTTCTCGCAATATTTTTGTAAATATTTTTGCTCTTTTTTTATCTTGGGCACCTTTGCGGTGCATAATATTTTTAAATTGTGAATGTCCTGCCATAATTCTTAAAAACTCAAAAAACTAACCTTTATTTTTTAAATGAATTTAAGGTTTTTCTCAATAAAAAAGACAATGCGTTATTTTTTTGATAAAATCTTTGACTTTTTGGATGATGTTCTTATTAATAAGGAAAACACCTAGGAAAACACACATGAAAAAAACACTGTTTAATTCTTTTGTTATAGGAGCTTTTATAACAGGGGCAGCATATGGACAAACTAACTTTAAAATAGGAGAACCTGCGTCTAAGGGTTTGATAAAAAGGCAGGACGCTTTTGTTCCCAATCCAGCTTTGCAGCGCACCATTAGTTTAGATAGTGGGTATTTAAGTGCTTTTAATTCCAATAGAGCGATTGGAGAGTTTGACTTAGAATTAAGACAGGCTTGGGGTGGCTTGTATGACTGGGCATATAATAAATGGCAGCCTACTACTGTTTTTGGTCGAACTATTTTATACGGTTTATTTAATGCTGCTACCTGGGGCCCCGGATTAGCCCAGATGGCTACTTACCATGAATTGGGCCATAGCTCTCGCTATCGATCTATTGGTATTGATACAAGTTTTATTAATGTCGGAAAAGCAGTATTGAATATGTATGAGAAGGGGGCAGATAATATTCGAATAGAAGATGTGCTTTCTGATGGTTATTTTCCAACCATGTTTGGAGTGACTGCCATTAGTGCTTTAATCCCTTTTGCTCCGATGTTTTCTGCAGTGATGTTTAGGCCTGATAAAGAGCGGTTGTTTATACCCAAAAATGAGAGGGATTACTATTATCCGCATAAATTAAATCGTTTTGGGGAGTTATTAAAAGGCGAGTTTTCTGATAAAAAATATGATAGTAAAAAAGATAAGGATACTGTTGAGTTAGTAAAAGATATTGATGAAATTTTTCGCCCAGGCACTGCTTTATTAACTGATGCGGGAGGGTTAAATAATCAGGTAGACCAATGTCGGAGAGTTGAAAATAATTTATGGTACCAAGGGGGAGATCATTTTTCTACGGTTGGGACATATTTTTGGGATAAGACTTGGGCAGGTTTTCAGTCTTTGTCAAGTCAAGATAAAGGATATACAGATAATCAAGATACTTCTCTAATATGTATTGCTTATCGTAGAATGGAGATAGATTTAACCCATGAAGAGATTATTTCGTATTCGTATCTTTCATATATTTTAAGTTCTCAAACCTATGCAAACATATATCAAATTTATAATACCATCGTTTATGGGGATAATAAGGTTTATGCTCCGGAATTTTATAATATCAAATTGCCAAATTTTGGATTGTATTTTACAACAGAAGGGCCAACTTATAATGTAAGTTCTGGGTATCGTGTGAATGATACTTTGTTTATACCGGTAAGTGTTGAGTTTGGATTAAAGAAATCTGCGTGGGAGCTGAGTGTTGGGGTTCGTAAAAAGTTTCCATCTTTTCATGATTCTTTCATACACGCAGAAGTGGTGTTTAACGTTAATAATAGCAACTTAGGTGGGTCTGTTTATGGTGGACTTGTGTGGGATAAGTTGTGGAGTGTTCGCGGTGGTTTTACCTATCATAATGCAAAGACATTCCAAGGTGAACGCAATATTCCTAGTTATAAAAACGGGGATACAGATATTGAGGCATGGTTAAGTTTGGGTGTTGTATATTAGAGTTATTAAACGTGGGCTTCGTTGGGGCCCACGTTTAAATATTTTACACGCAAGAAAAACTTAGAAATTTGGGAAGAAAAATGTTAAATTGATCCCGTTATAAAAGCAGGCCTAGCATGGATAATAACGTCAGATTGTTTCTAAAAACGAATAACCGTACGTATGATATGTGGGGACATAGTGTGCTTGTCCTTATGATGGTTAGTTACACTATGTATTTTTTAGTGCGCCAAAATTTTTCTTTGGCCATGCCTTTTATTGAAGGTTCTTTAGGTTTTTCCAAAACTGAAATAGGGGTGATTATGACGGCCTCTTTGTTTGTTTTTGGGGTGGGTAAGTTTGTAAATGGATTTTTTAGTCATCTTTTAAGGCCGAAGGTTTTTTTGTCATTGGGGCTGATAGGTTCATCTTTAATGAACATAGCTTTTTCTAAGGTGACGGTTCTGTGGCAGTTCAGCCTTATTTGGTCTTTCAATGCATTTTTTCAGTCAATTGCGTGGCCACAGTGTGTTCGTTTAATGAGTGAGTGGTATAGTTCTACGCAGTTGGGAACACGATGGGGTTTGGTTAGTATGGCCAACCAGGCGGGTTCTTTTTTAGTGTTTGCATTTTTTACGTTCCTAATCGAATCATACGGCTGGAGAGCTTCTTTTTTTATACCAGGTATTGTTGGAATTATGGCCGGTTTGTTAATACTTGCTTTGCCTTTAGAGGTTCCTAAAGAATTAGGTCTGTGTTCTATGGAAGAAAGACATGGTTTGCCTCCGGTTGTGGAAACAAACACAGACAGTAGTTTTGGTAAAATTTCTTGGGATATTTTAAGTGAAATATTAAAAAATAGATACCTTTGGTATATTTCTTTGGCTACTTTTTTTATTTATATCGTTAAAACAGGTTTTTGTTCATGGGCACCTACGTACTTAAAAGAAGCAAAAGGTTTGGGAATTAAGGCCGTTGGTTTTAACATGGTTGTTTTTGAAATTGCGGGTGCTTTTGGTGGATTAATTGCTGGTTGGGTTTCGGATAAGATTTTTAAAGGACGAAGAGGTCATGTGGGTATGATTTACTTAGGGGGTATGATTGTATTGCTGATTGGTATATGGATGTCTCCTGTGAATTTCCCTGTTTTAGACCTGGTATTGTTAGGTGGTTTAGGTTTTGTATTATTTGGACCACAAGTAATGGCTGGTGCTGCATCTGTGGATCTTTCTAGTAAAAAAGCAGCTGTTGCGGCCAATGGATTTGTGGGCTTTTTCTCATATTTTGGAAGTTCTATGGTGTCTGGGGTATTTTTAGGATATATGACTCAGCATTATGGGTGGTCTGCTACGTTTACTATTTTAAGTGTATCTTCTGCTATGGCGGCATACTTTTTCTGGAAGACTTTAGGGTATGGTAAGGAGGCTGTGCAGGCAGTTAAAGAACCTAAGTCTGAGCCGTCTAAAGAAGTTGTTAACCTTTCATAACGTACAACAATAAAATAATATCAGGGTGTTAAGGAAAAAATAATGGTTGCTAAGCCTCTTTGGGTTCCATCAAGTGGACACATCAAGGAAACGAACGTATGGAAATTTATTCAAGCTGTTAATCATAAATTTAATTTAAATATTAAAAGCTTTAATGAATTATGGGTGTGGTCTATAGAAGCTCCTGCTGATTTTTGGGAGATGGTTGCTGCTTTTACACATTTAATATCTACCCCTATTCAAGGGCCCTTAACCACCGATAGTTCACATATGTGGGAGCAGCATTTTTTTCCAGAGGTGCAATTAAATTTTGCTGAAAATTTATTGAGACGTATGGATGATCTGCCCGCAATTATTTTTTGGGGAGAGGAGCGTGTTAATCGTACTTTAAGTTATAAAGATCTTTATCATCAAGTGATTCAGTTGGCCACAGCCTTAAAAGCAAATGGCTTGCAGCCAGGTGATCGTGTTGCTGGATTTGTTCCCAATACACCGGAAGCATTAATAGCAATGCTTGCAACGGTTTCTTTGGGTGGAGTATGGGCTTCGGGTTCTCCTGATTTTGGTGTTGATGGGGCGTTAGATCGCTTTGGACAAATAGAGCCCAAATTTTTATTTGCTTCAGATGGTTATTTTTACAATGGAAAAGAAGTTAATATTTTAGAAAAAGTAACCGAAATTTCAGAAAAGCTTCCCTCATTAAAACACACAATAATTTATAACTATATTAGTAGTTTTCCTAACGTTAACAAGAATGGCAATTTGATTTCGTGGGCTAATTTTATTGAGGCGCATGAATGTATCAGTTTTGAATTTAAGAAATTTCCATTTAATCATCCTTTATTTATTATGTTTTCGTCAGGGACGACTGGTAAGCCAAAGTGTATTGTGCATGGGGCGGGCGGCACGTTGTTGCAGCATATGAAAGAACATCAGCTTCACATGGATATACGTGAAGGGGATCGTATGTTTTATTTTACTACATGTGGTTGGATGATGTGGAACTGGTTGGTTAGTGGGCTTGCTAGTGGAGCCACCTTAGTTTTGTTTGATGGATCGCCTTTTGCACGCAGGGGGCGAATTTTAATTGATATGATTGATGAGGTGGGTATTACGATGTTTGGTGTTTCTGCCAAATATATTGATGCGATTGCTAAATTAAAATTAGAACCTAAAAACACGCATCAGTTAAATACTTTGCGGAGTATTGGGTCCACGGGGTCTCCTCTTTCGCATGAAAGTTTTCATTATATTTACAATAGTTTTAAAAAAGATGTTCAATTAGTTTCGTTGTCAGGTGGGACAGATATTATTTCTTGTTTTGCATTGGGAAACCCAATTGGTTCTGTTTATCCTGGCCAGCTGCAAACGCGAGGTTTGGGGTTAGATGTGGATGTGGTGGACGAGAGTGGAAGCGCTGTCCGGAGTACAAAAGGTGAGTTAGTTTGTAAAAAAGCATTTCCGTGTATGCCGTTGTATTTTTGGGATGATCCTAAGAACAAGCGATATAAATCAGCATATTTTGATAAATTTAAAAACATATGGTGTCATGGTGATTATGTCGAGCTGACCCCAGAAAACGGGATGATATTTCATGGCAGATCAGATGCTGTATTAAACCCGGGTGGGGTTAGAATTGGAACAGCAGAGATATATCGCCAAGTAGAAAAAGTTGAAGAGGTATTAGAATGTTTTGCTATTGGGCAGCGTTGGGAATCAGATGAACGGATAGTTTTATTTGTAAAGCTGCGCGATGGGTTGTTAATGAATAAAGAAATTAAACAAAAAATTCAAAACGTTATTTTAGCAAATACGACAAGGCGCCATGTGCCAGAAGTTATTGTAAGTGTGCCGGATATTCCTAAAACACGCAGTGGTAAAATTGTAGAATTGGCTGTGCGAGATATTATTCATGGGGAAGAAATCAAAAATATTCAAGCAATTAGTAACCCTGAAGCTTTAGAGTTTTTTAAGCATATTTCTGAGCTAAAAAAAGCATAAATATATTTTCTTGCCTTTAGGGTCCCTGATGGGCATATTGGAACTTAAAAAAGGGTTTAGTTACAATGCAATCACGTTTAAATCTTACTGTTACTGCTGGTTTTGCCATGTTTGCCATGTTTTTTGGATCTGGAAATTTAGTTTTTCCTTTGGCGATAGGCGCAGAAACAACCCACCAAGCCATGCCTGCAATTATTGGACTTGCTTTAACGGGCGTGTGTATTCCCTTTTTAGGATTGTTATCTATGATTTTGTTTAAGGGGGATAGGCAAGGCGCGTTTAGTTATATAGGCAAATGGCCCGCTTTATTTTTAACATTTGCTATGTTGTCGTTAATGGGACCTTTTGGGGTTGCTGCGCGTTGTATTATTGTTGCGTATGGGGGTATTTCTCAACTATTTCCTTTTATTTCTCTTGAAGTATTTGGTGTGGTATGGGCAATAATTTCAGGTTTGGTTATTTTGCGCCAAGGTGGATGGATCACTTTGATTGGTCGATACTTGACACCTGTGCTTCTTTTAAGTCTTCTTGTGATTATTATTGCGGGCCTTTGGTATGCGCCACTAACTGAAGAGAGTAATTTAACTGGGGCTGAGGCTTTTAGTGTGGGGCTGGATCAAGGGTATCAGACAATGGATTTATTGGCGGCCTTTTTCTTTTCTGTGACCGTGGTTAATTATTTAAATAAAGCTTTGGTTGGGCAAAATACAACGAAGATTTTAAAAATGAGTTTAGCATCATCGTTTGTGGGGGCTGGTCTTTTAACCCTTATATATATCGGTTTTGTTATGTTGGGAGCTGCTTATTCGAATGAGTTATTACCCATAGCGGCCGAGCAACGGTTAACATTTATTGCCCAACAAACATTGGGCAGCACAGCAATGATAATAGTCGCGACAGCCATTGCTTT
Organism: Candidatus Paracaedibacteraceae bacterium; assembly: GCA_024236035.1. Classification (GTDB taxonomy): domain Bacteria; phylum Pseudomonadota; class Alphaproteobacteria; order UBA6184; family UBA6184; genus Bodonicaedibacter. The sequence goes on from JACKLG010000004.1 coordinate 17,363, forward strand.
AGCATGCTTAACCACCTTTATTGTTTTAATTGTGTTGTTTGCAGAATTTTTAACGAATGAGGTTAGCTGTAAAAAAATACCTTATAAATGGTCTGTCGTTATAACGCTTTGCATAAGTTATACAGTTTCTTTGTTGGGGTTTACTGCTTTGGCCGCATGGATAGGACAAGCTTTGCAGATAGCGTATCCTGCGTTAATTGCGTTTTCGTTAGCGTTAATTTTATATAGGCTGACCAAAATAAATATAATTGCTGTTGCCTTTTGGGGTGCGTTAGGGATTGCTGTGTTGGTAGATTTCTTGAATTAAATGTTGAAATAAATATTTGGAATAATTTGGACGCACGAATAGTGCAGGAATGAAAAAGGTCAATGGTGAAGTGAGTAGTTTTAAAGGTTAAATCATCTAATTATCCTTTAATATCCTTATGTTTACTGGTGTTTTTAGCTGTCTCCGTTCGATTAAAAAAGACATGACTTCCCCATCCACAGTTTTAGTCTATGACCTCTTCAATGCGAGGCCGTGCTCAGGGTGCGCATTACCGTCACACCTCGGGAGGTACGAGTTACCGCCGTACTCGGAACTGGTCAGGTATCGCAGACCAATGAAGCGTACCGCTCTGTTTGATCAATAGAGCAGTAATTGAGTGGATGGGGAGACATGGGTAACCGTGCATTTCTAAAATGATACCTCCTTCGTCACGGATCTTTATCCACGTACACGTATTTAACCTTTGTGTATAAGATCAAGGTATCTTTAAGCGATGCTGTTACCTGAAATGCAAAAAGACCATCCTGATAAATACAGGACGGCCTTCGTACATTCTATTCTTAATCATAAAAGATGATCCTAAACTGTCAAGCTGTTTTTTTATGGGGTAAGTTTTTATTTGGTGATGCGCCCCCCCTGCTGTGAGGTGGTTTGGAGAGCTGTCGGGCGCTGGGGATTTAAGATTTTAACGCCAACGTTAGTGAGGTGTACTGCAGCCTGCAACGGAATTGTTTACCACCAGTGAATGTTGTGCGTTGTGAACCATATAAGTGAGTGGTTGGCTTTTGAGGACGGACTGTACCAACTGGGAAATGAGTATATATCAGGCAGCCAATACGTGGGAACCTTTTATAAAAGAAGCGTTAGTAAGCATATTAACCCTGCAGATGATACTTTGGCGTAATGTGCCTACTTTGGAGTTGGATTAGAATTAAACTTGCAACAGAAGCCTTTCTGGGTCTTCTAACATTTGTTTGATACGAACCAAGAATGTAACTGCTTCTTTTCCATCCACTAAGCGATGGTCATATGATAAAGCAACATACATCATGGGACGTATTTCTATATTATTTTCAATGGCCACAGGACGATTTTGAATGGCGTGCATGCCTAAGATACCGCATTGGGGTGGGTTAATAATTGGTGTAGACATTAATGACCCAAAAATACCGCCATTCGTAATGCTGAAGGTGCCGCCGGTTAGGTCGCTCATTTCCAGTTTACCTTCTTTTGCTTTTCCGCCCAGATCTGCAATTGTTTTTTCAATTTCTGCGAAGCTAAGTTCATCGCAGTTGCGGACTACGGGGACGACTAACCCTTTATCTGTGCTGACGGCTACGCCTATATCGTAATGATGTTTAAACACAATATCTGTGCCATCGATTTCTGCGTTTAGGGCGGGTATTTCTTTTAAGGCTTGAACGCAGGCTTTAACAAAGAAAGACATAAAACCTAATTTTACACCGTGAGATGCTTGAAAGGATTCTTGTAGACGCTTGCGTAAGTCCATAACGTGGCTCATGTCGATTTCATTAAAAGTGGTTAAAATCGCAGCGGTTTGCTGGGCTGTTTTTAACCTTTCAGCGATTTTTAAGCGAAGGCGAGACATGGGGATTCTTTCTTCGCGATCATTTGTTTCTGATGGTGCAGCTGGTACAGAAGACGGTGTTTCCATAAACTGGAGCACATCTGTTTTTGTAAGGCGACCATCCTTGCCAGTGGCTGGAATGTTTGAAGCTTGTAAATTGTTTTCTGCTAGTAGCTTTTTTACAGAAGGTGGGTTTTTATCTGTACTTGTTTGAGGCCTTACTGGTTCCGGAGTAGGTTTGAGTTCAGCCGTTTGGGTTGCAGTTTTTACCTCTCCAGCTTCCATACGGCCCAAAACGTCACCTACTTTAACAGTGGCACCCTTGTCGTAAAGGATTTCTTTTAAGATTCCAGATATCGGAGCATTGACTTCTAGTGTGACTTTATCAGTTTCGAGTTCAACCAAAAGTTGGTCTTGGGCTATGGTTTCACCGGCTTTAATGAACCATTTTCCAATGGTAGCTTCGGTTACAGATTCACCAAGAGATGGGGCCACAATATCTTTCATTTTAAGTCCTTTTAACGTTAAGCGCTGCATTAATTATAGCGGATTGTTCGGCCTGGTGTACAGCAGTATAGCCTGTGGCGGGTGAGGCAGCAGGCGGGCGACCAATATATTCAGGAGTAATGCCGATGTCTTTTAAATTAAAATATACATGTGTCCAAGCACCCATATTTTGGGGTTCTTCTTGGCACCAGACAATTTGGGCGTTAGGATTTTTATTAAAAATAGTCTTTAATTCGTCGGATGGAAATGGGTATAGCTGTTCTATCCGAATTAATGCTGTGTTGGCATCTGGTGCGCGTTGTTCAAATAAATCATAATAAATTTTTCCGCTGCACAGTATAATTTTTGAAGCCTTTGATGTAATATTTGCATCTTCAATTACGGGTTTAAAGTGTGTTTTTTCAGCCATGTCATTTAGCGAGGAAACAGCCAGTTTGTGACGCAATAAAGATTTAGGTGTCATCACAATTAATGGTTTGCGATTAGGGCTGTGAATTTGCCTGCGTAAGGCATGGAACATGTTGGCGGGTGTGGTTGGATTTATTACCCGAATGTTATCTTCTGCACACAGCTGTAAAAAGCGTTCTAACCGTGCGGAAGAGTGTTCTGGGCCCTGCCCTTCTAACCCATGGGGAAGAAGAAGTACTAACCCGTTGTATAAATCCCATTTTGTTTCAGCGGATGCAATGAATTGATCAATTAAAATTTGGGCGCCATTTGCGAAGTCACCAAACTGAGCTTCCCAGACAACTAACCGGTTGGGATTTGATAACGCTGCGCCATAGTCGAAGCCCATGACGCCATATTCTGACAGAACGCTGTTATATGCGCATAATGTAGATTTTGCATGGGGAACTTTGTTAATGGGGAAAACCAGTGCGTTAGTTGTTTGATCATATAAACCAACATGGCGGTGAGAAAATGTACCGCGAATACAATCTTCACCGCTGATACGAACGGGAATACCTTCCGTTAATAAAGATCCATAGGCTAAAAGTTCACCGGTTGCCCAATCTAAATTAGTGCCGGTTTCAATCATGTGTTTGCGTGCGTTAAGTTGTCGTGCAATTTTAGAGTTTATATTAAAGTCTTGAGGTGGCGTAGAAATATGGATGCCAATTTCTTTTAATATATCCATTCTAACGCCCGTAGATGGGTTTGTCGTATCATTGTTGGGATGAATTTTTTCCCATCGTCCGGTATGAGATGTATAGTTGTTAAAGGGCCAACCTGACGTAGACACACGATCGTAAGCTTTAATTAATGCAGCTTCATATTCTGTGCGAATGTGTTGAGCTTTTTCCGAAGTTAATGTGTTTTTAGCAATTAACGTTTGTTCATATTGCGTTAGTAATGAGGGGTGCGTTTTAATTTTACTGTACATGACAGGTTGAGTAAAGCCAGGTTCATCACCTTCATTATGGCCATACCGCCTGTACCCAATAAGGTCAATTACGACATCTTTTTTAAATTCTTGGCGATAGGAATAAGCCAGCCACGTTACGAAAATACATGCTTCAATATTGTCTGCGTTTACATGAAAGATGGGAGCGTTAATTGATTTTGCTAAATCGGACGCATAATCTGTTGAGCGCAGTTCAGTAGGGTTTGCTGTAAAGCCAACTTGGTTGTTGGTAATGATGTGAATCATGCCACCCACAGAATATCCTGGTGCTTGGCTCATTAAGAAGGTTTCTGCATTGACGCCCTGCCCTGCGAACGCAGCATCCCCATGGACCAAAATGCCCAGCGTATTTGGAGCATTATCTTGTTGTTTTGCCCAGACGTTTCCCATCACTACAGGATTGATGGCTTCTAAATGGGAGGGGTTGTATAATAAGGAAACATGCAGTGGTTTATCATGCAGTATTACATCGACACTGCCACCCACGTGATATTTTACATCACCTAAGCCTGTGTGGTTAGGATTTTGGTTCATGAATTTGGCTAATGCTTCTTCATAGGGGCGCCCTATAACATTATACAGGGTATTAAGACGTCCACGGTGAGCCATGCCAATTACAGCGTTGCCTAATTCATCGGCGGCGGCGCGGGTTAATATATCGTGTAACATGGGTATTAATGCATCACATCCTTCGATACCAAAACGTTTTGCACCTGGAAATTTTTTAGCTAAGAAGTGTTCAAATAATTCGGTTTTAACTAACCATTCAAAAATTTCAACTTCATCATCTTCTGTTAGGGCGAATGGCGCTGTTTCAAGTCGTCGTTTGATCCAATTAACTTCTTCCATATTTGGAATATGCATATATTCGTATGCTGCGTTGCCGCAATAGACTTTTGAAAGTTGTTCTATAATTCCGCGCAACGTATCGCGCCGACCGATTTTAAACCCTTTTAAGGGAATGTCTAAATCTGTATCTGTTAAGGTATGTGCTTTTGTGTTTAACCCTGGATGGTTTTTGGGAGGTGTTAAATTTAATGGATCTAATTGAGCCGCATAATGGCCCCAACGTCGGTATGCATCTGCAATGTTAGAAGCCTTTAGGGACAATTCAATTTCTTTTACGTCGAGAGAGTTTGTTGTTTGTGACGGGGCAGGCTTTTTAGATTTTATATATTTAGATCCCCGAGTTAAATCTAACAGTACTGAACGTTCATTATCATTAAGTTGTTGAAAGAAGTTTTGCCATGTATCAGATACACTGGTAGGTGCGTTGATAAAACGTTTGAATTGTTCAGCAATATATAATGCATTTTCTGAATTTAAAAATGAATTTTCATGTAAAAATTGATTCATAATTTTAAAATGTCTTTAACTTTTTGTCCAATGTCTGCAGGAGAATTTACCATGTGAACACCTGCAGATGATAAGTATGTTGTTTTTCCAGCAGCTGTATCATTGCTGTTGGATATAATTGCCCCTGCGTGCCCCATGCGTCTGCCGGGTGGTGCTGTTTGACCTGCTATAAATCCGATAACAGGTTTTTTATTTGGATGATTACGAATAAAGTCAGCTGCAGCAGTTTCTTCTGATCCACCAATTTCACCAATCATTACCACAGCATCGGTATCTGGGTCATCAAAAAATAATGATATTACGTCTGTAAATGTCATGCCATGAATGGGGTCCCCACCAATACCCACACAGGTGGATTGTCCAAGGCCCAGTTTTGTAAGTTGATCTACGGCTTCATAGGTTAAAGTTCCTGAGCGTGAAACAATACCAATGCGCCCTGATTTATGAATGAACCCTGGCATGATACCAATTTTACAGGCGTCGGGTGTAATGATTCCTGGACAGTTAGGACCAATTAAACGGCTGTTAGAATTTTTTAAGGCTGTATATACGACAAGCATATCTTGAATGGGAATACCTTCTGTAATGCATACAATTAAAGGAATATTTGCATCGATGGCTTCTAAAATAGCATCTGCTGCATAGGGAGCGGGCACATAAATAACCGTTGCGTCTGCGTGGGTTTTTTCTTTTGCTTCGGCCACTGTATCAAATACAGGTAAGCCAAGATGAGTCGTACCCCCCTTACCTGGCGTAACGCCCCCCACCATTTGTGTGCCATATTTAATGGCTTGTTCGCTGTGAAACGTTCCTTGCGATCCTGTAAAGCCCTGACAAATTACCCGTGTATTTTTGTTAATTAAAATTGCCATGATTTATCCTTTGACTGCCTGTACGATGGATTGGGCGGCATCGTTAAATGAATCGATGGTTTGTATATTTAGATTTGATTGGGATAAAATTTGTTTTCCAAGGTCTACGTTTGTGCCCTGTAACCGCACCACAATTGGAACTTGAATTTTAATTTCTTTAGCTGCATCCACAATGCCCATTGCAATGACATCACATCGCATGATTCCCCCGAATATATTAACCAAGATACCTTTAACGGAGGTGTCAGATAAAATAAGTTTAAACGCCGCTTGAATTTTTTCTTTTGTGGCGCCACCACCCACATCCAGAAAGTTTGCAGGTTCACCGCCATGTAATTTTATAAGATCCATGGTGGCCATAGCCAACCCTGCCCCATTTACCATGCAGCCAATGTTACCATCCAAGGCAATATAATTTAAATCGTATTTTGACGCTTCAATTTCTTGGGGGGCTTCTTCGGTTAAGTCGCGAAGGGCTGCAATATCAGGGTGACGAAACAAGGCGTTATCATCAAATGAAATTTTTGCATCTAAGGGGATTAACGCACCTTCTTTAGTAATGACTAGCGGATTGATTTCCAACATGGATAAATCTTTTTCTACAAATAAGGTGTACAGTTTTTTGCACAATGTGGTGATACCGTCTTTAGCATTTATGGGAAATTTTAAGCCCGCTGCTATTTGGCGTCCATGATATGGGTGAAATCCTGTGTGTGGATTAATATGTACTTTAATAATTTTCTCAGGCTGTGTTTCAGCCACCTCTTCAATATCCATTCCTCCTTCGGTGGATGCGATGATCGTGATGTTGGAGGTAATACGGTCAATGAGTAAGCTGAGGTAAAGTTCTTGTGCAATATCAACGCCAGGTTCAATATATACGCGCTGAACTTTTTTTCCAGCTGGCCCGGTTTGTTTGGTGATTAAGGTCATGCCTAACATAGTTTTAGCATGTTCGGATGCTTCGGCAGGTGTTTTCGCAATTTTTACACCCCCGCCTTTGCCACGGCCGCCTGCATGGATTTGCGCTTTTATTACATATATTGGAGTATTTAATTCATTAATGGCAGGGTCTATTTCATTCACGTTATATATGGTTTTTCCCACTGGTATTTCGATACCATATTGACGTATTAAGTCCTTTGCTTGATGTTCGTGAATGTTCATAGCATCCTATATTTTTTTCATTGCGGCCATTAGTTCTTTAACTGCAGCGATAGATTTTTGAAAGTTTTCTTGTTCTGTGCTGGTTAAAGGAATTTCGATAATTTCTTCTACGCCATTTGTGCCAATAATAATGGGCACGCCCACATAAAGACCATTTAAACCATATTTACCATCCACATAAGCTGCACAGGGGAAAATTTGACGTTGGTTTTTTAAATAGGATTCTGCCATGGCCACGGCTGCAGCTGCTGGTGCGTAGAAAGCAGATCCGGTTTTTAGGAGGGATACAATTTCTGCCCCACCATTACGTGTGCGTTCAATAATTTTATTTAATGTGTCTTCAGAAAGCATACCCATTTGAATCAGCGTGGTTAAGGGAATACCTGATACAGTGGAAGAACCCACAACAGGCACCATAGTATCGCCATGTCCACCCAATACAAAGGCAGTAACTTGTTCAACAGACACATTTAAAGCTTCGGCCAAGAAATGACGGAAACGTGCAGAGTCTAAAACGCCAGCCATTCCTATTACGTGCGTATGGGGAAGACCTGAGGCGGATTGGAATCGGGCGACCATTGCGTCTAATGGGTTGGTTACCACAATTACAAATGCGCTGGGTGAATATTTTTTTACAGCAGCACCAATTTCATCCATTACTTTTGCATTAATTGATAATAGATCGTCCCTACTCATTCCGGGTTTTCTGGGGCTGCCAGCGGTAATAATAATTACATCAGAATTTTCAATGTCACTTAGATTGTTTGTGCCCTGCACTTTAGCAGTGCATTTTTCTATGGCTAAGGCATGTGAAATATCTAATGCTTTACCTTGAGGGATGTCTGGTGCGATGTCATATATTAGAATGTCGCCTAATTCTTTTTGACCGCATAAAGAAGCAATGGTGCCGCCTATGTTACCAGAACCAATTAAAGTAATTTTTTTTCTGATGGTCATTATTTAACTTTCTAAATTTAACTTTCTAATCCTAGATGTTTCTTTATAAACTGGTGACCTAATTCTAACCCTGCTTGGTTAATGCCATGCCCCAAATCCACCATACGATATGCATCCACAGGGAATTCTAATTCTTTTAAAATATTGTATGATTCTACCATTGCTTCTACGGGAATGATAATATCTTCATCACCGTGAATTAAAATCATCGGAACGCGATCGGCGATCATATTTTCTGGAACATCAATTAGCTTGCCGGAATAAGCTGCCACAACGTTACATAAATTGGGGCGAGTTAACGCTAAATGTTTTGCTAACATTGCACCTTGAGAGAAGCCAAGCAATACAACTTTTGTATGGTCTAACTGAGCTTGTTTAGTTTTTTCCCGAATGTAGTTTTCCACAATTGATGCAGTTGATTCTGCTGCTTGTAAAAGAGCAGAGGTGGATTCATCAGACAAGCTGAACCATTGGTATCCATTTTCACTTGCTTCACATGTAAGTGGCGCATTAGGCAAATGAAATTCTGCGTGAGGAAAATCATGTGATAACGACAAAGCGATATCTAATAAATTAGCCCCATCTGCTCCCCATCCATGTAACAAGAAAAACAACTGTTCTGGTGGTGTATCCATTTTAGTGCGCTGAATAGGGCCCGTTAATTGTTTATGTGGCCTTAACATTTCTTCTTCCATATTTATTTTAGCTCCTATTGATAGCAAAGGGGTATTAATACTTGTTTAAAACCATTGTGTTTTGTTGTTTTTTTGTCTTCGATAGGCAATATATGCCGCAATAATAACGCCCAAGGTGGATACGGATAACATTATAGTAGCCAAGGCATTGATCTTAGGGCTCATGCCGCCAGTGCGTAAAGTTGAAAAGATGATCATGGGTAAGGTTGTGGATTCTGGGGAAGATACAAAGCTGGCAATCACGACATCATCAAACGATAATGCAAAGGACAAGAACCATCCTGCCAAACATGCCGGTGTAATAAGGGGGAGGGTTATATCAGTAAAGACAATAAGAGGTTTTGCCCCTAAATCCATGGCGGCTTCCTCTAAGGAAAGATCTACTTCTTGCAAGCGTGATTTTACCACCACGACTACGTATGCAATGCCTAATGTAATGTGGGCAATGCTGATAGTAGGAATGCCATAGTTAATATTAATGCCAAGGATCTGTTGTATGGATACAAAGAAAAGTAACAGAGAAAGGCCAGTGACAACTTCAGGTATAACAAGGGGCATGTTTACAACTGTTTCAAACAGCCGGCGTCCTTTGAATTTATGAATTCGCACCAAGCTAAAGGCTGCAAGGGTTCCAATAATCATTGCGAAGGTAGCAGAAATGGTGGCAATTTTTAAACTGTTCCATAAACTTTCCAAGATTTCAACATTTTTAAAAAGTTCCCGATACCACTTTAATGAAAAAGATTCCCAACCATAAATACTACGTACGCTGTTAAATGAGTAAACCATAACCAGTAATAAAGGAATGTATAAAAAGGCATATCCAAAAGCCAAATAACTGAGTCGGAAGTATCGTTTATTCATCGTTAGCCTCTGCGGGTTTTTCTGCTTTTTGTAAATAGTTTAAAGGAATAATCACAAATACAAACATGAGGATTGCTATTGCAGCCGAAAAAGGCCAGTCTCTATTATTAAAGAATTCATTCCATACGATTCTGCCAATCATAAGAGTGTTTGCTCCCCCTAAGATTTCGGGGATTATAAATTCACCAATGGCGGGAATAAACATAAGGATGCATCCCGCAAACAAACCATTTTTAGTAAGAGGAAGGGTAACTGTAAAAAAGGTTTTTATGGGAGTAGATCCCAGATCATAGGCGGCTTCTAAATATTCTGTGTTCATTTTATCTAATGAAACATAAATTGGAATAATCATAAAGGGTAGATAGCAGTAGGTGATTCCAATGACTACGGCAAATTTTGTATATAATAATTTTAGGGGTTCATTGATAATCCCTAACCACAATAAAACATTATTGATTGTTCCATGTTTTCCAAGTAAGCCAACCCAAGCATAAACACGCAACAAAAAAGAGGTGTAAAAAGGAAGGACAATAAGAAGGATGAGTAACGTTTTTACTTTAGGTGATGACTTATAAATAGCATATGCAAATGGATAGGAAATAATGACGGCAAGACATGTGGATATTAGTGCCGTTAATATAGATTCCAGGTAAACTTTGAAATATAGATTATCTTTAAAAAAAGAAAGATAGTTAGAAAAAAACAATTCTACGCGCAGGTATTGACCGTCTACCCATTCAAATAGGGGGGAAAATGGAGGGACATTGAAAACATAGTCTGACAAGCTGATTTTCACCAAGAATAAAAAAGGGAAAAGTAGAAATAGTAAAAACCAGATAGAGGGTAAAATGACCACATATTTTTCACTGGGTTTTAATAATCCAATCCAATATTTTAAACTTTTCGCTGATGTTTTTTTGTTGTTCGTCATACTACCAGCAGCACCCCATTTTGTGGTTTCCAATGTAAGTATACTTTGTCATCCCATGTGATGGGTCTTTCTGCCCCACGCAACAAATTTGGCACCATTGCTTGCACCACTTGTTTGGAGGGTAGTTCAATATGGTACATAGACACGTCGCCCCAGTATGCAATTTCTGTCACAACACCTGAAAGGGTATTATAATCTGCATCAAAGGGTTCTTTGGAAATTAAAACTTTTTCTGGGCGAATAGAGATATGCACACGAGAGTCTAACGCTGCGCTGGAAGCTGGGGATACATAAATTGTACATTCATTTTCATCGTCACGAATGACAGAATAGTTTTGGTGATTTTCTATAACTACACCGTCTAATACATTTGCGTTTCCTATGAATGTCGCCACGTATTGAGAGTTTGGATATTCATAAATTTCTTTTGGGGTTCCGACTTGTAGGATTTGGCCACCTCTCATGATTCCAATACGCGTTGACATTGTCATTGCTTCTTCTTGGTCATGGGTAACCATAATAAATGTGATACCAACTTTTTCTTGAATATTTACAAGTTGAAACTGAGTTTTTTCTCTAAGCCGTTTGTCCAGGGCAGCCATGGGCTCATCCAGCAATAAAACTCTGGGTTGTTTTGCTAAGCAGCGAGCTAATGCGATGCGTTGGCGTTGTCCGCCCGATAATTGGTTTGGAGTTCTTTTTCGTAAGTCAATCATGTCCACCAATTCTAAATAATGGTCTACACGATTAGAGATTTCTTTGCGGTGTAAGTTTTCTTGTTTTAAACCAAAGGCCACGTTTTCTTCTACCGTCATATGGGGGAACAAAGCATAAGATTGAAACATCATATTAATGGATCGTTCATAGGGTGGTAATTTTGTAATGTCCACACCATCAATTAAAATACGTCCTTTTGTAGGTGTTTCAAATCCACCAAGAATTCTGAGTAATGTAGATTTCCCGCAACCTGATCCACCCAGTAAAGAAAAGAATTCTCCCTTGTAAATTTCTAAGTCTAATTTTCGTAGGGCAGGAAAATCACCAAAGCGTTTGGTAATGCCTTCAATTTGGATTTGTGGCGTTTCATCAAATGATTGCCATGGCTCTGTGCGGTCTTTTGTCAACGGCGAACTTTCTTAATTAAAGATTGATTTAAACGTTAGTATCCTACAAGAATTTTAAAAAATTGTCGATTCATTCTGCGTTCGTTTTTTGAATTTATCTGCCTGTTTACTTTTATACGCTTCATTATGTGGGGGGCTGGATATAATATTGGGTTGTTTACAATTTCGGGTAGAATAAATTTTTTGGAAAGAGAGCTGGTGTTGGCAAAGCGCACGCGGTTTGTTACATGAGCCATATTTTCTGCTTTTAATAAAAAATTAATGAACTGGTGTGCAGCATCTGGATTGGAAGAATTACAAGGTATGGCTAAACCGTCCACCCCTTTATACGTACCTTCTTTTGGTGTTACATATTGTATTTTTCGGCCTTGTGTTTCTGCCAATATTTGGGAAACTATGGCGTCACCATTCCATATAAACGCGATGGCAACTTCTCCAGCGCCTAAAGCCTGAATGGCCGCGTCCGAAGATAAAAAAACATGCCAGTAGGGGCGGGCCTTTTTGGCGAGGTCTGCTGCTGTTTCAATAAAATTATCGGGAGTGTTTTCTGGAGAATACCCTTTCCAAAATCCTAAAGCGCCAAATAATTCATAGGCGCTGGAAATTGTGGCCACACCCTTTGATGCGATCTTTTTTAATTTTTCTGGGTTAAACATGTATTCCCAGCCATCGATTTCTTCTGAGGGGAATGCTTCGTTAAATACCTCAACATTATAAGCGTATCCAGAGCTTGCCCATAAGTAGGGAATAGAATAAATGGTATCGTTTTCTTTAAAGTCATCTAAAAAATCAGTATCGATGTTTTTGATGTTTGGAATCTTTCTTAAGTCTAAAGGCTTATATAGACCCATTTTGATATGACGAAATACGTAAGGGGTGGATGGGTAAACTAGATCATATTCAGATTTACCCGTAAGTAGTTTAGCCTCTAAGGCTTCATCGGAATCCATATAATCAATATGAAGTTTTATGCCTGTTTGGGCTTCAAATTCTTTTTGTAAGTCGGGAGATATAAAGTCTGCCCACGTGTATATATTTAAAGTTTTATCTGTGGGATTCCCAGATTGCTTAAGGGGGGCTGAAAACAAGTAATAAATTCCCCCAAAAAACAACAAACATGAGAAAGCAATAAGGATATAAGCTTTTTTTATCATTGTATATATTCGTAATAGACCCAGTCGATCCAATTTAACAAGAGGAGCAGATCATTTTTTTCGATTGTAGGGCCGTTCCATACTCTTAAGTTGGCAGGAACGCCTTTAAAACCCTTAATATCAAATGCTACTTTTTCATTGGCAAGTATCTGGGTGATTTTTAAAATTTCACTCTCGTCAATAGGTTTACCACCTTTTAATATTTGGATGCAAGAATTGACAGTGGATCTGTTTTCTGGGTTTTTTATCAAAGGCAACACCCAGTCTCGTTGTTCTGCCCATGTGCGCACCGTGTCATAATTCTGCTGTGTTCTGGAAATTAAGAAAGAAAGCCCCCCATTTTTTTCGGCCCAGTTTAAACTCTGCATATAGTCTTCTAAGCATAACATTGAGGGGGTGTTAATTGTTCCACCATCGTATATATCTGTCCTAAGGCCTGTAGGTGTTTTAAGCTTAAAAATATAAGGTACAGGCCATTTGGGCGTATAATTTTCAAGGCGGCTTATTGCTTTGGGGCTCAAAGCTATTAAACCATGGGCCGCCTCTCCACCCATTCCTTTTTGCCAAGAAAAACACGTAATGTCTAACTTTTCCCAGGGTAGTTCCACACAAAATGCAGCAGAGGTAGCATCGCATATTGTAAGGCCTGTTCCGGGAGTATGCCAGTCCAAGTTACCCACAGTTGCACCTGTAGAGGTTGCGTTCCATACAAACAGCACATCATGATCTGGGTTTACTTTTTCTGTGTTGGGCATTTCCCCTATGGGAGATTCATATAGATTGGTAGAGATATTAAGAGAAGCAACATCATTTGCCCAGCGCTGACCAAATACATCCCACACTAATATATCCACAGGTCGTTCACCCAAGAAATTCCACATAGCCATTGTAATAGCCCCGGTGGCGGACCCTGGAACTAAGGCTATTTTGTAATCTTCTGGTATTTCAAGCACTTTACGGGTTTTGTCCAACATTGCTTTAATGGCACTCTCTCCATCCGTGGATCGGTGAGATCGACTGAGCAAGGCGTTGGAAAGTTTTCCCAGTTTCCATTCGGGTGTTTTAGCACAAGGACCCGAGCAAAAATTAGGGTTGTTTGGTTTAAGGGTAGGCTTTTCCATTGTTGTCTTCCATAAATAAAGGGAGCGCAAATGTTTAATTTGGCCCCCTTTCCAGTTAGTTTTTTTATTTAACTAACTTTACGATAACTTAAATCCATCAAAGCGTTTTTTGAAGCGACCAAGCTGGCCTGCTGTGTCAAGTAGTTTCATACCACCACCCGTCCAGGCTGGATGAGAAAGAGGGTCTACATCTAAGCTAAGTTGATCACCTTCTTTTCCCCAAGTGGATCGTGTTTCAAATTTTGATCCATCTGTCATTACCACTGTAATTTTGTGGTAGTCTGGATGCCCTTGTTTTTTCATAATTTTCTCCAAGTCAAAATAATTTGGTTGTATATTACCAATTATTTCGCTTGACAACAAGGATATTTATCAATAAATTTTTCTTTTCTTCTATCTTTTCTTGGGAGTATTAATTGTTGGTTTCCACAGATGTTTTGGAAGGCCGTTTGGCGACCTATGAAGAGCTGTTGCTAAAATGGTCAGCAAGTTTGAATCTTGTTTCGAAAAATACCTTAAATGATATTCGTAGGCGCCACTTTGCCGATTCCTTGCAGCTGACACCTTTTTTAAAACCAGAGGATAGTGTAATAGACATAGGCGCTGGTGCGGGGTTTCCTGGCATGGTTCTGGCTATGGCAGGGTTCAACCTAACCCTTGTGGAGAGTGATCAAAAGAAATGCGTATTTTTAGAAAATGTTTCACGTGAAACACAAACCCCTGTAAAAATAGTTTGTGACCGTATTGAAAATTTTGTAACAGAAGACAAAACTTTTGATGTTGTTTGCTCAAGAGGAGTAGCTTCTTTATCCACACTTATTTCTTGGTCCACCCACTTAGTTGAAAAAGAAAAATCTAAAGGACTTTTTTTGAAAGGTGAAAATGTTGTCTCTGAGCTAAAAGAGATTTCTTCGGATAAGTTTTCCAAAATTGAAAGTGTCAGTAATCCGGGGTCGTATATCATTCAATATCAATATTGAAAATAATTTTGTTTCACGTGAAACATAAAATCTGTTAAATTAAACTCAAATAAAAATTAAGGCAGATTGTTGTATCATGACAAAAGTAATTACTATTGCTAACCAAAAAGGTGGGGTGGGGAAAACCACTACGGCTGTAAATTTGGCAACAGCGTTAAGTACCATTCCTAAAAAAGTATTATTAATAGATTTAGACCCGCAAGGAAATGCCTCGACCGGTTTTGGGATAGGGGCAGCTCAAAGAAAATTTAATAGCTATTCAATTTTTCTAAAAGAGAGGTCTCCTAGAGAAGCAATTCAAGCTACAGAAGTTCCTGGTTTATATATTATACCAGCCAATAATGACTTGTCTGCTTTCGCAGTAGAAATTTCTAATATGGAAAATAGAGAATACTTATTAAAGCAAGTCATTACAAATGAATTTTCTGATTTTGATTATGTGTTTATTGATACGCCGCCGACTTTGGGTTTGTTAACAATAAATTCTTTAGTAGCGTGCAATAGTGTTTTGATTCCTACACAATGTGAATTTTATGCCATGGAAGGTTTGGCACAGTTGTTAAAAACGATACAACGCATTCAACAGAATTTTAATAAAAAATTAAACATCCAGGGAATAATCTTAACCATGGCGGATAAGCGAAGTAATTTAAGCTTGCACGTGGAGTCAGAAGTGAGGGAGCATTTTAAAGAATTGGTATATAATGTAGTGGTACCACGTAACGTGAAAGTTTCAGAAGCGCCATCATTTGGTAAACCTGTGCTTCTTTATAATTTTAAATGTCCGGGATCCCAGTCATATGTACAATTAGCCAAAGAGTTTTTAGACCGTGAAATATATTTACAAAAACAGGGAGAGGTAAATGGATAAAAAGCGCAGTAGTGGGTTGGGAACAGGATTATCTTCGCTGCTTGGGCCTGAAATTTCATCGGGGGCCCCGACTAATTCAGGGCAAGATATATTTCAAGTAAACGTGGATCATATCCGCCCATGTGCTTTTCAACCCCGCAAACATTTTTCTGAAGGAGAGTTGAATGAGTTAGCAGACTCTATCAGGCAAAATGGGGTATTGCAGCCAATTATTGTTCGTCAAATCAATGAAGATCATTATGAAATAATCGCAGGGGAGCGGCGCTGGCGAGCCTGTAAGAAGGCTGGACTGCGATTTATTCCAGTAATTGTTAAAGAAGCTTCTGATAAAGAAGTTTTACATTATGCTATTATTGAAAATATTCAACGAGAAAATCTTACACCTTTAGAAGAAGCAGAATCTTATGAAAAGCTACGTCAAGATTATGGTTATACACATGAAGAGTTGGCCCATGTGTTGGGAAAAAGCCGCAGTTATATATCCAATACGTTAAGGTTAAATTCTTTAGATGAAAAAGTAAAACAAGCAATTCAAGAAAATAGTATTTCAGCCGGACACGCCCGAGCATTGGTTGGTTTGCCAATAACAGAACAAGAAAAAATCATTCAAGATATTGTACGAAATTCTTTAAGCGTTAGAGGGCTAGAAAACAAAATAAGGTCTCAAAAAAATAATACGAAGCCAGGAAAATCATCGAATAAAAATAAGGAGGGATCATTACCAAAATTTGAGCCATATGATGATGCGGATACGGTGGCTGTACAAACACATCTTTCTGACATATTGCAAAGTGAGGTAAAAATAAATATCGTAGAAAATCGCCCTGTATTAACGATTGCGTGTGAAAGCTTTGAGGTTTTGGATATGTGTGTGGAAAGATTGTCTGTTGCTTCTAAAATTTAGAACATAATTAAAAATCCATACCCCATTCTAAGCTTATGCCTACTTTGTTTTTATCTGGAGAGAAAGTAAGTTCAGTTTTTGTTTGGTTGAAAGGCTTAGCTCCTGCTGCGACTGAAACTTTGTCTGTTGATGAGGTTGTGTTATTAAAAGAAATATCAACTTTTCCGTAGAAATTTTTAGAAAAATCCTTGCGAATAGATACATATTCTCGTTCTAAGTGGGTCAGGGGGTCTTCTTCTTGATAAAAACCAAGATTAATAAATGAGCTAATAAAGCTGCTGGAAGCAAAATAATTTAAGGCCTGGAAAGATTGGCTGACTGTGGACGATCTGTTAAAAAATAGCCTTTGCAGTATTTCTTGCTCTGATAAATTTTTATCAGACACAATTTTTTTTCGAAGATTTGTGGCATCTCCTTCCAAAATAATTTTTACTCGCATATCTTCTAAATTAAGTTGAGATTCAATATATAGGTCAGGAGAAAGAGTGCCGTCAAAATATACTTCACCGCGCTGAACGTTAAAAAACCGATCAAGAATTCTTAATTGCCCATCTTTTAAAATAAACTGACCTTTATAAATTGGGTTATTAGAAGTTCCTTCGATAACTAATCGGCCTTTCCAGTTAGAATCCAAGCCTTGTCCATAAATATGGAATTTTCGATCTAATGTTAAGTCAATATCATATGTAGTTTGAGAATCTTTCGTCTCTTTTTGAGCAGCTGAAACAGAGGTGGACTCTTGGTGTTGATGTTCTACTTTTGCATGATAGATAGGGACTTCATCATCCTCACCAATATATTTTTCAAAGGAGTTAATATCGCCTCTCATATATATTTTTAAGGCATTCAAGGGACCATCAATTTTTAGATTACCTGAAACAAATGCAGACATACCCCCCCTGCGGGTCCTGGGCAAATCAATAAAATGAACTTTCGTGAAGTTTATGTCTGCATTTAAATAAGGTGTTAGGTGGTGTCCTATTCCAAATTTAAACTGTTGTATGTTTCCCCCATGGTTTTGATGGTCTTCAAATGTGGCTGGAGCAGTTAAGAAAAACTGTCCTTTTTTAGTCGCTAAATTAAAGTTGATACTATGTAATTTTAACCCGATGTTTTCCCTTGTGTATCCACCGTCTTTTATTTTTATGTGTCCTTTTGAGTCTTGATTATCGATAGTGCCGTATAAAGATAGATTTGCATCTATTTCACCACTAAATTTATCATAATTTAAGTCAAATATTTTGTGTAGCTTATCTATCTTGCCTTGCGCCATCAGGTTTGTGGAAAAGGGACGGTAGGGATCTAATCTAACATTAAACGGCTGTAACACCATTTGAACTGGGTAGGACCCATGTAGAGTAAGTTGGAGATCATTACTGCTTATAGAAAAATCTGTAGTGAGAGACCCTCTATCTAAAGAGGCGATTATTTCTGTTGAATAACTATCGCTTTGAGTCGTTGCTGAAAATCTAATAGAAGGGTTTGTTTTTTGTCCATATGCATGAAGAGTGCCATTAATATCACCTTTTAAAGGGTATTTTCCACTAGTTAAATTATACAATAAATCAGAGGAAACTTTTTCGAGTGCAATCTGTAGATCAATGGTTTCGGGTAGGATCTTTCCGGAGAAGTCGATCGTGCCAGTGGTCGTGTTGATTTTTGTTTTTCCGATAATTAAGTTATCCGCTTTAAGATAGATTTGCGTGGGGTGTGCTAATAAAATTTTGTGATGGCCCAACTGTATAGCTGCAGTATCTAACTCGATTTTATTAAGATTTAATATAGAGAATGCTAGGTTTCCTCGAAGAGCTTGTTCTGCAAACCCTGTCATTGATATTGTAGTGGAAAAATGATCTAAGGCACCATTCGTGTTTGCATTAAATTCTTCAATAATAGTATTATAGGCGGTTGCTTTTTTTGCATTTAACGTTAATTGTATAGTGTTTGTTTTTCCAAACATTATGCTGCCAGAAATATTTCCAGCTTGTGCAGAAAGGTTGTCGAAAATCAATTTATGAAAATCTCCAGAAAAAGTAATAGATGGATCTTTTTGATCTAGCACAAGCTGGCCTAAAATTGATGCGGTGCCAGCTGTTTTTCGATAAGGAAAAAGGTCTCCTAAATTGAAGGTATAAAAATGCCAGTCTAGATGTCCGTCTCCGTTGGTGATATCGATGGTACCATTGCCTTCTATAAAAGTTTCTTTATGAATGGCTCTGAAAACATCCATATTAAATACTTGCTGCTTAGAATCGAAATTTCCTCCGATTTCTATATTTACGTTCTTATCTTCAAACTTTCCTTTAATTTCTCCTGTTATTTTTAGTTGTTGTTGAGGATCCAGTTTTATGGAGAGTTGATCAATTGACCAAGGTTGTTTTTTTGGAGACGCATTTTTGCCTAAAATAAGCCAATGTCCATTTTGACGTTTAGTTTCAATATGAAATATGTTTGATAAAACCTCACCGGAAAGATTTATTTTGGGAACATCTGCTATTACAACATTTCCCGCAATATTTCCAGCATTTCCAGAGATAGAAAAACTAATTGTAGGGGTTTGAGTGATTGTGTTGGGATCTATTTTTGCTTTTAGGGTGATTAAAGCATATTCTTTATATTTTTCAGATAGAGGAAGGCTACCCTTCCCTTCTGCGTGTAATTGAAGAGATTCAAAAGTTTTATTTAGGGAAAAGGGCACGTCTAAACCAAAAATACTTTCTTTTCCTTTGTATAAAGTGCTTTTTGTTTTTCCGGTAAGTAAACGTTTTTTAGTGTTTAATGAAAAGTCAGTTGTAGCTTTTAGTGTGTATTCTGTTGCTATAGGGATTGATATAGTAAACGTTTTGCTGGACAGGATGTTATTAACAAAGAAAAAATCACCTGAAAGTTTTAGGGAAGGTTGATTGCCTATTTTTAAGTCACAATTATTTAATGTGAACTTCTCTAAATCTTGCGTAGTTTTTACTGTGCCGGAAAACTTAATATTTTTATCTTTTTCTGTATAAGATACGTTAGAAAAAATATTAATGTATAGAGGGTTTTCTGAGGAGCTTGTTTGAACATTTGCAGTGATTTTTTTGTTGCCAAACTGTGTGGTTAAGATGCCTTTAAAACTATTCAGTTCTCCTTGTCCTTTTACATTAACGTAAGATGTTTCACTTAAGTTAGGAATCAAATAAGCAAGTAGGCCATTAGTTTCCTTTGCAGATAGATTGATGTTTAAGGTAGGGGCTTTGTTGGCAGCCCCATAAGCATAACTTACGTTTGCTTGTACCACATTTGTTTTTTGATGAAGATTTGTGAGCTGTAATTTGAAGTCAACTCCAGTTTCTTTGTTGCTGGTTTCTCCTGTCAAGGCATACCTAAAAATATGTTTTGCCGTGTGATACTGTGCACGTCTAATATTAATATTAGAAACATAGCCAAATGGAATTATAGGAGGACTGTTTGAGGTTGAGATAGTAGCAGAAGTAGATTGATTTTCATAATAGTCTAATTGATCAACGTCTAAAGTGTAGATTTCAATAAACCGGTTCAAGATAAACTTTTTTAGGGACCAATTAAGATCTAGCTTTTTTACAGCCAAAATAGGGTTAGCGTTTTCGTAAAGTTCAATGTTGTTAAAAGAAAAGTAAAAAGGAAAAAGACCTGAAAAGCCATCTATTTTTATGGACTGACTTTTATTAAGTACAAATGTGTTTATAATGTATGTTTGAATAGGGGCAAATTGTAAAGCAATGCCAAGTAATAGGGCACATAAACACAGAGCCCTAAACACTACAAAACTTATTTTTATTGCTTGCCCTAAAACTTTCATTAAAATGCTTGTCCAAACGAAATATAAAATTTAAACTCTTTTTTATCCTCTGGCAAAAGATCACCTAAAGGATATGCAATATCTATCCGCAAGGGACCAAACCCCATAAAGTAAAAAATGCTTACCCCTCCATCCCAATATAAATCAGAAAACTTATGAATTCCTTTAAAAACATTTTCTTCTTCAGAAATTTGGCCACCTTCTAAAAAACACGCAGCCCAAAGAGATCCATATATTTTAAATCTTGGTTCTATCCCGATTGCAATTGAGGATAAACCACCGCGAGGTACAAATTTTTCAGGATTATTATGAAGTGGATCCATGTTTCCTATAGAATTTTTATTATATCCTCTAAGATCTTGGCTTCCACCTAAATATAAACGTTTATCCATTGGTGATTCATCAAATGAAATGCCATATAATGCACTCCACCTAGCCCAGCTGGCTAAGATAAGGCCATTATTGATTATGGGCAAATAAATACTTCCCTTTATTGAAAAGCTTTGCAAGGTATTTTCGGAATTAAAGAAAGGCGTCCAAGTGGCTTCTATTTGTGTTCCAAAATCAGAAAAAATTTTATCTTCTCTTGAATCTATACGCAAGTTAAAAGGCGTGCCAAAAAAATCATAGGAATTTTTCTTAAGGTCAGTTTGTCGTTCCAGTGAATATTTTTCATAAAGAAGACCAAGATTTATTTCTATGTTTTTGGTAATGTTATATTCAAGCCCTAATCCCCCATCAATGCCTAAACGTGAATACGCTTCATAGGTGCGACGTTCTCCACTAAAAAAAAGGCGTCCATTGGTGTTGAAGAAGATAAAGTGAGGCTTTTTTATAAAGATATTTAAGTCTTGGACGATGTTAGACAGGATGGTGTTAATTTCAAACTTTTCGTTGGCTCCAGCGATGTTGTTATGTGTGAATTTTGGTATAATACCAATTTCATAGCGATTTGTTTCTGAGCTGGATAGGGCAATATTTCCATATAGGTTAAATTGTAAATGCTTAGGCTTACCCTCTGTTAGGTTTATATTGAGAGGAAATTCATTTGCTTCGGTGGGGTTTGCCGGTGTTATTAATACACTTTCAAATAAGCCTGTCTCTTTAAGTAAAGATTCGGTTTCATTTATGTGATCAATATTATAAGTGTCACCAGCTTTCCAGCGAATAAATTTTTCGACGTAATCTTGTTTTACATTTTTTAGTCCTGCAATTGTATAGGCTCCAAATTTTCCTTTGGGGCCGGTTGTGTATGAATATGTAATATTTGCGAACAAGGCGGCATGATTAATTGTGACAAGTTCATCCAAGGTATCAACGAAAGCGTACCCCTTCTGTTTTAGATATAGGGCAATCGTGTTTTTATCTTTTAGTATTAGTTCATTAATTACAGGGGCGTTTTTGCGTGCTGCAAGTATTTCTGTGGGGATCGGGAATTTTTTACCATTCACAAATACTTTTATTCGATTAATAGTATAGCGTTCGCCTGAATCCACATGGATTACTATTTTATAGTTAGGAGCTGCACTTGTATCAATTTCTGGAAATATTAAAACGTCATGAAATCCATAAGATTTCAAGTAATCCGTTATATGATTTATATCATCCTGTAAAATATCTCTTAATATTCCTTCAGATCCGGGGGAAAAATCAGAATCTGGGTTTATTAATTGAGAAAGAGTTTTAGAAGCGGCTTCAATTTCGGGGAACTCCTCTAATCCTACCAATTTAATCTCATACATTAAGGTAGAACTATTTTCTGCGCTGACAGAAGCTAGAATAATAAAAAATATAGAGATAAATCTTATGAATATATTTGCCATTTAGGGTTCTTAATTTTTGTTATTAAATTACCATGTTCTGTTATTTCATTTTCAGAGGGCTTAAAGCTGCGATATGCAAACTCTACCGGAGCGTGTTCTGTTGTTGCCTCTGTGACTTGGGCGCCTTCTTCTTGTAATACAAACGTAGGTTGCCTACCACCTTTTAGATATAAATAGACATCCGCTAATAATTGAGAGTCCAATAATGCGCCGTGGTATTCACGATGCGAATTGTTGACTCCGTATTTTTTACATAACGCATCTAAACTATTGCGCCCCCCAGGGTTTTGTTTCCGGGCAATTTCTAAAGTATCAACTACCCGAGAGCGGTCAATTAAAGAGTGGCCTGTTCGCTCCATTTCCCAGTCTAAGAATTTCATATCAAAGCTGGCATTATGTATTACTAATTTAGAATCATCACCGATAAACGTTAAAAATTCTAAAACAACTTCTTGAAATTTTGGATGATTTATCAAAAAGTCATTAGACAAGCCGTGAACATTGAATGCTTCCATGGGCATGTCGCGTTCGGGATTAATGTATTGATGATAGACCTTACCTGTTGGTACCAAATTGATTAGCTCTACGCAACCGATTTCCACAATCCTGTGTCCTGCATAGGGGTCTAATCCTGTAGTTTCAGTATCTAAAATAATTTCACGCGTCATTCTATAATTTTGGTTCCAAACACCTTACAAAATTCTTTTATTAAAATTTCATCCAACTGTTGAGTTGTTATATTCAGGCCCTCTTTTTCTAAAGAGGTAACGCCATGGTTTTTTATACCACATGGAACGATATTTTGAAAATGCTTAAGGTCGGGATTAAGATTAATAGCAACCCCATGGAAGCAGATCCATTTTTTTACTCGCAAACCGATTGCGGCAATTTTATTTTCGGTATGATTTTCTTTGTTGTAAACCCAAATACCTATGCGGTCTGAATTTGTATGAGTATCTAACCCACAAACTTTAAATGTATTAATTAGCCACTGTTCCAACTGACGCACAAAATAACGTATATCTTTTTTTAATAGAGTTAGATTTAGCATAATATATACTATCCGTTGGCCAGGCCCATGATATGTGTATTTCCCCCCGCGGTTAGTTTGATGCACAGGTATATTTTGTGTGTTAATAAGATCGGTATCTGTAGCGCTGGTTCCAGCAGTAAGGGTGGGAGGGTGTTCAAGAAGCCATAAACATCCAGGAGCTTTGTCACTTAAGATAAGGTCCACATATTGTTCCATAAAGTTTAGAGCTTCGAGGTATTCTATTTGTTCATAAGAACGAATGAGGCGCATAGGGATCATTGCGGCATCCTTGCGTCTTCAATATGTATTTTTAATGTTGTTCTATCTTGCCAGGTATCTTTTTTAAAAGTGCCCAATAAATCAACCTGTTTGTACAGATTGCTGAGTAAGAAATTTCCTAATGAGGCTTGAAACGCATTGAAAATAATAGCTTCTGCGGTTTTTCCTGAGATAGGGTCTTCAATAAAACATCGAATGTGTTTTTCTTGCATTACAATAACTTTTTTTAGAGTTACATTTGAGAATACAAACTTGGGAGACGGGTTTCCTGAGCCAAATGGGCCTATCTGTTCAATTTGACTGTGCAGGTCTAATGTTAAGCTATTTAAAGAAAAATACCCATCAAATATACGCTTGGGGGTGCTGTCTTGGGACGTTAAACAGGTTGTTACATGTTGGTGCATGAATTCTGTAAATACTTTGATTTGAGAAACCTGAAGGCTAAAACCTCCTGCCATTGGGTGACCGCCGCCTTGTAAGATACAGTTGCTTTGATGGGCCAGGTGAATGGCGTGGCCAATGTCGAACCCAGGAATGGACCGAGCAGATGCTTTGCCTTCGCCAGTTATGGCATCAATTGCAATTACGAAGGTAGGTTTGTAGTATTTATCTTTTAATTTTCCGGCCACAATGCCTATGACTCCTTGGTGCCAGTTTTCGCTGCTTACAACAATGATGGATTTGTTGGGGTCAACTTGCGCATCAGCTTCTGTCAGGGTGTTTTCTTGTAAGAGTTTGCGCTCCTCATTTAAAACATTTAATTCCTGAGCTGCTTTCATCACCTCTTCATCGTTTTCGCTGGATAAAAGTATGGTTCCCAAGGATGCGGTACCAATGCGGCCACCTGCATTGATTCTAGGCCCAATTACAAACCCAAGATGGTAAGGGGTGAGTGTATTGCGGTCAATATTTAATAATGACATTAAATACTGTAAACCTTTGTTTTGTGTGGTAGATAATACCTTTAATCCTTGTGAGACAAAGGCCCTGTTGAGACCGGTTAAAGACACCACATCACAGACCGTTCCTAAAGCAACAATATCTAAAAGAGAAATTAAGTTGGGTTCTGGAAATTCAGTAAAATAGTTTTGCTTTCGTAATGCGCTGGTTACAGCGATGCAGCTTAAAAAGCTTATACCTACAGCGGCTAAATGCTTGAGTTTGCTGGTTTCGTCTATTCGATTCGGATTGACTAAAGCAATACATTCTGGATGCTGGTGTGTGCCAGCGTGATGATCAATTACAATTACGTCTACGCCCAAATGCTTTGCGGCAGAGATAGGTTCAAATGACAAGGTTCCACAGTCTACAGTAATAATTAATTTGGTTCCGTTGTTAGCAATTTTTTTAAAAGCTTCTGTGTTTGGGCCATAGCCTTCTTGTTGGCGGTCAGGGATATAGAAATCAACATCTGCATTAAGCATTCTGAAGAAACGAATTAATAAAGCGGTAGAGGTAGCCCCGTCCACATCATAATCGCCATAGACAGTAATTTTATCATGTTGGTGGAGGGCTATTATAATGCGTTCCACTGCTTGATGCATGTCTTTTAGTAAAAAGGGGTCGTCTAAAAAATGTTTAAGTGTGGGGTTTAAAAAATGATATGCATCTTCTGGTGCAATGTTTCGAGATGTAATTAAGTCGCAAATAATTTGAGGATAGTCTTTTTGCGCTTTTAATTTAGCAGCGAGCTGAGTATCAATATTATTCTGTACCCAAGCATAGCCCAAGATAGATTTTTGTAACGTGTAAGATTTTTCTGGTGTCATCTTAATAAATCAGTAATAGTATAGATATTAAATTGTAAGCAATTCACAATATAACAAAATAAATAATAATTTAAAACAAACATGCAAAGTAATAAAAACAACCTCTTTAGTTTTTGGTCTCAATTTGAGGCCTCGTCTAACCGACGCAATCCATTCATGGATCCAGACATTTTTATAAATAGTATGTCGATAGCGGTTCAAAAAATAATGAAAAATCCAGAGAAATGTAAAGAAGTTCAAACCACTTTGCAAAAAACTTCAAATACTTTAACTGAATATATTATAGAAAGAATGAAAGGTGAAGAGGTTGAGCCTCCAATAATCACTTCTGCACGTGATAAGCGCTTTAGTCATGATCAGTGGGACAGTAATTTATTTTTTGATATTATGAAGCAGTCTTATCTTGTTTTTTCTGATTGGTTTGATAAAACTTTAAATGATGAAGATTTAGATATTGACCCAGCGACTAAAAAACAAATCCGCTTTTATACTCAGCAAATTGTACATGCTGCTGCGCCCAGTAATTTTGCATTTTTAAATCCCTCTGTTATGGAGGAGGCTGTTAAAACAGGTGGGGCTAGTATCATGAAAGGTTTTATGACGCTGATGGAGGACTTGCAAAAGGGCAAGGATCCAGACATGACAGACATGAAACATTTTAAGTTGGGTGAAAATATTGCAACTACTAAAGGGGCGGTTGTTTTTAGAAATGATTTGATAGAGCTTATACAATATAACCCGACCACAGAAAAAGCATTTAAAAAGCCTTTGTTAGTGGTGCCACCATGGATTAATAAATATTACGTATTTGATTTGGCAGAAGAAAAATCTATGGTTCGTTGGTTGGTGGATCAGGGTCGAACGGTATTTATTATTTCATGGGTTAACCCAGATGCTTCTCAACGTTATAAAACAATGGAAGCGTTTGTACTGGAAGGCCCAAAAGCTGCCATTGAGGCAATTAAAAATATTACGGGTGAAGACAGTGTAGATGCTATGGGATACTGTTTAGGTGGGACCCTTTTAGTGTGTTTGGCTTCGTATTTTTCTAACTTCAATAAAAAAGATCTTGCATCTTTAACTTTGTTAACCACATTGACGGAGTTTTCAGAAGCAGGGGATTTAACTGCATTTATGAGTGAAGATTATGTAAATCGTATAGAGGCGATAATGCAGGAAGACGGATATTTAAGTGGGAAAATAATGGCGCGCACCTTTAACATGTTGCGCCCCTCTGAGCTGGTTTGGTCTTATGTGGTTAATAATTATTATTTAGGTAAAGATCCGGTTCCATTTGATTTTTTGTATTGGAATTCAGATAACACGAATATGCCTGAGGCAATGCATAGTAATTTGTTGCGTCTTTTTTATCAAAGTAATGTATTAAGTCAGCCTGGAAAATATAAAATAGATGGTGTTGGAATTGATCTTTCTAACATTACAATTCCTGTTTATATGATGTCCACAAAAGATGACCATATTGCGCCTTGGAAAGCTACGTATAATGGGGTGCATTTAATGAAAAATGCAAACTTAACTTTTGTGCTGGGTGGGTCTGGGCATGTAGCGGGGGTGATAAATCCTCCCCAAAAAAATAAATATAATTATTGGGAAAATAAAAAATTAGATGATGAAGCTGATATATGGTTTGCAGAAGCAGTAGAGCATGCCGGATCATGGTGGCCACATTGGCACAAATGGTTGGAAGGTTTGAATAGTGCTAAGGTTAATTCTAGGACGGTTGGCACTCAAGAGTATCCTGCTCTTTGTGAGGCGCCGGGTACATATGTGTTTAAACCTTGCAAATAATTTTATTGGAAAGTGTACTTAGCATGTTATAATCCAAATACTTTTTGGGATTATAGATATGAGTGAAAAGCAAGACAAGTCCAATGAGTTGGAGCGGATTCAAACCACTAATGCATCATTAGAAAAACCTCAGAATATTAAAAGGCCAGTGGTTGGAAACATTAAGTATGCCAATATTATATTTATAAATGTTTTGGTTTTGAGTATGTTTATTTGGGTAGGTTGGCATTTTTTTGGCAAACAATACATGGCTGCTATTGAAGAAAGATTAGCTCTGGTTGATCGCACAAAAGTAAATAATCATTCTTTGTCTGAAAGCGGTATTCAAAAACTGCAAGAAGCAATAACCTTAATACATAAAAATATAGAAGATATAAATCTGAAAAATAATACCTTAAGTAGAGTGGCTGAGATAGTCAAAGAGCTTGAAGAAAATATCCAAAAGTTAAAATTAAGGATAGATAGCTTTGAGGCAAAAGAGTCTAAAACAAGAATGGATGTTAGTAGGCAGAATAGCTGGCAAGAAAAAATAAGGCAGGCGATAAAAAGCGGAATATTTTTGAAGGAATTGCAACAAGATGATAAAATCCCTACCGATGTACGCCAGTTGCTTGCTCAGTTAGAAAAGCCTGTAACGTATAAAGAAATTTCTGAAGATTGGAACAAGATCCGAGACCTGGTAAGGTTTAAAGGTTCTTCCGCTTCCTCCCTTCCTGCCTCTAAAGAGCTTGGAAGCTGGCTTGCTAATATTAAAGTATTTTTTAAAAGTATATTTAGAGTGCAGCGTCTGGATAAAAATAATTTAACTTACGAAGAAAATTTTTTGCGTTACATAGATAAAATGTTAATAGAAAAAGATGCTGATGGATTGTTGCAGAGCTTGGCTTTGTATGAAGCTAATCTGGATCAAAACAGCAAAGAAGCATTGTTGCCCTGGATCGCGAAAATAGAAAAATTTCGCCAAGGGGAGATAATTTTAGAAGCGGTGAAAAAATACTAAATGTTAAAATCTATATTAAAGTTGGTGCTGATTATTGGGTTGGGTATTTTAATTGTATTTACCTATCAAACAAAGGGTTATGTTGATGTCCGCTGGCAAGGGGTTTCCATTTCTATGAAAATGGGTACGTTTGTATTGCTTGTTTTATTAACAACTTGGGTGCTGTTTTATATTTTTTCTTTTATACAATATCTTAGTCAGTTAACTAAAAATTTAAAAAATTATTGGCGCAAACGTCATGATGCCGAAGGTGGAAGATATATGGAGGAATCTATTTCTGCAATGGCGGGAGGTTTAAATGATGCTGCTTATAAAAAAGCCCGTAGAGCAAAAGACACATTAACGGAGTCTGTTTGGGCTAAATTAATATATGTTTTTAGTGCTAGAGAAGCAGGTGCTGTGTTAGATGATCAGAGCTTGGTTGAAATCATAAAATCAAAAACCTTAGGGCTTGCTGGGTACAGGTTGCGAATAGAGCAGTTAATAAAACAGGGCGATAACCAATGGGCTATCACAGAGGCGCAAGCAGCGTTAGAGAGATATCCTAATTCAATATGGATATTAGAGACGTTATTTAAATTATATATTTATCAAAAAAAACCTAATGAGGGGATGAGTGCTGCTAAAAAACTTTACCAGCTTGGACAGCCTGATGCAGAATCTAAAATGGCGTTGTGCTATTTATTGCATGCGCAGATAGAAATAGATAAAGATAAGAAACTAAAGCATTTGCAGATGGCCTTTGATCTCGAAAAGTCTAACTCTATCGTGGCGTTAGAGTTGTCTAAAGTATATATATCTGATTATAAATATAAAAAAGCTCAAAAAGTTATAGAAGAAGTTTGGAAATATTCAAGACAGCCTGAGCTTGGTGATTTATATTTAGAGACTTTAAATGAAGCTAATTCGGACGAGATTATATCCAGCGCATTAAGGTTGTTGGAGATATCTAATTCTAGTTTGGAAGGTTACATTGTTGTAATTAAGGCATGCATTAAACAAGAGTTTTATCAAAAGGCAAGGTATTATTTGGAAAAAGCGATACAGGCAAATGGCGGTATGTCTTTGCGTCTTTTTGAATTGCGTGTAGCATTAACCCAAAAAGATGGTGCGGAAAAATTAGATTACTATACCTGGTTTAAACAAGTGATTAGTCGCATGCCTTTTGAAGGATGGGATTGTGCAAAATGTAACGCTCACTTAAGTCAATGGGAACATATATGTATAAGATGTGGGGAGGTAAACTCTTTTTATTGGCAGGGCGAGCATGAATATGAAAATAGCTTTTTTGCAATTAAGAGGGCTTAATAATTAAAATGAAGAATGTAATATATACAAAACCATACTGTCCTTACTGTGTAAAAGCAGAAGGGATTTTGAAGCGTAATAATATTCCCTATGAAGTTGTTGATATTTCAATTGATCCAATCTTAGTTGACGAAATGTTAAAACGTTCGGGTGGTCGGAAAACCGTTCCTCAGATTTTTATTAATCAAGTTCATATAGGCGGCTGTGACGATTTAGAAGCCTTGTATTTGTCTGGCGGGTTAGATAAAATATTAAAAAAGTGAAAATTGTAAAATGAAAAAAATTGGTGTTATGACAAGCGGCGGAGACTGTGCTGGTCTAAATGCTGCGATTCGTGCGATTACGCTTAGAGCCTGCGATTTAGGTATGCAGGTTTTGGGGTTTCGTGAAGGATCGGTTGGTCTTCTAAATCGGGATTATGTTAACCTTACCCCTAAAAAAACCTCATATGATTTTTTAATGAGAGGGGGGTCCGTCTTGGGGTGTATTAGTAAAGGAAATCCTTTTCAGTATCCAATAGAAGATGGTGCGCAGATAGACGTTACTGCTGAAATAATAGCGTCATATGAAGCTTTAGGACTTGATGTAATTATTTCTATAGGTGGCGATGGTAGTTTTTCCATCATGCATTCTTTAATGAAAAAATTTGATATGAATGTGATTGGTGTTCCTAAAACTATAGACAATGACCTGTCATGTACCGATTATGCCATTGGTTATTCTTCTAGTGCTCAGGTCATATCTGATTGTATTGATAAACTGCAAACTACAGCCGAAAGTCATCAGCGAGTGATAGTTGTGCAGGCAATGGGTAGAGATGCGGGACATTTAGCTTTAGCTGGAGGGATAGCCGGCGGCGCGGATATTATTTTGATTCCAGAAATCCCTTATTCTATGGATGTCGTTGCATCGCACTTAAAAAAGGTTTTTCGCTCTCAAAAGAAATTTGCGATTCTTGTTGTTTCTGAAGCGATTAAACGCATGGATGGTTCTTCGGTGATAGTGATGGATGAAATAAACAACCGTCATCGTTACGATGGATCTGCTGCTTACGTTGCAAGTTTGATTGAGCAACACACAGGATTAGAAACTCGTCCGGTGGTGTTGGGACATTTGCAGCGTGGAGGTGGGCCAAATGCATTTGATAGAATTTTGGCTTCACAACTAGGGGTGTATGCAGTGGATTTAGCTGCCCAAGGAAATTATGGGCAGGTGGTTGTCTTTCAGGATAATAAAGTTACACATGTTCCGATGGAAAAAACAATTAATACCTATAATCACGTAGACGTATATGGACAGTTAGTGCATACAGCAAGAGGTTTGGGTATTTGTTTGGGAGATGCTTAATCTAAGATTTTATTGCGTTAAAAGATTTAAGTTAAGTAGGGTGTTGATTAATTAGAAAAATGCTTTCTAATGTATGAAATCTGTTTGTTTTGTCCTTAACCTCTTTAATCACAAATCATAGTTGCGGATAGAAATTCTATTTGCTGGTCTTTAAAAAAAAGCTAAAATGCTATCCGAAGGAGAATTTTCATGAGAATATTATTTTTTGCTGCGTTATCTATATTTTTAAATATTTCAAATGTGAATGCTTTGTTAAAAGTACAAGTTAATCGAGGCATCTTTTCTCCTATCCCGATTGCTATTGCCGACTTTGTTGACAATGATAGTGATCTTGGAAAAAATATACGTCAAATAATAGCCAGCGACCTTGGTTCTTCTGGATTATTTAGAGCTGTGCCCAAGGATGCGTATATCCAAGATTGTGAATCTTTAAATAAAGCTGTGCGTTTTTCCGATTGGCGTTTAATTAAAGTAGATGGTTTGGTTTATGGGGATGTAAAAGAATCTGGTGGCCAAATTGTGGTTACTTTTAAATTGGTGGATGTGTTCTCTGAAAAACAAATGCTGGCTTTGCAAATGCAATCATCGAAAACTGATTGGCGTAAATTGGCACATGTGATTTCTAATGCAATATATGAAAGATTAACAGGGGAAAAGGGGTATTTTACTACAAAAGTTGCGTATGTTTCAGAAACGGGAAGAGCAGATCGGCGGGTTAAGCGTTTGGCTATTATGGATTATGATGGTGAAAATCACAGATATCTTACCACGGGTCGAACGTTTGTAATGACTCCCAGATTTTCGCCGGATGGAAATAAGATTGCTTACTTTACTATTATTAACCATCAGGGGAATGTTTATATTTACGATATAAATAATCATACTACGGAATTATTGGGCCGCTTTAAGGGTATGAGTTATGCTCCTAGGTTTTCTGCTGATGGTAAATCTATATTATTTAGTGTGGCAGAAGGGATGACGTCCCATATTTTTGAGATGGATTTAAAAACTCGCACAAAACGTCAGTTAACTAAAGTTCCAGCTTTAAATACATCGCCGTATTATTCTCCGGATGGTAGTAAAATAGCGTTTGTATCGGATAGAAGTAGTACCCCACAAATATATATTATGGAGCGTAATGGTGAATTTGGAGGAGAATCTGCCAAGCGAATTACTTATGGCCAGGGAAGATATTATACTCCAGTTTTTTCACCCAATGGTCAACACCTAGCATTCACAAAGACATATATGGGAACATTCTATGTGGGAGTTTTAAGACCTGATGGAACATCTGAGCGCACACTAGCTCAAGGCTTTTTTGTGGAAGCGCCAACTTGGTCGCCAAATAGTCAAATGGTGATGTATACCCGGCGTACCCAGATAAATCCTAATACTAAGTCTGAGGTGGCACGAGTATATTCCATTCATGTTTCTGGTTTTAATGAACGTGAAATTTTAACGCCTCTGGACGCTACAGATCCTGAATGGTCTAATAGTTTTTAATAGATATTAACAAGAGAATAAAAAACCTCTTGCTCAGTTTTAAGCAAGAGGTTGCCTGTCTTTTTAAGAGTTAATAGTTTCTTTTAATTCTTTTGCGGGGCGGAATTTTGCTTGTAATGCTTCAGGGATTACTATTGGCGCACCAGTTTGAGGGTTGCGTCCTTGTGTTTTTTCTCGTTTTTTCGGATAAAATGTGCCAAAGCCGCTGATGCGAATATCTTCATTCTTTTTTAAAGCTTGGGAGAGGGCTTGAAATAAAGTTTGGACAACTTTTTTTGTATCGGCTTTTGTGAAACCGGTTTCGGCGGCAATTGTATTAATTAAGTCTGTAGTATTCATCGAGAACTTCCTTTTTTTATTATTAACTTTTTATTAAGGATAATCTGGATTTTTATAACTAATCAAGAAGAATATGGTTAATTCACAATTAGTGATTTTTTCATCACACTATAAAGGGCTTTTTTTATTGGCGTGGGGGAGATTAATAAAGATGAAGGCTTTTTTAAAATATCTTTTATATAAATAGTTTATAAGCTGGTGCAGAAATAGTTGCTTTTTGCGTGTGAGTGTGCCATAAGAGTTTAACATCTATGCAAAAGACGGGGTGTAGCGTAGCCTGGTATCGCGCTTGCTTTGGGAGCAAGAGGCCGGAGGTTCGAATCCTCTCACCCCGACCACTTGAATAAGAATAAAAAGTTCACTATGATATCTAAATAGGATATCACTGGGGGAGACCACTTTTATGAATATTTTAAATATACTGCGCAACAATGTTTTTTTGCTGGGAACGACGGCTGGGATCTTTGCTTTAGCTTTTTGGATGTTAATCCCGCCTAATAAGCTTGACCCATTTGCTGAAAGCAAAATCGCTGAGTTCGTTTCTGAAAGTTCTTTAAGTTTGTCTGACGTTTCATCTGCGAAAAACACTGTTATACTTCCCGACATGCCCCAAACTTTTATTGTTATAGTGGAGCCTGGGGATACGCTTGTTGACATATTAGTATCTAAAAAAGTTTCAAAGAAAGATGCATTACTAGTTGTAAAAGCGCTTTCTAAATATGTTAGTCCCCGTAAAATTAGAGTTAATGAAAAAATTAGTTTATTAATAAAAGGCAATCCGGATGGCAGCGGAGAGGTTCTAAGATTATCTTTGGCAAAAGATAAGTTGACGCAAGTAGAAGTTGTAAAAAATAAAAATGGTAACTATCAGGCCAATTTATTACAAAAAGAGTTAAAACAAATTACAGAATGTGTAAGTGTACGCATTAAAGGAAGCTTGTATGCCGATTCTTTAAAAAAAGGTATTCCTTATCCTGTTATAAGGCAGTTAATTTCGGCATATAGTTATGATGTGGACTTTCAAAGAGATATTAAATCTGGTGATTCTTTTCAGGTTTATTATGAAAAAAGTGTAGACCCCCAAACTGGACAAGAGCATATTAGTAATTTATTATATGCTAATTTAAAAATTAATAGTAGAAATAGGCCTGTTTATTCGTATGAAACCGAGTCTGGCATGGCATTCTTTTATGCAGATGGCCAAAGCGTAGAAAAGCAATTTATGGCTACGCCAATTAATGGTGCGCGTATTTCGTCAGGGTATGGGTTAAGAATGCATCCTATACATGGTTATACCAAATTTCACAAAGGTTTAGATTTTGCAGCACCTAGAGGTACGCCTGTGCTGGCAGCCGCAGATGGAGTTGTTGTGAAGGCATGTTGGTATGGTACTTATGGAAACTATATTGAGGTAAAACACTCAAATGGTTATTCTACAGCCTATGCGCATTTAAATGGATATGCTAAAAATATTCGTCCAGGGGTGCGCGTAAGCCAGGGGAAAACAATTGGTTTTGTTGGAACTACTGGCGCAAGCACGGGACCTCATTTACATTTTGAATTAAAAAAGAATGGTGCGCACATTAATCCTCGCAGTAAGGCGTTGCATAATTCTACAAATAAGTTGACGGGTAATGATTTGAAAAAATTCACACGTAGCCGGGAAGAGATTGATAGAAAAGTAAAAGCCGAGTTAAGTACTACGGAGCTTTAAAGGGTGGTTTGTTTGTGTAAAGTCTCTGCTTTTGGCAGAGACTTTTTTGTATGGAATGGCTCTTTAAAATTAAAGATTTCTTGACAATTTAGGTATAACCTATTAAGACTTGTTTCATGGTTTACGCACCCTTAGCTCAGCTGGATAGAGCATCAGCCTTCTAAGCTGGTGGCCGCAGGTTCGAATCCTGCAGGGTGCGCCATTAATTTTTTCAGAAAGGGGGTGAAATAGATGGAAGTATTAGTTCGTGATAATAATGTTGAGCAAGCATTAAGAGCTTTAAAGAAAAAGCTTCAACGCGAAGGCGTGTTTCGTGAGATGAAGATGCGTCGTGCTTTCGAAAAACCCTGTGAAAAGCGCAAGCGTGAAACAGCTGAATCAGGTAGACGTGTGCGTAAGTTGATGCGTAAACGTTTAGAACGTGAAGGCTTTTAACTTCAATAGTTTTTAATAAACCCGCTTAGGCGGGTTTTTTTTGTGTCTGATTAACGCATTTATAAGGAAAAGGTTTCACACTACCTTTTTGTTGTCTAGGTAGAGAAAGAATGTTGAAGTTTAGGGTTTGTTTGGAGGCTGTATACATAATTTGGACGGTGAGTGTTTTTCCATATGGTGCTGCTATTGAAGACAGAGCAAATCCTTTTTCCCCGTTTGATAAAGCTTTTTACGAAGAAATGAAATTCTGGAAATGTCTAGATATGTATGTGCTTTCTTATGAATTAAACCCATCCTTAACGTATGAGGTGAAAATAGGTAAAGAGGGAGTTTTTTTTACACCTATAGATGGGTGTTTTTTTAAGGAAAGAGAGGTGGACGAGATTCTTTGCAATTCTAGCATGTGTGCGGAAATGAGCTCTATAGATTTCTTGAGAACAGGGCCATTGCGGGTAAAAAGTTCTGCCGGATATTATTTAGGAGGCGTGGGCGGGATAGAGGTAGAATATTTTGAGTTGACCGCAACAACTAATTTATTTTGTGTTCTTAAAGACCTTTCGTCATTAGTCGCAGCATTTAGAGTTTTGTTTAACCCCGAGGGGATGCGGACAGAAAATTTGAAAGAAAGTACTATCAAAATTTCAGGCACCATAAATAATGGTGCTAAAACTTCTTGTTTATATGTTCAGGGTGTTCGTTGGGTAAGACTAGCTATTCGACCGTTGATAGCATATCAAGTGTTACAAGATGTATATGAGCCCGCAACAGAATAGGTTTTTATACTTTTGATCCTTGCCTATCTGTATCAGACGGTGTATCTTTCAAGCAAATAATTAATAGCTAGGATATCATATACGATGCATACATATCGCACACATACATGTAACGAATTAAGCATTGAACATGTGGGAAAAAGAGTTAAATTGTCGGGATGGGTAAACCGGAAACGTGATCATAGTAATTTAATTTTTATAGATTTAAGAGATCATTATGGCATTACGCAGTGTGTGATTGAACGTGATAGCAAATGTATTAATATTGCTGATGATATTCCTTTGGAAAGTGTTATTTCTGTGGTGGGTAATGTGGTTGCTCGTGAAGAAGAGGTTATTAATTCGAAAATCAACACTGGTCACATTGAATTGTTGGTAGAAGAAATTACCGTATTGTCTGAAGCTGCACCCTTGCCGTTACAAGTTAATTTGGATAAAGATTGTCCTGAAGAAACGCGATTGAAATACAGATTTTTAGACTTGCGCCGTGAGCGCATGCATAAAAATATAGTATTGCGTAGCCAGGTAATATCCAGCATTCGTAAACGTATGACAGAAATGGGGTTTTTAGAATATCAAACACCAATATTAACTGCATCGTCTCCTGAGGGGGCTCGAGATTTTTTAGTGCCTAGCCGTTTGCACCCAGGCTGTTTTTATGCGTTACCTCAAGCTCCGCAACAATTTAAGCAGTTACTGATGGTTGCAGGCTTTGATCGTTATTTTCAAATTGCGCCGTGTTTCAGAGACGAAGATGCGCGTGCGGATCGTTCCCCAGGGGAGTTTTATCAATTAGATTTGGAGATGTCTTTTGTGACACAAGAAGATGTATTCCAGGTTCTAGAATCTTTATTGTATGGGGTGTTTGAGGAATTTGCTAATGGACGCGAGGTAACGCCTGCTCCTTTCACGCGAATTAAATTTGAAGATGCGATGAATATCTATGGTTCTGATAAGCCAGATTTACGCAACCCTTTGTTAATTTATGATGTAGAAGAAGTATTCCGTGATTCTGATTTTAGCTTGTTTGCTAAGGCCTTAGAGAGCGGACAGATTGTAAGGGCTATTCCAGTGGCTGGGGTTGCAGATAAACCCAGAAGCTTTTTTGATAAATTAAATCAAATGGTCAGAGACGCTGGTGGTGGCGGTTTAGGTTATGTCCTTTTTGATGACGGGGAAGCCAAAGGGCCGGTGGCTAAGTTTTTAAGTGGTGAACGCTTAAGTCGTTTGCAAGCGATTACAGGTGCCAAAGATGGCTATGGGATTTTCTTTGTGTGTGACAAGAAGTTAATTGCGCAGAAATTAGCAGGGGTAGTACGTGCAAAGTTAGCTGATGAATTGGATCTGATAGAAAAAAATGTATTTAAGTTCTGTTGGGTTGTTGACTTTCCTATGTATGAAAAAGATGAAGACACAGGAAAAATTGACTTTTCTCATAACCCATTTTCAATGCCTCAAGGCGGTTTGGCAGCATTAGAAAATGAAAACCCTTTGGATATAAAAGCATATCAATATGATATCGTTTGTAATGGTGTAGAGTTGTCCAGTGGTGCAATTCGCAACCATTTACCTGAAGTTATGTATAAAGCATTTGAAATTGCAGGATATACAAAACAAGATGTTGAGGCCCAATTTGGAGGGATGTTACGAGCATTCCAATTTGGTGCTCCTCCTCATGGTGGGTCTGCGCCAGGTGTTGATCGTATGGTAATGTTGCTTGCGGATGAACCAAATATCCGTGAGGTGGTTATTTTTCCATTGAATCAGCAAGCGCAAGATCTGTTAATGAATGCTCCATCCAATGTTAGTGAAGAGCATTTAAAAGAATTACATCTTCAAATTAAATTGCCTCCGCAGAAAGTTGAGAAAGCTTAAGCAATGTTTAAGGATACAATATTTTTACCTAAAACAGATTTTCCAATGAAGGCAGGATTGCCGGAAAAAGAACCAAAAATTCTGGAGCGTTGGAAACAGCTAAATTTATATCAGCTGCAACGCAAGGTATCTAAGGGGCATCCAAAATTTGTATTGCACGATGGCCCTCCATATGCAAATGGGCATATCCACATCGGTCATGCATTAAATAGAATATTAAAAGATGTAGTGCTGCGTTCGCAGCAAATGTCAGGTAAAGATTGTGTTTTTATCCCTGGGTGGGATTGCCATGGTTTGCCCATTGAGTGGAAAATAGAAGAAGAATACCGAGCCAAAGGTAAGAACAAAGATGACGTGGATGTGATTGAGTTTCGCAATCAGTGTCGTCAGTTTGCAAAAAAGTGGGTAGATATTCAAAAAGATGAAGTTCAACGTTTGGGTATATTAGGTGATTGGGATAACCCTTATACGACCATGAGGTTTGAAAATGAAGCAGTAATTGCAAATGAGCTTTCTAAGTTTTTATTAAATGGAAGTTTATATCGTGGTTTCCGTCCTGTGATGTGGTCGGTGGTAGAAAAAACTGCCCTAGCAGAAGCAGAGGTGGAATATCAAGATAAAACATCTCCATCAATTTATGTAAAGTTTCCCGTTAAAGCATCAAATGTACCCGAGATCCAGGATGTTTATGCTGTAATTTGGACCACGACCCCTTGGACATTGCCAGCAAACAGAGCCATAGCTTATGGACCTGAAGTGCGTTATGTTGTTGTGCGTGTGGATGCGGTTATGGAATCTTCTCATATGCAGGGATACCCAGCTGTAGGAGATAAACTGGTTATAGCTCAAGACTTGGTGACGGCTGTGTGTTCAGCTGTTGGGATTGCAGAACACAGTAATCTTACCACATTTTTAGGGGAGGAGCTAAGCGGATCTGTTTGTGTTCATCCGTTTGCTGGTCAGGGATATGAATTTGAGGTTCCTTTATTACCAGGTGATCATGTGAGTACAGATGCGGGTACAGGGTTAGTACATACGGCACCCTCGCATGGTGTGGAGGATTTTGCTTTAGGTAAGTTGCATAACCTAGAGGTGCCTGATTTAATCCAAGATGATGGGATATATCGTCCCCAGGTGCCACTTTTTGCAGGCATACATATTTTCAAGGCAAATGAACCTGTAATGGATTCCTTAAAGCAGGCTAACTGTTTACTTGCGGCGGGTAAGATTAAGCATAGTTATCCCCATTCTTGGCGTTCTAAGGCTCCTTTAATATATAGAACCACACCGCAATGGTTTATTGGGATGGAAAGTAATCAACTGCGGGAAAAAGCATTAAATGCAATTAATGATGTTCAGTGGTTTCCATCTTCTGGTAAAAATCGCATTGGTAGTATGATTGAAGGTCGTCCTGATTGGTGTGTGTCTCGTCAGCGTACGTGGGGTGTTCCTCTTCCAATTTTTGTGCATAAAGCAACAAATGAAATTTTAAAAGATGAACGCGTCCAGCAACGTATTGTTGAGGCCTTTCAACAAATGGGGGCAGATGCTTGGTTTGAAAAAGATAATGCATTCTTTTTGGAAGGATTATATCCGGCAGACGAGTATCAAAAAATTAAAGATGTGGTTGATGTGTGGTTTGATAGTGGGACGACGCATGTGTTTACACTTGAAAATAATGCAGAGGTACACTGGCCTGCAGATTTATACTTAGAAGGTTCAGATCAACATCGGGGTTGGTTTCAATCATCGTTATTAGAGTCCTGTGGGACGCGTGGAGTTTCCCCTTATAAAGCGGTTGTAACGCATGGGTTTGTGCTGGACGAAAAAGGATATAAAATGTCCAAATCACAAGGAAATGTGATTGCTCCTTTTGATGTGATAAAGGATTTAGGCGCTGATATTTTGCGTTTATGGGTAATTGGTTCTGACTATTTTGATGATGTGCGTATTGGTAAATCTATATTGCAGCATCAGCAGGATATTTATCGTCGTTTCCGCAATATCTTGCGTTATTTGTTGGGGGCTTTAAGTGGGTACACTGATACCGAAGCTGTTGATTATGTGAAATTGCCTGAGCTAGAAAAATGGGTGCTGCACCGGTTGGCAGAATTAGATGCTTTGCATAAGCGCTGTTTGGAATCTTATGATTTTAAAACTTTTTATGCTGAATTGCATACTTTTTGTGCTAGTGAGCTTTCTTCCTTATATTTTGATTTGCGGAAAGATTGTTTGTATTGTGACAACCCTACAGACCTAAAGCGACGTTCTACCCGAACGGTAATGGACATTTTGTTTAATACAATAACCCGTTGGCTTGCCCCAGTATTGTGCTTTACTGCTGAAGAGGCTTATTTAGCAAGATATAAAGAACAAGGTAAAGAAAGTATTCATTTAGAAACGTTTGTAGATATCCCGTCAAGTTGGTTGAATTCTGAAATTGCTTCTAACTGGGAACAAATTTTTGAAATTCGGTCTCATATTACGGTCGCACTGGAGGTAAA
Source organism: Candidatus Paracaedibacteraceae bacterium (assembly GCA_024236035.1). GTDB lineage: Bacteria > Pseudomonadota > Alphaproteobacteria > UBA6184 > UBA6184 > Bodonicaedibacter. The sequence continues at coordinate 57,455 of JACKLG010000004.1, forward strand.
GCGAACAGAAAAAGTGATTGGTTCAAGTCTTCAAGCAAACGTGAAGCTAACATTACCTAAAGCAACATACTATGCGTATTCAAAAATTGACTGGGCTGAGATTTGTATTGTTTCTGCAGTGGAGGTGTTTGAGGGAGCTGATTTTCTTGTGGAGATAGATGTAGCAAGTGGTGGGAAATGTGATCGTTGCTGGAAGGTAACGCCTGAAGTAAATGGAGACGACAATCTGGTGTGTTCACGTTGTGATGAAGTGGTAAAGGCAACAGCATGAAAGTTCGTTACTTTATCTATGGTTTGATATTAATTTTAGGTGTATTCTTAGACCAGTGGACTAAGCAATTGGTGGTTAAAAACATACAAAACTCTAATGATTTTTTACATTTATTGCCGGTTTTATCTATTGTACGTACCCATAATACGGGGGTAAGCTTTGGTATGTTAAGCACGTTTAATTTAGGTCCTGTTTTTTATGGGATTTTGGTGCTTAGTATAATTTTATTTTTAGTATATAGAATGCTTGTTACACAGCGTATACTAATGCAAACGGCTTTTGTATTGATGATATCAGGTGCAGTTGGTAATTTAATTGATCGGTGTATGTGGGGGTACGTAGTAGATTTTATTAGCGCACATTGGTTTGAAAAATACCATTTTTATGTATTTAATGTTGCTGATATATTTGTAAGCTGTGGGGCAGGATTAATTATCTTGGATGCAATAATTGAAAAAAGGACATCTTAAAATGAAAAAAATGACTTTAATTGCTTTATCTATACTTATAACAAGTTGCTCGGGAATTGCCCCAGAAGCTGTGCGCAATGAAAATAATCTTTTATTAAAACCACCGTTTATGAAAACAAAAGTTGTAGAACATAAAAAAAAACTTTTGGTAGAGCTTTATACAAAGCCAACGTGTAACTATTGTATTAATGCTAAAAACTTATTAGAGGTTAAGAAAATAGAGTATACAGAATATGATGTTACTAAAAATGCATCATTTTCAAAAGAAGCAATAGAACGATCAGGTGGGCGCCGTACGGTTCCTCAAATTTTCATTAATGGGAAACACATTGGTGGGTATGGTGAGCTTAAAGCATTAAATGATGAAGGCAAACTTGAAAGCATGTTAGCAGAATAATGTTCGTAAAAGTTTATAACCAAATTTTAGGGTATGCTGAACATAAATACTCCATGTGGATTTTGGGGGCGGTGGCTTTTGTAGAAAGTTCCATTTCTCCTATCCCTCCTGATGTTTTATTAATACCCATGATGATTGCCAACAGACAAAGAGCATTACATATAGCTTTGGTCTGTATAATTGCTTCGGTTATTGGTGGAATTGTAGGTTATTGGATTGGGTATAGCTTATATGACTTAGTGGGGCAGTACCTAGTCACGGATGAGGCGCTGATATCGTACCAAGAAAAATTTAGCAAGTGGGGGTTTTTGCTTATTTCTATAAAAGGTTTTTTGCCAATTCCTTATAAAATTGTAGCTATTGCTAGTGGACTTGCACAGTATAATTTTGGTTTATTTATGATTGCCTCTATTATTGCCAGGGCCTCCCGGTTTTTTATGTTAGCTGCTCTTATTTACTATTTTGGTGAGCCAATTAAAGAATTTATAGAGCGTTACCTAACCTATGTAATGATAGGGGGCGTTTTATTGGTAGTAGGAACTATTTACCTTGCGAAGTTTTTCTAAGTATCTTTCTATTTTCCTTTGTTTTGTTAGTCTGTGTGTCTTGGGTTTTGTTTTTATTGCTCAGTATGGGTTTAGTATACAGCCGTGTGAGTGGTGTATCTATCAGCGTTATCCTTATATTTTATTATTATTGTTAAATTTATTATGGATGGTTAGATCCATAAAAACATGTATTCAGCATATATTTAATATATCTATTTTAATTGGAAATGTGATATTGCCTTTCATTCATGTATTAATAGAAAAAGGCTATTTACATGTAAAGTGTGATGTATTGACTATGGATCGGACTGTTCAAGGAATGCTTCAGACACTTTCTAGATACCGTTCTTGCGTAAAAGTTACCTGGGAGTTTTTAGGGTGTTCAACGTCCGTGTGGCATTTGATATTTGCAAGTGGTATGTTAGTTGCGTATGTGTTGGGTGTTATTTATGAAAAAAAAAGATATTCATCAAATCGTCCGAGTTAATCACGCAGGTGAATTAGGGGCAAAATGGATTTACCAAGGTCAGTTGGACTGGATAAAAGATGCGCAGGCCAAAGAGATAATCCGACATATGTATGAACAAGAGTTAGATCACTTGAAATATTTTGAAAAGGTGATGCAAGTACGTCAGGTTAGGCCAACAATTTTAATGCCTTTTTGGAAGTGGGTGGGTAAAACAGCTGGCGCATTTTCAGCGGCTTTAGGGTCTGATGCAGCAATGGCATGTACTGAAGCTGTTGAGGATGTGATTGATGAGCATTATGCCAGTCAAATACGTCATCTTGAAAAAGAGCGTCCCGATGAAATTGAGTTGATTAATACTTTAAAAACATTTAGAGCAGATGAATGTAATCATCGTGACATTGCGGCTACTTATGATCAGAGTCCAAGCCCACTGAAGCGTACTTTAAAAAAGGCAGTTAAAATTGGGGTTAAGTTAGCAATTTCTGTTTCAAAGCGAATATAAAGAGGAAAAAATAAATGAATATAAAAATGTTTAGCTATTTTATATTAGGGATGTCTATATCCTCAGTAAGTGTAGCAGGTAAAAGTGATCAGCTTCCAAATAATTATAAATATTCACGCTCTATACCTATAAGCTTAGGATATTTTAAAGGTTTTACTACGAATCAATCAGTTAGCGATTTCCATATCGCCTTAGAAAAAAACTCAGGCTGGGTTTTTGATGCGGGGCATAATTGGCTTAAACCCCAGCAAATTTGGACAAGAGTGGCTTATAAATATCTGATTTACCCCATAATAGCAGGACCTTTTTATAAAGCGTTAAGAATTTCAACAGATGCATATGGTAGGGCCAGTCGTATTCAAGCGTTAGGTGGAAGAGCCCGATATTTAAGCAATACATATGAAACTTACGCAGCATGTTATTGGAAAATGGTTTTGGGTAACATGTGGAAAACTTATAAAGGTGCTGTTACAGGGGGTGTGGAAGCAATAGATGTTTTACCCACTACTAAAGAGGATTTTACGTCAGAATTTCGCAAAGATTTTGTTATAGGCCCAGTAGTTGCAAATACCGCAGCCATAAAAGCAAAAGTTAAAGATTTAAGAGAAAATGATGCAGTTGATGCTAATAAAGTTGTGCTTAATGATGAGGTGCGTGCGTTGAGAGATGGCTTGGATGGCTATTTAACAGCTAGGGGTAAAGTATTAGTAAGGGCTGCTGGGTATAATGCACGTATGGAGCACACTCGTAACATTGAAGATACACTATGGTACGATGGTGGGGGACATTTAGCACAATTATCTAACCATACTATGAACAAATTAGCGCATACTGTTGATGGTATTGGTATCTTTTTTCAACGCAATGAAAGTGGTCAGCAAAATTCGGATTTGGGTCGAATTGAAGAAGCTTATAAAGATATGGGTATAGAACTGACTTGGAAAGAAATGGGTATATATGGAGCTGTAGCCTTCTTGGGTAGTGCAGAATTTTGGGGCCGTTTTTTTGAAGAAGTAGATTATATATCCTCTGGGGATGCGTATGTTAAAGCACCAGAAATTCATGGTTTCCGTCTGCCTAACTTAGGTTTCTATTTAACCACTCAAGGTCCTTCTTATCAAATCAATACGGGATATCGTTTCGGTCAAGATTTATTTTTTCCTTTGGCAGTAGAGTTTGTATTTAAAGGTCCGAATAAAATGGTTGAACTTACGGCGGGTGTTCGTAAGCATTTTGCATGGATGGGAGCCTACCTTCATGGTGAAATTACTGCTAACCCACATACTACGGCTTTTGGTGGTAAATTAGCTGTAGGTATAAAACCAATCGGAGATATGTTTGCGGATGTGGGTATGCAAATTGACCACATTGATACATTAAGGGGCGAAAGAAATGTATGCAGCTTAAAAGAAGATAAATGGTGCCCCAGTGTATTTGCAACAGTAGGTGTATTATTTTAATGCAGAAGCCTCTTATTGCTCTTGGGATTGAAACCAGCTGTGATGAAACCTCTGTGGCATTAGTAAATTCCAATAAAGAAATTTTATCACATTTAGTACATAGCCAAATTAAAGACCATAAGATATATGGAGGGGTTGTTCCAGAAGTAGCCGCGCGAGCCCACCTTAGTTTATTGCCCTCTTTATTAAGACAAGTTTTTAAGGAGGCAAACATAGTTCCAGAAGAGGTAGACATTATTTCTGCGACCACAGGACCAGGCTTAATTGGTGGTGTGGTCGTTGGTACGATGGCCGCAAAAGCTATGGCCGCATCTTTAGATAAACCGTTTATCGCGGTTAATCATTTAGAAGGTCATGCTCTGACAGCCCGTTTAACAGACGATGCGCCTTTCCCTTTTGTTCTGTTGTTGGTATCTGGGGGGCATTGTCAAATAATGTTAGTAGAAAATGTGGGCAAGTATAAAACTTTAGGTTCTACTTTAGATGATGCAGTGGGCGAATGTTTTGATAAAGTTGCAAGGATGTTAGGCTTACCTTATCCTGGTGGCCCTGAAATTGAAAAACAAGCATTAAAGGGAAATCCCAAGGCCTTTAGTTTTCCTAAGCCTATGTTAGGGCAGAAGCACTTAAACTTTTCATTTTCGGGTTTAAAAACGGCTGTGAGGCAAACTATTCAATCCCTACAGGCTGTACATGGAGAAGCTTTGCCGCCTGATGTTTTTGCAGACATTTGTGCAAGTTTTCAAGACACAGTGGCGTGTGTTTTATATGAACGAGTCCAGCAAACGCTTAGCTGGGTTTCTGCAAACAATCCTAATTATCAATGTTTTGTGGTGGCTGGTGGTGTTGCTGCTAATAAACATATACGTGTTGCATTGCAAAAAGTATGTGATGACTTTAACTTTATTTTCTATGCCCCCCCCTTAAGGCTGTGTACAGATAATGGGGCAATGATTGCTTGGGCTGGGTTGGAGCGCTTTCAAGTGGGTTTGAGGGATTCATTAGATATTAAGCCTCGTCCTCGTTGGACGTTGGAAGAAATTAAAGGGGCAATATAATGATTTTAGTGGTTGGCGCTGGTAATTTTGGAATGGCAATTGGGTACAGTATTGCCCAAAGTGGGCAAGAGGTTGCGCTGTTGTCTAGAAACCATGAAAGAGTAAATGCAATTAATCAATCTTCTACTTTACCTTGCTATACAGCTGTTAGGCGGCCTGATAACTTAACAGCCACATTAGATATAGATAATATTCAAAAAGCCCGACGAATAATATTAGCAATACCTACGCAGCAAGTTAGAGACTTTATTAAAAAGAATGTATGTTTGTTTCCTAATGTACCATTGTTGCTATTGCAAAAAGGAATAGAAAAAGAAACATGTTTATTGCCTGTGGCGGTAGTGGAAGAATATTTAACGAATGATATCTCAGTATTATCAGGTCCTAATTTTGCAGAAGAAATTTTAGAAGGAAGGCCTACGGCTACTACTATTTCTGCTTTTGATGAAAATTTGGCTGTGGAATGGGCAAAACTTTTTAGGACAGATAACTTTCGTCCTTATATACATGGTGATCCTATTGGTGCACAGCTAGGAGGAGCGATAAAGAATGTAATCGCGATTGCGTGTGGTGTTGTGAAAGGCTTGGGTTTAGGAGATAATACCATGTCTGCCACTATAACAAGAGGTTTGGCAGAGATGGTTCGTTTGGGCGTTGCCTTGGGCGCTAAAAAAGAAACCTTTTTGGGACTGGCTGGTATAGGTGACTTAACGTTAACATGTCAAAGTACAAAATCTCGAAATCTGCGTTTTGGTATGGCACTGGCTAAAAAAGAAAAATGGGAAGAAACTGTACATGGTACAGTAGAAGGATATCATACTGCCTTTAGTATAGAAAAAATAATGCATCAGTATAAAATTGAAATGCCTATTAGTGAGTGTGTATTAAAGCTAATACGCGAACAAATTTTACCTAATGAAGTGGTTTCATGTTTAATGAGCCGAGACCTTAAAAGAGAGGTGTTTTAATGTTTGTTATTCCTTTTCATAATATTGATCCTGTCATTTTGAAAATTACGCCTGCCATTTCTTTAAACTGGTATGGAGTGTCATATCTTGCTGGCGTAATATTTGTTATGTTTCAAAGTGAAAGAATGAGTAGAAAGAGACCTTTAGAGTTTCCTGAAGGGGTGTTTAAAAATTGTATGTTTGTCGCGATGCTTTCTATTGTAGTTGGAGGGCGTTTGGGAGACGTTATATTTTACAACTTCCACTATTATTTGCACAATCCCTTAGAAATTTTCGCTACTTGGAAAGGGGGTATGTCGTTTCATGGCGGGTTAGTAGGGGCAATCATAGCGGCTATTTTTTATTCCAGATATTACAAAGTAAAATTCACCAGTTTTATGGATTTATTGGCGGTAAATATCCCAATTGCTCTGATGTTTGGGCGGCTTGCAAATTTTATTAATGGTGAGTTATACGGCCGTTATACAGATGTTGCATGGGCCATTCCATTCCCTAAAGGAGGTAGTCTCCCGCGACATCCAAGTCAATTATATGAAGGCGCATTAGAGGGAATATTTTTATATTTAGTTTTGCGATTAATATATAAACATAAGCAGCAAAAGTCAGGAGTAACAGCATCTTCTTTTTTGATCGGGTATGGAATAGCAAGATTTATATCTGAATATTTTAGAGATACTGAAACTTTAAGTTGGATTCATAGTGACTGGTTATCTGGTGGACAAATATTGTCGGTGCCAATGATATTATGTGGCGTTGGATTTATGATTTTCTTTAACAATAAAAAAACTAGTTAGCGCGTGCTGTATCTTCTTTAAAATAAAATTTAATATTAAGTATAAAACATACAAATAAAAATATTGACTTTTGTAAAAAATGTTCATTTTTAAGTTAAACTTTTTAATTATTAAGAGGAGTCACTCGGTTTGCCCAGAAATATTTACAAACTATCTATTTTTTTATTTTTGCTTATTAGTCGAATACATTCAGCATCAACCGCTGAAATTCCTCAGTCGCGAGGTTGTGGTGTACCTACAGTTCGACAGAGCTCTCTTGTGGAAGAGATAACGCCAGCAAAGTATAAGGAAACCTTTCCTGAAAACACAGAAAGAACGTTTCAAATAATTTGTCATTTGCCATCAGATTGGTTGGCCGGAGTATTTAGGCTTAGTATTGATGAGAATGGTAGCATTCAATGGAGTATAACAGAGTCGGAATTTCGCACTGAATCTCGTGACGGTATAGAGATTAATAATATATATTTTGAACCAAGTGATAAGATCGATTTTTTTGGCTCTGGTGTAAGGCGTACGTTTGATAAAGATAGGCAGCTTTTTAAGTACTCAATTGATTTTAATAATATAAATGCGAAGATTTCTAGTATATCTACCCATTCCAGCTCCTCATGCTTCTCTTTATGTGTAGAAGATAATGGGGATTATTATGCGGACGAAGAGGTCCCTTTATGTATGCGTAGGTTTGGAACCTTGCCTATAAACAGTGTAATGAGCTTTCACACTATGCAGGATGTGACGGTAGAGATTAATGTAAATAATTTTCTGGCTCCCCCTAATGTGGTTTTGCGGAAAAAGTAGTTATCCGTTTTGTAGATTTCCTTTGGGAATGTTCAGATAATTTTTAGTAAAATGCTAATCTGCTGTCCAGATAACAAGAACTTAATTGAAGAGCTTTTTATTACGATTGAACAGCCCAACATTCTTGATGTAGATAAGTAAAGAAAGCTGGGATAAAGAAGGGCTAAGCACAGCCTAAATAGGGGCCCTCTTGAAAGTTAGGGCCCCGAATTTTTTAGGGACGATAAATAAAGTCCTTGAAAGGGGTTTCAGCTAAGTCAGTGCGCACCTCATTTATTAAACGACGTAGTTGTGACAAGATCTCTTCTTCTCCAATCCAACCTTTTCTCACGCCTTCTGCCAGGGTATGAAAGATTACATCTAGATGTGTGGGGTGCACAGTGACAGTTGCTCTACAAAGTGAGGTTTTGTCAGCTGCAGAAAAATCAAAAGTTAAAATATGAGATTGACTTACATCAGTTGCAAATGGGGGTAAATTATGTGGGTCTACCGCGTTAGTTGCAGCATTGGCTGCGTTTAAAGTTAGAAATGTTATTAATAACAACGAGTTTTTTTTCATGCGAATCTCCCTAAAATGCGTCTATAATAGTTTGGAAGGTTTTAATATTTAGGCTTGCACCACCTACTAAAACACCATCTAAATTTGATATCTGAGACAGCGTTAAAATATTTTTATCTGTAACAGACCCTCCATAAATAATTTTTGCAGATCTGCCTAAGCGGGCATGAATCATTTCAAGAACTTCTTCAATATCTTTATTGGTGGGTACTAATCCTGTGCCAATAGACCAGATAGGTTCATATGCAATAACATATTTTTGACTATCAAGGTTATGTAAAGCACGATCCATCTGGGCTAATAAAGCCTGCTTAAAACGACCCTCTTGGCGTTCTAGATAGGTTTCCCCAACACAAACAATAGGTATCATTCCATGTTCAATTGCTTGTGCTGCTTTTTGATTAATTAAAGAATCATTTTCTTGAAATAATGTGCGTCGTTCAGAATGACCCACAATAACATACTGACATCCAAGCTCTTTTAAATGAGCTGGGCTAACTTCCCCTGTAAACGCTCCTTTTTCTGCTTGGTGACAATTTTGCGCACCTAACTTAAAAGATGAAGGTTTTAATAAAGGAAGATAGCATGATGGTGGACAGATTATAGTGGTAGTTTTAGGATTATTTTGTAAAGAATGAAACTCTTGGACCAGTTTTATTGATCCATTCATTTTCCAGTTTGCTACAACTAAACGTTCCATAACACCATCATATGTTTATTGTACAAATGTATCCATACAAAATTTTATACTTATATGGTATTCTTTATTATAAAAATGGTAAATGTTGCCATTTTGTGTATCATAAAAGTCACAAAATTTGTTTAGATGATGTCAGATTACCAAATCTATATAGAAAAAACTTCCTGCATTTCTGCGGATCTTTTTAGAGTCTTTGTTTTACAAGGGGGGAATGTAGTATCAATTTATGCTCACGTTAGTGAAGACAAGCATCAAAGAATATATCTAGGAAAGGTAAACCAGACCTTTCAAAATAACAAAGCAAAAATTAAAATCACCAATAAAGACGATGTGTATACAGAGCGAGCCTTTAAGGAGCATAATATAAACGTGGGTGAAGAAGTGTGGGTTCAGACGAAAAGTGTTTCTCCCTCAGAAATGGACTATAAAGAATATAAAGGCACCTTGAATATAGCCCTGCCTTTGGGTCCAATAATATTATATCCTTTTGATTCGGGAATTCATATTTCAAAAAGATTAAAACAATACCCAGAGTTTGCCAATAGCTTAAAACACCATTTTCAAAAGTTTTCTGGTGCTTTTGGTATTAAATTCAGACTGAGTGCAAAAAATTATACATTTCAGCAATTAGAAAAAATAATTTCTTTCTTAAAGCATATATGGCTGAAAGGGCAATATAATCACTTAGGCTTTCTTATAACCAGCTCCTTAGTAGATTATTTTCTTTCTTCAGTTGAAGTATTCACAAATGATATATCGATTAAAAATTGGCTGACGGAGAGTGTAAAGTTTATTTTTGCAAAAGTACCTAAAGTTAATAAATTGCAAGAAGGTGATGAAAATCTTGAAGATGCCTGGGATCTTGCTTGCCGTAAGGTGATAAACCTGCCCAAAGGGGGAAGTCTTTTTATAAATGAGACGCCGGCTTGCGTAGTGATAGATGTTAACGCTGGAGCAGAGACATATTATGAGCAGGTTAATAAAGAAGTAGTTAAGTTGTTGCCAGAATTTTTATATCAAGGGCGCTTTGGTGGAAAATTTGTAGTAGATCTTCTGCCTATTCATAAAAGAGAAGAGGCGGTAGAGTTAATAAATATATTTAATAACGCTTGTCACGCAAAAGATATTTCTATTCAAAGTTTTGGTATTTCTAAAATGGGGTTATTAGAATTTATAATACCCCGACGAGGGTACCCTTTATGGTGGATTGATAAAAAGTTTATTAAAACTAAAATAGTCCTGGACAAATAAGTTTTTTTTTTCTATTAATTGATGAGCCTTTTTATAAAGCCTGGGTAGCTCAGTCGGTAGAGCAAAGGACTGAAAATCCTTGTGTCGGCGGTTCGATTCCGCCCCCAGGCACCACTTTTTTATTTCTTATATTTTTTATAGTTAGTTGAACCTAAGTTGCTTGGATAAATTTTTCTGGGGGCTTTTGGGGTAAGATTACTAGTTTAAAAGTTTCATTGGTTGTTAATGAGAAAAATACAGTTCTGCTAGTTATGTGCATCAGCAAGGTTAAAGCTTCGAAGTTGTTTGCAAATCTTTTTAACGTTGTTAACTCGTTCATGTATATCGTCAATGGCCCATTGGTAAAATAGTTTGGAGTCAGGCCTCATTTTATAATTCATATTTGTTTGAATTAAAGTTAATAACTTGATGACATAAGGACATTGATTGTTGCGAAAAGTAAATAGTACTCCATTAGGTCCTGTTTCTACTTTTTGTATATTTGCATATCTACAAGTAATTTTTATTTTAATGGTTTGAATTAAATTTTCCGCCTCTATAGGCAAGCGCCCAAAGCGATCTAATAATTCCGCCCTTAAATCATTAACTTGCTCATTTGTTTCTAAGGTGCCTAAGCGACGATATAAATCCATTCTTGTTTCAATGTCTTGGATGTATGTTTCAGGTAGACCTACGGATAAGCCTAAAGATAATACTGGGCTCCATAACTCTTCTTCCGCTTCTAAGGATCCTGATTTCTTTAAAGTATTGACAGCTTGCTTTAACATGTCTTGATATAATTCCACACCAACATCTTTAATGTGACCAGATTGTTCTTCACCCAATAGATTTCCTGCGCCCCTGATGTCTAAGTCATGAGAGGCTAAAGTAAACCCGGCGCCTAAGGCGTCTAAAGTTGACATTACTTGTAAGCGTTTAATTGCTGTGGGGTTCAGCATGCGTCCTTGAGGAATGATAAGATATGCGTAAGCTTGGCGTGTGCTGCGCCCAATTCGGCCCCTTAATTGGTAAAGTTGAGATAATCCAAACATATGAGCATTGTGAATGATCATGGTATTGGCATTTGGAATATCAATGCCTGATTCAATAATTTGTGTCGAAAGTAAAATATGTGCTTTCTTTTCTATAAACTCTATTAATCGTTCTTCAATTTCTGCAGGCTTCAACTGACCGTGAGCCACAACTATTTTGAGTTGAGGAAAGCTGGATACAAGTGAGGTTTTAAGCATTTCTAAGTCAGAAATGCGAGGGCATACATAAAACACCTGCCCACCTCTGTCTATTTCATGCTGTATTGCTTGATGAATAACTATCGGATCTTCTTCGCTTAAAGAGGTCTGTATAGCTCGTCGGTCAACGGGAGGAGTAGCTATCAAGCTCATTTCTTTGATGCCTAATAAGGACATTTGTAATGTCCTGGGAATGGGTGTGGCTGTTAGCGTTAATACATGAATATTATTGCAGAGTTCTTTTATTTTTTCTTTTTGTTTTACCCCAAACATTTGTTCTTCATCTACAATTAAAAGTCCTAAGTTTTTAAACTTTACTGTGTTGTGTAATAAAGCATGAGTGCCAATTAAAATTGCAACATCACCGTCGGCGGTTGCTTTTTTTATGCGTGTAACCTCGCTGGGTTTTACTAATCGTGAAATTTGTTCTATTTTGTAACCTAGGCCTTCAAAACGCTTATTAAAGGAATGATAGTGTTGACGAGCCAAGATCGTGGTTGGAGCAACAATGCCTACTTGATAACCTTTGGAAGCGGCTAAAAATGCGGCTCGTAAGGCTACTTCGGTTTTTCCAAAGCCTACATCACCACAAATTAGACGATCCATAGGTGTTCCTTTAGCAAGATCTGTTACTACGTCTAAGATTGCTTTTTCTTGATCTTCGGTTTCTACGAATGTGAATCGGCGGCAGAATTCTTGAAAAACTCCTTCATTTGCGTTGATCATAGGGGCTGTTTTTAACATTCGTTTTGCGGCTATATCCATTAGGTATTTAGCGATTGTACGAAGCTGCTTTTTTACCTTTAACTGGCGGCTTTGCCAGGAGGTTCCGCCAATTTTATCTAAGGCCACAGAGCCTTGGTCGCTGCCATAACGAGAAAGTAATTCTATGTTTTCTACGGGTAGGAATAATTTGTCTTGAGCCGCGTATTCTATGGCTAAACAGTCGTGGGTGACGTTAAAAACTTCGATGGTTTTTAGCCCCAAATACCTGCCGATGCCGTGCTTGCGGTGGACGACTAAATCCCCGATATTTAGGGATGTTGCTTGGGAAATTATGTCTTCGGGCTTTGCAACGGCGGTGCGTTTTTTAAAGTTTTTTTGGCGTTCTCCGAATAATTCTGATGGTGTTACAATGCAACAAGAGGGGGTTACAATGCAACGCAGTAATTTTTCATTCCATAACACAATTTTTTCTGAGGTTTTATTAATTTCGTCCCAAGAAGAAAATTGAGGTAGCGTTTTTTGAGTATTATTTTCATACGCAGATTTTAGATAACGAATATCTTGAGCTTCGTCAGCAACGCAAATTAGTTTTAATTTTGCTTTTTCGGCATTTTTAATCGCATCATTTAATTTTTCAGATACAGATTCTGATGTAAGCGGGCTGAGAGGGCGAATGCCTATGTCTAAACCTTCGGGTTGTTTGTATGGGGCGTATATGTGCGTATTAGACTGCCTTAAAATATCTTGTTCAAATGAGGTGCAATATAGTGCCGACGGTAATATAGGAGGGAGTTGGCGTTCTTTAACTGGAGCATTATCCCATAGTTGCTTTCGATAGATATACGATTCGTCTAATTCTTTTATATAGGTTTCAAATACTGACTTTTGAGGCAAGATAAACGTTACGTTTTTTAAGTATTGAAACAGCGGTTCGGTAGTTTCAAAAAATAATGGGTATAGTTGTTCCCAACCATTGATAGGTGCGTTATCTGTGACAGAGCGAAAATAATCGCCTCTATTTTCAACGCCGTATTGAGTCACATACTTTTTTTTGAATGTTTCAATATTATCTGAGGTTAATAAAATTTCTTGATGGCTTGAGATAACGATATGCTGTAAGTTTTTATCTTTTTCCCGTCGTTGGGTTGCTGGGTCAAAGGGGTGGATGCTTTCTACTGTATCGCCAAATAAGTCAATGCGATGAGGGTGAGTTTGATCGGGCGCAAACACGTCGATAACGCCCCCCCTGATACTGAATTCACCGGGTTGATATACTGTTTCAACGCGCGCGAAACCTAAGCTGATTAAGGTTCGAACCAGCGTATCAATATCTAAAGATGTATCCACTTTAATTTGAACATGTGCGGCTGTTTGGTCTTGAGGGCTGATTTTTTGGGTTACTGCTGCGACCGTGCTTAAAATTATAAGTGGGGAAGTTGTTGCATTAATTTCTTTTAGAACGACTTGGCGTTGCATTTGTATTGCAACTGCAGGAGAGGCTGCGGCATAGGGCAGCGTATCCCACTGAGGGAAAATCTGGACTTGAAGTTGAGGATTGAACGCGCGAATAGAAAGCTTAGCTTCATGGAGTTCTTTTTCATCTGTATATACAAGCCAAAGGGTGTTGGTTTCGGACAATAAGTGTTTAACCCAAAGGCCGGCAGAGGATGGTAAGAAAAAAGAGATCTGTTTAGAAATATTGTTTTTCATTGGTTGTGAACTTTGTGCTTTGTTTTTTGTGCGCTTGATTTTCGTTGGAGCTTAATATGAAATAAATATTAACGCCAGTATTTTTATCCATATTTTTTCATTATTCAATGAATTTTATCTGTTGAAAATCTAGCTTTATTGGGGGGGGGAGTGTTAGGTAAGTTTTAGGTGTCGATAAACTTAATGGATGTCATTAGGTTATTAGGTGAGTTTCGAGAGAGTTTTTTTAGTTTTGTTGTTTTAAGCGTGGTGGATTGTTGAGGGCTGGTGGATAGAGATTGGCAAGCGGTAAGTATTGTAAGGGCATAGTTTTATGTTTTACAAAGAGGTTTTGTTGGTTTCTTAAAGTATAATAGTGGTTTCTTCTTATGCTTTTGGGCCCAAAATCAGAAATGGGAAGAGAAGCTGGAGTTGTTTTCTTGGGGGTAATTTTTTAGTGTTGTCAAATGCTTTGTGGATAACACATGAAGTTAAGGCTTTTTTTATTCCATACTATTTTAGTCAGGATTTTCTTGAATAAATTATTTTAAAGTCTTATATTACACATAGAGTTAATGAGGTCGATATGCAACTGGGGACTAAAGGACGATATGCTGTAATAGCTTTATTAAGATTGTGTGATGCGTTAAAGCATCAACATGTGGTTCCTTTGTCATATATTGCGGAAGCTGAAGACATATCCATTACGTATTTAGAGCAATTATTCACGAAACTGCGAAAAGCAAATATTGTAAGCAGTGTGAGGGGGCAATCGGGCGGATATGCATTAGCACGCGCGCCCAGTTTTATTAATTTGGCAGAGATTATTACTGCTGTAGACGAAAATCTATTTTTCACCAAGTGTAACCCTGCTTCTGCAAATGGGTGTACAAAAACGGGCGCATTATGTAAGACGCATCGTTTATGGGAAGGGTTAACTAATCATGTGGTTGGCTTTTTAAGCAGCATTAATTTATATGATTTGGCTGAGGGTAAGGTTCCTTTGGTGCCGGAAACAGATTGGTTAAAACACAAGAAGGTGGCGAATGTCTGATGTGATTTATTTTGATTATAATGCATCTGCCCCCATGCTGCCCCCAGTTAGAGAAGCATTAGGTGCGGCTTTTGAATTGGTAGGCAATCCTTCATCTGTGCATCAATTAGGCCGAAAATGCCGATTTGCGATTGATAAAGCAAGGCGGCAAATAGGTGAAGCTGTTGATGCTGATCCTAAAGATATTACATTTACCAGCGGTGGGACAGAAGCGAATCATTTGGCGTTGTTTGGTTTACGGATACCAGTTGAAAATATGTATTCAACCGCCGTAGAGCATGCATCTGTTTATAAAAATATAGTTCCAGTAAATTTAATGCCTGTAGATGAGCAGGGTAAAATTAAATTGGATGTATTAAGACGTGCGTTTCAAAGTACGATTCCACCCAAGTTGTTGAGTGTTGGGTTGGCTAATTCAGAAACGGGCATCGTGCAAAATTTAGCTGAAGTGATTGATATGTGTCACCAGAATGGGTGTTTGGTTCACACGGATGCCGTGCAGGCGCTTGGTAAGATTCCCGTATCTTTTTCAGATTTGGGGGTGGACTTAATGACAATTGCTGCCCATAAAATAGGTGGCCCAAAAGGGGTTGGAGCTTTGATTACAAAGCCTAAGCTTATTTTAAAAGCAAAATATTTGGGCGGTGGGCAGGAAAAAGGGCTGCGATCTGGTACGGAAAATATTCCTGCAATTGTTGGGTTTGGGGCGGCGGCTGAGCTGGTTGAGCAAATTAATTGGGCGCCTGTGCGTCAATTGATTAAAGAATTAATGGAAGAGTTAAGACGGTTTAATGCTGAGATTAGAATTAATAGCTTGCAAGATGGGTTGCCCAATACGCTGAATTTTAGCACGCCGGGGTATAACAAAGAAACGCAGGTTATCCATTTTGATTTAAATGGCATTGCTGTAAGTTCAGGTTCTGCGTGTTCATCTGGCAAGGTGGAACGTTCCCATGTATTACAAGCGATGGGTATTGAAGGGGTATATGTGAATAGTGCGATACGTGTCAGTTTAAGCCCCACCACTTATAAAGATGAAGTAGTTCAATTTATAGATGCATGGAAAGCAATGCAACGTACACAAAAAGTTGAAGGATTATAATAATGATACCTATGGTTCCTAAAAAAGAAGGATATATTTATTTGGATTACCAGGCGACGACACCTTGTGATCCACGGGTGGTGGATGCTTCGGTTTCTTATTTAACCGAACATTTTGGTAATCCACATTCACGCAATCATATTTATGGTTGGGAAGCTGAAATGGCTGTTGAATCTGCACGGGCCAAGGTTGCTGAAATTATTAAGGCTAACCCGTCTGAAATTATTTTTACCAGTGGGGCCACTGAATCAAATAATTTGGCGATTAAGGGGGCTGCTAATTTTTACAAATCCAAAGGTAAAAATCATATTATTACCTGTGTTACGGAACATAAATGTGTATTAGATGCATGCCGTCATTTAGAAAAAGATGGGTTTGAAGTTACATATTTGGGTGTACAAAAAGACGGTTTAATAAATTTAGACGAATTAAAAGCTGCGATTAAAGAGAATACGTTATTGGTTTCTGTTATGGCGGTGAATAATGAAATTGGTGTAATTCAGCCGTTGGCAGAAATTGGTGCAATTTGTCGTGAGCGTGGTGTGTTTTTCCATACAGATGCTGCGCAGGCTGTGGGCAAGATATCTTTAGATGTAGAGGCCATGAACATTGATATGCTGAGTATTTCTGGGCATAAAATATATGCGCCCAAAGGGGTTGGAGCATTATATGTGCGTAAGCGTCCGCGGGTAAGGTTGATGGCCCAGATTAATGGCGGTGGGCAAGAGCGCGGTATGCGGTCTGGTACGTTGTCTCCGTTTTTGTGTGTAGCTTTAGGAAAAGCATGCGAAATATCAATGCAGGAGATGGAATTTGAAAATGCACGGATTACAAAGTTAAGGGATTATTTTTGGAATAAGCTGCAAGATGCATTGCCTGAAATTTATATAAATGGCCATGAGACCAAGCGAATACCTGGAAATTTAAACATCAGTTTTGCTTATGTAGAAGGTGAAGGGTTAATGATGGGGATTAAAAATTTGTGCTTATCTTCTGGGTCTGCATGTACATCTGCTTCGTTAGAACCTTCTTACGTATTATATGCGTTGGGGGTTGAAGAGGAAATGGCTCATACGTCTTTGCGGATTGGTATTGGACGTTTTACGACGGAAGAAGAATTAGATGTGGCTGCAAACAGTATTATAAGCAGTGTTAATCGTTTGCGAGAGATGAGCCCATTATATGAAATGGTGCGCAGTGGGATTGATTTGAAATCGATAAAGTGGACTGAACATTAAAGTTTAAGGAGTTAAATTAAATGGCATATAGTAAAAAGGTCATTGAACATTTTGAAAATCCACGAAATGTGGGGAGTTTTGAAAATGCAGATAAAGATGGAAATGTGGGTGTTGGATTAGTTGGTGCGCCTGCATGTGGAGATGTTATGCAGTTGCATATTAAAGTTTCCGACGAAGGTAAAATAGAAGATGCTAGATTTAAGACTTTTGGCTGTGGATCTGCGATTGCTTCCAGTTCATTAGCAACCGAATGGATTAAAGGTAAAAGCATCGATGAGGCATTGACTATTAAGAATTCACAAATTGCTGAGGAGTTAGCGTTGCCACCGGTGAAGGTTCACTGTTCTATTTTGGCACAAGACGCAATTCAGGCTGCTGTGCAAAATTATAAAGAGAAACAAAAAGCTTAATTTATATGTCAATATTAACGGTTACACCTGCCGCAGCAGAACAAGTTAAAAACCTTTTAAACCAGCGAGGTAAACCTTCGTTAGGGATCCGTGTGGGTATAAAAACGCGGGGTTGTTCAGGCTTGTCATATTATATTGAGTACGCAGATGCAAAGAACCCATATGATGAACAGATAGATGTTGATGGGTTAACAATTTTGATTGACCCAAAGGCAATAATGTTTATTTTGGGAGTAATTATGGATTTTGAGGTTAACGAATTAGAATCAGGGTTTACATTTAAAAACCCAAATGAAAAAGGCCGATGTGGGTGTGGGGAATCGTTTCATGTTTAATGTGGGGTGTGCCCATTGCCACCATACAAATATGGAGCCCAGCATAAAGTGTGAGAAATGTGGTCATATTTTACCTTTTTATACAATGAATCCGTTTGTTATTTTTAAAACATTGCCGGCATTAAAATTAAATACGGTTCAGGTTGATGACCTGTATTTTGATTTTCAGCGGCAGCTGCATCCAGACAAGTTGGGAGATGTGCCTGATGAAGAAAGAAGATGGGCAGATCAACACATTAGCCAGATTAACCAATCATATAAAGCTTTAAAAAAACCGATTTTGATAGCCAAGGCAGCAATTTTATATTGTAAAGATCCATCTTTACCGTTAGATAAATTTAAGGATGATGATCTTCCTGCCCCTGGGGCTGAATTTTTAAAGGCGGTTATGGCGTTGCAAATGGATGCATCAGCAGAGACAGTTCAACAGATGTATAATGATATTTTAGATAGATTGAATGTTGCCATATCTGAATTAAATGAACCTGCAATATTAAATGAGGCAAGCGAGCTGACATATGTTGAACGGTTGCGTACACTGAAATAAGGGAGGCTGTTATGTTGATTCAGATTAATGATCCTTCTGCGCCGAAGATTGATAAACCATTGAAGTATGCGTTGGGGATTGACTTTGGAACAACCCATTGTGTGGCGGGAGTTGTGCGTAATGATACACTTGAGTTGATCCCTTTAGAGGGTGAATCATTTTTATTACCTTCTGTAGTTAGTTACCAAGAAAGCGGCGTGTCTGTGGGGAAACGTGTGGGAAGTGATTCTAACGCCATTTTTTCAATTAAACGCATCATGGGGCGTACCTTTAAAGAGGCTGATACAAACGTACAAGGGCATTCTTTTCAGTTTGAAAATACAACGAGTGGGTTAGCTTTAAAAACAGAAGTTGGTTTAAAAAAACCTGTTGAAGTTGCCAAAGATATTTTTCAGTACATTAAAAAGCAAGCTGAAACTTATTTGGGGCAAGAGGTTTTGGACGCGGTTGTAACTGTTCCAGCATATTTTGATGAGGTGGCGCGGGTAAGTATTAAGGATGCCGCTGTGTTGGCTGGGTTTAATGTATTACGTTTGGTGGCAGAACCCACTGCTGCTGCATTGGCGTATGGATTGGATGAAGGCAAAGAAGGTGTTTATATTGTATATGATTTGGGCGGTGGTACCTTTGATGTTTCTGTTTTGCGGATGCGACAGGGGGTATTTCAGGTGTTGGCCACGGGGGGAGATGCGTTTTTAGGTGGCGATGACATCGATGCCATGATAGTGAAGCATTTTTTAACGGATATAGAGTTAAGTGCTGTTCAGCGGCGAGAGGCGTTAACGCACGCTCGTCATGTTAAAGAGCGGTTGTCTAGTCAGTTGAAGGCCACGTTTGATACACCGTTAGGTGATCGTTGTGTATTAAAGCGGGAGATTTTTGAAAGCTTAATTCAGCCTTTTGTAACACAAACGTTAAACATTATGTCAGATACAATAGAGCAATCTGGAGTTGAACAAGAAGAAATTCAAGGGGTGATTTTAGTGGGTGGGTCTACTAGAATACCTTATATTCATGCTCAGATTAATCAGCAGTTTAAATTGCCTTTGTATCAGACGATAAATCCAGACGATGTGGTTGCAATGGGGGCGGCTCAACAAGCACACCTTTTAACGAATGGTGGCGATAGTGTGTTGGTGGATGTAACGCCTTTGTCATTGGGTATAGAGATGATGGGCGGTATTGTTGATAAGGTTATTAGTCGTAATACGCCGATACCCATACGGAAGGCCCAAAATTTTACAACTTTTCAAGACAATCAAACGGGCATAGTGATTCACGTGGTTCAAGGTGAGCGCGAGCTTGCAAAGGATTGTAGGTCGTTAGGAAAGTTTACGTTGACGGGTATTCCGCCTATGCCTGCGGGTGTGGCAAAAGTTAAGGTTGTTTTTGCGTTAGATGCTGATGGATTGTTAACTGTTGGTGCGACTGAAGAGAATACAGATATTGCGCAAGAAATTACAATTAAACCAACGTATGGTTTGGATGAGCATTCGATGGCTGAAATGATTACTGAAAGCCACAAACATGCCCAAGTAGATATTGAAAAGCGTTTGTTAGAGCAAACGAAAGTTGAGGCAAATCAGCTGATACATGCTGTAGAACATGCGTTAAGTGTAGATGAAGAATTATTATCTGATATAGAAAAGTCGACTATTCTGAAGATAATTCAAGAGTTACAACAAAGTTTACATCAGGAAAGGCGTGGTGTTATTAGTCAGCGGATGGAACTTTTGGAACAATCGACGGAAGAATTTGCCCATCGACGCGTTCAAAAACATTTAAAAGGATAGAAAAAAGGAGGGTTTCCCCTCCTTTTTCATGCACGTTTTTTTGTGTCTTCTTCTTTCATATAGAATTCATCAATTTCATTTTTTACAATTTCTACTAAATGTTCACCGTATTCTACTTCTCCGAACAGGCTTTTGCCGTCTAACTTTCCATCAGATATGTCGAGTATTAAGTCAAGCGCAAGTCTGCCTAACGTTTTAGCGGAGACTTTTAAACATGTTGACCAGAAAATAAGACAGCAAGAGCTTGACGCTGCTTGAACTTGTGATTCTGCGGGGATTACTTTTTGTAACTCTTCTTTTCTTATAGATAGACGGCTTATAAGCTTGTTTCTGTCTATTTTATTCATGCTTTTTATTGTGCTGGCGGTTCGGAATAAATCCAGTTCTAGACTTGCTTCTGCTGTAAGTTCAGAAATAGGAATGACTGAAGGTGTAGCCGTTGTATGATCAGTGAGAGGAATGGAGTTTGCTGCATTTAATAATGAAAAATATAGCAAACTTAAGGTTGTTAAGAGAAAGTTTTTCATGGGGGGTCTCCTTGATACTTTATTAATTATAATTAAAAAAAGTTAACAAAAGCCTAATTTTGACAGCAATATCTGCAGTTTGACTGTTTTTTTAAATATTTTGGCAAAAAAATTAACTTATAATTTAGCAATGCTAGTGTATATATGGGGTAGATACTTAAGAGTTATGTAAATGATGACATCAAATAAACTCGATCTTTGTGTTCGGGCATACCTAGAATATTACCGAAGTCAATTTAAAAAATATGGATGGGCGAGTGATTATGCAGAACAGTTAATACAAACTGATCAGAAAGCAGGTTTGGAGTTTGTTGTTGAGTTGTTAAATATATGTAGAAATGAACAAGAAATAATATTTGTTGCGTCTGGTGCATTGGAGGATTTTTTAGAGAGATATATTCTTACCCATAGGAAAGAAATTGAAAAAAGTATACGGAAATATCCTGCTATGCGGGTTGCTATACGGTATGTATGGACAGAAGAAGAGAGCCCTTTACAAATGTTTTTAAGGGAGATAGAGCTTAAGTTTACCCTTAAAAATAAGGGCGCTGCAATCAGTTTTTTAAAAGATGGTTCTAATAAAAGATCGTTAGAAGAATAAAATTTATAAAATCAGGAGTAGAAGAGTAAAAAGCCCCCTGAGTTTAAAGTAAGCTCAGGGGGTAATACTTTTTAATGGTCTAAAAAGCTGCGAAGTTTTCTGGACCTGGTGGGATGTTTTAATTTTCTTAAAGCTTTTGCTTCAATTTGACGGATGCGTTCACGTGTTACGTTGAACTGTTGGCCGACTTCTTCTAAAGTATGGTCTGTATTCATGCCGATACCAAAACGCATGCGTAATACGCGTTCTTCTCTTGGTGTAAGCGTAGATAAAATTTTATCTGTGGTATTCCTAAGGTTTCCATAAATTGCTGCATCAATCGGTAAAACAGCATTTTTATCTTCGATGAAGTCGCCTAAATGGCTGTCTTCTTCGTCCCCTACGGGTGTTTCAAGGCTGATAGGTTCCTTAGAAATTTTCAATACTTTTCGTACCTTTTCCACAGGGATGGCTAGTTTTTCTGCGAGCTCTTCTGGCGTGGGTTCTCTGCCCATTTCGTTTAACATTTGGCGAGAAGTGCGCAATAACTTATTAATCGTTTCGATCATATGCACTGGAATACGTATAGTTCTGGCTTGGTCAGCGATAGAACGAGTAATAGCTTGTCGAATCCACCATGTGGCATACGTAGAAAATTTATATCCTCTTCGATATTCAAATTTATCGACGGCTTTCATTAACCCAATGTTCCCTTCTTGAATTAAATCAAGGAATTGTAAGCCGCGATTGGTGTATTTTTTAGCAATAGAAATAACCAAACGCAAGTTGGCTTCGATCATTTCTTTTTTTGCTCGAGCTGCTAAACGTTCACCCTTTTGTATGTTTGATACAATATCCCTGAATTCAGGGATAGCCAGACGAGTTGTCGTTTCTGCATGCTTTACGTGCTTATCTAATTCTTCAAGAGGTTTTGCTGCTAAAGAAAAGAACTTATCCCATGCTGCGGTTGATTTTGTTTTCCATTCTGTCGTTTGAAAGTAAGTCTGATGAGCTTTAATAAAGTCTTCGCGTTTAACACTAGCTTTTTCAGCCAAGGGAAGTAGGTCTCGTTCTAATACGACGATTTCTTTGTTCAGGTCATATAATTGGGTTGTAAGTTCATCAATACAGTGCTGATTTAAATAAATAGATTGCGTAAGTTCATAGACTTCATCTTGAACTTGGGCAAGTTTTTTTGCGTCTGCCTTTTTACGATATGTTTCTAACTTGTCGTGCAATGCCAAGATACGCGTAAAAGATTCTAAGACAGCTGGCAGTAAGCTTGCTTCTAGTTCTGCGATAGAGGTGTCATTGTCTGATGATGATTCATCAGAGTCTTCATTTTCCGTTGTGTCTTCTTCTGAGTCTTCGATAGAATTTGTATCGGTGCTTTCTTCATCACTGTCTTCGTCAGCTTCTTCATCGAAGTTTTGCTCTGGTTCTTTGTATGATTCAAGGGCAATAACGTCTCTTAATAATAGGTCACCTTTTTGTAAAAGGTCGCTCCATTCCCTTATCGCATCAAACGTTAAGGGGCTTAAGAATAGAGTTTTAATCATAAGCGCTTTACCTTCTTCGATGCGTTTAGCGAGTTCTACTTCTCCTTCACGAGACAATAGTTCAACGCTTCCCATTTCCCGTAAATACAAGCGAACTGGGTCATCAGTTCGGGATTCTGGCGAGGCAATGACTTCTGCCGTTTCTTCGGTTTCATTTTCATCTTCTTCTGCAGAGATACTGTCTAAAATGTTTATAGACACAGGGGTTGGGCCGCTTTCTTCTTCCTCTTCTTCGATGTCAGTATCAAATTTTGCTTCAATTAATTTAACGCCGGAATCTTCCAACGCTGCTAATAATTCTTCAATAAACGATACAGGAATTTCTTCTTCATCAAACGCGTCATTAATTTCATTATAGGTCATATAGCCTTGTTCTTGCGCAACTTGTATAAGTTTCCGTACTCGCGGATGATCAAATAAATCTAATGTTTCTTCCGACATGGCTGGTCCTCTCAGTTTCTATATTTGGGCTCATAATTCGGTATTATAACGACGCTGCTTTTGAGCCATCAGCAATTTTAATCGTTCCCAATCTTCAGGACTTTGGGATTGTTTAAAGCGTTCTTGCGCTTCTTTGATGTGATCTTCTAATGAAGAAGTTTCATCAAATTGTTCTAATATAAGTTGTATGCCATTTCTAACATTGCTTTCGGTTATAGGTTCATTTAAGAACGGCACATGCATATGAAATGTGTTACCCAATATATAATCGAAGTTGATGGTTGGCAATTGTTGTTTAATATAGGGAACAATTTTTAAAAACTCAAGATCATTGCCAGCTAAAATATAAGTTTCTATCACATTTAATATTTTAGCAGTGTTGGGGGTTAATGAATATGTATAAAGCTTGTCTATAAATTCATTATAAAGCCTAGGGCATAACAATATTGCTTTAATGATTGCTGCTTCGTAAATTTTACTTACCGTAACCGCTTCTGGTAGGGTATTGGAAGTATTTTTTATACTTTTAAGGGGTTGCCCCCGATTGTTTTGAAAGTAGGTATAAATTTCGTTTTTATACAAAGATTTTAAGAACGTATCTGGGATGTGACTGATGCGATCTAAAATATTTTTTCGACGTAGGGACAAATTACTGGGTTGGTTGCCAGGATTAAGTTGGTTTTCATACAGAATCAAAAATTGAATTAATGTTAAAGGATCTTTAAACTTTTGTTTTAATAAATCAATGTTTCCGTTGGTGGCAAGGCTGTGAGGATCTTGATTTTGGGGTAAGTGTATGAAGCAGATTTCTATTCCTGGTTGAAGTAACGGAACAAATATTTCAGCGGCTCTGTTCATTGCTTTAAAGCCTGCGGTGTCTCCATCAAAGCAAATGTATATTTTAGTGAAGTGTTTAAGGAGTTTTTTTCCTTGTTCTGGGGTAACGGCCGTGCCCATGGGTGCAAATACGTTTTTAAATCCGATTTGGTCCAAGGCAATAACGTCTAAATAGCCTTCGACTAAAACAGCGGAATTTTTTTTGTGGTCAATTAAATGAAATCCGTATAAGAGATCGCCTTTATGGAAAATAGGATTTTCAGCTGAGTTTAAATATTTAGGTTGTATTTCTTCACTTAGAGTTCTGCCCCCGAAACCTACTGTTCGATTTTTTTCATCTAAAATTGGAAAAATTAGGCGGTCCGTGAATTTTTCTTTAATTCTGTTTTCAAATCGAGTTAGAAGCCCCGCTTTTTCAGCCGATGCCTGTGATACGTTGTGGGCAGTTAAAAATTGGGTTAATCGACCTTTTTGAGCAGCGCCCAACTGAAATTTTTGAATTGATGCGTCGGTGATGCCTCGCGAGGATAAATAATCGTAATAAGTTCTTCCGGCCGTTGTTTGAAGCGTTTGATGAAATAGAGAGGAGGCTTCTGCTAATAGTTTAAATAAAGCTTCACGTTCGGAGAGCGTTTTTTCTTGATGTGGAGTTAATGGGGTTAATGTGATGCCTACTTGAGCGGCACATTGTTCCACAGCTTCTGGAAAGCTTAATTTTTCATATTCAGTAAGAAATTTAAAAACATCACCGTGAGCTCCGCATCCAAAGCAATGATAAAAACCTTTTGTTTCATTTACGGTAAATGAAGGGGTTTTTTCTCTGTGGAAAGGGCATAAGCCTAAGAAATCCTTGCCTTTTTGTTTTAAGGATACGTGTTTGCTTATGATCGAAGAGAGAGACATACGATCTTTAATGGTGGCCAAAATATCTTCGGAAAAAAGGGTCATAGAAAGAGAAAATTAATATTAATACATCATAACAAATATATATTTTTAAGCAAGGGTTATTGAGTATTTGAAAGTGTTACGGGATATAATTTTTTTGCACGACTGCATTTTGGTTAGTTTTATGTTTAGTTCTTAGTATTAAAATACTGTAAGGGTAAAACAAAAAATGGATATGATATAAAGTTAATATAAAAGGATAAAGCATGAGAATTTTGTTTTTTATTTTTTTAGGGATGATTAGCTTAAAAAATCCCTTTGCTGCAGAGGAACTTATTTCTGCGGTTCCTTCCGTAATGGGTGCTGATAACGATAGCATTGTTTTGAAAGAGATAGATTTAAAATTTTTAACACCTATTTTTTCAAAGGAACACATTGATTGTTTTGTTTTGATGTATAAAGATGCGGCCCCTTTGTATAGGATGTTTGCGCATGGGCGGGCAGCATCTGAAAGTGATTACCTTCGTGCTATTTATACAAGTATGAAGATGAGATGGCCTAGTAATAGTGCAATGGAAATTGTGCCAAAGGAATGTGATACATTAGAAGATAATATTAACGTATTAAAATTTATATATGTATTTATATATAAAATAAATTGTTTGAATCAAGACCTTGCTGGCAAAGTTATGGAGCATATTCAGAGAAAATCTGAGTTGCCCAGTTGTAAAACGTTAGAGAGGTTTTGGGAGGAGTTACAAGCGGAAAGGAGCCAACTATAACTTGCATAAATACCGTACTGTTTGTATACTTTCCCTACAATAAATAGGAGCTCAGCATGGAAAGAAGAACACATTCTTCTAAAGTATTCTTGTATGGTGTTCATGCAGTTTCGGCAGCTTTAAAAAATCCAAAACGTCAGCATGAAAAATTATATGTTACTGCTGATAATGAGCCTGAATATAAAGCTTATTCTAACTTTACAAAAATTGTTTCCAAAAAAGAAATAGAAAAATTATTACCTGACGGTGCGGTGCATCAAGGTGTTGCCCTTTTAACAAGCCTATTGCCAGACCTTTATCTGGAAGGCTTGCCTTTAGACAAAGAAGTTTGTTTGTTGTTAGCCTTTGATCAGGTGACGGATCCGCATAATGTAGGGGCTATTTTAAGGTCTGCCGCTTGTTTTAATGTGGATGGGGTTCTTCACACTGATCGCAACTGTCCTCCTGAAACTGGGGTGCTGGCTAAATCTGCCTGTGGTGCACTGGATTACATTAGTTTTGCAAAAGTGGTAAATTTAGCAAGAGCCTTAGATGATTTAAAAGAGCGTGGTTTTTGGGTTGTTGGTTTGTCTGAACATGGCACAGAAACATTAGATCAAGTTGATTTACCCAAGAAAATTGTGTTGGTCGTTGGGGCTGAAGGTTCGGGTATGCGTAGGTTGGTTATGGAAAAGTGTGATTTTTTAGTGCAGTTGCCTACTAATCCTGCATTTCCTACTTTAAATGCGTCAAATGCTGCGGCCGTTGCTTTATATGAACTTCGACAAAAATTAGGAACAGAATAATGACAATAGAAATTATTATATGGAGCTTAATTGCATATTTGTTTGGTTCTATCCCTTCAGGATATGTGCTGGTTAAATTGTTTTCAAAACAAGATATTCGCCAGCAAGGGTCTGGGAATATTGGGGCCACAAATGTGCTGCGGACGAGTGGGAAAAAATTAGCCTTTATAACTTATATATTGGATATGGTAAAAGTTTGGATTCCAATGATTTTATTTAGTTTTATTATGAATCCTATGCGAGATATTCCTGCTGATCTTCTTGTGGCTAACCTAATGATTATAGGAGCCGTTGGTGTTTTTGGTCATATGTATTCATGTTGGCTAAAATTTGATGGAGGAAAAGGCATCGCCTCTTTTATGGGGTATTTAGTGTGGTTGTTTCCATATGGTTCAGTGATAGGGGGTATCGTTTTTTTAATTGTAGCCTTTTCTACAAAAATTGTGTCGTTGGCTTCTTTAATGGGAGTTGTGGCCGCAAGTGCTTATATAATGATATCCATTTTTCCTGAATTGGATATGCCGTTGGCCACAATATGGATAGCAAAACTATTTTTTATGTGTAGCGTGGCCCTGATCTTTTGGAGACATAGGGGCAATATATTGCGCTTAATAAAAGGTGAAGAAAATAAAATTAAATTTTAGGGGAGGTTGCATTGAATTATAAGGAAACAATGGAGTGGATTCGTTTAAGTTGTACAGAAAACGTAGGTCCACTAACTTTTTGGCATTTGATTCACAGATATGGGTCAGCTTCAGAAGCGCTTAAGGCAATGCCAGATATTGTCAAAAGAGGAGGAAAGTCTTCTTTTTCTATGCCAGATGATAGCTTTGCTGAAGAACAGATTAAGCTTGCTGAAAAACATAAAGCATCTATATTAACGTGGGAAGATCCGGAATACCCTTCTTATTTAAAAGCGATTGAGTCTGCCCCACCGGTCCTTTACCTGAAGGGTAATATACACTTATTGTTTAAGCGTAATTTTGCTATCGTTGGTAGTCGTAATGCTTCTTTAAATGGTATGAATTTTACTCGAGAGCTGAGCTCAGATTTAGGCAAGAAAGGTATGAACATTGTATCCGGCCTTGCTTTGGGGGTTGATACGGCGGCTCATCAAGGTGCTTTAGATACCGGGACCATCGCAATCTTAGGTGGTGGCATTGATGTTGTTTACCCAAAAGAAAATGCTGACCTGCAAGCAGAAATCGCAGAAAAAGGATTATTAATATCTGAATTTCCATTTGGTTCAGCGCCTGCGGCTCATAATTTCCCTAGACGTAATCGTATTATTGCGGGTATGTCTTCCGGTATATTAGTAGTGGAAGCGCGACAACAATCTGGGTCAATGATTACAGCAAATTATGCTAATGATTTTGGCCGTGAGGTTTTTGCAGTTCCAGGCTCTCCATATGATCCCCGAGCTGAAGGGACAAATAAATTAATAAAAGAGGGTGCTTGTGTTGTTAGAAACGCAGAAGATATTATTGATGGTTTGGCTAATTATGTAAATACGGTTAACGCATTTGATCCAAAAGATTATTTTCCAACACCGGGGCCTTTGATACAAGGTTTGGCGGAGACAAAGTCTAAAGTTTTAAATTTGTTGTCTCCGACCCCGATAGATGTGGATTCTATAGTTAGGCATACTAAATTATCACCCGCATATGTATGGGATATACTTTTAGAATTAGAATTATCAGGAAAATTAGAAAGACACAGTGGAAACAAAGTGAGTTTAAAGAAATAATTTATAAATAAAATGGTGCCGCTGAAGAGAATCGAACTCTCGACCCCATCCTTACCAAGGATGTGCTCTACCACTGAGCCACAGCGGCACATGATGATAATTTATGCCATATCGCCCAAATAAATTCAAGCTTATTAGGGCTTTCTTTTAAAGGTTTAGGCTCTAAATATTTTCATTCCCTTAATGTTATATTAAACCCCCTTAGGTTAAGCTCTTTTTAATAGAAAGGGATGAGTATGTTTAGTGTACGTTCAGCATTAAAAACAGATGCGCAGTTAATTTTAGATTTAATTATAGAGCTTGCCTCCTATGAAAAATTAGAAGATCGAGTTTCTGCTACTTTAAAAGATATCGATATGACTTTATTTAAGTCAGATCCTAAGGCGCATGTTTTAATTGCGGAGGAAGATTCGAATGTGGTTGGTTTTGTGCTTTATCATACCAGTTATTCTACTTTTTTATGTAAGCCCTGTATTCACATTGAAGATTTATATGTGCGAGAAGAGCATAGAGGTAAGGGTTATGGAGAAGCCTTAGTAAAAGCCGTGTGTGAGATTGCTTATGAAAAAGATTATGGGCGTGTGGATTGGGTGGTTTTGGATTGGAACCAACCTGCGATAGAATTTTATAAGCATATAGGGGCGGAAGAGCTTTCTGAATGGAAAGTGTTTCGTTTGAATTACGATGGCATACAACGGTTGGTTACAAAAGATATTAAAATAAATTAAACCGAAGCCATGGCGTTGAATCTTCTATTTCTTCGCGAGTTTTGTTGAAAATAAGATGACCATCAGTCCAGATTTTTAAAATAGAGCGAATATGTTCTATTCGTATGCGAGGGTCTATTATTAGTGCATGTTTATAAGGGGGTAAAATAAAAGAAACTTTTTGTGTATATATTACATCACCTTTAAAGCGCCAAACCCCATATTTTATAGTGACATTTAAGGATGTGTCGTGGTCGTTTCGTATGCCAATGCCTTTTCCTATAGCTTGGTTTAAACCACTTAAATAGTGTGAAGCAAAGCTGCAATCGCGTATAGTTCCAACTGTTAGTGAGGGTAATTGGCTTTCTTCGGCGGATGTAATATTAAGGAAGAAGCATATAAATCCTGCTAAAGTAATTATTTTTCTCATAGGTATACTCTAGAACACAAATATTTTTTACCTTATCATACGTTATAAACGTTGGGATAGTTTTTTGTATCTACATTATTTTTCTATATCGTGATTTTATGCCCCCCCCTTTTTTTTTTCTTGAAGTTAGTTCTTGGGGTGATTTTTGTGATTTTTAGTTGAGATGACCTAGGTTAGTAAAAATAAATTATTGGCTTGGATTGTGTGGTAAGTTGGTAAAGCACAATTTTTTTATCTTTATAAATAAAAAAACCTGTAAAAGTATAAAGCTTTTTTGTAAAATACCTGCAGAAAGTCTCTTGCCATAGAGGTCCCATGAATATCGAAAAATATACACAGCGTTCACAAGGTTTTTTACAATCTGCACAGACATTTGCTTTAAATGAAGCACATCAGCAGCTGCTTCCAGAACACTTATTGAAGGTCTTATTAGACGATCCTGAAGGTATGGCGATGAGCCTTCTTCAGCAGGTTGGTGTAGATGGTCGGCGATTCAAAGCTGAGTTTGGAGATTTGCTGAAAAAAATCCCTAAAGTCACAAGTGCTGCCGGAGCGGAACAGCAAATATATTTAAGTCGAGAATTAGGGGCTGTATTAACTTATGCTGAAAAAATAGCGGAGCAAATGGGAGATGAGTATATTTCGCAGGAGGTTCTGCTTCTTGGTTTGTTAAATTGCCCAGGGTCGGCCGTAAATGAGTTGGCGAAAAATTTTAATGTTTCAGAAAAGAAATTACAGGAGGCTGTTCAAATGATGCGCAAGGGTCGAAATGCAGATTCACCAAATGCTGAAGATACGTATGAAGCATTAAAAAAATATTGCATAAATTTAACGGAGCAAGCCCGTCAAGGTAAATTAGACCCTGTGATTGGTAGAGATGAAGAAATTCGACGTACAATTCAGGTTCTGAGCCGTCGTACTAAAAATAATCCAGTTTTGATTGGCGAGCCTGGGGTTGGTAAAACGGCTATTTTAGAAGGGTTAGCTCAGCGCATAATCAAAGGTGATGTGCCGGAATCATTAAAAGAGATGGAGTTAATGTCTTTGGATTTAGGGGCATTGTTGGCGGGTGCTAAATTTAGAGGTGATTTTGAAGAGCGTTTAAAAAGTGTTGTAAAAGAAATTACACATTCTGATAGTAGCATTGTTTTGTTTATTGATGAATTACATACGTTGGTGGGTGCAGGTAAGGCGGATGGGGCGATGGATGCATCAAATATGTTGAAGCCTGCTCTTGCCCGGGGTGAGTTGCATTGTGTGGGCGCAACTACTTTAGATGAATACCGTCAGCATATTGAAAAAGATGCGGCTTTAGCCCGACGATTCCAACCTGTATATGTAAATGAGCCAACAGTTGAAGATACAATTTCTATTTTGCGGGGGTTAAAAGAAAAATATGAGATGCACCACGGGATACGGATTACAGATGGTGCAATTGTATCTGCTGTGACGCTTTCTAATCGATATATTACGGACCGATTTTTGCCTGATAAAGCCATCGATTTGATGGATGAAGCGACCAGTCGTTTGCGGATGACGGTTGATTCCAAACCTGAAAATTTGGATGAATTAGACCGACGTATTATTCAAATGAAGATCGAACAAGAGGCATTAAAGAAAGAAAAAGATTCTGCAAGTCAAGAGCGTTTAAAGAAGCTGCAAGAAAGCTTAAAAGAAATGACTGCTGAGTCGGAACGTTTAAATGCTGAGTGGGCAGAAGCATCTAAGGCTCGTCATCAAGCCACAGCGTTGAAAGAAAAACTGGAACGTTTGCGGAATGAGTTAGAAACGGCGCGTCGCAATGGTGATTTAGAACGTGCGAGCCGTTTAATGTATTCGGAAATTCCAAGTTTAGAAAAAGAGTTAGAATCTGTTGAGGCATCCTCAGAAGCGAGTAAGCAAGAGGTTGCTGAGGAAGATATTGCAACTATTGTGTCTAAATGGACTGGAATACCGTTAGAAAAAATGATGTCTTCTCAGCAAGAGCGATTATTAAAGGCAGAAGAATATTTAAGGAAGCGGGTTGTTGGGCAAGAAGCGGCTATATCAGCTGTAGCTAATGCCATTCGTCGTTCGCGTGCAGGGCTTCAAGACCCAAACCGTCCGTTAGCTTCTTTTCTATTTTTAGGCCCAACGGGTGTAGGTAAGACAGAATTAGCAAAATCTTTGGCTGTATTTTTGTTTGATGACGAACATGCGATGACGCGCATTGATATGTCTGAATATATGGAAAAGCATTCAATTTCAAGGTTGATTGGTTCGCCTCCTGGTTATGTTGGATATGAAGAAGGTGGAAAGTTAACAGAGGCGGTTCGTCGCAGACCTTACCAAATTATATTGTTTGATGAGGTTGAAAAAGCGCATGCAGATGTATTTAACGTGCTGTTGCAAGTTTTGGATGATGGCATTTTAACAGATAGTCATGGCCGTACAGTTGATTTTAAAAATACTATTTTAATTTTAACGTCTAATCTGGGAAGTGAAGTTTTATCCAATTTGCCGGAAAAAGAAACGGTAGAATCAGCTCGTTTGGCTGTTATGGAGATTGTTCGTAATCATTTCCGCCCAGAATTTTTAAACCGGTTAGATGAAATTTTACTGTTTGGCCGTTTAGAACGAAATGTGATGAAAGATATTGTAGAAATTCAACTGCAGTATTTGAAAGGTCGTTTAAAGGCGCAGGGGTTGGCTTTAGATATTTCACATAAGGCAATTACTTGGTTGGCAGATGTTGGATATGACCCTGTATATGGTGCGCGTCCTTTAAAGCGTGTGATTCAAAAGCACCTGCAAGACCCAATTTCAATGATGATTTTAGAAGGTCGTTGTAAGGAAGGGGCAATAATTAAGGTGGACGAGCAATCAGGCAGCCTTGCAGTCAGTATTTAACGACTTGTTTTGAGTTGAAGCTGTTTATAGGCTGCTTTTAAGAAACC
Organism: Candidatus Paracaedibacteraceae bacterium; assembly: GCA_024236035.1. Lineage (GTDB taxonomy): Bacteria > Pseudomonadota > Alphaproteobacteria > UBA6184 > UBA6184 > Bodonicaedibacter. The sequence goes on from JACKLG010000004.1 coordinate 90,039, forward strand.
ATAGAGCCTTGCGATGGAATGTTAGGCAGCCTATTAAGTAATCATTGATTACATGATCGGAGGCAGTTTCGGTTTCCTGCAGGGCTTCTTTTAAGACTTTCTCCATTGTTTCGTGTGATTGAATTAAGTCTTTTATCATTTCTGAGGCAGTAAAGCTTTCATTTCCAGGAAGAATTTCACAGTTTTTATTGAATATTTCAAAGGATGCTGGAACCTTTGAGTTAAGGCTGCGAATATGTTCTGCGGTAGCGTCAATGAAGCTGCTTATTTCTGTGTATTGCGTTTCAAATAATTCATGCAAGTTTAAGAATGCTGGCCCTTGAATATTCCAATGATAATTTTGTGTTTTTATGTATAAAGCAAAATGATTGCTTAAAGCTTTATTTAATGAAGTTATTAAATTGTGGTTTGTATTTTGTGTCATTTCTTTACCTGGATCATATGCCTTTATAATAACAACAGTATATTTATAAAAAGTTTATTGAAGATCTGGTTCTGAATATTTAGGTAGAAAAAATGTAGAGAAGATATTTTTGAAAGATGGGGTCAGTTATTACTGCTCCTTCAGAATATAAAAATAATATAAAAATAAAAAAATATGATTTTTTTTGTTTTTTTATAAGGTCGGTTGATTTCTTTAGGTTTGTATTTGAATGTGTGGGTGTTTCTGAGGCTTGTGTTTTGGTATTAATGTTTTTATTTTGAGGGTATTAATAAAAAATAACCCTTATAAAACTTAATGCA
>JACKLG010000005.1 GCA_024236035.1 Candidatus Paracaedibacteraceae bacterium
ACTTAGTATAACACGCCCGTTATGAAGGGTTATAATTTTTTTAACTAACGAAAAACCTAACCCGGTAATAATTTGTTCCCCTCGTTTTAATTTCTTAGAAGCTCCATAAGTATCTTCATATGGAATAAATGAGACAAAGTTTTTCACTTCAATGTGAATCTCTTCAACCATATCAGTTATATTTATGCTAACTAACTCTCCCTCTGTAGCATACGCAATTGCATTTCTTAGCAAATTAAAAAATACTTGTTTTAATCGCTTTAAATCTCCTTGCTCTAAAATAATGTCTTCCTTATTTGCCTCCAACGAAATATTTATTTTTTTTTCTAGGCCGCGTTCTGAAAAAGTCGCAGAAATATCGTCAAGCAATTTATTTATATTAATAGGCTCTTTATTTAAAATAGTATACCCTGATTCAATAGACGCCAGGTCATTTACATCTTCAATGAAGCGGAAAACATGATCAACTTCTTGCCAAATATTCTTTAAACGTTCATGATATTTATAATTAATAGCTCCATATTTTTCTTCTAATATATCTGTAAAACTTAATAATATCCTGCGCAGTGGGTATTTAATTCCCTGGTGAATAGTGAAGACAAAATCTGATTTGACACCATGAGCAACCTCTAAGGCTTCACTACGTTCTAATAAACTTTTTTCAATACGATAACGATCAGACACATCTAAAAATGTTAATAAATTAGACCCATCGGGAAGTGGTGTATATGAATAATCATATACCACCTCATCATACAATTTAATTCGTCCTTCTTTATTTGTACTTCGATCTATTATTTTTGCCTTAATTCGAGACTTAAATTTATCCCAACTAGAATCATAATGCGCATAATCTATATGTGCCTTAATTTTTTCAATTACAGTTTCTAAATGGGGCGGAGGTATTAACTCATCTTCTGTATAGTGCCACATTTTACAAAAAGCAGAATTATATAATTGAAGCTTATGGTCTGTCCCAAAAACTGCTAGCCCTTCAAATAAATTATCTGCTACCTGACGGTGAACTGCTAATAATGTATTATATCTGCGCTCCAAAGTTAACCAATCCGTAATATCATTTAAGGTGATCATCAACCCTCCATTATGATAAGGAGCTGTTACCATTCTTACAGTTCTGCCGTCTGGATAATAAGAAATATCTTCTATAGGACTTAATAAATTATTGAAGCAAGCCAACCTTCTATTTTTATACACAAGAAAATCTTCCGTATCAGGAAGTTTTCTTTTTGCTCTTAACTCTTCTAAAACCTCACTAAAAGTGGGTTTTGTTTCCAACCAAGTTGCATCTAATTCAAACATTTTAATAAAAGGGTTATTAAAAAACTCCACCTGTTGATTGTTATTATAAATAATTACTGGCAAAGAAATAACTTCTAAAATTTCATGTGTGGACTTAGTTAAATGGCGAATTTCTTCTTGTAAATTTTCCAACTCACTTAAATTATTCAAATACCCTAAAATAAATTTTTTAGACGTCAAAGTCTCATTAAATTCAACATAATTTCTTTCATTGTGTAAAACAATATGAGATCTTTGGACTTGGTGTTGCTTAGTTTTTAACACTAATTCTGTTAAGTTTGGTGTGCGGCATCCTTGTTGCCATGATTTTAGATGTATTTGGTCTTCAATTACTTTTTCTATCGTTGTCTCTAAAGCTTCTGCATATGCTTTATTGCAAAATATCAATTTTTTATTTGGGTGCTTATACCATACAGGCCAAGGCAAATTATTCAAAATATCTTTCATAAATTCATTTTCTATGCGCAGATCGTTTATAATATTATTATGAATTTCTGTCTTTGCCTTACGATGAGAAATATCCCGAAACCATAAAATATAAACGAACTCTTGATTAATTCGTTTTTTTACTCCCGAAATACTAAACACTTCTCTGTTAATAGAAATACACTCCTGCTCATAAACCTCATGATCACTTACAGCCTTAAAAAAGGCTTTAAGGTTAAAATCTTCAAAAAAATATTTTAAATGCTTAGAAAAAACTGAAGTTGTATAACTTACTCCTAATTTTTCTCTTAAAGAGTTAGAACATAATAATTGATTGGTTGTATCTGTCCAAGAAGCCCATAAATCCTGTTGATTATTCAATATTAACTTAAGGTGTGTATTGTATTTTAATAATTGTTTTGATATACTTTTGTATCTTACCAGCCAGTAAAATATTATGATACTATACAAAAAAAGACATATAACAAAGAAAAGATATAAGTAAAAGTCAGGTTGGAAGAAAATAAGTTTTATTTTTTCGATAAATTTATACATTTTTTTTATTTATTATTAATATTTAAATTATAAAAAAATTTTTAACATGATGCAACGTATAGTCTCATATCTTAACAAACCATTTTGCACTGCCATTATTTTTATATCTATTATTTTTTCATTTTCTTCTACGCTTAAAGCAAAATCTCAAAAAGCAAAACCTGTTTATGCAGCAATTGCGGTAGATTATGAAAGCGGAAAAATTTTATACCAACAAAACGCGGATCTTATAACACCACCAGCGTCTCTAACAAAATTAATGACATTGCTTATGCTGTTCGATTCATTAGAACAAGGAAAAATCCGACTAACTGACATGATACCAGTATCAAGGCACGCTGCATCTCAGCAACCTTGCAAAATAGGTTTAAAACCAGGTTCGTACATATCCGTTCAAAACATTATCTTAGCCCTTGTTACTAAATCAGCAAATGATGCAGCCTCCGTAGCTGGAGAATTTTTAGGAGGAACAGAGGCTGCCTTTGCTAACTACATGACTCGCCGCGCGCAACAGTTTGGTATGTTGAATACAACTTTTAAAAATGCATCGGGATTACCAGCTTCTGGTCAGTTAACCACAGCACGAGATATGGCAATTTTAGGTTTAGTTACTATAAAGCATTATCAAAAATATTTTCATTTATTCGGCGTAAGAGAATTTTGTTATAATAATATTTGTCACGTAAATCATAATTATAGATTACTCTCACAAAAACACATAAAGTTTGATGGAATAAAAACAGGCTATGTGAATGCGTCTGGCTTTAATGTGATAGCCTCCCAAAAAGGTGATAATGGAAAACGCCTAATCATAGTTGTAATGGGTGGCTGCAGCTCCGCATGGAGAGATAAAAGAGTTGTTGAGATTGCCCAACGCTTAAAAACACTGCCCTCGCGGATATATATAGCGCAATCTAAGCAACATCAACCCAAAGCAATACAACAAAAAGTAACAACAATAAGTAAGTCGACCATACAAACAACCCTACCTCCTCCCTCTTCTCCTCAAGATATAATTGCCCAAAAAATTGAACAATACGTCACTGCCAGCCCAGAAAACTATACTCTATTATTAGGTTACTACGGCAGTAAACTACGTGCTGAAACAGTTGCAAAACAAGCTGTCGTACAAACACAGTTAGGACAAGATAAACGAATTGAAACCAAAAAAGTCCGTATAGGAGGCAGAAATTTATATCAATCTAGTATTAATAAATTATCAAGAGAACAGGCAGAACAGGCCTCATCTGTCCTAAGATACTTTAATATAGACTCTTCAATCATACAACAATCTTCTTAAAAACCAAAAGGAGCTAAAAATGCATTTTTTTCTTTGTTTATGTTTTCTTCTGATGCCTTCTATACATGGGGCAATCCAAAAAGATTTAAATTTTACAGCATTGAAAAAGGCTCAAAGCTGGTTACTAAACAGCATTGAGACATCTAATGAAATACTCGATTCCTCTGAAAACATTACAGATCTTACAAATACAGACCATGTATGGAACGTATATTTAAGTATAATCAAAAGCTCTCTTTCAATAGTAAAAAAGCATCCACAAAAAATCCAAGACCATCTGCATGAATTATTCAATCATAAGAATAAAGATATTCTACCACTAATTATATTCTACCTCTATGCATCGAAGAAAAAAGGAAAAACATTACAGTATTACGACATCTTTAATATAGAAGTCGCCCCAGTCAACCAAAACAACCTTTGGATAGTACTTATCCCATTTAACGAAATATCATCTTCTAAAAAGATAAATTTTACTGCTATAATTTTAGATATGCAAAATAACCAAATCTTCTTTAAGGATTAGTTTTTTGAAGCGGATATCCAGCATCTCTCCAAGCTTTAGTTCCCCCTTGTATAAAACATGTGTTAGGAACTCCATATTCAAAAAGTTTATGACACGCCATAAATGACCGGCGGTCTGACAAACAGATTATATATATATTCTCTTCCCCTTCTGTAAGCTCTCTAATTTCTTTGATAGCTAACTCAGGTACATTTAAAATAATATCCAACGAAATATTTTTTGTTTGTGGTACGTGACCCATGTTATATTCTTTTTCGGATCTAACATCTATAATGACTAAACTAGGATTTTCTTTTAATTTCTGATTTAACTTATTAACATCTATATATTTCATATTTTATCCAAAGGTTCTCCAAGGTATAATTGCTTAATGCGCTGTAAACAGTCTTCAAAATCAGGTGTAAAATTAGACTCAACCCACCATTTTTCAGTTTCCCTTAATATATCTCCCATAGCTGGCCCTGGAGTAAAACCAAGTTCTTGTAAATTTGCACCAGAAACAGGAAAGCGCGGCATTAACACAGCATCAATCGCTTCAATTGCTTCATTGCATTTTTTAAGTGCTTCTTCAGAAAACGGTTTGTTTGTAATGGTATCTCGAATATATGCATCTTTATAATTTTGCTTACCGAACCAATAAAGGGCCTGCAAATCCAGAGAAGAAGAAAATTTTATTTTAAAAACATCTTCCAATCTTTTCTGCAACTTTAGTGGTATACAATTATTACTATCTATCGAAAATTGGTTAACGCTCCCTAACAATCCATAAAATATATTGTTGAATCTGTTTTTTACCCAGGGTAAAGAACGTTCTAATTTATTTAAAGACCAATTAATACGACATACTTCAGACATTATTTTTGAAGAAATTAAGCTTTCTATTGCATTTAAAGGATAATCAGACTTAAAAATCTTTTTTAATTCACCCCATTTTCGTTCTAAAGAAATACTTTTCAGCTTTTTGCTAAACTTAATACAAAGTTTATATGTTTCTTCCTCATATTTTGCACTTGGAAATAAAGCCATAAACCTAAAAAAGCGAATGATCCGCAAAAAATCTTCTTTTATACGACTTTCAGGATCGCCAACAAATCTTAAATATCTATTATTTAAATCTTCTATACCCATTCCAGTCGGATCATAATATTTCCCATCCCAATCTGCGTATAATGCGTTAATTGTTAGATCCCTTCGCTGTGCATCTTCTGACCAGTCTTTTGTGTACTGAACTACAGCTTTTCTGCCATCAGAAGTTATATCTTTCCGCAAGGAGGTAATTTCATAAGGTTCACCTTCAATAATACACGTAACGGTTCCAAATGACACTCCGGTAGGAATCACTTGAAGTCCTGTTTCGAAACAAATAGCAATCATCTGATCAGGTGTGGCATCTACTGCAAAATCAAAATCACCAGAAGGGACAAGCCGACTTAACAAGGCATCACGAACTACTCCGCCTACTAAACGAGCAGTAATTCCCTTCTTAGCCAAATTCTTGATAAATTCACCTAAGGCTTTATGAGACTCCCACGGCACATTTGAAAGCGACCCAACAGCTATCATGTATTTAGAATATCCAAAATTTCTTTAATATGATTAGAAACTTTTACTTTTTCCCATACTTTAATTATAATTCCGGACTCATCAATCAAAAAAGTACTCCGCAAAACACCAAAGTATTTTTTTCCAAACATAGATTTTTCTGCCCAAGTTCCATATAACTTACAAATAGATCCTTCCACATCTGAACCTAAGGAAAAATTTAATTCGTATTTATTTTTAAATTTAATATGGCTTTCTATTGAATCGCGCGATATGCCTATAACTTGGCAATTCAATTGGTTAAATAGATTTATATTTTCTCTAAAATCGCAAGCTTCCGTTGTGCAACCAGGTGTGTCATCCTTAGGGTAAAAATATAAAACTACCTTTTTGCCTCGATAATCTGAAAGTTTAAATACTGAACCTTCACTCGTTTGCACCTCAAAGTTCGGGGCTAAATCTCCTGCTTTTAACATCTTAAAACTCCTTTAAATTTTATTTAAACAACAAGACGAATTAAAGCATGACGTTTTTTTCCTGCTGATACTTTTATAACTCGATCTTCAGGAATTGTAATCATCAAATTTTCATCTCCTACCATGATATCTTGTATTTTTATCCCCTTCCCTCTAATTAACCGCCTAGCTTCTCCATTTGTCTCCGCTAATCCTGCTTTTACCACACATACAAAAGCTTGTAGCTCATCTATATCATTTAATGACATATCTATAACCGGCAAAGAAGTATCTAAAATAGGGTTAGACAAACCATCATATCCTTTAATAGAATAAGCTTGAACCGTTTGTTCAAATAACTTTGAAGATGTTTCATGAATAGATGCTAGTGAATGATCTCCACGAACTATTTTAGTTACTTCATCAGCTAAAAGCTTTTTAACCTCATTTAAGTCTTGTCCAGTTAAATTGGACAATGTATCAATTTCACTTAACGGCAAATCCGTAAACATCTTTAAAAAACGTATGACGTCCTCATCATGAGTATTACGCCAAAACTGCCAAAAATCATAGTCAGACATAAGCTCTGGATTTAACCACACCGCTCCATTCTCTGTCTTACCCATTTTTGCGCCAGAAGCTGTTGTCAATAATGGCGTAGTTAAACCATATGCTGTTTTTTGCGAAGTTCTTCGAATAAACTCCACACCATTTAATATATTGGCCCATTGATCAGAACCACCAATTTGCAAAGTACAACTAAAATTCTTATTTAAGTGATAATAATCATATGCCTGAAATAACATATAATTAAACTCCAAAAAACTTAATGGCTGATTGTTTTCCAGACGTGTTTTGATTGTATCAAAGGTTAACAATCGATTTACTGTAATATGAACCCCGAAATCTCGCAAAAAGTCTAAGTATGCAAGTTTAGTTAACCATTCTGCATTATCAAGCATAATTGCTTTGTTGCCACCGGGCCCAAATTCTAAAAACTGTTGAAATACGTTTTGAATAGAAGCTATATTTTCTTTAATTTGTTCATCTGACAACATCTTTCGCATTTCGTTTTTAAAAGAAGGATCCCCAATACGGGCTGTTGCTCCCCCCATAATTACAATGGGTTTATGGCCTTTGCGCTGAAGTAACCGTAATAACATTATAGGGACAAGATGCCCTACGTGTAAACTTGTAGCAGTAGGATCAAAACCTGCATATGCAACGATACGCCCTGACCTCATAGCTTCATCAAGACCCTCTATATCTGTAGATTGATGAATAAAACCTCTTGCTTGAGCTTCAACTAAAAAATCAGAAATAATACTCACAATAATCCTCTTATATTTTGAATGTAATTAGATGTTATGTTAGTTAATTCATTTAACTTACCTGAAAAAAAATGGTCTGCACCTTCTACCATATAACAATCAACATTAGCTGAAGACATACGAGTAATTTTTTCAGCCAATTCTTTTGCTGCTACAGGTTCCACAATTGTATCAATTGTACCCTGTATAAATGCACCATTTCTATCAAATGGCAATAAAAAACTAAAGTCATATACGTTTGCTGGAGGTCCAGCACAAATAAAGTGTTTAATTTTAGGATTTTTCTTCATCATTTGAAGCGCAACCCATGAGCCAAAGGAAAATCCAGCCACCCATATTTCTGATGCTTTTGGAAAAGTTTCTTCCATCCAGTTTAAGACGTTCATCGCATCACGCAGTTCACCTTCCCCAAAATCAAAATGTCCAGTAGATTTCCCTACCCCTCTAAAATTAAAACGCGTCACATGGAATCCACAATCAAGAAATGTCTGATATAAAGTATAGACAACCTTATTGTTCATTGTTCCCCCATGCTCTGGATGAGGATGTAATATTACAACCATAGGGGCAGTTTCTTCTCTAGCAGCTTGAAAACGTATCTCTATTGTACCTTCAGGGGCTGACATCAATAATTCAGGCATAACTGTATAAATCCTTAATAACATGGGTATTTTAAAAATTTAACCTGATCTTAACGAGAACCAGTATAATAATCAAATATTGAATAAGATAAGAATATAAAAATGAAATCAATTTGTGTATATACCGGTGCTAGTTTAAATATTCCTGACGAATACCATAATGAGGCAAAGGAAGTGGGCCGAATTATTTCCGCCACAGGATATAAGTTGGTTTATGGCGGTGGAAATACTGGTTTAATGGGGACTGTATCTACCTCTGTAATGGAAAATGGTGGTCAAGTATTAGGTATTACAACAAAACAGTTAGCTGAAATTGAAAAAGTTAATACCGCTATTTCTGAAATCCGCGTAGTAGAAAATATGCATATTCGCAAACATACAATGTTTGAAAACAGTGATACATTTTTAATTCTGCCAGGTGGATTTGGAACCCTGGATGAATTCTTTGAAATTGTTACGTGGCGCCAACTGCAAATTCATTTACATCCTATTTTAGTTTATAACTATAAAGGATACTGGGAGCCCTTAAAATCATTATTTGAATCTATGAAAAAAGCAGGGTTTATTAAACAGCATCACATTGATATGGTCACATTTATAAACAATAGCAACGAATTGTTAACTTTACTTCAAAATTTGAAAGTGGCATAATTTGGACATTAACTAATTAAAGTCCTTTATGTCTCGCATTTATGAAATATTTCAACGCCTCAGCGACCACATCCCTATCCCTGAAACAGAACTGAAATATACCAACCCTTATACCTTACTAATTGCAGTTGTATTATCAGCACAAAGCACTGATAAAGGCGTCAATAAAGCCACGGATCACCTATTCAAGATCGTAAGCACCCCGCAAGATATGGTGTACTTGGGGTTAGATAAATTAAAAGAACACATAAAAACTATCGGATTGTTTAACACTAAAGCCAAGAATATAATGGCTTTAAGCCAAAAATTAATTGATGAATATAACAGCATTGTTCCTAGTACTCGTGAAGAGTTAATGCGTCTACCCGGCGTAGGACGTAAAACAGCCAATGTTGTATTAAATGTAGTTTTCAATCAGCCTACAATTCCGGTTGATACACATGTTGCAAGAGTATCTAATCGTTTAGACTTAACTACAGCTATCCATCCTGATAAAATTGAAGCAGAACTAGAACAAATTATCCCATCCATCTTCTTAAAATCCGCTCATCACTTGCTTATCCTACATGGAAGATACACATGTATCGCACGCAAACCTAAATGTTCAAACTGCATTCTGAATGACTTATGCAAGTATAACCTTCCACACACAACAACTTAATTGCATAGAAATAAATATTTGTTGAAAAAGGTATGCATTTTTTGCATAATCCGACTAAATCAAGAATACTTCATAAACACTATTGGGAGAATATTTAATGACAGCTGTACATACACAGTTATTAATCATTGGTGCTGGTCCAGCAGGTTATACAGCGGCTGTTTATGCTGCTCGGGCTAACTTAAAGCCCACATTAGTTACCGGGTTACAACCAGGTGGACAACTTACAATTACCACAGACGTTGAAAACTACCCAGGTTTTGCTGATGCCATTCAAGGTCCTTGGCTAATGGAACAAATGCGAATACAAGCAGAAAACATGGGAACTAACATTATATATGATTATGTTTCTAATGTTGATTTTTCAAAGCAACCATTTACTTGCTATGGAGAAAGCAATACATTTACTGCAGACTCTGTAATTATTGCAACTGGGGCAGAAGCTAAATGGCTCAACATATCATCAGAAGAAACATTTAAAGGTTTTGGTGTATCTGCCTGCGCGACGTGTGATGGCTTTTTCTTTAAAAATAAACCAGTGGCTGTAATTGGCGGTGGAAATTCAGCGGTTGAAGAAGCTTTATATTTATCTAATATAGCAAGCAGCGTTACATTAGTTCATCGAAGAGACTCTCTAAGGGCAGAAAAAGTATTGCAAGACCGCTTATTTGCAAACCCAAAAATAAATATTATTTGGAACCATGAAATAGATGAAATCTTAGGCACTACTACCCCAAAAGCTGTAACAGGAATTCGATTAAAATCTACCTTGTCACCAGAAACCACTCAAAATATAGAAGTAGAAGGAATATTTATAGCAATTGGTCACTCTCCAAAAACCGAAATGTTTAAAGGACATATTGATCTAGATTCAGCAGGTTACATTATTACTCCCAAAGGCGAAACAACAACAAACATTCCAGGAGTATTTGCTGCAGGCGATGTCCAAGATAAAATTTATCGTCAAGCAGTAACAGCAGCAGGTCAAGGCTGTATGGCTGCCTTAGATGCAGAAAAATTTTTAACAATAAACAACTAAACGAAATATACCATCAGGGAGGACAGTATGGTTGATATTCGATTATTAAGTACTAAAGTAGACTGGGACAAACTCAGGATTTTTAATCACGTTGCATGGTCAGGATCTTTAACAAAAGCTTCTGAAAAATTGGCTTTATCTCAATCCGCAGTAAGTCGACAAATTTCAGCATTAGAAGCTATGATGGGATGTCGTTTATTTCGTAGACATCCCCGTGGTTTAATGCTCACAGAACAGGGAGATATCCTTTTTGAAACCACCCAAGAAATATTTGGACGCATTTCCAATACCTTGTCTATCTTAAAAGATACAAAAGATATGGCCGCTGGACATTTAAGAATTGCTACCACTCAAACATTTTCTAATTTTTGGCTTGCTCCACGAATTCATAAATTTTTGGCCCTTTACCCAGAAGTTCGACTTACACAAATTATTTCAGATGATGATACAAATCTGCTGCAAGAAGGTTCAGACTTAGCAATTAAATCTACACCTTCTGTGCAACTTCGCATGATTCAACGTCCTTTAATGACGTTTAAACGCGGAATTTACGCCAGTGAAACTTATTTAGAAAAAAACGGTGAACCCACAAAACTAGAAGAGCTCGTTCACCATCAGCTGATTGTATTTGGCGAAGATACAAACTCTTTAGAAAACACAAATATTTTGCTTTACTTAGGCTTAACTGAAGACTCCCCCAAACGAGTACCTTACCTTTCAGTAAACAGCAATTTAACTATTGCAACAGCAGTTACAAATCACGTCGGCATCGCTGTAATGGATGAATACATCGCAGAAAAACACCCTAATTTACGTCGTATATTAACAGCTGAAAAATTGCCTGATTTAACGTATTATTTAGAATACCCTGAAGAATTACGCAGGTCCAAAAAAATTGCGGCATTTAGGGATTTTATTATGGAAAATATATAAACTAACAATATGAAAGAACAGTTTTCACAAACAAAGCTTGCATTAATTACTTTTACCTTAATTTTAGGCAGCGTTATTGTCAATTCAGCAATGGATATGCATGCACCTGTACTACCTGAAATTGGTATATATTTTAATGCAACAGAAACTTTAGTCCAATGGACTGTCAGCAGCTATTTTTTAGGAACCGCTATTGCTGCCTTGTTCTACGGCCCATTGGCTGATTGCTATGGTAGAAAGCGTTTATTATTGATAGGCATAAGCTTCTTTGCTTGTGCCTCTATTTGGTGCACATATGCACATGATATTTATGAACTAATTATCGCTCGCTTCTTTCAAGGAATGGGAGGGGTCGCTTCTTCCGTTATTTGGTTAACGATTATCAAAGATATATTTAAAGGCAAAGACAGCGTCCGCACCTTAAATATTTTTAACATTACCATTTCTGTTTCCTTATCAGCAGCACCTATTGTAGGCAGCGTCGTGGCAGACTATTTTGAATGGCGTGGAATATTTGCGGTTTTAAGTATTCTTGGAACAATTCAAGTATTATTAATTGCATTAATTATTCCTGAAACGTTAAAGAAAAAAGAAAACCAACACATCTCTGCAATTAAAGCATTCAAAAATTATAAGATATTTTTTACAAGCCGAACATTTTTAGTATTTGCTCTTCTTAATGGGACCATCCACGGGTTACATGTTGCTCAAATTCCTTTACTTTCCATTCATTTGCAAGAAGTAATCGGAATCAGCCGTGAAGCGTTTGCTTTGTACCAATTTGTTCCTACCTTTTTCTATGCAATTGCCGCGGCCTTTGTACGTCAATATGTAAAAAAACAAGGATTATATTCTACAATTACGTTAGGCATGTACTTAATAACAGGCTATGTTTTAAGCTTGCTATTGGTTCAAGCATTCTTTTCAGATTCCGCAAATATGCTTGTCTTAACCTATTGTATTTATACAGTGTGTTGTCCATTTATCGCCACAGTAGTTACCACACGCGCCATGGAATTATTTAATAATATGGGGGGGACTTCGTCTTCAGCCGTAACTTCAATTCGCCAATTTATGGCCTCATTCGTAACTTTTTCAGCTGCTGCAGTTTACAATCAAACGTTTCAATCTATTACTATAGTACTTACAATATATGTTGCCATAGTTATCCTTGCCTTTGTAACCCATCGCAAAGAAATGTAAGTTCACAACTTAAATAATACAGTAACACTAACGTTCCAATTTAATGCTTAAGCCAAAATTACAGCCTGTAACACTATTTATATTAATATTTGAATGAAAAGATATTCCATCGTTCAAAGTAATACTTCCCACAAAATCTAATACGCCTATAAAAGACCCAGCATTTTTCTTGCTCATCATGGCTAATAATCTACTATCTATACTATATGTATCCGCTTTCCAATTTTTTATAACGGCATCTATACCTATATAAAACTGTGTATTATTATATTTTTCAACGTTTTGACGGGTAAGTTGTATAAATGGTGATATCCAATTAAAATCATATCCAAATTTTAATTGCATAAATTTACCACTCCATTCACTAAAGAAAAGCTCCTTAGCAAAAACAAATCCCGATTCCCCCTCTAAAAAATATTTTTTAAATGAGCGTGAAATAGCTAAAGAAGTTTCTAACTTTTGTCCACTCACCCCAAATCCATATCCCTGATTGGCGTAAGAACATATAAATCCGATTACTGTATCTCCTATACGATATGCAACTACACTTTGTAATCGGTCTGTTTTTTTGTCCTTACTTATATCACCATTAATATGAACAAAAATCGGCAAATTAAAATTAACGATATTCCCTGACACCCCATCTATTCGAAATTCACTTAAATCTACTTCTCCATCACCTAATCTTACATTTCTTGGCAAGCTACGTGTATTAACCCCCATTCCAGAACCGAACACGCAATAAAAAGGCAAATCAAACAAACTCCAAAAAAATTTATCTTCTGATAATGCCTCAATAAACATATCATTCCACTTTTTAACCTGACTACCACTCACCGCCTCCCCATCGTCAAAGACTAAACTAAACTCCGCTTGATTTGACAGTAAGTTATTACATACAAGTTTTTTTCCTGAATAAACTAAACCACTTAAAACTTCTTGAAAATTAGTTTTACGTGCTTGTTTTCGATCTTTAACCAAAGGTTTTAGATCAAGATGCATTAAAGCTCTAACAAAACGTGCATCAAAAAAGTTTGCATCCGTGTATAAATCGGGATGATCGATATCTACAATTTGTCCGGATTGGAATGTTTCAGTCTTAAATCCTTTAAGACCTGTATCTTCTAGTTTATCCCATACATTTAATACTAATCCTCACATGTTATCTGTTAAAACTCCCCTACCATAAGCAGCAGAGCTCTTATCATCAGCAAGTTTATCTTTTTCAAATATATATTGATGGATTTGGACTTGCATTTCTTTCTCTGACAAGCCTGTACACAAAGGAAATTTATGTTCTAACAGTTTATTATCAAGTCCACACCCAGTAATTAAAACTGCTATCGCTAATAAAGGCCTTAAATATTTAAAATTCATATTTATATTTCCCATATGCAAATGTTAGGTATATATTTTGCATATAGAGAAAATTTTTTACTATTCAAGGGAGAGTAATAAATTTAAATTAATTATTCTTTATTGCTTGATATGCATCCAAAGCTCTACGACGACTACTTGATAAATCTACAATCGGGAAAGGATAAGTTTCGCCTAATTTCACTTCAGCGTTTTTTAAATCTTCGTCTGAAGCATCCCAAGGTTGATATATGTATTTTAAAGGCAGTTTCTTTAATTCAGGCACCCATTTTTTTATATATTCCCCCTCTGGATCAAACTTTTCTGCCTGAGTAACTGGATTAAATATTCTAAAATAGGGCGCAGCATCTACGCCACATCCAGCAACCCATTGCCATCCCATACTATTATTGGCAAGATCCGCATCTACCAAGGTATCCCAAAACCACTCTGCTCCTTGCTGCCAAGGGATCAATAAGTTTTTAGTTAAAAAAGATGCCGCAATCATTCTGGCTCGATTATGCATATATCCCGTTTTCCACAATTGTCGCATAGCAGCATCAATAATTGGTATTCCAGTTTGACCCTGCTGCCATTTTTTAAGCTGGCCAGAATCTTTATCCCACGGAAAATTTTTAAATTCATTTTTAATCGGTTCTGATGGCAACTCAGGAATATGATAAAGTAAATAATATGAAAATTCCCGCCAACCAAGTTCTGACAAAAAACAGTTTATACTTTCAGTGTGTTCTTTTTCGTGGAACATTAATTCTTGGCATTTATGCCATATATGACGAGGGCTAATTTCCCCAAAATGTAAATGAGGAGATAATCTAGACGTACCCGCAGGTTGATCCATAAAATTACGATCATTTTTATATTGATCAAGGGAATCCTCAACAAATCCCTCAAACTTTTTTAAAGCAGATTCTTCCCCAGGATACCATATTTCCTCTATACCTTTAGCCCAATTAACACCTTGTGGCAAAAGGTTTAAATCATCTATTTTTAAACCTTTAAATTTAAACACAAAAGGCTCAGACTTCTTTAATGCTTTAATGGAATCCCTTGTCTCTGAAGGCTTTTGGTTCAAACAATATTTCCAAAAAGGTGTAAATACCTTAAAAAAATTGCCCTGCTGATTTTTTATAGTCCATGGCTCAAATAATAAACTTGCATTAAAACTATCAACCTTCACACCTTGATTTGTAAAATGTTCCTTAATTTTACTATCTCTTTCTATCGCATGCGGCTCATAACATCGATTCCATACAATATTTTTAGCACCGGTTTGATCAATGAGGTCTTTTAAAATATCTTGGGGTTGCCCTTTAAAAACCTGCAAATGGTGCCCTATTTTAGAAAGACTTTTAGATAATGCGTGTAAGCTATGATGAAGCCACCAACGGGATGCTCCGCCCATTTTCCACTTACCAGCCACGTCATCATCCAGGATATAAATAGGAATAATCTGCCCTTGTTTAGCCGCATGTTCTAACGCAGGATTATCTTGAAGCCTTAAATCGCGTCTAAACCAAATAATTGTTTTAGAATTCATCCCTCAAACGCCCCTTAATGGCAAGTTATTTTTGCGCCAGTTACGTTGTCTATTACAACAGCCTTTCCATATATATGTATCTCTCCTTGGCCAGACTCAAACACAACTTCCTTGATATACGTCTTTCCCTTTACAATAAGTT
This sequence comes from Candidatus Paracaedibacteraceae bacterium, assembly GCA_024236035.1. Taxonomy (GTDB): domain Bacteria; phylum Pseudomonadota; class Alphaproteobacteria; order UBA6184; family UBA6184; genus Bodonicaedibacter. Next base: position 15,640 of record JACKLG010000005.1, read on the forward strand.
TTTGAGGCTGATTTAACGAAGGTTCCTTTTTTATTAGAAGATTGCTTGCTCTAGAATTGTTTAATACTACTTTTTTGCCAGAAATACATAAGTTATCAAAAATGCTATTTTCGGCAATAAAAAAACCTGTGACTCTTGCTTGATTAATAACTTTTACGCTATTTAATTCACAACTGCCTGTAACTGAAAGTACATTCATAATTGAATCGCTTAAAATTAATTCCCCAGTAATCACTACTTTATCAAACTTACCTTTTTCAGATGCTGCAACAGGGCCCGTCACTATAAGTTCCGTTGCGCGCAAGTTTGCAAATTGAAATGGACCCGTAATAACGATAACATCAGATTGAACATCTTCAAACCTGGCTTCACCTATAACGTTTAAATCTTTATATTTCTTAGATTTAAAATGGACATTGCCGACTATATATTCTGCCTTCAGGTTGTAACAGAACAATGAAACAAAGAAGATAACAAAAATTTTTTTTATCATACAGCACCTATTTAAGCTTATTACTACTATACATATACAAATCATACAAGTTAGGAAAAACCAATGTAAATTTGATCAGGAAAACATTGACATTTTTCTTCTAACAAGATATAAAAGTGAAAAGTTTTCAATTAGGAATTAAGTCATGGCCAAGAAAAGCGCCGTAACGTTAATAAGATTAGTCAGCTCTGAAAATACGGGCTATTTTTACGTTACAAAGAAAAACCCTCGTAATATTACTGAAAAAATGTCTTTCCGAAAATATGATCCTGTAGCTCGTAAACACGTAATGTTTAAGGAAGCAAAAATTAAATAGTTTTTACATTTAATTTTATTTTTTCAACCTCTTCATTTTGAAGAGGTTGTTTTATTTTTAAGCCTTTGATAACAACTCATTTTTTATTTAATTGAAACCTCCCACTTCTCATCAGGTGTGTCTATTTTTTTATCTTGTTACTTTCTTGTTTTAAAATTAAAGTTTTTAATTCTTCAATTTGTGTTTTTAAGTCTTTTATTGTTGGGTCAGCACTCTGACTGTTATCTACAAATGTCATCGCATTTACAATGGCTCCCACAAAAATGTTTGTTAATCCATACGTAGATAATAAAATAAAAGAAATAAACACGACCCAAGCCCACGGATAAATTTCCATTATGGGACGCACAACGCCAGCAGACCAGCTTTCCAAAGTCATAATCTGAAACAATGTATAAATTGACCTTCCTACATGTCCAAAAAATTCTGGAAATTGGCCCCCAAACATATGGGTACTAAATAAACCATAACTAAAAATTACCGATGATAAAATAAACGTTGAAACTCCCAATGTAGGTAAGGAATGTATAAATGTATGAACTACTCGATTAATAACTGAATTATTAACAAAGGTATGAATATAAATAAACAATCTTAACAAGCGTAATATTTTTGCATGGGGTGTAATAAAAGTAACTACTAATATACCTAAATCCATTAGGTTCCAAGGGTATTTAGAAAACTCCTTAGGCGCAACTAATACTTTTAATATCAACTCTAATACAAAAAATCCCAGAAAAATATCGTCAACTACTAAATTTAATTTTTCATAAAAATCACTGTGAAATGGCGTCCCATAAAAACTTAACGACAACGCATAAAGCACAATTAACGCCATAAAAAAATGATGCAACCACCCATACAATAAACTATGATGTAATTTTTGATGCCAAGGTTGATTTCTATCAGTATCATATGTTTTAAACATCTTTAGTTCCTTTTCTTATTGATTTTTTCATCCTATTAATCTATACGCAAGCGCTTCTGATAAATGGGCTTTGGTAATTTCATCAGAATCACTTAAATCCGCTATAGTCCTGGCCACTTTTAATGTGCGAAACAATCCCCTTGCACTTAAACTCAATTTTTGAGCTGCTGCAAAGAAAAACGTTTCTACTTCTGGACTTATTGTGCAAACCTCTTCCATGTATTTTTGGGATAAATTGGCATTTAACCCTCCAGGTATACCTAATCTTTCAAAGCGGATACGTTGTCTTTCTCTTGCCTTCAAAATACGAGCTTTCACGCTTATACTACTTTCAGCAACAACTTTATCTCGAAAAACATCTAAATCCATCGAATTCATATACACTTTTAAATCAATACGATCCATTACTGGACCTGACACTTTTGACTGATACTCTTCAATACACTTCGGTGCCTTTGAACACGCCTTCTTTAAATCATCTCCGTAACCACATCGGCACGGATTCATGGCCGCTATAAACTGGACATCTGCAGGATAAGTTGTATGGGCATTTGCTCTGGAAATAGTCACCGTCCCTGCCTCTAAGGGTTGTCTTAAGGCCTCCAATGTTGTGCGCTGAAACTCAGGCAATTCATCTAAAAATAATACACCTTTATGCGCAAGTGATATTTCTCCTGGCTTTGCTTTTAATCCTCCTCCCACTAAAGATGGCATTGAGGCAGAATGATGAGGGGCTCTAAAAGGCCGCTCCTTTAATAAAGCACCATCATTTAATACCCCGGCTACGCTATGGATCATACTAACCTCTAATGCTTCCTGGGGTGTTAATTCCGGCAAAATTCCTGGTAAACACGAAGCAAGTAAAGACTTCCCTGCCCCAGGCGCACCTATCATTAATAAATTATGCCCCCCAGCTGCAGTCACCTCTAATGCTCGCTTTGCTGTTTCTTGTCCTTTGACCAAACCTATATCCATAAACTCACTACTTCTCTGCTGCACCTCGGGCTTTGGAGAATCTAAAATAATTTTACCTTGCAAAGCATTAATTAATTGAATCAATGTTAAAGGAGCTAAAACGCCTTGCATTCCTCCCCAACTTGCTTCAGGTCCATTTTTAAATGGGCAAATGATTTTTTTACCTTCGCCTGCCGCGAAAAATGCAGTTGGCAATACCCCATTAACCGGCAATAAATCTCCGCCTAATGACAATTCTCCAAGTGCAACGTATGAATCAAATACCTCCGCTGGAATTACACCCAAGGCCATTAACACAGCAATGGCAATAGGTAAATCAAAGTGACTTCCTTCTTTTTGCATGTCTGCGGGGGATAAATTAACCGTAATACGCCTTGGCGGTAAACTTAAACCAATGGACATTAAGGCAGATCGTATCCGCTCACGCGATTCTGCAACAGTTTTATCCGCCAAACCTACAATACTAAATGCAGGCAAACCATTTGCAATTTGCACTTGAACCTCTACAGGAACTGCTTTAATTCCCTGAAAAGCAACTGTAATTATACGAGATAACATCGTGTGTTTCTTTTTTACCTAACAAAATTAAATCATATTCTGCTTAATAATTATTAAAAATCAGCATTTATTTTTAATAAGAACACACAATCAACTGTTATTTATATTGATTAATAAAGAAACGTTCCTCGTCTGTTAACATAGAATCTTCGATCAAATCATCCTCGTAAGGGACCCGGGTTAAAGTTTCAAAACATAAATACCCCTCATGTTGACTTTCTTTAACTACCATCATATTTTCAATGCGAATCCCATATTCCCCAGCCTTGTAATACCCCGGCTCATTTGAAAGCACCATACCTGGCTGTAATGGCGTAGAATTCATTCTAGGCGATATTCCTTGGGGGCCTTCATGAACACTTAAATAAGACCCAACACCATGACCTGTACCATGTTCATAATTTAATCCATTTTGCCATAAATCGTATCTAGCCAATGCATCTAACTGGTGGCCTGTTGTACCTTTGGGAAACACAGCTCTGGCCAATCTTAAATGTCCTTTTAAAACTAAAGTATATGCCTTCCTTTGTTCTGCAGTAGGCTTCCCAATCACAAATGTTCGTGTAACATCCGTGGTTCCTTCTAAGTACTGCCCTCCAGAATCCACCAAGTATAAAGCATTTTTTTCAAACTTACGTTTTGTTTCACTTTCTGCCCGGTAATGGACAATGGCTCCATTTTCTGCAAAGCCAGAAATCGTTGGAAAGCTAGGCCCCTTATATTCTAAGCACTCCCTACGAAATGATTCTAATTTTTCAGCCGCTATAATTTCGTCCAAGACCTCAACTTCTTGTGTTTGCAGCCATTGCCTAAATTTACGCAACGCTTGACCATCCCATTCGTGTGCTTTCCGCATTCCTTCTATTTCTGCAGGGTTTTTTACTGCCTTCATAAACGAAATGGGTGAAGGCTTAACAACACCTCTATTCCCTATCAGTTGTCTATCATAAGCACTGGCAGCAGGGTCTATTTGTACAGCTAAAGGCTTTAATAAATAATTTTCTAAATCATTCAATGCATGAAAGTGTACATTACTCCCCAAATGCGCATGCACCTCTTCAGAAATTTCAATTGAATTAAAAAATACGTCCACAGTACCATTTTTCCAAATCAATCCCCGCCCTAAACTAATGGGTGTAAATTCTAAATCTCCTCCCCGTAAATTTAATAACCAAGCTAAATCATGAGGGTCTTGTACATATAAGGCATCAGCATCCTCTGAAAACGCATCAATAACCCGTTTTAATTTTGACGTATGACTTTCCCCTGCATATTTCAAAATATGAGGCACAATTATAGACTGCGGCGATTTAGGACAATTTTTCCATAACTCATCTATCGGATATGGATCAATATGTTGAATCTTTAAATTAGTTTCGTGTAATTTTCTTACAAAACCCTGACTATGTAATTTTAAGTTTAAACCGATATTATCATCAGGATGTATTGCCTTTTCTAACCACTCAAAAAAATCAGACAAACTATAAATTTCAAAACCTTTTGCCTGTTTTTCAGCTTGCAACGTATACCGTCCATCCACAAAAAGATATGCTTCATTTTGTCCTATCACAGCCAACCCAGCAGACCCTGAAAAGCCTGTGGCCCATAACAACCGTTCATTACATTCCGGCACATATTCGCCTAAAAATTCATCTTCTCTCGGAACTAAAAGCCAACTAAGTTTGTTTTTTCTAAGATAATCCTGAATAACCAATAAATTCATACTATTCCATTAAGGTTGTATTTCTATAAAACCATCTGTAACTTTTACAGCTTGACCTGTTTGATTTAACGTATATGAACGTCCAACAGGGTGTATTGTGATCTTTGAATCAGACACTGTATATAACCTTAAATCATAATTAAAATCGCCAGTAATAATTACCGCTGGGGCAGGCGATTTAGCCCCCTTAGCATATCCAATCAGCGATTTCATTAAATTATCAAAGTGTTCTGATTTTTTATCTGTATCTGGATACCATTTTAAGTGGACATTCACTACGGCAATTTCCCGTCTTTTGCCAGATCTCTCCTTAAAGTAAACTTTTAACACTCTATCATCTTGTACATTTACTTCATCTCTAAATTGGTAAGATGCAGCAGTTCCAGCACTGTATCTCCCGCCATTTTTATCGGAAGATGGCCTTACATATTGATACTTATCTTTTTTATACAAAATTATTTGACCAAATGATTCAGTGCCTGTTTTTTTACAGTATTCTACACCTACGTTCAGGTCACTCAATGCACGTTGAATTTCAACAATAAAATCAAATCCATTTTGCGAAATTTCCTGTAAACATACAATTGCATCAGGCGTATCTTTAAAAAGTTTACGAATAATCTGTACCTGAGGCTGGAACCTAGAAGTTCGATAAGTATTTACATCAGATTCTCTTCCCGAAGAGAAACCATTCAAAGCACCATATGCCCATAAATTCCAAGTATAAACAGGTATATCTCCTTGAAATAAATGTCCTTCCAACGTATGGTCACTAATTTGTTCCCTTACTATCTTATCATTATCTATTACAGCTAATAATGGTAATTGAATAGAAGCTTCTTCATTATAAATAGGAACGGATATTTTCATTTTATTCGATGCAGGCGCACTAATTGTATAAACATATATATCATCTATCGTGATTGCCCTTGCCTCCAAAGGACTAAAAAAACAATTAAAAATTAAGCAGATATTTAGTTGCTTACCCACAATATATTTTCCTATTAAAAACAAGAAAATTATATTCTAAGCCGCATTAATTGTCACCTGGTAATCCACGGGTGACTCCCCTAATACCGCAGTCCACCCTAAACGATTTTCTCTTGGCTGATTATCAAATCCTAACGCTATTAAATTTTCGTTCTCCTTTAAGGACATCTTTAATTGAAATGTTAATTCAAGTGGCGCATAAAATTTGATCATATCGCACATCTCATTGTACGCAGCTCCGGTCGGTATAAATTGATGAAATTCTTCAGAAGTCAAAGGGCCAACTTTTACCACAAAATGATGACCAGCTTGCCAAAATCGCTTACCTAAAAAAGTTGCCCGCCCCAGGCGATGGTTTCGCCCTCTTCTCTTCCCAATAAAACTCCGTTGACGTCGGTTAATGTTAGTCCAAGACCCAATAAACTGTTCTATTTCCACAGGAACATTAAAATAATCTGATAAAATTTGCTCTAACCCTGCTGCAGATCTTGGGCGTTGCCATAATATTCCAGCATATTGCATCAATGAAGCCGTAGAAGCCGCCAAGTACTTTTCATGCTTAGAGTCAAGCCCCGCAACTGCACATAACATATGTCCTGTGGGCGTTTGAATACTATTTTTAGGTGACAATACAAATGAATATTTAGCTGCAACTTTGTAATAAATACTTAACAATCGATGATTAAAAATATCTATAAAATCCCGAAGCGCATAATCACCTTCGCGTATTTTTTCAATTACCTTTTCTGATAAAGGCGCAGGCATCGCACCATGCGGACCTGCAAGATTTAAAAAATTCACCTCAACTACAGGCTTCGTACCATCTATATGAATTTTATAAATATCACTTCCAGGCAAACTATATGTATATCGCCCACTAAATGTAATTGGATCCTCAGATGGATTTAACGTACTTCCAATATTTTCACCATTAGGTAACAGCTTTTGAAATAAGCGCACTGCTTGAAAAAAGCTAAATTCATAAGGGTGGTCAAAAAGGCGTTTAACTACAGAAGTTGTTGACGCCCGCTTAATGGTATCCATTCTTTCCATACCTCACCTGTATGTTTCCATTTTAATTTTAACTCTACAAACGAATTGATTGATGTATATAAAGCTAAAAATTGTCTTAGCATTGCTCCAAATATTAACGGGCTATGACCCTCAAAATTACGTTCATCTAACGTCAGCACCAACTCAATACCTTGAACAAACCCTCGCCAAGCATCTGTAGTTAATCTTCGAGTTACTAAATTTTGCTCAACGTCTATAATTCCATCAATCAGAACATTATCGTCATCACTCGCATACAATCTTAATAAATTTTTTAAACCTTCCCCACCTAAAGAGGTTAATGATAGATGGTTTAAATTTAAATGCGCAATTAAGTTCCAGTAAGATTCATCTTGTTCAGCCACCATTTTTTGCTCAGTCGGATGCATAATAATTTTCATCTCTTTTACTGGCAAATCTACGGTAGAATTCAACTGACTTCCAACCGGAATATCAGAAGCCATTTGTCTATTTGTACATATGGTCTCAGCATATACCGTGGCTTCACTTAAAACTTTTGGGTCAAAATTTTTATCAACAAACGATAAGTAAACATCAAAACCACCAAACCGCGAACTTTCTCTCTCCATATGCCACGTCAATTTTGATTGTTCTTTTTTATTCCATTGCTTACTTGAAAAATACGGGGGAATAACCTCCACTTCTCCAGTTTGATCATCAATGACTACTACACTTTTAATGGTGTGTATTTCTGTATTTGCTTCACGTCTTACATCAGGCGTAAGTTTATATTTTATGGCTGTATGATCCAGCTTTAATGGTTCAGTAGACTTTTCAAATAAGTTTACAATCGGAACCACTCCTAAACAAATATTTTGTGGTAAAACCTCCCGTATTCTGTCATTCGACAACGGCAAGACGATTTCACACACATTATTTGTTCGACTAAAATCAACATCCCATATACTTAAATAATGAAATTTCTTGGGAAATGTAAAATAATCCATCAACACCCCATATGCAGGATGCGAATTCCCAGGCATTGGAAATAACCGCTGATTAGAATCAAAGCCCATAGTATTAAACCTTGCTCCCCCCATAAATCTGGCTTTATCAGCATCATTTTCTATCAGGTAAATATTGGACGCATTTGTCATTACCGCATCATATACTTTATGCGTAAATGAACGTTCTCCATGTAAAAAGAAATCTAAATGTTTTATTTTTAATTTATTAAAAGGGACACCATGACTTCTAAGCCTAATTCCCAACCCTTTTCTAGTTGGATGCCCCAGCAAAGAAACCCCAACATCTTCTAAATCCACAATTCTTACTTCTTCAACCGTAATTGGCCACAAATGTGTTTCATAACACGTTTTAAAAAAACACGTATTCCCTTCTATATCATTTACAAATAACGATGTATCTTTAGGTACAAGATATCCTTCGGGAGAATTAATCTTATTTACATCTGCTTCTAATTTAACAACAGACACAGAAGGAACCGGCGTCACTAAATGGGGGTACAAACTTCCCAAAACCTGTTGCGTATATTCTGGGAATTTTTTTTGAATATCTTTTTGCATTTTGGCGGTTAAAAAAGCCACCGATTCTATCAGGCGTTCCACGTGCGGATCTGTTGATCCATCGATACCCAACTCCAAATACCCCGCAACCTTAGGATAACGCTCAGCAAATTCACTACCTTTATTACGTAAGTATGCTAACTCTTGATGGAAATATTTTAATAATTCATCTATTTTATCCACCGTAACCATAATACTCACCTTTTTAACACCATGATCAGTATGAAAGAATAAATATTAAAAAATGGTTAACCAAAAGACATCGCATAAAAAAATAAGGGAAGATAGAAATCTTCCCTTGTATGATAAAAAATTTCAAAATAACTTATTTTTTACAGATAAACCAGATAAGGCCAAATTAATCCTTTTACGTGTGTTTTAAATGGTTTTAATTTTGGAAAAGTTTCTATAAACTGATTAATATCAATTCGATATTTAATAAGGCTTTTGTTAATTCGGGTTAATTTCTCCCCCACATCTTTACTTTCAGATAAGTCTGCCTGTAATTTTTTTAAATAATCATATACATATCTATAATAATATTTTTCTAAATATCCAGTCGCAATAAAAGAATACAACCTTAATTCCATTTCTCGGGCTACTTCTTCTATATTTTCTACAAAAGGCGGAAAATTATCTATAAATACTGCAAAATCATATCTTTTTTTAGAATCTTCCATAAACTTTCGTAATTTTTCTCCTTTTGCAGTTTTTACGTCTCCAGACATCTCACACGAAATAATGCCATCAAATAAAGTGTCAGAAAGGCCAATCTCCTTTAATGCATCACGTATAACCGTTTCTCGATTATACGTCACAATATATACCTCATGATCTCGCCCTTTTATATTTTCTACTAAAAGCTCTATATCGTCATATAAACGAACCCGAACTACTTTACCGCCATCACGCACGTCATATGTAAATAAAACCTCGTCAGCGTCAAATAAAAAAACACCAGCTCCTTCACGTGTGATATGTTTTCTTACAGCACTAACATCCTCAACTTCTTCTCTAAAAACTAGGGCGCTTGAACGTTCATACGCACCATCGCCCCCACAGCCTTCTTCTTTCAAAAGGCTCTGCTGATCAGCTGCATTTAAGGGAAGGTTGAAATATGATAAGGATACTAAACTTAGCAATAATAAATATAATCTCTTCATGAAAAACTCCAAATACTATTTATGCTCCAATTATAGAGTTATATTTAAAGAATTTTTTATGCAAGTAAAACTATCTTAATTGGCTAAAGTTTTTAAATCTTTACGGTAAGCTTTGTAACTAAAGAAAAAAGAAAAAATATATAATATGCCTACAATCGGTAAAATTAACCAAGGACGAGTAATCATCCCAATTACGAATAATCCAATTCCTCCTAATAACGGAAGTATTTGATTGGGTTGTATTTTCATGCCTTTGAACGCAAATGTGGGAACTTTACTCACCATTAACATACCAATACAGACACCAAAAACCGCATATACATAATTATGCACACCATACCCTGTATCAATTTCTACCATTAAGGGTAACAACATCAAAAACCCCGCCGCAGGCATGGGTATCCCCGAAAAATATTTTTTTTGTAAAGCTACAGCGGCTTCAGGAAAGCTGTCTTCTGGTTCTACTGATATCGTATTAAATCGTGCTAACCTTAATCCTGAACAAATACAAAAAAATAAAACGACCCCCCAACCTAAACGTCCCAGCTTATTTAAAGAAAAAAAGTATGTAATTAATGCAGGTGAAACTCCAAACGTGACAAAGTCGGATAATGAATCTAATTCTGCCCCAAAACGCGATGATGCATTAAATAGCCTAGCAAGCCGCCCATCCATACCGTCAAAAACTGTTGCGATTAAAACAAACCACAAGGAACGTTCCCATTCTTGATGCAACGCATGATATACGGCTGTTAACCCAACACACAATCCTAATAATGTTGTCATATTAGGAATAAAGCGCGTAATTGGATATCCCTTAAACGGTATCTTCATTAAACGGGTTTTTAATTTATCGGATTTGACCTTCACGCCCAACCTCTTTTGCAGACATATCTGCTAAAACAGTTTCCCCAGCAACCATTTTTTGTCCTTTTACCACTAAAGGTGCTACGTCTTTAGGTAAGTATACATCCATACGGCTTCCAAATCGAATTAACCCAAACCGCTGACCGGTTAACATTTTATCGCCTTCTTTTACAAAACTAACAATCCGACGAGCAATTAATCCCGCAATTTGAACAAACCCAACTTCTTTGTTGTCGTGCGTAACAATCTTAAAAGCTTGACGTTCATTCAATTCACTCGCTTTATCTAAACTAGCATTTAAGAATGTGCCCGGATAATACCATATTTTTTTTATCTCGCCAGAACAGGGTACCCGATTAATATGAACATCAAACACACTTAAGAAAATAGATATACGTGTGCAGCTTTTTTCTTTTAACTCCAACTCATCAGGGACAGTCACAACTTCCACTGCAGTTACTACACCATCAGCAGGACTTACAATCCAATTATCACCTACGGGCGTAACGCGTTCAGGATCACGAAAAAATGCATAACACCACACCGTTAAAATCGCACCAACGAACCCCAAAAATGTGGACATCAACGCCATAATAAACGTTACACCAGCAAATATTGCAACAAATGGCCAACCTTCACGATGAATCGGCACTAAAAAGCGATCAAACATTTATTTTTTCTCCTGTTAATTTTTGCTTATTATATACTGAGCGCACGAATGGGCGCAAAGCTTTTCCGATGATGAACTGTAATTCCATGCTTTAGCAATGCTTCTTTATGCTTGGCAGTTCCATAACCTGCATTCTTTTCCCAGCCGTATTCTGGATACTCTTCAGCCAATTGTACCATAAGATTATCCCGATAAACTTTAGCTAAAATTGATGCTGCTGCAATAGAAAGGCTAAGTGAATCTCCTCTTGTAACAGCATGACACCACTCTTGCTGAATCGGTTTTCTATTACCATCCACTAATACAACCATATTTTCATCCGTACGCAATACGTCAATACAATTACGCATCCCTTCCATCGTTGCTTCCAAAATATTTACTTGATCAATCTTAAAAACATCAATGGTTGTAATGTAACCCGCTAAAAATGTATTGTAGGCACTAATTTTTGCAAATAAATCGTTACGTTTAGACTCAGATATTTTCTTGGAATCATTTAACTGATATACCCAGTCTGGCAGCCCTTCATACGTCTTAAAGCATACTCCAGCCACAACTAAAGGCCCAGCCCATGGCCCTCTCCCAGCCTCATCAATCCCAATTACAGGCCCCGAAAAACCTCTCTCAAGCTCAAACGTCGCCAAGTTCAGCCTCTGCCTTTAAGCGAATTTGCAACAGATCTCTCCAAAAAAGCTTCTTTTGCCCGGGCGATCTCAGCAAAAACGCAGGGTGAAATATAGGCATAGTTTCTACAGAAACCCCTTCATTTTCAGTAGTATAAGGCATCCAGTTTCCCCTTAAGGTAACGATCCCTTCTTTTGGATTATGAAAAGTCTTTAAAGCCGTCCCCCCCAGCATAACCAAGAACTTAGGCCGGATCAGCTCAATGTGACGCTCTAAAAACGGTCGACAAATATAAGTTTCTTCTGATGTCGGCTGACGATTACCCGGGGGACGCCATGGAATAGTATTGGAGATATAAATATTTTTAGATCGACTAAACCCAGCCCATTCTAAAAATTTATCCAACAACTGCCCACTCTGACCTACAAATGGCTTCCCTAATTTATCCTCTTCTGCTCCAGGAGCCTCCCCCACAAACATTATCTTACTGGATGAAACTCCATCTGAAAAAACTGTATGAATAGCCGTGGATTTTAATGAACAACCCTCAAATGAAAGTAAGGCTTTATATAACTCTTCTAACGTTCTTGCATTATATGCAAGCTCTTCTGCTTTACGTCGGGCTTCAGTCTTAGACACCTTTTCTAACAGTTTTATATCGTTGCTTTCTGAAGTGTTTATTGAGTTAGCGGCTTCTACGAGTACAGCTTTGTTACGCTTTACTGGTTCAGCTTCCAATACATCGACTTCACCGATATCCGATAAAAACTTTAATGTGTCTATTAATGACTTAAGATCAGAGTTTGATTTCATAAAATATTAATAGGCTAAAGTTTCCCCTCCGTCAACAGGAAGGTTTACTCCATTAATATGAGAAGATACATCACTTAATAAAAAGTAGATAACCTTTGCTACATCCTCAGGTAGCCCCATATTGTTTTAAAGATAAATATGCTGTTGCATGTTTTAATTCATTTTCAAAACATATATCTTTTTCTTTCGCTAGTTTTTGGATTTTTGATTCGTTAAAAAACTTTAAAATTAAAGCTGGCGAAACTGCGTTACCCTAATTTGGTTCTCTCTAAAATGGTAACTAAGATTTTTCAATTCTGCACCTAATGCTAACCGGGTCACATTTATGTTGGGGGTACCCTCTCAAATAGTGAATAGAGTTACTTCTTGAAATCAATATAATGCTTCCACCTTTTTTGATACAAAATTCTATTTTCTTTAATACTGCTAATAACGCTATATACGTTAGTTTAAAGGCCTCTTGCCACTCATTTTCATTAAGAATCCCTACTCCAAAAATGGGCGCCTCAGAACAAGCACAACTCCATCTAATTTTATATGTTCAACTTTTCAACAGACGAAAGGTAATCCAGTTGCATATATCCAATCACACGATTAAGAAAAACTTTTTTTAGGTGTTGTATAAGGTTATTTCTCTTCTCAGTACTTCTGGTCCAAATTGTTACTTCATACCCTTGTTTACATAAAAACCTATCACAGCCCCTAATTCGCCTATACCAGATAAAACAAATACAGTTTTCGCCAACATATGCGTTATAAACAATGAAGTTAGAAATATACTTTTGAAAAAGTTTTTCATCATAAAAGCTACCTTTTGTATTAACGGGCAGATAGCATATACTTCATTACTTCTTCAATTAACTTATCAGCTATGCACTTGTTCGCGCCGGCACCTGCATTTTTACACAACTCTCTGGCATTTTTTAAATTCTGAGGATTGCGTTGAATGGCAGTAAATGTTGCCTGTTCAGTAGCCACCATACTTGGTCCAGCTAAAGTAATATCTGTAATTATAGGATGCCCATTTTCTTCACCTACATACCATTCTACCTTAACAGGAGCACCACCCGAATTATGTAATTCAGACGTCACAACGATTTGTGGTTTAAGATTATTAGAGTCTACGCCAATTGGAAAGCTTTTGAATGAAGCTGATGCGTCTACAACTACTATATTTTGTCCCCCATAATTACTGAATTTATTTGAATAGCGATTTAACAGCATTTGGCGAAACAAGTTTAAATAAGCTGCGCGTTGCTTCATATCCATATACCCCCACAAACGTTCGCCTAAAACTCTTTTAGCTATTCCGTCTAAATCAAATTTGGTTTCCATAATTTCTTTAAATTTTGAAACCTGTTCAGCATAAGGTTTATCCTTCCAATACAAAATCCCTTCAGAAATTAAAGACTGAATAAACGCTTTAGCTTGAGGTGGAGAAACAGCAGCCTGTGTTTGGACAAAAAATATACTTAAAAATGCAATTCCTAAAAAGTTTAATTTTTTCATTCGCTTCCTTTCAATTCAGATTCTCTTTTTTGTTCTGTGATACTTTTAAGTGTAATATAAGGATCATATGATTCTTTTCTTAAACTTTCAAGTTGTCCTAAATATAATGAACGAGTATGAACATAACCTAACCCAGTTACTGAATAGTTTGTCCAACGATAGTCATGATAATTTGCAAAAATACTTACTGGATCACCAAAAAAGCCAACAACACTTCCCACAACATCTCTTAAGCATGTAGGTCCTAAGACAGGCAACGTAACATCGAAACCTGAACCCACCCCCCATCGGTGTAAAGTAATTCCAAAATCGTTGGCCTGTGCATATACATCAAAATAAGCAGAAGTATTAACAAAACCCAAACCCGAAAAAGTATTAACCGTCATTACCCAAAAATTTTGTGCAAACTTATCCCATTTCCACTGAAAAATATCATTGACTAAATAAAAAGGGATTTTTAAATGGTTGGTAAAGTTCCCAACCCCTAATTGAACAAATTCAGGCGTTAAAGCTTTATAGGTAATAGCGGCAGGTTGAAGCAAATAATCATCTAAAAAGAAGTTTAACTCCATCATAGCTCGACTAAATCCATCTAAAGGATCACTTTCCTCTATAGGACCAAAATCGTCAAATTCATCTGAAGGTGGTTCATCAGAAACAGCAGATGAAGAGCACCCCCCCAGAACTAAACTTAGGGAAAAAAACACACATATATATTTTTTTTTATAGGTTAACATCTAACAGAATGATTTCCTTTTTCTCTGTTTTATCAAACTTTTTTTAATAAACCTATAAGATTTACATCTTTATAAAAAAAATTGGGAGAGCTAAACGCTCTCCCATATATTCTTCCATAAAAAACCGTCCAATTAACGTTTAGAGAATTGGAAGCTACGACGTGCTTTAGGCTTACCGTATTTCTTACGTTCCACAACGCGGCTATCACGTGTTAAGAAACCTTCTTTTTTCAATACAGGGCGTAATTCAGGCTCAAAGCTTACCAACGCTTTACTGATACCATGCTTTAAAGCACCTGCCTGACCAGATAAACCACCCCCCTTAATCGTACACATTACGTCAAAACTGTTTTCACGATTTGTTACTTCAAAAGGTTGGTTTAACATCATGCGTAATACCGCACGTTTAAAGTATTCTTCTTGGCTTTTACCATTTACAACTACTTTTCCAGATCCTGCTTTAATCCATACGCGTGCAACAGCATCTTTACGTTTACCTGTCGCATATGAACGTCCTAAACTATCAACTTTACGAACATATTCTCGTTTTGTTTCTGTGGATACACTAACACTATTTGCAACAGGATTATTTAAAGCGCCTTTTAATTCATTTAAAGAAACTTTTTCAGTCATTATGCGCTCCTTACATTTTTAGAGTTCATAGATGCAACATCTAATTTTTGTGGTTGCTGTCCACCATGAGGATGTTCCGTACCTTTGTATACATGTAACGCACGCATACAGTCACGACCCAATGGGTTACGTGTGATCATACGTTCAACAGCTTTTTCCACTAAACGTTCAGGAAAACGGCCATCTAAAATCTGACCTGCTGTACGCATTTTTACACCACCCATGTAACCAGTGTGCCAATAAAACTTTTTATCCGCACGCTTTTTGCCTGTTAATGCTACTTTTTCTGCATTAATAATTACAACATGGTCACCACAATCCATATGGGGTGTATAATTTGGCTTATGTTTACCTTTTAAAATTCGCGCAACGATTGAAGCTAAACGTCCTAATACAAGATTTTCAGCATCAATTAAAATCCAGTTTTTTTGGATTTCGCTGGCTTTCATGGAATATGTTTTCATGATTTGCCTTTAAACGTTAATATATTGAAATAATTTTTAACTGATAACTTATAAAAAGTCAATGAAATAACGCCGATTGACGTGTGGTAAAATAATACCTTTACTTATGGGAAAAACTTCTTCAACTTTATTGAAATGTGACACTTAAATATAAACAAAAAGCTCCCATAAGGGAGCTTTTTTAGCTTTAAATTATTTTAAAAAAATGATCTTACCCAATTTTTTAAATCTTGCAACCAACCTTCTGGCCAACGCTTATCAACTTCCTTTAAAGTTTCCTGATCAAAAGTTAAACCAAGTTGCTTAGCCTTTTCTTCGTTTAATATTCTGCTGGGTTCACTCACCGTTATCATCGGAACATTAGCAACTTGCTCTCCTTTTAATAGCCTTATAACCATCGTTGCAGTTACACGACCAACCTCATACTGGTTTACAGCATACGCAGCTAACGCACCATATTTAATCAAAGCTGCATCACTTGTAAAGGCAGGTATTTTACGCTCATCTGCAACACGCACCACGTCCCCCCATTCAGATGTCACTGTGTTATCATTACTGACATAAAACGCATCTACTTCCGTCATTGATTTGGCTACAGTTTCAACTTCTTTAGGGTCGCTTACCACACCATGAACCACTTCTAGTCCTAATTTAGCAGCAGCAGACAAAACATCATGCAATATGTATAGTGAATTCGCTTCTGCGGGATTATACAAAAAACCTATACGCTTCATTTTTGGATATAACGTATAGAAAAACTTTAATTGAGGATACGCAGCAACAAAGTTAGACACCCCAGTAACTCTAGCCTCAGGCTTTGATGGGTTCTTAATCAACCCTGAACCCACTGGATCTGTCACTGAACTAAACACCAAATAAGCATCTGGCGCCATGTTTTTCTGTACATTTTGCGCAATACTTGTACCAATTGCTACGTGAATTTTATTTGTTTTTTTTGCCTGGGAATCTTCCAAGCTTTGAACGCTAATTAAATTCCCGCCATCACTTTCAATATCTATATCAATCGTTTTTCCAGGAACATAACCTTGAGTTTTTAACTCTCTAATCAATCCTACCCGCGTTTCATCAATTGCGGGGTGCGTTGGTATATTGACAACATACCACACCGGTCCATAGACAAATGCCCACAATCCTGCAATCAAACCTAATGTACTCATGCCTGTTGATAAGGCTATTTTTCTTATTCGTTTCATAGTCCTCGCCTCTTTGTTTGTTTATCTCGCCAATGCATCTCGAATTAATTTAATTGATTCATTTAATCCGTACAAAGCAAAAAATGATCCCATCCTTGGGCCTTGTTC
>JACKLG010000006.1 GCA_024236035.1 Candidatus Paracaedibacteraceae bacterium
CTGAAACTTCCCTTAAATAACTTCTTCTCCCGTGAGCACTTCTTAAGGAGGCTCGACGTGCAACAGCTGCCTCTTCTTCATCTTCACTAGCCGGCTCTGCTTCTCGCAATTCAGCAATTTTTCTTCTGAACTCTGGGTTGCGTTCTGCTTGTGTTAACAAGTCGTCTTGTGCTTTACGGCGCTTGGTTCTTTCTGTTGCAACAGCATCACTCCTTACATATGGCAATGCAGCTAAGAACTCTTCGTAAAGCTGTTTTGGGTTTTTGACAGCATACGTAATACAACGACTACCAACAAATTTTACATAACCTTCTGACCTTGTTTCTAGACGGGGATGCGTAGCCTTATTCAAAGTACCTAACTCGGTATGCCCACACAACTCACATTCACTAGATCTAGTATCGCCTTTTGGAATATCGGCCTCTATTAAAGACCAACAATATAAAGGGATATCAGGTCCATTTTTCTTAACCCATTTTTCATAAAGCCTTCTGCGATCTCCACCAAACTCTACTATACGAAACGGCTGGTTTTTACCTATGTACTCTTCTTTAAACTCCTCAAAGCTTAATGTTGGATATTTTGCCACAATCGCAGCTTCTTCATCTGGTGTCAGCTCTAAACCAAACGCCGCTTGTAGGGGGTTAAAAAGATAGGTAAATAGATAGATAAATAAATAACAATAAATTTTCATTAGTTTTCTCCCTGAATTTAAACGAACTGAACAGTTCACTTTCATTAATAAATTAAATTGTTAAAAAGTAAAGAACATTCTAAAGTCCCTGCCGCGCTGCGTCTTTTTAACAACTTAATGTTAATAAGTCACGCTTACTGCAAATTGTGTAATTAACATTGCCATTTTTTATAAAAAGGGCTAAAGTCTCAATAGTTTTTATGATGGAGTTTTACAGTTATGTTTTTAAATACTGTTGCTGCGCAAACTGCTGGATCATCTGCAGGTGCAAATTGGCAAATGTTATTACCTTTAATTTTAGTGTTTGGCGTAATGTATTTTTTAATTATACGCCCTCAAAATAGGCGCATGAAAGAACAACAAAACATGCAGTCTTCCATTAAAAATGGAGATACTATTGCTACTTCTGGTGGATTAATTGGCAGAGTTATAAAATTAGAAGACAAAGAAATTCATGTGGATTTTAATCGATCTGGACAAACTATTCGCGTTCTAAGAACAGCTGTGGTCGGTCTCGTTGAACCAACAAATAAAGCTAAAACAATGACTCAGCCAAATCAAGAAAATGGAAAAGCTGTTGAAAAGGCTCCCGCTTCTGCAACACCCGCAGCTGCACCCAAACCACGTGTGCGGTCATCCATGAATAGAGGGCGAGCAGGAACCAATAATAGAAGGCCGGCCTCTAAAAAAACAGAAGAATAAATTAAAAACTGCAGGAGTACATTAGATGTCCATTCGTCAGTGGAAAGGTTATATTGTATACGGCATTTGTCTATTAGGCATTGTCTTTATGTTGCCAAATTTTTTATCAGAAGAACAATTAGAGGACATGCCCGGCTTTTTAAGAAACTCGCAAGTGCGTCTAGGGTTAGATTTACAAGGAGGTTCTTATTTACAATTACAAGTAGACATGTCTGGAGCTATCCAAGACCGTTTTAATGGATATGCTGACGAAGTACGAATTTTATTGCGTCAGAAAAAAATAAGCTTTTCTAATTTAAATATCATTAGTGGTGATAATCCTGCAGTTGTATTTGATGTATTGACAGAAGATGATGCAAATAAGGCAGAAAAAGAGTTAACCTCCCTACAAAACATGTTAATTTCCACAAATGGACAAAAGGTTACCGCTCATTTAAGACCAAGTGAGTTATTAACATTGCGTCAATCTATCATTAATCAGTCAATCAGCATTATAAATCGCCGCGTCGATCAATTAGGTACAACTGAACCTGAAGTCAATGCCCAAGGTACTGACCGTATTATTGTGCAATTGCCAGGTTTAAAAGACCCAGAACGAGTAAAAGGCTTAATTAATAAAACCGCGAAGTTAACGTTTCATATGGTAGAAGCCATCGTTCCTGCATCAGAAGCAACTAACTTATACAGGCCTCTGCCAGGGACAAAACTAATACCGCCAGAAGGAGATGGTCTAGAAGGGGCGCCCTCTTTTTACTATATGGTTAGACAAGACGCGCGCTTAACAGGCGATAATTTAATTGACGCACAACAAAGTTACGACGCACAACACAACCGTGTTATTGTTTCTTTTAAGTTTGATGCTCCTGGAGCCAGAAAATTTGCAGATTTAACGCGTGAAAATGTAGGTAAAGCTTTTGCAATGGTTCTGGACAATAAAGTAATTAGCGCTCCTGTAATCAATGAAGAAATTCCACACGGAAGTGGACAGATATCCGGAAACTTTACTATCCAATCTGCAAATGATTTGGCAGTATTAATGCGTGCAGGTGCATTACCTGCGTCCCTCAGCATTATGGAAGAAAAGACGATTGGGCCAAGCCTTGGGTCGGACTCTATTGCCGCAGGTCAATTTGCAACTCTTCTTTCAATCGCAGCCGTGATGATTGCTATGGCAGTTTTATATGGTGCGTTTGGTATGATTGCAAATATAGCATTAGCGTTTAATACTGTTTTGTTATTTGCGGGGCTTTCTTTAATGGAAGCAACCTTAACCTTGCCTGGCATCGCAGGTATTGCTTTAACTATTGGGATGGCAGTAGATGCTAACGTGCTAATTTTTGAACGTATCCGTGAAGAATTAAAAGCTGGAAAGAAACCTCAATTAGCCTTAGCATTAGGTTACGACCGAGCAATGGCAACTATTGTGGACTCAAACATTACCACCGTAATTGGGGCCTTGTTATTGTTTTGGTTTGGAACCGGCCCTATCCGTGGATTTGCCATTACGCTATGTTTGGGTATTGGTGTTTCAATGTTCACTGCTATTATGTTAACCCGTTTGATCTCTGACAAATGGGTTGCTTTTCGCAAAGACAAACCTATTTTAATTTAAGGAGAACATCATGGGTATTCGTTTAGTTCCCGACAACATTAATATCGATTTCATCAAAAAAAGATTTATATTTTTTGGTTTGTCTACATTTATATTAGTGGCTGCATTGGTCATGGGGCTTACAAAGGGTATCAATTGGGGTATCGACTTTAAAGGTGGCTTTATGATTAATATGCGTATGTCAAATGATATGAATATTAATTCCTTACGTGAAAAATTTACAGAGCTGAAACTGGGGGATGTTTCTTTTAAAGAAGTCGGCAATACTAAAGATGTGATGGTTACCATTGAAAAACAACCCGGAGATGAAAACGCGCAAATGACAGCACTCACTCGCATTAAAGAGGCTTTAGGTGAGGGAGTTGAATATCGTAGCATTGATACCGTCGGACCAAAAGCAAGCGAAGAGCTTTTAACCAATGGAACGATTGCTATTATATTATGTTTGCTTGCAATGTTAGGATATGTTGCTATTCGTTTCCAGTGGAGATTTGGGGTTTGTGCAATATTTTCTCTTATCCATGACGCACTATTTGTTATGGCATTTTATGTGTTTACAGGCCTTGAGTTTAATATGCCAGCCATCTTAGCTATACTAATTACTATTGGCTATTCTATTAACGATACGGTGGTTATTTATGACCGAATTCGTGAAAATTTGGCTAAGTTTAAAAAGTTAGAGATCCCAGAACTTATTAATCTTAGCATGAATGAAACGTTATCCCGCACCACAATTACTTCAGGTACAACACTATTATCTTTAATATTTTTGTACTTTTTTGGTGGGGAAGTAATTGCAAGTTACAGCTTGCCAATCTTAATGGGTATTATTGTGGGAACTTTCTCTTCAATTTGTTTATCAGGGCCTTTATTAGTATATTTTGATATCCGCGCACTACCTAAAGAGGTTGAAGGATTTAAGCCAGGTGTAAATGAAAATTGATACATCTTCCGTTTTAAAGTTTACAGCACAAATCGCCTCCGAAGAGGAGGCGGTTTTTGTGTGTGACTTATTAAGCCAAATTGCATTAGCAACATCACAAGAAAAAAATAAAACAACTAATACTTGGTTTGTAGAGGTTTTGTTTGAAGCCTATCAAGAAACCAAACTGACTCAGTTTTTAAAACTTATAATGGAAGCCTTTAAAATTTCCATTATAGTCCCCGAAATTAAAAGCCTAGAACAAAGAGACTGGTTAAAAGAAAATCAGGAATCTTTCCCTCCCTTGGAAATTGGAAACTTTTATATTTATGGATCTCACATTCAATCTCCATCTCCAGGATCGTTATATCCATTAAAAATTGATGCAGCAACAGCTTTTGGTTCAGGGAACCATGACTCTACAAAAGGGTGTTTATTAGCCTTAACCTCTTTATACCAGGATGGGTATAAGCCTAAGTCTGTATTAGATGTAGGATGTGGATCAGGAATACTGGCTATGGCTTCAGCAAGTTTATGGGATAACGCTCACTTAGTTGCGTCAGACATAGATCCTGAATGTGTGCGCGTTACCGTAGAAAACTGTAAGCTTAACCAACTTTCTTCCATTAAAGTTATAGGGGGAAAGGGTTTTGAAAACAAAGATATTTTACAGGCTGCCCCCTATAACCTTATTATTGCTAATATTTTAGCTAATGTATTATGTGACATTGTGGATGATCTTGGCAAAGCTTTAGTAGGTGGCGGTATAACTATTTTGTCCGGCATCTTGGACGAACACCAAGACAGCGTTATTAAGGCCTATTCAGATAAAGGCTTTTTATTAAAAGAGACCATACAAATTAACGAATGGGTTACCTTGATTCTTAAAAAGTAATACTTTGTAAAGAAGTTGCTGATACCTTCAAAAAATAAGGAGTATTAAACAAAGTAACAAAATGTTTGGTCCCATAAGTTCAGTCTATTACGAACGCATTAACAGGGGAGAGTTACAAGAAGATTTTTCTCAAGCTCTCTTATTAAAAAAACTTGACCTTTTGTGGGAAAAAATAAACAAACCATTTTTGTATGCCTGCTTTAATAAACACCCCAAAGGCTTGTATATTGTCGGAGACGTTGGGCGGGGCAAAACTTATTTAATGGATCTTTTTTATGAAAAAGTAAACATTCCAAAAATACGCCTTCATTATCATATTTTTAATTCTAAAATTCACAAAAGTCTATCCGCCTATAAAAGTCATGCCTGGGAAAATTTAGCAAAAGAATTTTATGAGCAAGCTCATCTTCTATGTCTTGATGAATTCCAATTTACTGATGTAAGCGATTTAATGATCTTGCAAAGATTTTTCAAAAGCTTCTTTGCCCTTGGGGGCGTGTTAGTAACCACAGCTAATCTTCACCCTAATGATTTTCCCTTTGCAGACAAATATATTCTTAAGCAATTTACGACCTTTTTTCTAAATTACATGGATGTTTATGAGTTAGACAAAGGCCCAGATTATCGTATAAAAGGAAAAGAGGGCTGCCAAAGGGTTTTTATAAAAGAACAAGACCTCCCCCTAGCTCACTATTCTAAAAGAAGCCCTATAAATAAGCTGAAGGAATGCTCTTATAGCTTTCATAGCTTATGTGAACAACCTGTAGGTATTGCCAACTATAATGATTTATTAAATGAGTGTCGATCAATGGTAATCACTGATATTAAGCAGTTAAATGATAATGATGAAAATAGCCTTATACGCTTCATGCAATTAATTGATTTATTATATGAAAATAAGGTTAATTTATTTATGCGCTCTAATATTTCTGTAAAAGATATTTATGCAGGAAATAAATATAAGGGCCCGTTTAAAAGAACTCTATCTCGTTTATTAGAAATAACCTCCCGCTAAAACATATTCAGTAATTTAACCTGATTAGAACAATACCTTTAAATATCGTTTCAAAAACCACGCATTTAAATAGATATCCACATCATAGTCTTATTCATCTGGACCGTACAAAAATAAAGTAGAACCATGTGCTTTAAGCCAGCTTCTACAAAGCTTATAATCAGGTATAAGCAAAGATACACAAGACCAAAAGTTGGGACTATGGTTCATTTCTTTAAGGTGTGCCACCTCATGAGCACACAAATAATCGACCACATATAAGGGAGCAAAAACTAATCTCCATGAATATGTAAGATCTCCTTTTGAAGAACAACTGCCCCACCTAGATATATAGTTTTTAAGGGTAATGCTGCGGCACCGAACATTTAATATATTACTATATTCATGAGTTTTTTTACTTAGATATTCATATGCTAACTGCTTTAAAAATAGTTTGATTGCACCAATATCATGCCTTAGTTTTTCATGAACTAATAACTTATCTTGCTCTAAAACAAAGTTGACTTTTAAATCATTTTTAAAATGAAGAACCCGCACTTTACCTAAAACAGGAATTTTTGCCCCTTCTTCAAAAAAAACTTTCTTAGGCAAAGGTAATGAGAGTGAGGCAGCCCATAGTTCACACCTCGAAAGAAAATCAGTTACTACATTAATGGGTGTTTTGGGAGGAAGGGTGATAATAACCTCTGTAAAGTCCTTAGATAAACGTAGTCTTAAATTTTTTGCATTTTTATGTGTGCGGAAAGTAATAGGAATGTTTCTATCTTTAGTTTTCAAAGAAGGACACACATGGGTAAGCTCAGTAACACATGCAAACTTCTTATTAGTTTTTTTTAATAACTTTAATAAAAACATCAGTATATACCAAATTTACACAGGTTAAAAAATATGCTTTCGGAACAAAGATGCAAAAGCTTTTCAATTAATACAATTCTATATGTGCTTAAAGCCTCTCTCCTTAAAAAAGGAAGAGAGGGACTATTTTTCGTACTTTTCTTTAATATGTCTAATTCGGGATTCTAGAACATCAAGGGCCTTAGCGCTAGCTTTTCTACTCTCGTTGTTGCCTTTTTGTATTTCTGGATAGGTATCCTGCAACGCTTCTTCTCCCTCATTTTGCAGAAGCTTTCGAAGGTTATTTAATCTGCATGAAGAAGCCTAAATTCTTCGTTTAGCTCGGAAAAGAGCGATTTATTTGACTCACCACGCCTTTGCTTCCAAGCATCTAATTTTCTCGAGAAGGCATCCCAGCGCTCTATAGTAAATTCTTGAGCTGCAACGCCTTTCTCTTGAATGTGTTCTTTAATCTCCTGTGCTTTATCTTTAGTATATTCAGAAGCTTTACTAGCCCTGTATTTCACATCTTCTTTCAGGTGTATGTATAAAGCTTTTAATTCAGCATTAATATTTTCAACATCTCGTTTTTCTTGCTTAGAACAGAAAGCAAAAGCTAATCTTTTTGCGGCTAATATAGATAAGATAGGTTTATTCATAATGATCTCCTTTCTTGTCAAGTCATTTCATTATTATCATGCAGGGAAAACCTGTTAAACTATAATTCTTTAAAAAATATCCTTACCCAGTAAATTTTAGTTAATTTTTTATTCTCTATATTTTAAATCTTCAAATATATATTATTAGGACATATTATTTAAACTGAGGATCTTATAATGCCCCATGAAAAGTTTTTCTATGTAGAGCACATACCTTGCGATATTCGCTATGCAACAATTAATAACTTCGTAGGTCGCCCTATTTCTGGATATCTGGCCAACAAATGTGTTGTATCCATGGAAGTATATAAAGCATTAAACATAGCTCAAGCAACCGCCAACAAAAAAGGTTTATCGTTAATGATATTTGAAGCATACCGCCCCTTAAAAGCTTTAGAAGATATTTTACAATGGTCTAAAACCACCGACACAAGTACGAAAGAACGCTTTTATCCAACCCTTGAAAAAACTAGCTTGTTTGACTTGGGGTATATTGCTTTACGATCTACTCATACACGGGGTGCAGCTATAGATGTTACTTTAATAGACCCAAATACCAAACAAGAATTAGGTATGGGCACAGAATTTGATTTTTTTGGTGAGTTGTCTCACACAGCATCTCCCAACATTTCAGCCGAAGCAAAAGCTAATAGGCGTTGTTTGTTAGAAATTATGGAGCCCGCGGGTTTTATTAATTATGAAAAAGAATGGTGGCATTTTACCCTTAAAGATGAGCCGTTTCCAAATTGTTACTTTGATTTTGATATAAATTAAAACACCCTTTTAACTTGAAACTTATTGTGTATTTAATTCTATAAAAAGGTTACTTAAGCATTCTGTGGCTATCTTGAATAATTCAAACTCTGTTAAAGTGCTGTCTAATACATAATAGCGATCAGCATAATCTTTAGAAAGATCTAGAAAAGACTTTCTTACTGCTTCATGAAACAAATATCCTTTTTTTTCAAATCTTGCTTCATGCTCATTATATTGACGTTTATTGGCGCGGTATAATCCTACATCCACAGGGACATCCAATAAAAACGTCACGTTAGGAAATATATTCTTACATGCGTCCCGATGTAAATTTTTCAGAAAAACCAAATCTACATTTTGTACAAACCCTTGATAAACAAAAGTGGAGTCCACAAACCTATCACATATTACCCAACACCCTAAATCCAAGGCAGGGATAATAGCTTGCATTAAATGATGGCGCCTTGCTGCATTAAATAATAAAGCCTCTACTATGGGGTCAAAACGATCATTTTCACCTTCCACCACTAACGAACGTATAGCTTCTGCTTCTAATGTCCCGCCAGGTTCTCTTGTTAGCAAGACTGGTATATTTTTAGATTCTAAAAACTCTTTTAATTTACGAGCTAAGGTACTTTTTCCAGAACCCTCACCTCCCTCCAATGAAATAAAGATACCCTTGGTCACTGAGTATTTTTTCCAAAAAGTAAGTAATTTAAAATAAGAGGTATGCGTTGAAAATAATTGGCTTTTTCTAAGTCTGTTTGCGCATATATAGGATATGCTAGCTGAGTTCCTTGTTCGGGAATCGTTAGAATTAATTCACCCACCTGCTCCCCTTTTTTCAGAGGCGCCTCTAGCGGTCCACTAAAAATTAATTCTGAAGTAATGTTTTGCTTTCCTGCTTTAGGCAAGGTTAAAAGCACTTCACTTTCTAAAACAGCACCCATACTAGGTTTACTTGCCATCCATGTGTCTAAATTTGCAACAACGTGCCCTTTTGGAAAAATACGCACTTGTTCAAATGTTTGATATGCCCACTGCATTAACATATCACTTACCCTATTCCGCTCTACCATCGTTTTGCAGCCATTAAAAACACAAAAAATGCGTTGGTTATTTAAAACCGCTGATGTAATCACTCCATAGCCACCCGCTTTTGTGTGTCCAGTTTTTAAACCATCCGCACCAGCAAACGTTTTTAACAAACGATTCAAATTTTTATGGGTTCCCTTCCCAAATGTAAAGGTTTGCTGTGCAAAAAAATGTCTGTATTGTGGAAAGTCTACATATAGTCGCTTGGCAATAATATACAAATCGCGGCATGTAGAATAGTGGTCAGGATGAGGCATGCCTGATGCATTCATAAAATGCGACCCCTTACATCCAAATTCTTTTAGCTTTTGGTTCATTCTATCAACAAAAACCTCTTCACTTCCAGCCATGTTTTCTGCTGCACAAATACATGCATCGTTACCCGAAGCGACGAAAATCCCCTCAATAAGGTTTTCTACACTAACTGTTTTTCCCGCTGGCAAATACATTTTGCTGCCTCCTGCTTTAGAGGCTGTAAGACTAATTCTAAACAAAGTGTTTAAGGAAATGCGGCCAGAAGCGACTTCCTCAAAAATTAAATATGCGGTTAAGATTTTTGTCATGGAAGAAGGATACATTCGTATGTCCGCATCATGTTCAAACAGCACAGTATCTGTATCTCCATCTATCACTAAAAATTGTCGCCCCTCTAAATCTAACGTCGGGGATGGTTTAGAAAACAATAAGGGGCAGGACACAAATAAAACTAAAAAAAATTTAAAAAACATAAGATTAAAATAACCATTAAATTATATTCAAACAATAATAACGAATTACAAGTTTTTTGGCAATGGATTAAGGAAAGCAAACTTATTCAAAAAAATAATTGTTGCAATTTATGTTTTAACTTAAAATAAGGTATGGTATTGCATGTATCAATATTCTTTATTAGGTTAAGCCATGCTTCTATTAATTAATCACATCTACTGCATTATAGATATTTGTGCGGAAAATATTGATCGCTTTCATAATTTAGGCCTGCATGCTAATACGTTAGTAAAAATAAAACATATCCAAGGTTTGAAAGGTCCCATTGTAATAGAAACAGGCGGGCGTTTAATTGCTTTGCGAAAAAGAGAGTTCGAATGTCTAACTCTACAATAAATTGGATTTTAATAGGTGCCCCAAATTCAGGAAAAACCTCTTTGTTTAACAAGTTAACTGGATTACATGAAGACGTAATGAATTATCCGGGATCTACGGCAACTCTAAAAAGTGCTAAGTTAAAAAAAGCATATAATTTAGATATCAACATTATAGATACTCCAGGGGTATATAACCTAAACGGAGATACAGAAGAAGAAATTGAAGTATTAAATGCTTTAAGTACACACCCTCTTTCTCCGCTTATCTTTGTATTAGACTGTCGGTTTTTAGATCATCGCAAACGTTTTTTATCTACACTATTAAAAGAAAGTTTTAAGTGTGTTGTTTTCTGTACGCATGTTTCAGAAAGCAATACAGATTTAAATGTTTTGCACAAAGAGTATGGTGTTTCTTTTATTGATAGCGAAGCCCCTTTAGCTTTTAAAACATTAATCTACGCTGTTGAAAACATTAATCTACAGTTTTCCACCCAGGCTTCTATTAAGACTTTAAAAAAATCGTCCGATTATTCCTATAGTTTAGACAGATTATTTTTACATCCGACATTAAGTTTTATCTTCGCGTTGATAGCAATACTTATAATTTTTTCTGGAGCTTTTTATATTGGACAGCCCATAAGTCACCGACTAGAAATAGGTATAGATATAATATTACAACAAATAAGCCATCTGTATTTTCTACAGGGACACGATTTGGCCATTTCATTTATATCCGGATGTATATTAGGAGTCGGCACGCTAGTGGTGTTCATTCCTCAGATTTTTTTACTGTTCTTAATTATTTTATTTATTCAAGACAGTGGTTACTTAGCAAGAGCCGTGATTATATTTGACCCCTTATTACAGAAATTTGGCTTGCATGGCAAGTCTTTTGTGTCTCTACTTTCTGGTTTCAGCTGCGCAATTCCTGCTATTCTTCTTAGCAAAACTATCGAATCCAAAAAGGAGCGTTTGTTAACTATATTCGCCGTCCCGTTTATGGTTTGTTCAGCTCGCGTCCCTATGTATGCTATGTGCATAACATTTTTATTCAGGGAACACCACCCTCTTATGGCAGGCCTGGCCTTTTCGGGGTGTTATTTTATTAGTTTATGCTTAGGCGTTATTGCTGCAGGCATAGTCAATAAATTTATACCTGATTATCAAACTTCTTATTTCATGATGGAATTACCTCCATATAGGCTCCCTAATATTGCTTCCATTACAAAATCAGCATCAAAACGGGTCGTATTGTTTTTAAAAAATGCGGGTCCTATTATATTAGGCTTTAGTTTAGTCATCTGGGTGACTACTACTTTCCCCAACTATGATACGTCTAACGAAGCAGAACGATTAAAACAAAGTTATGCAGGACAAGTAGGGCAGTGGATAGAACCCGCCCTAAAGCCAATGGGGACCGATTGGAGGGTAGGCACAGCTATTTTAACCAGCTTTGCAGCACGAGAGGTTTTCGTATCGTCTTTAACACTTTTGTTGGGATATGAACCAGCAGAAATAGGTGAGTCAGGCTTATTTAAAAGTTTAAAAAAAGTACCAAAAGAAGATGGGTCGCCTTTGTTTACTCCTGCATCCATGATAGCTTTGTTGGTATTTTTCATTTTTGCCCTTCAATGTAGCTCCACAACGGCAGTTACCGCAAAAGAAACCAATTCCTGGACTATTGCCCTTTGTCAGTTTGTCATTATGAATATATTAGCCTATACTTTTGCTGTAATTACATATCAACTAATATCGAGGTTTTAAACCCATGAAAAAATATTTCTTTTTGCTTACTTTATTTTTGCTTCCTTCAACACTTCACGCGGGTAAATTTGATGGCATATCAGTAGGAGCAGGCATTGGGGCCAACACAGCCGCCTTGAAAGAAAAGTCTACGCCAGATAGCCTTAAACAATTTGGAGCTAATGGCAAAATATATGTAGGGGTGGGGAAAAACTTTCTAGATCTTATATTTATAGGAGCAGAGGGTTTTGGACGCTATAGTTTTTTTGTTAAACAACCTGACACGATGAAAGAAAATGTGGAAGGAGCTCCTCAATTTGGAGGTTATATAAAAGCAGGCATAAGGCCCACTGAAAATTTACTAATTTATGCTTTATACGGCTTTCAAACAAATACAGTAAAAATAAAAAATGCTTTTAACAATTTATTTGAACCTACTGATGGCACCTTGAACTCTATGGTTGGTTTAGGATGTGAATATGCATTTGCTTTGGGGGCTGCTCTCCGTGTTGAAGGAGTGTATGAACCAGAAATACCTTTTAAAATAAAAGATGTTCCTCACATGGAATATAACACAAGTTTTTTTTCAATTAATCTTGGTTTGGTGCTTTATTTGTAAACAACTTGATTTTTTATTGTCTCTACATATGTATTAGCTTACATAAAACAAAAGAGATCCTCATGAAAAAATATCTACCGTTTTATTACCTGCTTCAGTTGTGCTTCTCACTTTTCATAAAGCACAGGCTACAGCAAGCTTAACCCTCAAATGGTGGCGCTAGCCTATTGTTGTTTTAACAGAGGCATCGAAGCTCAAAAGAAACCTGTGTCTTTGTCTGGAGTTATGGATATCACTGCTCCGCGTTTGGAAATGCTAGATCATTATCGTAGATTTTCTCATACTTACTTTTTAAGATTTCAGAAAATGTTAACAGATTTATTGAGCGCAAAAGGGGATGCTCAGGCTAAAAATATCTTATAGAGCCCCCTCTCTACGTATGGATTAGCCTGGCTGCATGATCGCAATTGGTCTTGTGCACGCCCCCTTATAATAGGTGGAAGACTTTGCCCCTCACGCTCCTACCTTACGGAGACTGGGGGAGATGATAGCCAAAGAGCTTTAATCTTTAGTGGCAGAGAGATTGTTAGAGCGCGCGGTATATATGTATCCACATGCGATGAGACGTAATTTTAGAAGGTGGCGCCCCACAAGAGTTTAGAACTAGTCCACCCACCATGAGAGCTCTAAATAATCATCCTTTTCTTGCCGCACTAGAGGAAGAGAAAATATTTGTAGCATGAGAGAAACCAAGAAACATTAATGCTGGAAGCTCGGGTAAAGGCCGATCCTTTTGCGTTAGACTTTTTAACACAAACTCCAACACACCTCAGCATTCTAGATGAAGAGGCAAAAGCAAGAGATGAAGACTAAGCAGTGAAGTAGCCGCAACCTCAAGAAGAATTAACGATCATATAAATTCATTGTATGCAGAACAAATTCGAAGAGAGCAAGAAAGAATTCGTTTAGAGGTCATCGCAAGAACAAAGCCAGGAAAAGCTAAAAGGAAGAAAAAAAGGGTAAACATTTAAAGCCATCAACAACTAGTGCGGCGACACCTACTACATCAACCGCAGATCTACCCCAAATCTTAAGGGATGAGATACTTGGCGGCTTAAAAGAAAAAGGGCGGGGAAAATGCGCGTGCTAATTAAATCTATATTATCTGTACTTAAACGCGCTCATACAGCTGGCAAGGTTACCTTTAGCCACGAACAACAACCAAGGACTCACATATAAAGTTTCATGTAAAGTCAGATGCAGGAAGTGAAAGCACTAGAATAACTCCTATTCGCCCCCATGGTGGAAACGAAAAAACTTTCCCCGCTGGGAAAGCTCGAAGCTTAGTAGAAAACTTAATAAATTTAATTACAACATTATAAAAAAGGCTTAAAGTGCCTTATGTGTTTCATGTAAGGCACGCCTCATATATTCTACCCCAGACCATATAGTTAATACTGTAGATATCCACAACAAAGTAATACCAATGTTACCTATCATCCAGGCATCAGGCGTAGAGGGAAACACCACCAGAAAACCAAGAGCTATTAATTGTAATGTCGTTTTCCACTTTCCCAGCTGATTTACCGGCATATGTATATTATAGTCGGCTAAAAACTCTCTTAATCCCGAAATAAAAATTTCCCTACATACAATTAAAATTACAGGAACTAAATTCCAGTGGTCTAAACGTTCTAATGCTACACACACAATTAAAATTGTACTGACCAGCAATTTATCTGCGATTGGATCTAAGAACCTTCCCAACATGGACGTTTGTCGCATGGTTCTCGCAATATACCCATCAAAAAAATCGGTGATTCCGGCGAAGGCATAAAAGCCAAAAGAAATCCAATCTCCCCAGAAGGTGCGCGTATATAAGCTTAATACAATTGCAGGGATAACCAAGATTCTAAAAAACGTTAAAAGATTTGGAATGGTATAAACTGCCATATGTTTAACTTTCAGGATTAAAAAAACTATAGATTATTTGCGCCATAGCGGGGCTGATTCCATTTACTTGTTCAAGCTGCTCTACACTAGCATCTTTAATCGCTTTTACAGAACCAAAATGATGCAATAACGTTTTTTTTCTTTTGGGGCCAATTCCTGGTATTTCATCTAATGCCGACAATGTCATTTGCGTCCCTCTTTTTTTGCGATGTGTTTGAATAACAAATCTATGTGCTTCGTCTCGCAAACGCTGAATGAAAAACAACAAAGGATCATTAAAATCTAATTGTATTGCGGGTTTTCCAGAAAGAAATATTTTTTCTCTTCCCGCATTACGATCTGGCCCTTTGGCTATGGCCAT
Source organism: Candidatus Paracaedibacteraceae bacterium (assembly GCA_024236035.1). Lineage (GTDB taxonomy): Bacteria > Pseudomonadota > Alphaproteobacteria > UBA6184 > UBA6184 > Bodonicaedibacter. Next base: position 14,886 of record JACKLG010000006.1, read on the forward strand.
AATTACGGGCATTTTAGGCAGCTGAAGTTCTTCTAATGTTTGCAGCACAGCATTAAGCTGACCAAGCCCCCCATCAATCATTACCACATCAGGAAAGGTCCAATATTCTTCCGTGTCTGAGCGAGTAAACCGACGACGGAATATTTCACGCATCATGCCACAATCATCACCAAACACACTGGAATCTTTTATATTAAATTTTCTATATGCTTGTTTTACAAACCCTTCTTCACTGGCAACAATAAAAGCCCCTACTGCGTGACGGCTTTGAATGTGGCTATTATCATAAACCTCTATCCATTCAGGAACTTCGGCCAAATCTAAAAAGGTCGCCAACCTCTGCAATAATTCTTTTTGGTTGGCCGTTTCCAACAGTTTGCGTTTTACGGCATTTATTGCATTCGATGTAACATGTTTCATAAAACGTTGTTTATCTCCACGCTTAGGATGTAACACCTGTATATCTTGACGATTAATTTCTGTTAAGGCTTCGGAAATTAAAGAGACCTCGGGTAGTTCATGACTAATAAAAATTTCTTTTGGGGTTGGGCGGGATTCATAAAACTGCAAAATAAATTGTTGAAAAATTTCTTCTACCGTATTGTCAGAGCTATGTTTTGGAAAATACGAGCGATTTCCATAATTTTGTCCATTGCGCACGAAAAACACCTGTATACCCACACACCCTTTTTCCTCATGCAGTGCCATAATATCCGCATTCAAAATTCCAATTGGTGTAATATTTGAATGCTCTTGGATTTTATTAAGGTCTTTTATTTGATCTCGGTAAATGCTCGCAAGCTCGTATTCCTCATCCGCTGCAGCTTCCATCATTTTTTGCTCTAAGCTTTTTTGTATAGCTTGTGATTTACCTTTCAAGAAGTCCACAGCCTGAGCTACCTGTTGATGGTAATTCTCATACGTTACCTTACCCACGCAAGGAGCTGTACAGCGCTTGATGTGATATTGTAAACAGGGGCGTTTTCTTACAGAAAAGAAAGAATCTGTACAGTTGCGCAGCTTAAACACCTTTTGTAAAGCAACCATTGTGGTTTCTACTGCATCTATAGTAGCAAAAGGCCCAAAGCAATATGCCTCTTGTTCATTAACTCCACGTTTTTTGTATATTTGAGGAAAATCATGTTTTTTTTGTATGTAAATATGGGGAAAAGATTTATCGTCTTTTAATAAAACATTATATTTTGGCTGCAGTTTTTTAATAAGCTGGCTTTCCAAAATAAGGGCTTCTACCTCAGTTTTGGTGGTAATGATTTCCATTGATGACGTAGAAAAAACCATTCGCTGCAAACGTATAGGAAGCTGGTCAACCAAAGTATAGCTTCTCACTCTATTTTTTAGGCTTTTTGCTTTTCCTACATACAAAACTTGACCAGCTGCATCTAACATACGATAAACTCCCGGCCTTAAAGGTAGGGTTTTTACTGTGTCCAAAATGACCTGTAAACCTTGTTGAAGTGCTGAGTGTTCTTTCATAAAAGTATTAAATTAACAGCGATATAAATATCAATAATGTTACTACTTAAAATTACGCCAAGTCCAAACTTGAAATACTTAAACTAACCTTATCATGCACATTAATGATCTGCAGTAAAATAATAAGGAAGGATTATTATAAACCTATAATGAATAACGTCGAAACATCCCTGAGTTTTATTTTCAGCGGCGTAAATTGTTCAAGCTACTTATTGATAATTTGATATATTAACGTAAATATCGCCACAAGTAAAAGCATCCCATAAGAAAACATATTTGCCTTAAACGCCGCCTTTCTTAAGGCTTGTTTACTCTCAAACCCCTTTCCTAAGCGGGCCGCTATAAAATTACCCTCTATCCAATAAGAAGCAAAAAAGAAAGGGATTAAAAGAACAATAAATGCAACTGGAACCATCCAATAAAACTGGGAACCATAGGGTATTAACCAGGCAGCTTGTACTGTCACCCCAAGGACGTATGGCCAGATAGTCCCAGATAGCTCAGGAAAAGTTCCACCTCCACCAGGTATACATATTTGGATCACAAGCATCACAAACCATGTTATAGGAATGCCAAATAATGTAGATAAGAAGTTTGCATAAAAAATTTCTAATCCCAGCCGATTCGTTGGTTGATACTTGATCTCCTTTTGCATTACCAACCATTCAATCAACGTAATAGGCAGCAAGCCAATCCAAAAGACCGGCCAAGCAAGGCCCAACATAGGCAACCCCATATTAGCAGAAACGTCGGGCAACATTATTCCAAATAACAAAAGAAAAACAAACACTCTGCACGTCATTATTTTACATCGCCCTTGATAATCCTAAAATAGATTACCTTATGCAACAGAATCTCACAAGTGATAACGAATTCTTATTTAAACTTAGTGTATATAAATAGATTTATAGTTTAGACATTTGTAGAAAATTGCGCTCTATTAAATCTGTAGAAAAACTCTGGGGCTGTTTGATAAGTACTTCAAGTTCATCTAATAAAACAATTGCATTTAGCAACCCTTTAGCTGTCCACTTAGAAAGATTATGAATAATTTGTGGCCTGCGATTAAAGGGTATTAAAGGCTTGGCTCCGGCTACCACTTGTTGAGCATTTTGGCCTTGATCTATTTGCCTGCGAATTAATAATAAATCCCAAAACTGTTTTGCAATAATTCGCAACAACGGAATCATCTCTTTTTCAAATATCACATGGGCTTTTTGAAATATATCCACCATTGCTCTTGGGTTTTTACTAACTACAGCTTCAGCGACTTTAAAAATACTTATACTTTGCGAGGGTATTAATATCTTTTCAACAGCACTTAAAGTTAATACTTTTTCATTAGAAAAAACCTGCTTTAATACATTAACTTGCTGCCGTACAGAAGCAAAAGTATCTAAATGATTCAATATAAAGCCTTCAACACCGGGTTCTTTTTGATAGGCTTTTAATTCATGCAGAATAAACGCGGTTAAAATTTCTGAATCATCGCCATAAATAGCTGCCGCCTGATAGGTTGAATGGTTGACTACATAGCTTACAATTTTACTACTTGTTTTTAAATTTTTTCCCACCAATACTATAGGCACCTCTGCCTGATATGACTGCAGCAAAGCTAAAAATTTATCTGTAACCTCGCGAACGATATATAATTTTGTTACATCAAAAAGGGAACTTTCTAAGTATAACTTTTCCTTCGAAACAGCCAGCAGCTCAGTCTCTGTAAAGGATTTAATTTCTACTCCAGCAGCATTCAGCCTATGCGGTAAAAGATCTAAAACTATATAATCTTCTATAGAAGGATTATTACCGTAAAGCAAACAGCCCTTGGGTATATAGCTCGAAAATAAGGTTTCTGGCCGCTGCTTCATTATAAAACTCTTTTCTATTTTTTAGGAAAAAGTGTTTTTAATATTTCTAACTGGGGACCTTTTCGTGTATTAAGGAAAGCCTCAAGATCTTCAATGCTTTCAAAACTAATTAATGGTAACAACGGATTATCAGCAAAAGAAGCGTCAATATTAGTAGAAACACATATCATGCGCCAAGTTACTTTCTTAACCTCATCAGTTTTACTCACCGCCCTTAACTTTACTAATCGCAATAACTCGCCCCCTATGGCAAAAAAGGGATCGCGAACAGTCTCACCTATTTTTTCTATCTTAACAGACTGTTCAGGAGAAAGCGCAGCAAAGAACTCAACTGGATTAAAGTCTTTGGTAATAGAAACAGTGCGCCAAGTTCTCTCGCCTAAACTAATTGAACCATCAATAAGCAGAGACTTTGCCTGCCCTGCATTAAGAGAATCAAGCTGAGGTATGCAAGCAAAGTCCTCATCTGTATACGTGCCTCCCCAAAGGGATTTAGAGACTAAAATATAAAAAACAAAACAAAGCGTTCTTTTCATTTCTTCACACTATGCGACAACTATATTGATAATTTTATCTTTTATTATAATAACCCGTTGAATAGTTTTTCCTGTAATTAAAGAGGCGACTCTTTCTAAGGCTGATTTTTTTATAACATCTTCGGCTGCACCTACAGGCACGTCAATTGTACCGCGCAACTTTCCATTCACCTGCACCGGCATGATAATTTGCGTTTCTTCTGTAAGTTCTTCCCGATGTTGGGGCCATTGTGCATTACACACTAACGTTTTGTAGCCAAACCTTTCCCATAGTTCCTCACATATATGAGGTGTAATAGGTGCTAACAATTGTATTAACACTTCATACCCCTCACGCAAAGCCCACTTTTCATCGCTCGTTTTGGCATCAAAAGCAAACAGTTCATTAGACAGCGTGCGCAAGCGCGCAACCCCACGGTTATATGCGAAGGTTTCTAAGTCATTTGTATATTCACGAATGGTTTTATGCGTAATTCGACGCAAATTTATCGCAGCTGACGTAAATGTATTTGGTGCCGCAGTTCCTATCTCTGGTATAATATCAGCAGCATACATTGCCTGCATGTATAGTTTATTTAAATATCTCCATGCACCTTCTGCTCCCGCATCCGTCCACTCCAAATCTTTTTCGGGTGGATTATCTGACATCATAAATAACCTGGCTGTATCTGCACCATAGGTTTCAATAATTTCTCCTGGGTCGATAGTATTTTTCTTTGATTTGCTCATCTTCTCCAGGCGCCCCACAG
>JACKLG010000007.1 GCA_024236035.1 Candidatus Paracaedibacteraceae bacterium
AAAAATATTCTCATAACAGAACACTTTATACCGCCGGAAAAAACGAATTTATACAAAAAATCCTTCACAAAGCAGCTGAAATGTCTTCTGAAAAATGATATGTTTTCAAAAAAACTACGGAGACTAAAATGCGGATCTTTATATTCATTCTTTCTTTGTGTATTACGACAAACTTACTATCTTATGGTACCCCTGCTAAACCAACAACAATACGTTCAAATCTTGCACCAATTGCACAGACGCATGATTTGCGTTTAGATGAACTGCATGAACTTTTTAAAACCTTAAACATCAAAGTAGAAAAAACCTATGCAGCAATGAACGCATATGCACAAAAACACTGGCTTCGAAAACCAGGCCAAGAACGTTGGCATATGGAGACGTCAGAACACCAATCCCAAGCAGATAAAGTCATTCAGATTATCAGGCTTTTAGGGATGATTGAACAACTTGACCCGACCATTGAAAACCCTGACTATGCATTTGTTTTGGGTGCAACAGTATACCGCATGCGCACTCGCACTCAGCATTTATTAGAGTTAGTAGAAAAAGGGCAGTTTAAACCTAAGAAAATAATATTTTTAACTGGCGAGCGTCCTTTAGACCCAACACAAGAACCTGAAACCTTAATTATGGATAAAAAATTTATTCGTGCAGACTGGAAATATTCAGGCCCTATTCCTAAAAATGAATCCCAAGCGGCAGAACTTATCTGGGATCAACTTCCTAAACCAGACTGCATAAAAAATATTCCTGTGATGTTTGTGTCAACCCCTATGCAAAACAAAAATGGTAAAGTTGTACGCCCTACTACTCCCGATACAATTCAAACATGGTTAAAAACATCACCGACACCTGGCAGCATCGTTGCTTTTTCTAATAATCCTTATGTCCTTTATCAACATGAAACAATGAAACCTTTGTTAATTAAAGCGGGATGGTTTAAAAAAGGAGGTCAATTAGAAACAGTAGGTTCAGGAAGCTCAGAAAATATTGAGCTTGCTCCGTTACTGGACAACATAGCACGCTATATATATTCAATTTTACAAGTTCAACATGCAGAACAAGAAGTTAGAAGTTCCAAATGAAGCTTTATTTACATGTGATTGAATGTGCAATTGAACATCACAATAAATTTTTAACAATCGAACGTCCTGCCGGCACTTACGCCGCAGGACTATTTTCTTTTCCAGGTGGAAAAGTTGACTTACAAGACGAAGTACACAGCCAAGATATATTAAGAGCCACCGTAAAAAGAGAGATATTGGAAGAAGTTGGCCTAAATCTAATCGATCCCATCGAATATGTATTTAGCAGTTATTTCACCGCAGCCAATGATATTCCTATCTTAAACAGTACATTTTACTGCAAACTTCGTGAAACCAACCCAACTGTAACCCCTTCCCCCAGAGAAGTTGCAAGTTACGCGTGGTTATCACCCGATGAAATTTATGCTTCTTCAAACTGTGCTGATTGGTTAAAAGATTACCTTACATTAATTTTAGATTATAATGCCTGCAAAGTCTGAAAGTAAGGGTCTATATCATCTTTACTGACATCTTCTATTTGGGGATAACGCCATTTTGGTTGATCCCCTTTATCAATTAATCTGGTTCTAATACCTTCTGGAACATCAGAATTTTTAAACATCTGTTTTGCTAAATTTAAATCAATTTCCAATACATCTTCATACTTTAATCCACATGTGATGTCCATGTATCGCCACACAATATGCAAAGCCAACGGACTAAACTTCCGCAACTCTGTATAAAAGTCTTCGGCTTCAGGATGCTTGCATATTTTCAACGCATCTAAGCACTCTAATAAAGATGCCTGTCTAAAACAGTTAATTATCGGCAGCAAGTAATCCAGTTTTGAATCTGTAATATAAGAAGAAGGTAAAATCTTATCTATTTCATTAGGTTTAATTTCTAAAATTTCATCTCTTAACCTAAGTATATGTGAAGATGCAGTGATGTGGGTTGCATACCCCAAACTGACTAAATCATTCCCCTTTAATACAACTCCCGTTAATGCTAAAAATCTGGCCAACGGTGAGGCTAATAAATTTAAGAAATACCCTGCTCCTACGTCCGGGAAAAAGGCGATTTTAATTTCAGGCATGCCGACTAATGCTGTATCTGAAACAATACGATAATCCGTATATCGACTTAAGCCAACACCGCCACCTAACGTTAATCCATCCATAATTGCAACGGTTGGTTTAGAAAAATTTTTAATCTGCTGATTTAAGCCATACTCTTCTTCGATATATCGAAACAAAGCAGCTTGATCCCCTGTTGTATACCATTGGTATACGGCCTTAATATCGCCTCCTGCACAAAAAATGTCAGAAACAGAACTTTGAAATAAAATGCCTTGAATGTCAGAATTACGTTCAGCTTGTCTTAAAAATTGCCGTATGGCCAACACCATATTTAAATCTAAGGCATTTAAAGTTTTGGGCTTCTGTAAGGTAATTACACCCCAATTATCTACATTTTCAAACGTTACAAAAGACATGCGATCTCTTTAAGAAACATCAATATTTCCGTGTTCGTCTAACGGCCAAAAAGGATTCCATGCAATTTCAAATACATGGCCATCTAAATCCGAAAAATAACCCGAATACCCTCCCCAAAAGGTAGCCTCAGCTTTTTTTAAGATGGTGGCCCCGGCATCTTGTGCTAAAGATAATGTGGCGTCCACGTCAGCTTTACGTCTTACATTGTAGGCTAAAGTAATGCCTGAAAACCCTTTAGCAACAGGTATATTTACCTCTTCCGCCAAAGCTTGTTTTGGATACAGAGCAAAAAGCATGCCCCCAATTTGAAATACTGCAAACCCCTCTTGGCTATTTGGAGACAATTTCCATCCTAAACCTTCAGTATAAAATTGCTTGGCTTTTGATAAGCTTTCAACTCCCAACGTAATTACGCTTAATCTTTGCTCCATCCACCACCTCTTGCTATTGCAAACCTATATAAATATCTACTACCGCAGCTAAAGGATTTTGGGCGCGTTCATCATATATTTCAAAATCAGAATGAAATCTCCGCTCTCCACCCATTTCTTCGCCAGTCATCTGCCAAATATTGTACCACGCATCCATAATCACATGGGGTAATGGCGCTGCTTGAGTCGTAAAACGGGTATAATTTCCTTCAGGTAACGTTAACACTGATAAACCCGTTGGAATACTTTCAACTGAAGATACTTCTTCGCCTAAAAAATATGTGTACCCGCCTGTGTGATCACTTTCATATTCTGTATACACGGCAAACATTCGTCCAGGGTTAATCCGCCCAACTATTTGATCAGAAATATTTTCTTGCCAATATTTCTGAATAGTTTGTGCGATTTTAGACGTCAAAGGATTTAATTCATTTTGATAATGCGTTCTAACTTTAATTCCCATTAATTTTGTTTCAGGACACTGCAGTTGTATTTTATCCATTTATACCTCCTCTGCTATACGAGGAAATACCGGATAAGGTTCTTCAATACTATGTTTTTCGGGCATCATTTCTGTAAAGTTTTCATACACAAACTTTGTTACGCCCAACTGAAGTAAAATAGTTTTAGATGCACTTGGCAAGATAGGAAAAGTTAATAACGCCAAACGTTTTATTACATTACACAACACATACAAAACTTCCTTCATGCGTTCTGGGTTTTCTTTGCGCAAGGACCAAGGTTTTTCAGCATCCACATAAGCATTTGCATCATAAATACACTGCCAAATCGCATCACATACTTTATGTAAGGCTTGGTGCTCTATCGCTTCTCTTACATCTTTTAATGCATCTTCTAAGTTAGATAAAATCAATTTGTCTTGTGGCTCCAGCTGATCAGCTGCATATATAATCCCATCACATTGCTTATAAATAAACGACAACACCCGTTGAACTAAATTTCCATAGGCATTTGCAAGATCAGCATTAATACGATTACGCATCCCTAAGATAGAAAAATCCCCATCATTTCCAAAGCTTACTTCCCGCAACAAAACATAACGAAACGCATCAGCCCCATACTGATCAATTAATTCTATAGGATCAATCACATTGCCCAATGATTTTGAAATTTTTTGGCCTTCATTTGTCCACCATCCATGGGCAAATACGCGTTTTGGCAAATCTAACCCCGAAGCCATTAAAAACGCGGGCCAATATACAGCATGAAAACGTAAAATATCTTTACCTACTAAATGTAAATCTGCAGGCCAAAACGTTTTGTATGAAGCCACTGCAGTATCTGGAAATCCTACGCCTGTTAAATAGTTCGTCAGCGCATCTAACCAAACATACATCACATGCTTTTCATCACCAGGAACCTTAACTCCCCAATTAAAGCTTGTTCGGGAAATCGACAAGTCCATTAAGCCGCCCTCAACAAATTTTACAACTTCGTTACGGCGACTAACAGGCGCGATAAAATCAGGATTCTGTTCATAAAACGTCAGCAAGGGTTCTTGCCATTTAGAAAGTCTAAAAAAATAACTTGGCTCTTCCAGCCATTCTACCGGCGCCCCAGTTGGAGCCTTTCCATCAATTAATTCACTTTCTGCATAGAAGGCTTCATCCCTAACCGAATACCATCCCGAATAACTTCCCAAATAAATATCACCAGATGCAACCAACCGGTTCCACATGTCTTGTGCTGCCTTTTTGTGATCTGCTTCCGTTGTACGAATAAATCGATCTGGAGTAACATTTAAAATGGGCATTAAGTCTTTAAAGTTTTTAGAAACTCTATCTACAAACACCTGGGGGTCTATTCCAGCATTTTCAGCAGATTTGTTAACCTTTTGTCCGTGCTCATCCGTACCTGTTAAAAACATAACGTCATAGCCGTCCATACGTTTGAATCTAGCAATTACATCAGCAGCAATCGTAGTATACGCATGTCCGATATGGGGTTTGTCATTCACATAATAAATAGGGGTAGTAATATAATAAGGTGTTTTCATCTCTTGAATCTCATTTATTATCAATTAATGAGCAGTTTAACGCAGAATGATGTTTTTTATAAGCACAAAAGAAGAGAAAATAGACCTTATCACTTACAATAAGGTCTATTTAATATTAAAATGAGTACTGAAGTTCAAGTTTTATTTTTGCAGATGCGCTATACTTAAACTCTTGCATATCATTTAAACTAACATAAAAATCCAATACGGGACCCGTTATAATAAAGCCCCATAATTTAATATCAATGCCTAGCGATGAAACTAGATGTGGATATTTTTCATAATTTTCTTTAGCGCCAAGATCCGTCCCACCAAAACCAATGGCTGCATACGGTAATATATTATCCATTATTTCCCATCCAACGCGCCCCAATAAATTGAATCTGTTTACAAATAATCCTGACATAGTCATATCTTGTTTAGCATTCAATTCCAAACCTAAATATAACCCCTTATCATTTACTACGTTGCCATATCCTGCCGCCAAAGAAAGAAGTGTAATTTCTACACCTTGACTATAGTCAATTGTTGGTTTTTCTTTGCTAAGCTTAGGTTCTGGAGGATAGATAACAGTTACTAGGGAATCTCCATTCATCGACGGGGGCTGAGTATATTTTAAATAACTAAAACCAATAGCAGAACTTCCTTTGATATACCCGCCATTAAAATCCCCATAAGTACTGGTAATCAAAAGCACAAGTACTCCAAGTATGCTTGCATAAATTCTCATAATCTATCTCCTAATATTTTAACTGTTAGTTTAACGCAAAGCTGTTTTAAGTCCACATTAAAATACATTGCATCAGCATAATATTTTTGCCCTCGCTCCCATCTAGATAACCAGTCTTCATGGGATATATGTTGAACCAGGTGTTGAAATTTTGCGTTGATAGATGTTGCATCTATCTGCCCCATATTAATTATTTGCTTTACAGCATAAAATGTCCATTTTGCTTGGGTTTCGGGATCTATATTTTCTTCTGTCAAACGTACTTGCAAATCAAACAATTTTTCATAATTTTGACGCAATATAATTTCAGTTGCAGCCTTAACCCAATCTTCAACAAAAATATCCAGATCAGAATGTTCTTTATGTTGATCATCAGACAAAACAATATGTAGACCACGTGAATACAACGTTGGCAACAATGTTCGTACTTTTTGTGATATCAAAAAAATGATTGAACGCGCAGGTGGTTCCTCTACCATCTTCAGCAAGGCATTTTGCCCCTGAGGATTTAACTGCTCAACCCCAAAAATCACGGCAACTTTCCAGTGACCATCCCAGCTTGTCTTTTCTAAAAAGTGTATGACGGAACGTACAGACTCAACATTATGCGAGTCTTCCCGATTCATCCACATTACATTAGGATGAAAATATCCTTCTCCTAAAGGGCCGCCAATTAGTCGGGCAGTAACTTCTTCCAACCAATTAATAACTTTTCCTTCTTCGGCACCTTCTATAATCCATGCATGATGAAGGCGCTCCTCAGCGTATTGTGAATCAAATAACGTATTTAAATGTGCGAATGATTGCATGGTTTAACCTTTTATGCATATCCTAAACAGAGCCATCTAATTGTCAAGGAAAAACCCTATCTAACGCTGCACCTGAATAATTCAAAGCCTTACAAACCCAAGCTTAGGCAGTTTCTACTATCCAGCCGCCACCCAACACACGTGTGCCATCATACATCACACATGCCTGGCCTGGAGAAATTCCATACTCGCTATCCTCAAGCTCAATATACTGATCTTCAGGATTTGAAAATTTAACCCCCGCATTCATGGGCGCATTTGAAGAACGAATCTTCACACCAATTGGCTTATTATACAAATGCATCGGAACATCCGCTAACCAATTAATCTCTTTCAAATACAGTTTTGTTCGCTGCAAATCTTCTTTATCACCCACAACAACTTGGCGTGTTTCAGGGATAATTTTTACAACGTACTTTGGCACTAAACTATTAATATATAAGCGACGGCGTTGACCAATTGTAAAATTAATAATACCTGGGTGCTGACCCAACACATTACCTTGCATATCAACAACATCACCTGGTTCCAAGGCGTCAGGGCGCATCTTTTTAATTACACCTGCATAATCACCATTTGGCACAAAACAAATATCTTGGCTATCAGGTTTGTCTGCAACCTCTAAGCCAAATCGAGCTGCATGTGCCCGGGTTTCATCTTTACTCATATGACCCAATGGAAAATGTAAAAAATCCAATTGTTCTTTTGTGGTCGCAAACAAAAAATAACTTTGATCCCGATTAGGATCCACCCCCGCATGTAATTCAGGACCATCGTCGCCTTGCAATCGCTGCACATAATGCCCTGTTACCATGGCATCAGCATTCAGATCTCTGGCTGCCTGTAATAAATCTTTAAACTTTACGGTTTGGTTACACCTTACACAAGGGATGGGGGTTTCCCCTTGTAAATAAGACTCCACAAAATCATCAATCACGCCTTGCTTAAATCGGTCCTCATAATCAAAAACGTAATGCGGTATCCCAATTTTTTCAGCGACCATCGCGGCATCATAAATATCCTGACCAGCACAACAAGCACCTTTTTTTTGAGCCACCTGACCATAATCATATAATTGCAACGTAATGCCAATAACATCATATCCTCGCTCTGTCATTAAGCCTGCAGCAACAGAACTATCTACGCCTCCAGACATTGCCACAACTACGCGAGTTTCCGCCGCCGGTTTATTCAACCCTAAATCAATCATAAAATCACTCTTATTTAATCAATGAATTTGTACTCTTTACATAAGGGGGTTTCGCATATAAATCAAGTGTTATATGAACAGAAAACACATATCAACGAAACTTATCGCATATGAAAGATTGCGGGCGTCTTACAGCATGTTTGATACGCCACATTATTTATAAAAATTGCACATAAAACAATTGCTTTAACCAGAGGGTTAACAAGAACTTCCCCCTAATACCTGGATTTTCTCGTTCGGTTTAGTTCCTTTCTAATATCCATCTAACCACAGCCTCACACGTCTCTATACTCACCTCAACATCCCACCCGCGTGCCGCTGGACCCAATAGTTAAAGAATGATGGGTTATAACCCACGTTTCTTCCACCATTCATCAGTTTTGAATTCTTCTGGTAAGTTGAGGTCATTTG